>NZ_CP117866.1:1825961-2434615 GCF_028736035.1 Streptomyces sp. T12
GATCACCGTGCCCGGTGTGACCTCGAAGCCGACCAGGGCGTAGATGCCGACCGTGATGGTGATGTCGTGGATCAGGGCGACGAACGCGGCCAGTGCCATGCGCCACTCGAACGCGATCGCCAGATAGATCACCACCAGGACCAGGAAGATCGCGAGGCCCTGCCAGGCCTTGTTGGCGATCTGCTCACCCCAGCTGGGACCGACCAGCTCGCCGGTGACGTCCTTCTCGGCGACGCCCAGGTCCTTGGCCAGCTCCGTCGAGACCCGGTCGGCCTGGTTGGTGTCGATGCCCGCGACCTGGATGCGCAGGCTGCCGTTGCCGAGCTTCTGGACGATGGCGTCGTGGCCGGACGCCTCTTCCGCGTACTTCTCCGCCTGGGAGACCGAGGCGGCGGTCTTCGCCGGGGTGGTGAAGACCGCTCCGCCCTGGAACTCGATGCCCATGTTCAGGCCGCGCACCGCCAGGCCGACGATGGCCGTGATGGTGATCAGGATGGAGATGCCGTACCAGATCTTGCGGTTGCCGACGAAGTCGTAGCCGACTTCGCCACGGTGCAGTCGGGCGCCGAGGTTGCCGAGCTTCGACATCTCACGCCTCCTTCGTCTCGACGGGGGCGGAGGGACGGCGGGTACGGCGCAACGGCGGCCGGGCACCGAGTCGCTTGGGATCGAGGCCGGACCAGCTGTGGCCGCTGCCGAAGAACTTGCTGCGGGCCAGGATCGTCAGCAGCGGCTTGGTGAACAGGAACACCACGACCACGTCGAGCAGGGTGGTCAGGCCGAGCGTGAACGCGAAGCCCTGGACCTTGCCGACGGTGACGACGAACAGCACCGCGGCGGCCAGGAACGACACGAAGTCGGAGACCAGGATGGTGCGCCGGGCGCGCGGCCAGGCCCGCTCGACGGCCGGGCGCAGCGAGCGGCCCTCGCGGATCTCGTCGCGGACGCGTTCGAAGTACACGATGAACGAGTCCGCTGTGATGCCGATGGCGACGATGGCACCACAGACGGCCGGGAGGTTCAGCGCGAAGCCGATGGCCGGGCCGAGCAGGGCCATGATCACGTAGGTGAGGGCGGCCGAGACCAGCAGCGAGGCGACGGCGACGAGCGCGAGACCCCGGTAGTAGAGGACCAGGTAGAGGACGACCAGGGCGAGACCGATCGCGCCGGCGATCAGACCGGCCTGCAGCTGCTCACCGCCGAGCGCGGCGGTCACCGTGGTGACGCTGTCCTCCTTGAAGGTCAGCGGCAGGGCGCCGTACGACAGCATGTTGGCGAGGCTCTGGGCGGACTCCTGGGTGAAGTTGCCGGAGATCTCCGCGTTGCCGCCGGTCAGGGCCTGGTTGACGGACGGGTCGGAGACGACGTCGCCGTCCAGGACGATGGCGAACTGGTTCTGCGGCGGCTGGTTCTTGGCCAGCTTGCCGGTGATGTCGCCGAACTTCTTGCGGCCGTCGGACGTGAAGTCCATGGTCACGGTCCAGCCGGCGCCGGTCTGCGTGTTGAGGACGGCCTTGGCCTTCTTGACGTCGGTGCCGTCGACCTCGGCCGGGCCGAGGATGTACTTCTGCCACTGGTCGGACGAGTTCTTGCCGCAGGCCACCGTGGGATCGGTGGGCTTGGCGCCCCTGCCGGCGTCGGCGCGGGCTTTCTCGCTCACGCAGTTGAGCGCGGCGTACTGCGCTTGGAGTTTGCTCGTGGCCGCGTCGGAGCCGCTGCTCGCGGACGGGGAGGCGCTGGTGGAGGCACTCGTGGACGGCGTCGCGTCCGCCTTCAGGGCGTCGGTGACCGCACGGCCCTGCGTGGTGGAGGTCGCCGAGGGGGAGGACGAGGAGGTCGCCTTGTCGGTCGCCCCGCCCGAGGGGCTCGCGGAGGTGCTCGGCGACGGGCTGGGCGTCGCGGCGGCGCCGGAGACCTCGGTGGTGAGCACCGGGCGGAAGTACAGCTTCGCGGTGGTGCCGACCTGGGCCCGGGCCTCCTTGGCGTTGGTGCCCTTGGGGATGTTGACGATGATGTTCTTCGTGCCCTGGGTCTGAACCTCGGTCTCCGAGACGCCAAGACCATTGACACGGCGGTTCATGATCTCGACCGCGGTGTCCATGTTGGTCTTGTTGATCGCGGATTCCTGGCCCGGCTCGGTGACCGCGCGCAGCGTGATGCTCGTGCCGCCGGCCAGGTCGATGCCAAGACGCGGGGTGGTCTGCCCCGTGGCGAACATCCCCCCGGTGAGGCCCACGATGGCGATCAGGATGAGGGCCAGCGAGCGCCCTGGCTTGCTCTGGGCGCTCGCGCTCCGGCCCTTCTTAGGTGCTGCCACCTTCTCGTACTCCCTCTCGGGCCGCATCGCGCCAGGTCAGCGGGCAAGCGGCCATGACTGGTATCGGGATCCCATGCGAGATCGGCATGTTCCGGGGCGCGCAGGCATGGCCCGCGCGCCCCCGGGACATGGCTACTTCGCGTCGGACTCGCCGTCGGTCTTCTTCGACTCAACGTCCGTCTTCGCCTCGGCGGCCGCGGTGTCGTCGGACGCCTCGTCGGCCTCGTCCTTCTTGCCGAGGTCGACAGGCTTGTCGTCGGAGGCGGCGGCAGCGTCGGCGGCGGGCTCGTCGGTCTCGGTGAGGGAGGAGGCGTCGTCCGGGACGACGTCGGACTTCAGGTCGTGCTCGATGCCGTGCACGATGCGGTTGTACTCGTCGTCGGAGAGGACGGCACCGATCGCGTTCTTGGCGAAGAGGAGCTCCACGCCCGGGCCGGCGTCGAGGAGGACCGTGTCCTCATTGGCCTCCTTGACAGTCGCGTACATGCCCCCGATGGTGCGGACGCCGCTGCCGGGCTGCATTTGGTTCCGCATGTCGGCCGCCTGCTGCTGCTTCTTCTTGGCCGACCGGGTCATCAGGAACATGGCCCCGATGAGCACGATGAACGGGAGGAGGGTCACGAGACTCACGGGTCGGTACTTCCTTCACACGACCGCGATGGTGAGCGGCCTGATGGTTGGGGGTATGTATGCCGTCGACAAAGGCGGCATCGGCGGAGTCTAAGCGAGTCCGCATGCATGGAACAACGCTCAGCATGGCACCGGGGTTCCTACTCCGGCCAATGCCCTCGCCGTCACCGCGCCATCACGCCCCGAACAGATCCTGTTGTCCGTTTCCCGCCGCTTGTGAACGGGGCGGCGTGAGGCCGAGATGCGCCCATGCCGCGGGGGTGGCGACGCGACCACGCGGAGTGCGGGCGAGCAGGCCCTCCCGTACGAGGAAGGGCTCGGCGACCTCCTCGACGGTCTCGCGCTCCTCCCCCACCGCGACCGCGAGCGTGGACAGGCCGACCGGGCCGCCGCCGAACAGCTTCAGCAGGGCCTGAAGGACGCCGCGGTCGAGCCGGTCGAGGCCTCGGGCGTCGACCTCGTAGACGGCAAGGGCGGCCCCTGCGATGTCCCTGGTGATGATCCCGTCGGCCTTGACCTGGGCGTAGTCGCGGACGCGGCGCAGCAGGCGGTTGGCGATGCGGGGCGTGCCACGGGAGCGGCCGGCGATCTCGGCGGCGCCGTCGGCCTCGATCTCGACGTCGAGCAGGTTGGCCGAGCGGTGGATGACGCGCTCCAGCTCGGTCGGCTCGTAGAACTCCATGTGCGCGGTGAAGCCGAAGCGGTCGCGCAGCGGGGGCGGCAGCAGACCCGCGCGCGTGGTGGCGCCGACCAGGGTGAACGGCGGGAGTTCGAGCGGGATGGCGGTGGCGCCGGGGCCCTTGCCGACGATGACGTCGACGCGGAAGTCCTCCATCGCCATGTAGAGCATCTCCTCGGCGGGCCGGGACATGCGGTGGATCTCGTCGAGGAAGAGGACCTCGCCCTCCTGGAGGGAGGAGAGGATCGCGGCGAGGTCGCCGGCGTGCTGGATGGCGGGACCGGACGTGATGCGGATGGGGGCGCCCATCTCGGCTGCGATGATCATGGAGAGGGTGGTCTTGCCGAGGCCCGGGGCGCCGGAGAGCAGTACGTGGTCGGCGGTGGCGCCACGCGCGCGTGCGGCGCGCAGGACGAGGTCGAGCTGCTCGCGGACCTTCTCCTGACCGATGAACTCGTCCAGGTCCTTGGGGCGCAGGGCGGCCTCGACGGCCTGGTCCTCACGGTCGGCGGACGCCCCGACGAGCCGCTCGGCGGCGGAGGTGTCGGTCGTGTCGTCCCAGTTCATGGAGTGTGCCTCGGGGGTCGCGGTCGGATGGGTCGTACGTCGTACGAGGTGACGGGGCCGTCGGAAGAGCGTGTGCCGGATTCCCGAGGCGCCGTTTCGGACCTCTCGGGAATCCCGCTGTTTCAGCGCGCTCTGTTCAGGGTCTGCAGGGCTGCCCGCAGCAACTGGCCCACCTGGGGTGCGCCCTCGGCCGCCTCGGCCTGCGGTGCCACGGCGGTGACGGCCTCGTCCGCCTCGCGGGTGGCGTAGCCGAGGCCGATCAGGGCGGCGTGCAGTTGGTCGCGCCAGCCACTGGTGACCGGTGCGCCGACAGCGGGCGCTCCGATCGGCTCTCCCAGGCGGTCCTTCAGCTCGAGCAGCAGCTTCTGGGCGCCCTTCTTGCCGATGCCGGGGACCGCGGTGAGCGCCTTCTCGTCACTGGTGGCGACGGCGCGGCGCAGGGCGTCCGGGCTGTGCACGGCCAGCATCGACTGGGCCAGGCGCGGGCCGACCCCGCTCGCGGTCTGCAGCAGTTCGAAGACCTGGCGCTCGTCGTCGTCCGCGAAGCCGTACAGGGTCAGCGAGTCCTCGCGGACCACGAGGGAGGTGGCCAGCTTGGTCTGCTGGCCCATGCGCAGCCCGGAGAGCGTGTTGGGTGTGCACTGGACGGCGATACCGATGCCGCCCACCTCGACCACCGCGGAGTCGGGGGCGAGGGCGGCGACCGGGCCGCTGACAAAGGCGATCATGCGGTACGGCCTTTCGATGCGCGCGAAGTGTTCGCCGCGTGCGCGGCCTTCGCTTCGTGGGAGGTCTGCGCTGTGTGGGAGGTCTTCGCCGCGTGCTGGGCGACGGCCTGTTGCAGCCGGTTCTGGGCAACTGCCTGCTGGAGGCGCTGCTGGGCGGGTGCGCGCCAGATGTGGCAGATGGCGAGGGCGAGGGCATCGGCGGCGTCGGCAGGCTTGGGTGGTGCGTCGAGCCGGAGCAGGCGGGTGACCATGGCGCCCACCTGTGCCTTGTCGGCGCGGCCGCTGCCGGTGACGGCGGCCTTGACCTCGCTGGGCGTGTGCAGCACGACGGGGATGCCACGGCGGGCGGCGCAGAGGAGTGCGACCGCGCTGGCCTGGGCGGTGCCCATCACCGTACGGACGTTGTGCTGGCTGAACACGCGTTCCACGGCGACGAATTCGGGCTGGTACTCGTCCAACCAGGCTTCGAGGCCCTGTTCGATGGCGACGAGGCGGTGGCCCAGGTCCGCATCCGGGGGCGTACGGACGACGCCGACGCCTCGCATCGTCAACGGACGTCCGGCGACGCCCTCGACGACACCGACGCCGCACCGGGTCAGCCCGGGGTCAACACCGAGTACGCGCACCTGGCTCCTTCGCTTCCCTCGTCTGCGTGTTCAGTCCCTGTCCATCCTGCGCAGCCAGGCTATCCGGCGGCACTGACAACGCGGCGTCGGGCGGGCCGGGTCACAGAGCAAGATCAAAGGGAAGGCAAAGGATCATGGGCCGGTGCCCCGACATGACCGACACGTCATGAGAAAGCGGAGCGGCTGGGGCCATTCTCCATTGCTTCGCACACTTGATCGCTTATAGCTTCCGGAGCGTCGCGGACGGCAGACCACCGTCCGCGTTGTCGCGAACTGAAGGTTCGCGTCGATCACTTGCACAAGAGAATCGGGGATCCATGCGCAACATCGCGAAGGCTGCTGCCGTGACCGCGTCCGTCCTGCTGGCGGGTGTGGCCGTGGCGACTCCCGCGCAGGCGGCCACCAAGGCGAAGCACGAAGGCCGCAGCGGCTGCTTCAACTACTCGTGGGGCGACGGCATTTCGACCACCACCGTCTACTACCACAACATCTGCAACCACAAGGCCACCATCAACATCTGGTGGAAGGACGGCCAGGTCGACTACATGAAGGCCGACACCGTCAAGGCCGACGGCAAGGGCAGCATGAAGCACACCGGTGACGTCAAGAGCATCGACGGCTGAACGGTCGCCTGACGCAGGACCACACATGAGAACGGCCCACCGAAGAGGACTTCGGTGGGCCGTTCTCATGTCGCAGCTCAGATGTCTCTGCCGGCTTCCGGCGCTCAGGCGTCGACCTTCTCCATGATCTCGTCGCTGACGTCGAAGTTGGCGAAGACGTTCTGGACGTCGTCGCTGTCCTCGAGCGCGTCGATCAGCTTGAAGATCTTCTTGGCGCCCTCCTCGTCCAGCTCGACCTGGACGGACGGCACGAAGCTGGAGTCGGCGGAGTCGTAGTCGATGCCGGCCTCCTGGAGGGCGGTGCGGACCGCGACCAGGTCGGTGGCCTCGCTGATGACCTCGAAGGACTCGCCGAGGTCGTTGACCTCCTCGGCGCCCGCGTCCAGGACGGCACCGAGGACGTCGTCCTCGGTCAGCTCGCCCTTGGGAACGATGACGACGCCCTTGCGGCTGAACATGTACGACACGGAGCCCGGGTCGGCCATGTTGCCGCCGTTGCGGGTCATGGCGACGCGGACGTCGGAGGCGGCGCGGTTGCGGTTGTCGGTGAGGCACTCGATGAGCACCGCGACGCCGTTCGGGCCGTAGCCCTCGTACATGATCGTCTCGTAGTCGGCGCCACCGGCCTCGAGACCGCCGCCGCGCTTGATCGCGGAGTCGATGTTCTTGTTCGGCACCGACTGCTTCTTGGCCTTCTGGACGGCGTCGTAGAGCGTCGGGTTGCCCTCGAGGTCGACGCCGCCCATCCGCGCCGCGACCTCGATGTTCTTGATCAGCTTCGCGAAGAGCTTGCCGCGCTTGGCGTCGATCACGGCCTTCTTGTGCTTCGTCGTGGCCCATTTAGAGTGGCCGGACATCTGCCTGTCTCCTTCGCGTAACCCGTCTATGAACGAACGCCAGAGATCCTACAAGGACTCCGCTGCCCGGTTCGCGCGCACCATGTCGACAAACAGGCCGTGCACACGGTGGTCGCCGGTCAGTTCCGGATGGAACGACGTGGCCAGTGCGTTGCCCTGGCGGACCGCGACGATGTGGCCGTCGTGCTCGGCGAGGACCTCGGCCTCGGCGCCGACGGACTCGACCCAGGGGGCGCGGATGAAGACGCCCTCCACAGGATCGCCCTCCACACCCCTGACGTCCACCGTCGCCTCGAAGGACTCGTTCTGCCGTCCGAAGGCGTTGCGGCGCACGATCATGTCGATGCCGCCGACGGTCTCCTGGCCCGAGCGCGGGTCGAGGATCTTGTCGGCGAGCATGATCATGCCGGCGCAGGTGCCGTAGACGGGCATGCCGCCGTGCACGCGCGCGCGTAGCGGCTCCATCACTTCGAACAGGATGGCCAGCTTGGAGATGGTCGTGGACTCGCCGCCGGGGATGACGAGGCCGTCGACCTCGGCGAGCTCTTCGGGGCGCCGCACCGCCCTGGCCACGGCGTCGGCCGCGGCCAGGGCGATGAGGTGCTCCCGTACGTCGCCCTGGAGGGCCAGGACGCCTATGACGGGTGCGTCAGTCATGTACGTGCAGTCCTTGGGGGGTGCTTACCAGCCGCGGTTGGCGTAGCGCTCGGTCTCGGGGAGGGTGTCGCAGTTGATGCCGACCATGGCCTCGCCGAGGTTGCGGGACGCGTCCGCGATGATCTTCGGGTCGTCGTAGAAGGTCGTCGCCTTGACGATGGCGGCGGCGCGCTTGGCCGGGTCGCCGGACTTGAAGATGCCGGAGCCGACGAAGACGCCCTCGGCGCCGAGCTGGCGCATCAGCGCGGCGTCGGCCGGGGTGGCCACGCCACCGGCGGAGAACAGCACCACCGGGAGCTTGCCGAGCTCGGAGACTTCCTTGACCAGCTCGTACGGGGCGCGCAGCTCCTTGGCGGCGGCGTACAGCTCGTTGTTGTCGAAGCCGCGCAGCTTGGCGATCTCGTTCTTGATCTGGCGCAGGTGACGGACGGCCTCGACGACGTTGCCCGTGCCGGCCTCGCCCTTGGAGCGGATCATGGCCGCGCCCTCGGCGATGCGGCGCAGGGCCTCGCCCAGGTTGGTGGCGCCACAGACGAAGGGGGTCGTGAAGGCCCACTTGTCGGAGTGGTTGACCTCGTCGGCCGGGGTGAGGACCTCGGACTCGTCGATGTAGTCGACGCCGAGGGACTGCAGGACCTGGGCCTCGACGAAGTGGCCGATGCGGGACTTGGCCATGACCGGGATGGAGACGGCGTCGATGATGCCCTCGATCATGTCCGGGTCGGACATCCGGGCCACGCCGCCGTCCTTGCGGATGTCGGCGGGGACCCGCTCGAGGGCCATGACGGCGACGGCGCCCGCGTCCTCGGCGATCTTCGCCTGCTCCGGCGTGACGACGTCCATGATCACGCCGCCCTTGAGCTGCTCGGCCATGCCGCGCTTCACGCGCGCGGTGCCGGTCTCGGGAGCCTGGTTTGCGGAAGTGGACACGGGTGACCTCACTCGGTGAAAAAGGGGTTACTGCAAGCACCGAGGAAACGGGAGTGGACCAGGCCACAGCAAGGGCCAATGAGAAGCCGGTGGATCCTTTTCCGGCCTGATAGCACGAACGTGCTGGTCAGGCGGCCCTGTCGACCAGTGCCACGGGGGGCTCGTCGTCCATCTCGAAGGCCAAGGGGAAGGGGGCGTGACCCGCCAGGCGGAACCAGCGGACCTTGCGGTGCCGGCGCAGCGCCCTGGCCGCCCGTACGGCGTCGTTGTGGAAGCGGCGGGCCATCGGTACCCGGCGGACCGCCTCGGTCAGCTCGCGGGCCGCTTCCTCTCCCCCGGGCGCCTCCCGCACCGCCTGCACCTGCTGGGTCTCGGCGAACACGGCCCGCAGCGCCTGGCTCAGGTCGCTCTCGGCGACCTCCCGCTGCTCCTCCTCGGACTGCCGGGCAGCGTGGGCGGCCTCGTACAGGACGATCGACGCGGCCGGATCCAGCACGCCGGAGGTGGCCAGTTCCTGGGCGACCGAGGCGCGGCGCAGCAGCTGCGCGTCGAGGGCGGCGCGCGCCGCGTCGATTCTGGCGTGCAGCCGGTCGAGGCGGCCTGCGGTCCAGCTCAGGTAGAGGCCGATCGCGACGAGGGCTACGAGAATCCAGATGAGAGTTGCGGTCACGGGCGGCAGACTAGCCGCGCCGGGGCAGCCGGATGTCGTGCGGGGTGTCGGCGTGGCCGTTGCCGGGAGGCGCCGGCGGCAGCCGTCCCCTCACCCCGGCTGATCACCCCGCCTGATCACCCCGGCCGACCGTCAGTCCCGCGCCAGCCCCAGCCGTGCCCGCAGACCGCTCCCGCCGCCTCCGGTCCGCTCGTCCGCGGCCACCGCTGCCGCGCCCGCCGTCACGGTCTCGTACACCGACAGGATGTCCGCCCCGACGGTGGACCAGTCGAAGCGGCGGACATGCTCGCTCCCCCGCTCCCGCAGCTCCGCCAGGCGGGCCGGATCCTCCATGAGGCGTACCGCTGCCTCGGCCAGGGCGTCCGCGTCCTCGTTGGTGAAGAGCTCGCCCGCCGCGCCCTGGTCGAGGACCTGGGCGAAGGCGTCCAGGTCCGCGGCGAGGACCGGGGCACCGGCCGACATCGCCTCGACCAGGATGATCCCGAAGCTCTCGCCGCCGGTGTTGGGCGCGACGTACAGGTCGACGCTGCGCAGGAAGCGGGCCTTGTCCTCGTCGCTGATCATGCCGAGGAACTCCACGCGGGAGCGGAGCTCCTTGGGCAGCGATTCGACCGCCTCCTCCTCGTCGCCGCGGCCCGCCACCAGCAGCCTGGTCTGCGGGCGGGCGGCGAGGATCTTGGGCAGGGCCCTCATCAGCACCGGCAGGCCCTTGCGGGGCTCGTCGATGCGGCCGATGAAGCCGATGGTGTCGCCCTGCCACTCGGGGTTGGGCTCGGCCTTGGCGAAGAACTCGACGTCGACGCCGTTGGGGATCACCACGGCGTCGCCGCCCAGGTGTTCCACCAGCGTGCGGCGGGCGTACTCGCTCACCGCGATCCGGGCGCTGATCTTCTCCAGGGCCGCCTGGAGGATCGAGTACGCGGCGATCATCGCCTTGGACCGGGGGTTGGAGGTGTGGAACGTGGCGACCATCGGGCCCTGTGCCGCCCAGCAGGTCAGCAGACCGAGCGACGGTGAGGCCGGCTCGTGGATGTGGACCACGTCGAACTCGCCGTCGTGCAGCCAGCGGCGGACACGGGCCGCCGAGAGGAAGCCGAAGTTCAGGCGGGCGACCGAGCCGTTGTACGGCACCGGTACGGCGCGGCCCGCCGAGACCACGTACGGCGGGAGCGGGGTGTCGTCGTCGGCCGGGGCCAGGACGGACACCTCGTGACCGAGCCGGATGAAGTACTCGGCGAGGTCGCGGATGTGGAACTGGACGCCGCCCGGCACGTCCCAGGAGTACGGGCAGACGATGCCGATCCTCACGGACGCTCTCCGTCCGAGCCGTCATCCGGTCGTGGTTCCAGGTCGGCGAGCCACAAGCGCTGGAGCATGTGCCAGTCCTCCGGATGTTCGGCGATCCCCGTGGCGAAGGCGTCGGCCAGCGCCTGTGTCATGACAGACGTCTTCTCGGCCCGGGTACCTGTCCCGGGCACCTCGATCGGAGGATGCACCCGCCCCTGCATGACCGGTGAGTCGTCGTACCAGAGCGTGACGGGGAGCAGCAGCGCCCCGGTCTGCTGGGCCAGCAACGCCGGTCCGGCGGGCATGCGGGCCGTGTCGCCGAAGAACTCGACCTCGACGCCGGACGCCGACAGGTCGCGGTCGGCGACGAGGCAGACCAGACCGCCGTCGCGCAGCCTGCGGGCCAGCGTGCCGAAGGCGGTGCCGCCGCTGTGCGGCAGGACCTCCATGCCGAGGCCCTCGCGGTAGGCGACGAAGCGGTCGTAGAGCGTCTCGGGCTTGAGGCGTTCGGCGACCGTGGTGAACGGCGTCTCGAGCTTCGTGGTGACCCACGCGCCCGCGAGGTCCCAGTTGGCCAGGTGCGGCAGGGCGAGTATGACGCCGTTGCCGGCGTCCAGGCCGTCGGTCAGGTAGTGGACGTCCTTGATGTCGAAGCCGCCCTTGACGCGCTCGGCGCTCCAGGCGGGGAGCCGGAAGGACTCCATCCAGTAGCGCAGGTACGACCGCATGCCCGCGCGCGAGAGCTCGGCGAGGCGCTCCGGGCTCGCGTCGGGCACCACGCGCGCGTAGTTGCTCTCCAGCCGCTGCACGCCCTTGCCCCGCTGTTTCCAGGCGAGGTCGGCGATGGTGCGGCCGAGCCGTACGGCGACCGGCTCGGGGAGCTTCTTGACGGTGCCCCAGCCGAGGCCGTACAGCGCGTCCGTGAGCCGGTCCTGGGCACTCACTTGGCGGCCTCGCTCCCTTGGGAGGCGCTCTGCGGCTTGTCCTGCGCTGCCTTCGCCTCTGCCTCTGCCTCCGCGGCGGCTTCCGCTTCTGCCTCCGCCGACTCGCGGCGGACCGTGACGACCCGCTGGATCAGCGTGACGAGGCTGCCGACGGCGACGATCCACAGGGCGACGGGCAGCAGGTACTGGATGCCGGGTACCCCGAACTTGTGCAGGCCCGCGAAGCCGGCCGCGACCAGCGAGATGACCAGGCGCTCGGCGCGCTCGACGAGGCCGTTGACCGCGACCGGCAGGCCGATCGACTCGCCCCGGGCCTTGGTGTACGACACCACCTGGCCGCTGGCCAGGCAGAAGATCGAGACGGCGCACAGGACGAGGTCGTCGCCCCCGCCGGCGTACCAGAGGATGAAGCCGCCGAAGATCGCGCCGTCGGCGACCCGGTCGAGCGTGGAGTCCAGGAAGGCGCCCCAGCGGCTGGAGCGGCCGAGCTGGCGGGCCATGTTTCCGTCGACGAGGTCGGAGAACACGAAGAGTGTGATCACGACCGTGCCCCAGAAGAACTCGCCCATGGGGTAGAAGACCAGCGCGCCCGCGACCACACCGGCGGTGCCGATGAGCGTGACGGTGTCGGGGCTCACGCCCCGCCGGATCAGAAACGCGGCGAACGGTGTGAGGACACGCGTGAAGAATGCACGCGCGTACTTGTTCAGCATGGCCTTCCCGAGGGTCGGTGTGGCGCCGTGCGGCCCTGCTGGCCACCGGCTGGCCCATCGTAGCCACGCGCGCGTGCGGGCGGCCGCCGGGCACTCGTACACGGGGCGGACGGCCGGTCCCACGGTGCCGGGCGGCGCGATCACGTCCGCCGTATGGACGCACCGTGACGGGAGTGGAAAGCTCGAAGGACCGCGGGCGTCACCGGAGCCGCCATCGCACGCGGATCCGTATGTCCGCGCCCACAGTGACCTCACCGTGCACGGGAGGCAGGATCATGGGCGACAAGGCGAACGCACACCCCGGAGCCGCCGGCAGGGCTACAGCGGCCGACCACCCCGCGTCCGTACGGAATGTGGTGCTGGTCGGCCACTCCGGATCGGGCAAGACCACGTTGGTGGAAGCCCTCGCACTCACGGCAGGGGCGGTGAACCGGGCGGGCCGCGTGGAGGACGGCGGCACCGTCTCCGACTACGACGAGATCGAGCACCGGCAGCAACGCTCGGTGCAGCTCTCCCTGGTGCCGGTCGAATGGGACGGCATCAAGGTCAACCTTCTGGACACCCCCGGATACGCCGACTTCGTCGGGGAACTCAGGGCCGGTCTGCGAGCGGCGGACGCGGCCCTTTTCGTCGTCTCCGCCTCGGACGGCGTGGACGGCTCGACCCGCATGGTGTGGGAGGAGTGCGCGGCCGTCGGCATGCCCCGCGCGATCGTCGTCACGCACCTGGAGGCCGCGCGGGCAGACTACGAGGAGATGACGCGGATCTGCGCGGAGGCCTTCGGCGGGGACGACCCCGACGCCGTACTCCCGCTGTATCTGCCGCTGCACGGCCCGCAGGGCCCGGACGGGCACGCGCCCGTGACCGGCCTGATCGGGCTGCTGTCGCAGCAGCTGTTCGACTACTCCTCCGGGGAGCGCAAGGGGTCCGAGCCGGGCGAGGACCAGTTGCCTCAGCTCGAGGAGGCCCGCAACCGGCTGATCGAGGGGATCATCGCGGAGAGCGAGGACGAGACCCTCATGGACCGGTATCTGGGCGGCGAGCAGGTCGACGTCAAGACGCTGATCGAGGATCTGGAGCGAGCCGTCGCGCGCGGCACGTTCTTCCCCGTCCTGGCCGCCGCCCCGGCCACCGACGGCGCCCGGCAGGGGCTGGGCACGATCGAGGTGCTGGAGCTGATCACGCGGGGCTTCCCGACCCCGCTGGAGCGCGAGGCACCGCGGGTCACCACGGTCGACGGCAAGCCGCGCGAGCTGAAGCTGTGCGACCCGAACGGGCCGCTGGTCGCGGAGGTCGTGAAGACGGCGTCGGACCCGTACGTCGGCCGGGTGTCGATGGTGCGCGTCTTCTCGGGCACCCTGCGCCCCGACGCGACGGTCCATGTCTCCGGGCACGGGCTGGCCGACCGCGGGCACGAGGATCACGACGTCGACGAGCGGATCGGCGCCCTGTCCGCGCCGTTCGGCAAGCAGCAGCGCACCCTCACGCACGCCATCGCGGGCGACCTGGCGTGTGTGGCGAAGCTGAGCCGCGCGGAGACCGGCGACACGCTGTCGGCCAAGGACGACCCGCTCCTGATGGAGCCCTGGCAGATGCCCGACCCGCTGCTGCCGCTCGCCATCCAGGCGCACAGCAAGGCGGACGAGGACAAGCTGTCGCAGGGGCTGTCCCGGCTGGTCGCCGAGGATCCGACGATGCGGCTCGAACAGAACCAGAACACCCACCAGGTGGTGCTGTGGTGCCTGGGCGAGGCGCATGCGGACGTCGCCCTCGAACGGCTGCGCAGCCGCTACGGCGTCCAGGTCGACGTCGTGCCGCACAAGGTCTCCCTACGGGAGACGTTCGCGGACAAGTCTGCGGGGCGCGGGCGGCATGTGAAGCAGTCCGGTGGCCACGGGCAGTACGCGATCTGCGAGATCGAGGTGGAGCCGCTGCCGGGCGGCTCGGGCATCGAGTTCGTGGACAAGGTCGTCGGCGGCGCGGTGCCGCGGCAGTTCATCCCGTCGGTGGAGAAGGGCGTCAGGGCCCAGGCTGCCAAGGGAGTTGCGGCCGGGCATCCGCTCGTCGACATCCGCATCACGCTGCTCGACGGCAAGGCACACTCGGTGGACTCCTCCGACGCCGCGTTCCAGACGGCCGGCGCGCTCGCGCTGCGCGAGGCCGCGGCCGACACGAAGATCCATCTGCTGGAGCCGGTGGCCGAGGTGTCCGTCCTGGTCGGCGACGACTACGTCGGCGCCGTGATGAGCGACCTGTCCGGCCGGCGCGGCCGCGTCCTCGGCACCGAGCAGACCAGCGGCGGCCGCACGCTCATCAAGGCCGAGGTGCCCGAGATCGAGATCGGCCGGTACGCCGTCGATCTGAGGTCGCTGTCGCACGGCACCGCACGCTTCAACCGCTCGTACGCGCGGCACGAACCGATGCCGCCGCAGGTCGCCGAAAGGATTCGTGAAGAGGCGCGCGACGCCTCGTAGTTGGCGCCGGGCGCCGAACGGCTTTTGCGGAACGCTCCCCTCCGCGTCGGCGGGCGGCATTGGGCCGTCCGCCGACGGTTGTCGGTGGCGGGGGATACGCTGATCATTGATCAACAGGTGTGCGGAGTACGGAAGTCGGGAAAGCCGCAGAAGCGACAGTGCGGCGATCGGGGGCGGGAATGACCGTTGAGAGCGGTTACGCGGACATCTTCGGTCCGCAGGTGCCGCGCACGGCCGGCGAGGGACAGACGGCGACGTTCGCGCTGGCCTCGGCGGCCTATCGGGACAATCCGTTCGAGGAGATCAAGAAGGCCGACAACGAATGGCATCAGACCGACGTCAAGGAAGGCCGCAAGTGGGCCAAGATCTTCCGGCCCAACCTGGGTGAGGCCTTCTCGCGGGCCGTGGTCGACCGCATGCTCGGCAGCGGCCGCAAGCCCCTCATCCAGTCCTTCGGTACCGAGCCGCAGGTCGTCGTCGACCACTGTCTGGCCGCCAACAACATCCGCAAGGACCGCGACCGGCTGCTGAGCGCCATCATGGTGATCTGCGGTGTGCTCTTCCTGCCCGGGCTGCTGGTCTGGCTGCTGATCTTCCAGCTGCGCACCACCATGACCAAGCGGGACGCGAAGCGGGGCGGTGCGCTGGCCTCGGCGCTGCTCGTCGCGGCGGGCGCGCTCGCCGTGCTCTTCCTGCTCCGTATGCCGTTCACCGGCTTCTGGGCCTGGTACGCGCGGGCCTCGGTCGTCATGCCCGTGGTCGGCTGGTTCTGGGCCAAGCTGGTCTGCGAGCGCACGGCGAAGGACCTGCGGGAGCGGTGGGACAGCTTGCTGGCCGGCAGCAGCGTCGGCGCGAAGGTTCCGGAGGCGGTGCCGAGCAGCCCCGGTGAGACCGCGGCCGAGCAGCTGCGCCAGTCCCTCGCCAAGCTCAGCGCCGAGCAGCAGTCCAACTCCGTGTTCTACGCCGGGCCCAAGGGGATACTCGGCATGGGAACCCGGTGGGGCAGCTGGCAGTTGGCCGAGAACCTCGTTCCGGCCGACGCCGACCGGGAGATCCACCCCTTCCGCAGCTGGGACGTGATCCGCGCGATCCATGACCAGTTGCGCATGCTGGAGCGCGGTCCGCTGAACACCGGTGGTTTCCCGAAGCCTTCGATACGGCACTGGGTCGTCACACCGATCGCCGAGGGCGCGAAGGCGGTGTCCCGGCCGGAGGGCACGGACGTCGACGCGTACCAGGTCAAGCAGCACGCGATACAGGACATCTGCAACAAGCAGCAGTTCGGCAGCGGTGACCGGCACTACCTGGGCGTCCAGTGGACGCTGTGGGACGGGCAGTTGATCATCACCATGCTGATCACGGTGACCGTGCTGCACGAGACGTTGCGCATCGAGGTGACCGGGCATGCCCTGGGCCCGGTGAACGGGCTGTTCACCACGAAGCCGGAGGCGCCCTCGAAGGAGGTCACCAAGTCACTGAAGCCGTGGGAGACCCGCAAGGTGACGCTTCCGCTGGTGAACACCGACGAGGTGGTACGGCTGGCGGTGCGGGCCCCGATCTCCTGGTATCCGCCGCTGCTGAACTGGCTCGGCGGGACGATAGGTCTGCCCGAGCCGTTCGGGCTCCGGCATGCGTGGGCGGATCAGCCGTGGCGGCACCGCTTCATGGCCGACGACGCGCTGCGCGCCGCCACGCCGGTGCTGCGGGTGGTGCATGCCGCGGCGATCAAGGTGCTGGACGACAACGGCGTGGACACGGAGAAGTTCGGTACGCGCTCGGCGTTCCTGAGCACGGCCGTGCAGGATGCGTCGCCGCGGAAGGCCGACGTCTACGACGCGTAGGCCTCCGGCGGTCGAGCGGGTGAGGTGGGTCTGGGTGGCCGTCCCTGGGGGCTGCGCCCCCAGCCCCCCCCCTACGTCCCCGAACAGGCCTCGTCCTCAAACGCCGGACGGGCTGATCAATGGCACCGTCGGCCGCAGGATCAAGCCGTCGGCCAGGCCTCCGCCAGCATCTTGCGTGTGTCCGCCAGCAGCTGCGGCAGCACCCGCGTATGGCCCACCACCGGCATGAAGTTCGTGTCGCCGCCCCAGCGCGGGACAATGTGCTGGTGGAGGTGGGCCGCGATGCCGGCGCCGGCGACCGAGCCCTGGTTCATGCCGATGTTGAAGCCGTGGGCGCCGGAGGCGGTCCGCAGGGCCGTCATCGCCTGCTTGGTCAGGGCGGCGAGCTCGATGGTCTCCGGCTCGGTGAGGTCGGTGTAGTCGGCGACATGGCGGTAGGGCACGACCATCAGGTGGCCGCCGTTGTACGGGTACAGGTTGAGGACCGCGTACACCTGCTCCCCGCGCTGGACGATCAGCCCGTCCTCGTCGGACTTGGCCGGGATCGAGCAGAAGGGGCAGCCGTCGTCGGCTCCGGGGCCGGTCGGCTTGTTCTCACCCTGGATGTAGGCCATCCGATGGGGCGTCCACAGGCGCTGGAACGCGTCCTGGATCCCCACTCCCCACTGCTGCTCCGGCTCACTCGTCATGCGTGCAGCATATGGCTTCGTCCGTTCGTGGCGTGTCGCCGGGGCTCGCACCCGATTGCCCCGGGCCAAGCTGGGCCGGTGGACGATGACAGTCGTACGGCACGCTGGCGGAGGCACACCGAGATCCCTCTCTTCGTGGCGTCGCAGATCTTTCTCGCCTCGTACGCGGTCCGCGTCCTGGGCCATGGTCATCTGTCGGAGGCCGAGCTCGACCTCTGCCTCGCGCTGATGTTCGCCGCGTGGGCCCTGTTCGGCGTCGACTACGCCGTCTGCTGGCGGCTCAGCGGGCAGCGCATGGGCTTCGTACGGACGCACCTGCTGGACACCGTGGTGCTGGTGCTGCCGCTGTTGCGGCCGCTGCGGGTCGTGAAGGTGTACGAAGCCGTCCAGCGCCGGCACGGACGGCCCCGGCTCTCCCTGTACGCGCGCGTGATCGTGTACGCCGGGCTGTCCACCCTGCTGCTGGGCTTCACGGGCGCCCTGGCCGTCTACGAGCAGGAGCGCGGGGCGCCGGGCGCGACGATGCGGAGCTTCGGGGACGCCGTGTGGTGGACGTGCTCGACCCTCGCCACGGTCGGCTACGGCGACATCACCCCCGTCACGTCGCGCGGGCGGGTGATCGCCGTCGGGGTCATGGCCGTAGGGCTGGGGCTGCTCGGGGCCGTGACCGGCACGTTCGCCTCGTGGCTGCTGCAGGTCTTCTCCCACGAGGACGACGAAAGGCCCCCGGGAGGCTGAACTCCCCGAGGGCCTTCGTCACGTACGGGCGTCAGACCTGCGCCCGCTCCTCGACCACCGTCACGATCTTCGCGATGGCCTCGTCGAACGGGATGCCGTTCTCCTGCGAGCCGTCGCGGTAGCGGAAGGAGACGGCGTTGTTGGCCATGTCCTCGTCGCCCGCGATGACCATGAAGGGCACCTTCTGCTTCTGGGCGTTGCGGATCTTCTTCTGCATGCGGTCGGAGGAGGAGTCGACCTCGACCCTGAGGCCCTTCTTCTTGGCGGCCACGGCGAACTTCTCCAGGTAGTTCACGTGCCCGTCGCCGATCGGGATGCCGATCGCCTGGACGGGGGCCAGCCACGCCGGGAAGGCGCCCGCGTAGTGCTCGAGCAGCACCGCGAAGAACCGCTCGATCGAGCCGAACAGCGCGCGGTGGATCATGACCGGGCGCTGCTTGGAGCCGTCCGCGGAGGTGTACTCCAGGTCGAAGCGCTCCGGCAGGTTGAAGTCGAGCTGGATGGTCGACATCTGCCAGGTGCGGCCGATGGCGTCCTTGGTCTGGACGGAGATCTTCGGCCCGTAGAAGGCGGCACCGCCCGGGTCCGGAACCAGCGGCAGGCCCTGCTTCTCGGCGACCTGGCGCAGCGTCTCGGTCGCCTCCTCCCAGACCTCGTCGGAGCCGACGAACTTCTCCGGGTCCTTGGTGGACAGCTCCAGGTAGAAGTCGGTCAGGCCGTAGTCGCGGAGCAGGCCGAGGACGAAGGTGAGCGTCTTGTCGAGCTCCTCCGACATCTGCTCGCGCGTGCAGTAGATGTGCGCGTCGTCCTGCGTGAAGCCACGCGCGCGCGTGAGGCCGTGCACGACGCCCGACTTCTCGTACCGGTACACGGTGCCGAACTCGAAGAGGCGCAGCGGCAGTTCACGGTAGGAACGCCCGCGCGCGTCGAAGATCAGGTTGTGCATCGGGCAGTTCATGGGCTTGAGGTAGTAGTCCACGCCCTCGTCGAGCTGCATGGGCGGGTACATGCCCTCGGCGTACCAGTCCAGGTGACCCGACGTCTCGAAGAGCTTCCCCTTCGTCGCGTGCGGGGTGTAGACGAACTCGTAGCCCTCTTCCTCGTGGCGGCGGCGCGAGTAGTCCTCCATCACGCGGCGGACGATGCCGCCCTTGGGGTGGAAGACGGCGAGGCCGGAACCGATCTGCTCCGGGATGGAGAACAGGTCGAGCTCGTTGCCCAGCTTGCGGTGGTCGCGCTTCTCGGCCTCGGCGAGGAAGTCGAGGTAGCCCTTGAGCTCGTCCTTGGACGGCCAGGCGGTGCCGTAGATGCGCTGGAGCATCGGGTTCTTCTCGCTGCCGCGCCAGTAGGCGGCCGCGTTGCGCATCAGCTTGAACGCCGGGATCGCGCGGGTAGACGGCAGGTGGGGGCCGCGGCACAGGTCCTTCCAGCACAGGTCCCCGGTCTTGGCGTCCAGGTTGTCGTAGATCGTCAGCTCGCCGGCGCCGACCTCGACGTCCGCGCCGTCGTCGGACGAGGCGGAGCCCTTGAGACCGATCAGCTCCAGCTTGTAGGGCTCGGCGGCGAGCTCCTCGCGGGCGGCGTCGTCGGTCACGACGCGACGGGAGAAGCGCTGCCCCCGCTTCTGGATCTCCTGCATCTTCTTCTCGATGGCCTTGAGATCCTCGGGCGTGAACGGCTTCTCGACATCGAAGTCGTAGTAGAAGCCGTCCTTGACGGGCGGGCCGATGCCCAGCTTGGCCTCGGGGAAGAGCTCCTGCACGGCCTGTGCCATCACATGCGCGGTGGAGTGGCGCAGGATGCCCAGACCGTCCTCGGAGGAGATCTCGACGCCCTCGACCTCCTCGCCGTCGGCGAGCACGTACGACAGGTCCTTGAGCTCGCCGCCCACGCGCGCGGCGATGATGGAGCGCTCGCCGGCGAAGAGGTCGGCGGCCGTAGTGCCCGTCGTCACCACGCGTTCTTCCCGCTCGGAATCGCGTTGGATGATCACACGGACGTCTGACACCGGTCTCTCCTGACTGAAGGTGGGGTGCGGCGCCATACCAGGAGCGCGCGCATTACGCGATCGTACCGACCCCGGACGGCCGACCGCGAAACGGTCACCGAGGACGCCCCGCGCAGTGCCCCCGCACAGGGCTCCCCCGAGCCAGACATTCGGCACACCAGGTGCAAGGCCTCGCCCGGCGCCTCAGGCACCGCCTCCTTCAGTCCCCGGCGTCCTCCCCGCCGCACGCCTCCTCGAAGAAGTCCAGGTCCTCCTGCAGCGACTTCATCAGTCGGTCCCGCTCGGCCTCGTCCACCTGGACCGGTACGACCCCGCAGGCCCCGGTGACCTTGCGGAAGCCGCCGCGGCTCTCCAGTCGCCCGTGCACCCGCACCGGCAGCCCGACGAGGTGTGCGTGCCCGGCGATGCGGTACGCCTCCTCGTCCAGCGTGAGCCGGACGTGCGGAATCTCGGCGCCCGCGAGGACGCGCAGTCGTACGGTGCCCTCCCCGCGCGGCCCCGATCTGCGCATCCGTACGACAGCACCGGTGATCCGCACCGGCACGGACGGCTCCTCGCGCAGATAGCGGGCCCCGGCCTCGCGCAGCACGGGCAGGTCGCCCGGCGAGAACTCGACGGGTTCGACGCCGGCCGCGCAGTCTTCGGGCACCCCGGCCGCGGGCGCCCACTCGACGGCGATGCGCGCGCCCTCCGTGCCGCGTACAAGGGCGATCAGGGCCTCGGTGAGCTCGCGGCTGACGCCCGCCTCGACGGCGCCGTCGAAGGCGTCCATACCGCCGGTGGCCCGCTGGTAGTCGATGGCCTCGCGGGCGGCGTACAGGGCCTGGTGGAGGCGTACGGCGAGCGGGCGGCCCGTACCGATCGGCACGAAGGCGGTGAGGCCACGGCCGCCGGGCGCGGGGCCGACGAGGACGCTCTCCAGCATCGAGGCGGCCGAGCGGCGGTGCCGGGCGCCGTAATAGCCCGCACGCGCACGCGTGGCGAGCGCCGCGGCGAGGAGCATCTGGCGGGCGGCGGTGCGCAGTTCCTCCTCGACGGTCCAGGGCGCGGCCCCGGCCGGCCCGCTCGGCGCGTCTCGCCACCAGCGGATCTCGTCGCTGGGCACGGCGAGCCCGACCAGCACCTCGCGCGCGGAGGGCATGCCGCTGCGGGAGAGGGCGAGGAGCGCCTCGCCGAGCAGGTCGTCGCTGTCGGGAAAGGCACGGGACTCGGGGACGAGCAGGCTCGTGCCGTTGCCGCCCGGTCCGGGCGGGGTCCAGCGGCCGTAGCGCCCCGCCGCTCCCCCGCGCCGCTGCCAGCCATGCCGGCGCAGCAGGGCGCTGAGCACGGCGGGGTCGACCTCGCCGGGCTCGGGGGGACGGTCCCAGGTCGCTTCGGCGGGGTGCGGCCGGACTGGCCGTATCGGCTCCTCCAGGGGGCGGTGCGTCATGGTCTGCCTCCCGTCCCGACCCGCGTCATGATCTCGCAGAGGGCCCGGTCGTCGAAGATGCGTGAGGTCGGTATCCGCACGCTGGTCCGGCGCCTGCCGGTGATCGTGTGGCCGGCCAGGTTGACCCAGTAGCAGCAGTGCCGCAGATCGAGCCGGTCGTGGCCGGCGCGCAGCCACTGCTCCTGCGACCGCGGAACGATCATCACGACCAGGATCTTGTGCACCGAGACCGGGGTGCGGGCGAGCTTCGCCAGGTGGTCGTTGTCGAGCGTGAAAGAGAAGAAGCGGCCGGGCGGGTTCGGCGCGAGCTGGTACGTGGCCTTGAGCTGGACCTTTATGGTGACCTCGTCGTCGACCGTGTGGCCGGGCGCGCTGTGGCTGACGTGCCAGTCGATGCCGTTGTCCGGAAACGGCTGCGACAGGGAGCACCCGGCGGCCGCCGCCACGGCGTGCAGATAGCCCACCTGCAGTGTCTCCATGCAGGCGGTAGTGGCGAGTGAACCGCGATGAGGGCCCGTTCGTTCGGGCAGCAGCCCGCCCCGCTCGGGCTGCGCTATCGCCATGACGAACAGCCTTCCACGCCAGGTGAATCCCCGTGGCGGGCCGCTGAACTGCATGGACCCGCACTCCTGTTGTGTCCTTCCGGCGTACGGCGCAAACGGCCCGGGTATCACCAAACGGGCAGAAGGCGGTGCGTCAGCTGCCAAGGGTGAACGAGGGGTTGTGTAGGTATGGCGTGCTGGTATGAGGGCCCGCTGGCGGCATTCGACACGGAGACGACAGGCGTGGACGTCGAGACCGACCGGATCGTTTCGGCGGCCGTCGTCGTCCAGGACGCCCCGGGCACCCGGCCGCGGGTGACCCGGTGGCTGGTGAACCCGGGCGTGCCGGTGCCGGAGGCGGCGACGGCGGTGCACGGACTGACGGAGGAGCATCTGCAGCGCAACGGCCGCTGGCCGGCGCCGGTGATGCATGAGATAGCCGAGGAACTGGCCGGACAGGCCGCGGCGGCCCGGCCGCTCGTGGTGATGAACGCGCCGTTCGATCTGACGCTGCTGGACCGCGAGTTGCGCCGCCATCGCGCCTCGTCGCTGGACCACTGGTTCGAGGCGACGCCCCTGTTGGTGCTCGATCCGCGCGTCCTGGACAAGCATCTGGACCGCTATCGCAAGGGTCGCCGCACCCTGACCGACCTGTGCGCGCACTACGAAGTCACGCTGGACGGCGCGCACGACGCGGCGGCCGACGCGCTGGCCTCGCTCGAGGTCGTCCGGGCGGTGGGACGCCGTTTCGCGGCCCGCCTCGAGCGCCTGTCCCCCGCCGAGCTGCACACGCTGCAGGCGGTGTGGCACGCGGCGCAGGCACGCGGGTTGCAGGCGTGGTTCGCGCGCAGCGGCAGCGAGGAGGCGGTGGACCCGGCGTGGCCACTGCGGCCGGACCTGCCGGCGGCAGCCGCCTAGGTGCGCGAGGCGTACAAAAAAGCCGGTCCGCTGCTGCGGACCGGCCTTTCCCGGTGGGCGATACTGGGTTCGAACCAGTGACCTCTTCGGTGTGAACGAAGCGCTCTCCCACTGAGCTAATCGCCCGGGAACGCACTGAACAATACAGGTCCCCGCGCGTTTCCTTCAAACCGCTTGAGGACCGCCGTCATGACCACCTTCATGATCACGTTCATGACCACGTTCATGACCGCCTTGACGACCGCCTTGGTGACCACCGGCCAAGTACGCCACCAGTCCGCGCCGCCCGGCCCGCATCATCAGCCAGTGGTTGGCGCGGAAGACGGGCCGCCCGGGTACGGCGAAACGCCGCAGCAGCGGCTTGTTCACATCGACGACCTGGTCGTAGCGGGCGATGCTTCCGCTGCCCTCAGGCGTGACGGTCCAGCGCGCCCAGCCCTCGATGTCACCGGACATGGCGATCTCCAGCACCCCCGCTTCCGGGTCGCGCCGCTCCTCGCGCGCGGTGAAGGTCATGTCGTACGGCAGGACGGAGCGGATCGTGATCACGCCGGTGGTGTCGTCGATCCGGTTCACCTCCCGCACCTGGGGCCACCAGCGGGGGTAGTCCTCGGCCTGTTCCAGCAGGCCGTAGACGGTGGCGGGCGGTGCGGGCAGGGCCCACAGGCTGCGGAAGCGGTAGTGGCTCCAGTCCATGGGCCGAGTCTGCCGCGTCCAGGGGGTGTCCGCCGCATCTGAGGACGTTCTGAGTACGCGTACTCATTGCCCTACGACGTGACGTGGACCACACTCCCAGGCATGCGAGCGCCGCCGCCCGTGCGGCGGCGCTCCTTCTGCCCAACCGGCCCGCTAGGACGGCATCTTGTCGCCCAGCAGCGCCAGGTTCTCAATGGCCGCCAGGCCGTACAGCGCGGTGTCGTTGGTCGACACCCACGCCGCTTCACTGCCCGGGACCAGCGCGTCCGGGCCGGTCACCTTCTCCGTCTTCCAGGGCGCCGACTCCTTGTAGCCGTCGGAGTTGTAGAACTTCTCCCACGCGCGCGTGGCGAGCTTCGCGTCGCCGGTCTGGACGGCGGCGTACGCGTCGAGGCGCGAGTGGCCCTGGAAGAGGATCAGGCTGCCGAAGTTGGAGCCGTAGCGTGCCGCCTGTTCGGCCTTGGTGGCGTTGAAGTAACGGCAGTAGTCGAAGTACGCCTCATTGAACTTCGGCATGTCCACGAGGTCGATGAGTTCGGCGCAGAGCTCGTTGAGGCCGAAGACGGCGGACAGGTGCGAGACCCCGACGACCGGTGTCGGGGCGACCGCGAACTTGCCCGTGTCGAGGTCGTACAAGCCACTGCCCTGTACGAAGCCGTTGGGCTGGGCGGCGATGCCCTCCATCGTCGACAGCACGCGCGCCTTGGCCTTCTCCCACTTCGGGCCCTTGCGCTCCCACTCCGTCAGCCAGGCCGAGACCAGGCCGCTCCAGTCCGTACCGAAGCCGATCGACAGGGCGTGCCGGTCGGGGGTGTAGGGGTCGGTGCGGACCTTGCGCAGCGGGTCGAGCACGAGGAACGTCTCGTCGGAGTCGACGTTGGCGTGCATGAGGTCGCCGACGCGTTCGTCGGCGGTGAGGAAGTAGTAGTAGCGGCGATACGTCGTGTTGGCGATGCGCTGCTGCTTGGCGCTGTCGGCGTAGTGCTGGACGCCGTGCCGGGTGCCGAGGCCCGCCCATTTGCCGAGGTGGTAGACGTCGACCTCGCCGGTGTGCCGGGTCATCGCCTCGGCGAACCGGAAGATGTCCGCGCGGCCGCTGCGGATGTACGCGAACCACAGCCAAAGGTCAGGCGAGAGCTCGGAGTTGTCCCAGGCGTAGCCGCCGATGTCGTACCGCCACTGGTGCCTGACGGTGTCGTAGGTGTGCATGATGTCGCCGTAGTCCCAGAAGCCGTACCAACGGCGTTGCTCCACCTGGTCCTTGTAGTAGGTGAAGAGGAAGTCGAGGTGGTCCTCGATCTTCGCCTTCGCCGGGGTCGAGCGGTCGGGCTCCGAGTACAGGCCCGGCCCGAACACCTTCGCCTTGATGAGCTGCTTGGGCGGGGCGGCGAGCTGCGGCAGCACCCGTACCGCCTCGACCTGCTGGGCCAGGGTCGCCGGTGAGGGCGTCGACTCGTTGACCCAGAAGAGGAGTTCGGAGGTGCGGGCGATGCCGTACGGCGTGCCGAACTCGGGCTCGTAGTCCTCGTAGGTGATGTTGAGGCCTTCGAGCTGTTCGGCAAAGGTGTCCTGGCCCATGCCGTCATGGTAGAAGCGCAGGTCCATGGGCTGCGCCTCGGGCGACCAGAGCCACATGGTGACCTCGGCCTCCTCGGTGTGGGCGTCGCGGATGTCGAGCTGGGCGGGGAACTTCTCCCAGAAGTCGCGCAGCCCGAAGGAGAATCCGCCGCTGACGCCACCGACGTACCCGAAGCCGGACGCCCGCTTGCCGCCGCCGGCCCCGATCCAGCCGTGGCCCTTCTTGGTCCTCTTGCGCAGGGTGAAGCCGTCGGCGGAGAGCTGGGAGAGGGTGTAGTCGCCCCACTCGGGGATGTACTGCAGCCGGGTGGTGACCCGCTGGTCCCAGGTGGACGGGTCGGGCAGCTTCTGCCCCGCGAACTGCGCCGCCTGTACGGCCGCCCCCGGGTCGCGGCGCAGTCCGGTGATGCCCTTGACGGCCTCGCGGAGCATGCCGGTGCCCTCGCCGCCGATGCGGATGTGGCGGTCGTAGGACGCGTCGCGCATCGGCACGGTGAAGCGCACGCCGATGCCGCGGATGAAGTCGCCGCCGGCCTTGCCCGGCTCCTGCGTGCCGTCGTAGGTGATGGTGTGCACCATGCGGAAGGAGTCGGCGCCGGCGTAGAAGTAGAGCCGGATGGAGAAGGGGAGCCAACTCCGGGTGCCCTTGCGGTGCTTGCCGTCGATGCGGACGACCGCGCGGACCGGGCCCTCCTGCTCGACGGTGACGTCGGAGATGGCCCCCTCGAACCGCTCGGTCTTGACCGCGCCCTGGTCCTCGTCCTCGATCTCCGGCTGGCGGATCAGCACGAGCCGCCCGTTCTTGGCGATCTCGGTGGAGCCGCGGGTGACCGACTTGATGATCGTGGCGCCGGACTTGCCGATCTTCGCCCTGATGACGCCGGTGGAGACGTCGATGGTGCCGCCGCTCTTGTCGACGGTGACCTTCTTGTCCGGTACGGCGGCCTCGCCGGCGGCGAGGGTGAGCTTGCCGGTGCCCGAGCTCACCGCGTGGGCCGTCCACTTCAGGGAGCCGTCCGGCCAGTAGGCGATCGGCCAGGACTGCACGGGCACGGACTTGCCGTCCGCGTCCGTCACCGCGAACGCCTGGTCCTCCTGGTACGTGCCCTTCGGCCACGGCACACCCACGGTGGAGCCGGGCGCGGCACCCAGGCCGCCGTCCTCCAGCCAGTCGAGGGTCACGGGGTCGGCATCGGCATCGGCGGCTCTCGGCGCGGCCTGCGCGTCCTTGGCTCCCAGTGCCCAGCTGAACTGCGCGGCGGCGCCGGCGACGGCGGCCGCCTTGAGGATGGACCTGCGGGGGATGGGGGACATGGCCTTTCCTTCCGTGCGGGATGCAAGGGGGTGGGCAGGGGCATGACAGAGAGAGGCGCGGCGCCGGGGGCACCGACCTTGTGCGCGGACACCGCCCGTCAGCGGTGCCGCATCGTGCGCGGGCACCGCCTCTCAGCGGCGCCGGTACCGCTCCTCCACGGCGACGGCGGCCGCCGCGACGGCCCCGAGGACGGGGACCGCCAGCGGTGCGATGAACGCGGCGGACAGGGCTACGACGCCCAGCCCGCCGACGATCAGAAAGGACCCGGCGGGATCGAGCACGGTCCGGCGCCCGGCGTCCGCGAGCAGCGCCCGCCAGGAGGTGCCCGGCGTCCAGACGGCCGCCGCCCGCAGCAGGGCCACGACCAGTCCGATCAGGGCGAAGATTCCCACCGCCCCGACGAACGGCCCGCCGGGGATCCCGGCCCGTGCGGCCTGGACGTCCACCCAGACCGCCGCGGCGGCCGCCCAGCCGGCGAGCCCGACGACCCACCCGCCGCGCATGGCCGCCCGGAAGTCCGCGACGAACTCCCGCCAGCCGCCGCCCTCATGACGGGTACGTCGCCGCAGATGCCGGGCGCCGGCGGCGAAGGCGGCGGGGTAGGTGACGACCCCGAGGCAGGCCACGGCGATCCACACACCGGTGAGCAAAGACTCGGCGAAGACCGCGAAGCGCTCGCCGAACACGGACTCCTTACGTGCCTTCACGCGTGCTTGCGCCATGGTGACCGCCTCAGCCCTTCTCACTTCAGTCCGGACGTCGCCATGCCGTCGATGAGGTAGCGCTGGAAGGCCATGAAGAAGGCGATGACCGGGATCAGCGCCACCAGCGACATCGCGATCATGCTGCCGTAGTTGGAGATGCCCTCCTGGTCGCGGAACATCATCAGGCCGAGCGAAACGGTGTACTTCTCGGGGGTGTTGAGGTAGATCAACGGCCCCATGAAGTCGTTCCACGCGTTGATGAAGGTGAAGATGGCGCTGGTGATGAGGGCGGGGCGGCACAAGGGCAGCACGATGGACCAGTAGGTCCTCAGGTGCCCGCAGCCGTCGAGCTTGGCGGCCTCGTCCAGCTCGCGCGGCAGGCCGCGCATGAACTGCACCATCAGGAAGACGAAGAACGCCTCCGTGGCCAGGAATTTGCCTGCTACGAGCGGCACCAGCGTGTCGACGAGTTCCAGCTTGCGGAACATCACGTACTGCGGGATGAGCAGGACGTGGTACGGCAGCAGCAGTGTGCCGATCATCAGCGTGAACAGCAGGTTCCGCCCGGCGAACCGGATCTTGGCGAAGGCGTACGCGGTCAGCGAGCTGGACAGCACGACACCGACCACGGCGAGGCCCGCGTACATCAGCGAGTTCGTGAAGAAGGTGCTGATGGAGATGCCGGAGATGCCGTCGGCGAGCCCGGAGAAGTTCGCCCAGACCGGCTTGATGGGCAGCAGGTCGATGCTGGCGATGATGTCCTTGCTCGGCTTGAACGAGGCACCGACCACCCAGATCACCGGATACAGGACGACCGCGAGGACGACGAGCGCACCCACGTGCCAGGCGATCGATCCGGTGCGCCGCCGCTCACTGGCGGTGCGCGCGACAGGAGTGCTGACAGTGGTCACTTGGCGGCCTCCTCGTAGTGCACCCACTTCTTCTGCGACCAGAACAGGACCGCCGTGACCAGCGCCACCGCGACCACCAGCGTCCAGGCCATCGCGGAGGCGAAGCCCATCTGGGCCTCCTTGAAGCCCTTCTGGTAGAGGTAACAGGTGTAGACGAGGGTGGCGTCGGCCGGCCCGCACTGGGTGTTGGAGACCACATACGCGGACCCGAACACCTGGAACGCGTGGATGGACTCCAGCAGCACGTTGAAGAACAGCACGGGGGAGATCATCGGCAGCGTGATGTTCCAGAACCGCCGCAAGGGACCGGCCCCGTCCATCTCCGCGGCCTCGTACAACTCCCGCGGAACCTGCTTGAGGCCGGCCAGGAAGATGACCATCGGCGCGCCGAACTGCCAGATGCTCAGGGCCACCAGCGCGTAGATGACGTAGTCGGGGTTGCCGATCCAGCCGCCCACGTCGAGCCCGAAGATCTTCTGCGTACGGTCCACGATCGCGTCGTCCGAGAACAGCGCCCGCCACACGAAGCCCACGGAGACGCTGGCACCGATGAGCGAGGGCATGTAGAACGCGGCCCGGTACAGGCCCTGTCCGCGCCGCTTCTGCGCGAGCAGCAGCGCGACGCCCAGCGCGAGCAGGAGCTTCAGCGGAGTGGCCACGACGACGTATTTCAGCGTGACCTCGACCGACTTCTGCCAGCGCGGGTCCTGGAACATCGTCGTGAAGTTGTCGAACCCGACCCACTCGGGCGG
Organism: Streptomyces sp. T12; assembly: GCF_028736035.1. Classification (NCBI taxonomy): domain Bacteria; kingdom Bacillati; phylum Actinomycetota; class Actinomycetes; order Kitasatosporales; family Streptomycetaceae; genus Streptomyces; species Streptomyces sp. T12. The sequence continues at coordinate 1,854,785 of NZ_CP117866.1, forward strand.
CGTGAACAGGTTGTACCGGGTGAACGCGTAGTACAGCGACGCGATCATCGGCCCCGCCGTGAGCACCAGGAACCCGGCGATCCACGGCGACATGAAGAGATAGCCGGCGATGTTCTCGCGGCGCCGCCCGCGCCGCCCGGCGACGGGAGCGGCGGACCGCTTCACGGCCGAGCGCGCGGGCGCTTCCTTGACGAGCGTCATGGTGGTACGTCCCCTCAGCCCGCGAACGCGGCCTTGGCCTCACTGAACAGCGCCTTGGCGGCGTCGGCCGGCTTCTTCTTGCCCTGGGCGACCTCGCCGCCGATGCGCAGGAACGCCGCCTCGATGACGTCGGCGCCCGACGGGTGCGGGGTGATCTTCCCGAGCACGCCGGCCTTGGCGACCTCTTCCTCGTACGCCTTGACGCCCTTGTTGTTCTCGTCGGTGGGCGTGAACGCGTCGTACTGCTCGGTCGTGGCGAGGATGCCGCGGTCGTAGCCCATGATCTTGCCGACCTCGGGGTCATGGACCATGAAGTCGATGAACTGGGCGACTTCCTTGGGATGCTTGGTCCCCGAGAAGGCGCTGAGCATCAGCGAACCGAGGTACTGGCCGGTGTCCTTGCCGTCCGTGGTGGGGATCGGCGCGAGCCCGTAGTCCGACTCGCCCTCGCCCTCGTAGCGGATGGAGAAGTTGTCCCAGGTGAACTCGGACGCGGCGAGCCCGGCCGACAGACCCGACTTCGGGTAGACCTGCTCGATCTTCTTGGGGTCGGCGACGAGCCCGGACTTCACGCGCTTGTAGCCGTCCTCCCACCACTGCGTCAGATCGTCCTCGGTGAAGCCGAGATCGGAGTCGGTGAAGAAGGCCTTGCCGTTCTGACGCAGGTACAGGTCGTACAGGTACATGATGTTGAAGTAGCTGGTGTCACCGGCAATCTTCAGCTTGTCCTGGATCGTCTGCAGCGCGTCGAAGTACTCGTCCCAGGTCCAGCCCATCTTCGCCTCGACGCCCGCCTTCTTGAAGGCCTTGAGGTCGATGACGAGTGCCATGGTGTTGGCGCCGACGGGGATGCCGAGCTGCTTGCCGTCGACCTGACCGTTCGCCAGAACGCCGTTGCGGAAGTTGTCCAGGCTCAGATTTCCGGCGTCCGCCTGCGACTTGAGATCCAACAGAACACCACGCTTGTCGTACTTGCGCAGGAAACCGACCGCATTCTGGAAAACGTCCGGCGGATTTCCACCGGAGGCCTGGGTCTGGAACTTCTCCCAGAACGCCGCGTAGTCGGTGAATTCGGGCTTGATCTTGATCTTCGGGTACTTCTTCTCGAAGAGCGCGATCGTCTTCTTGATGGCGATGGTGCGCGGCTCGCCACCCCACCACGCGTAACGGAGTGTCACGGTCCCGTCTCCGGAACCACTGTCGCCCCCGCATCCGGTCGTCGCGGCGAGCCCGAGCGTGGCCGTCGAGGCCCCCGCCACCTTCAGGATCGTACGCCTCTCAACATTCCTGCTGGTTCTCATCGTCGAGCCTCCCCGCGCAGCGTCGCCGCCGCCTGCATGAATCGTTTCAAGTAAGCGCTTGCTGGCACAAGTTACGGAGGGCCTCGGAGTGCGTCAATGATTCGGACAGGAATTTCTTGTGGGTCTACTCGGCGAGTTGACGGCTCGTGAGGGCCGGCCGGTCGGGTCGGCGGTGCGATGTCGCAGGTGAGAGGCGTGCGATCGGTGGATCGAACGAGGAATGGGCCGCCGTACGTCTGTACCGGTCGGCCGAAAGTCGTCAGGTCGCCGGTGAGTTGACGAGGCGTCACCCACGTGGCACCGCGGGACGAGTTCCTCCGGCGGTGCGGAACGACGGCGGCCCGCCTGCACAGTCGCAGGCGGGCCGCCGGATCCGGGTGGGCGATACTGGGTTCGAACCAGTGACCTCTTCGGTGTGAACGAAGCGCTCTCCCACTGAGCTAATCGCCCGGACGCAGGAAGAACATTACCCCATGTCAGGGGGTGCGCGTGACCAGTGCGAACCCGCACCGGCCGACGCCCGCACCCCCGTCGCGGATCACTGGTCCTTGATCTTCCAGGGCATCACGATGCCGAACTTCCACACGTAGATGCCGACGAGCACGGCAATGATCACGAGGCCGATCGACGTCAGGATGATGTTGCGGCGGCGCACCTTCGGGTCGAGGGCCTTCTGGGCCGCCTCGGTGACCTTGCGCTTGGTCCAGCGCAGCACCAGCTGGGCCCAGACGAACTCGGTCGCCCAGATCGCCATGCCGCCGAAGATCACGACCCAGCCGGGACCGGGCAACGGCAGCATGATGATGCCGGCGACCACGACCGCCAGGCCGATGACGAAGACGCCCACCTGCCAGCTCAGGTGCAGCGCCCTGCGCGCCTTGATGAACTCCGGCGCTCTTGAGCCGAGGCCCTGCTCGCTGTCGCCTTTCACACCATCCACTTCGGTCTCGTCAGCCGCCATGGCAACCCCGCCAGGCTCGTTACTCCCCGTATTCATACGGCCAAACCCTACCGGACGGAAACCAGTCACCGGAATGGTCGTACCTCGCGAACGGGTTCTCGGCCGGAAGAGTTACGTAAACACACGCAAAACACTCAGAGGGGTTTACAACGGCACCGTAGGTGGCATGTCGATTTCGCCGACGTGCGAATCCCCGAGCGCACACTGAGCGAAAGGCCCTGGCGCTTATGAACACCACGGTCAGCTGCGAGCTGCACCTGCGCCTCGTTGTGTCGAGCGAGTCCTCCCTGCCTGTCCCCGCAGGCCTGCGGTACGACACGGCCGACCCCTACGCCGTGCACGCCACCTTCCACACCGGAGCCGAGGAAACCGTCGAGTGGGTGTTCGCCCGCGACCTTCTTGCGGAGGGCCTCCACCGACCCACCGGAACCGGCGACGTCCGTGTCTGGCCGTCGCGCAGTCACGGCCAGGGCGTCGTCTGCATCGCCCTGAGCTCTCCGGAGGGCGAGGCGCTGCTCGAGGCCCCGGCACGGGCTCTGGAGTCCTTCCTGAAGCGAACGGATGCCGCTGTGCCTCCCGGCACGGAGCATCGCCATTTCGATCTCGACCAGGAGCTCTCGCACATCCTGGCGGAAAGCTAGGGCGAGGCCCCACAAAGCCGCCCGGCGCCGTCGACTCGGGGAGACGGCTCGGGCCAAGACAACCGCATACGGTACACAGCAGCGCCGTCTTCGCTTCGCGGGGACGGCGTTGGTGTGCCCTGGCATCGGGCCTGTACCGGAGGGAGACCGGCCCGGCCCCACCCGGCCTGGCTCGGCTCGGCTCGGCTCGGCTCGGCTCGGCGGGAACCGTCGGCGCCGTTGTGGCGTTGTATTCGAAGCCGCGTGCGGGCGCGGCCGGTGTGAAGGCCCTGTGAGCCACTACCATCGGCCAGCATCGGCGGGCACCCCGCCCGACCCCCCAGGCCAGGGAGCGAAACGTGCTGATCACCCATGACACCCGGTGTGCGCTCGATGCCGTGGTGGATCTGGTGAACACCGCACCGGATGACGACGGGGCTCCGGACAGGCTGCCGGACGTCGCAGCTCTCGGAGATTTCGTACGAAAGCACGAAATCAGCGATGTCGGGGTCCTCTCGGAGTTCGATCTGTCGGCGGTGCGCAAGGTGCGGGGCCGGTTCGCCGCGATCTTCGCGGAGCCGGACGCCCGGCGCACGGCCGGCCTGATCAACGAGCTGGTCGCCGCCGCGGGCACCACCCCCAGACTCACGGACCACGACGGCTACGACTGGCATGTGCACTACTTCGCCCCTGGTGCCTCCGTCGCCGACCACCTGGCGGCCGACTGCGGCATGGCGCTCGCGTTCTTCGTGGTGGCCGGGGAGCAGGAGCGACTGCGGCGCTGCGAGGCGCCGGACTGCCGGCATGCCTTCGTGGATCTTTCCCGCAACCGCTCGCGGCGGTACTGCGACAGCCGTACCTGCGGAAACCGTCTGCATGTGGCCGCCTACCGGGCGCGCCGCAAGGAAGCGGCCGGCTGAGCGGCGGCGCTTGCCCACAGACCGACACGACCCGTCTGTCGACACGACCCGTCTGTCGACGCGGGCCCCGGCGGGTGGCGCCGGGGGCCGCGGGTACGGCTCAGAGCAGCAGCAGATCGTGCAGCGCAGCCATGAGCAGCAGACACCCGATCACCGCAAGGAAGATCATCAGCGGTGGCTGGGAAAGGGCGAAGAGGCACCCGCGAGGCTCGTCCTGAGGTGGCGCGGCCTCGCTCTGTGTCGTGTCCAGCATCTCTCGGCGATGATGGCGCAGTTGCCCCTTGCCGCGCGATCAACACGCCCGGAATGAGCGGGAGTTCGCCGAATTCCGTGATGTCCGGTTCGAGTCGTGATCGCTTACGGCCGGGCGGCGATCCACTGTGTCGTTTCAGTCCGGCATGCGGGCGTCATATGCCGTGTTTCTTGAGGATGGCCTCGATGTCGCTGAAGTCGTCGCCCGCATCGGCTCGGGGTGCGGTCGCGGGCCGGGTCGCCTGACGGGAGCCCGGTCCCAGCGAGGGCGCCGAGGCCGTGGGAGCCACCGCCTCGCTCCGTCCCGCGGCACGGGCCTCCTTGCGGCGCTCCTTGCGGGTGCCGCCTCGGCGACGCTCCACCGCGCGCGTGCTCGCGAACAGCAGCCAGGACAGGCCGAGGACTCCGAAGCCCGCCCAGGCCGTCGGGCTGAACGCGGTGTCCGCCAGCCAGTCGACGACCCCGGTCATCACCAGGCCGAGGGGCACCAGGGAGTACGCGACCATACGCGCGGCCGCGAGGAAACGCTTGCGGTACGCCGTGACCGCCGCGATGCCCAGGCCGGCCGCGGCGACGGCGGAACAGACGGTCTCGGCAATCATCCGGTCCTCCAGGCAGGCTGGGTCGGGTAAGGGCACTTCGCCCCTTCCATCCTGCACCGTGGCAACCCCGCACGGCCATGCCTGGGCCCGACATCAGGGACATCTCCGGGTCACCTCCTCCGCAGGTGCCGGTCACGGTCGTACGGCCAGGGCCGACGGCCACCGAAGCACCAGGTCGGATTGGGTCGTCCGGGCCGAGGCTGGGAGACTGGGCCCATGAGCGACTCCTCCCCCGACCGCCCCGCCGCCCCCGTTCTCGACGTCTGGTGCGAGCTGCAGTGCCCCGACTGCCGCAGCGCCCTGGACGATCTCCGTGCCCTGCGCGCCCGCTACGGCGACCGGCTGGAGCTGCGGCTGCGGCACTTCCCGCTGGAGAAGCACAAGCACGCCTTCGCCGCTGCGCAGGCCGTCGAGGAGGCGCTGGAGCAGGGGCAGGGCTGGGGGTACGTCGAGGCCGTGCTGGGCCGGGTCGAGGAGCTGGACCGTAAGGGAGAACCCTTCCTGGTCGAGGTGGCCCGGGAACTCGGCCTGGACGCCGAGGAGTTCGACACCGCGCTGATCGACGGCCGGCACATCCTGATCGTCGACGCCGACCAGGCCGAGGGCAAGGCGATCGGCGTGACCGGGACCCCGACGTATGTGATCGGCGGCGAGCGACTCGACGGCGGCAAGAGCCAGGAGGGCCTGCGCGAGCGCATCGAGGAGATCGCGGACCGGCTGCTGGCCGAACAGAGCGGCTGACCGCCGCCGGTCCGACCGGCTGGCGCAAGGCCCTGTACCCCTTGTACGCCGGCAGCTACAGCAGCGTCTTGTACACGGCGTACTGCCTCGTCTCGTAGCCGAGTGACTCGTAGAGCCGCTCGGCCGGGGCGTTGCCCGCGAAGACGTTGAGGCCGATGGACCGGTACCCCGCGGCGATCGCCTGGGCCTCGGCCAGCAGCATCAGTGTGCGCCCGTGGCCCCTGCCCCGGTGGGCCGCGTCGGTCTCGACGTCGTAGACGTAGGCCCGGCCTTCCCGCGACGCCACCCACAGGGTGCCCACCAGGGTTCCTTCGTGCTCGAGGACGCTGAGGAACGTGTCCGGGGTGCGCAGGCCGTCCGGCAGCAGTGCGGCGTGGTCCCGCTCCGACTTCGCCCGGGCCTCGGCCTCCGGGACGCCGCGCTCGACCCAGCTGCGGATGTAGCCCTCGTGGCTCTCGGCCAGCCAGGATCCGTACTCGGCCTCCGTCAGGGGTCGACCCCGGCTGCCCGGCGGCAGATCGGGCGGGGCGGCGCCGAGCGCCTTCTCCATGCCGCGGTTGCGTACGACGTAGCCGAGCGCCGTGGCGAGACGCAGTGCCGGTGCGTCGTCACCGGGGACCGTCGCCTCGATGCGCCGACACCCCCAGCCGCGCGCCACCTCCTCCGCGGCGAGCGCCGCCACGGTGCCCCGGCCGCGTCGCCGGTCCGGTTCCTCGATCCGCAGCTCCGATATCCGGGCCACCGCGTCACCGAAGACGGGATGCGTCCCGAGGTGAAGGGCGCCCACGGGACGGCCGTTCACACACACCTGATAGCGGCGCGAACGCGTTCCGTCGTCATTGCGCTGAAGCGGCTCGGTCGGCCGCAGGGTCGTGGTCATCAGGGGTGTTCTACCCGCCAGAACGCCCGGGGTCAGCCGAATATCCGCGTCCGTCGGACGCGGGCGTTGTGCGTGTCCGTCGTATCCGCACCCGTTACGGATCCAGGTCGTCCCCGGACCGCTCGTCGAAGATCCGCACGGCCTTGGCGGTCACCGGTCCCGCCGAGCCGGGCAGTTCGCGCTCGTCGACCCTGTGCACGCCCTGCACGTCCCGCAGGGTGGAGGTGAGGAAGACCTCCTCGGCCCGCTCCAGCACCTCCAGCGGCAGGTCGGTCTCCTTGGCGCCGGTCCACTCGATCGTGAGCGCGCGCGTGATGCCCGCGAGGCAGCCCGAGGCGAGCGGCGGGGTGTGGATCTCGCCGTCCAGGACGACGAAGACGTTCGAGCCGGTGCCCTCGCAGAGTTGCCCGACCGTGTTGCCGAACAGGGCCTCGGAGGCGCCGTGTTGGCGGGCGCGGGCGAGGGCGACGACGTTCTCGGCGTACGAGGTCGTCTTCAGACCGGTGAGCGCGCCGCGTTCGTTGCGGGTCCAGGGGACGGTGATGACGGCCGTGGCGTCGGGGCGGCGGGTGGTCTCGCCGAGGGCGACGACGAGGGTCGGGCCGTGCTCGCCGCGGTCGGAGCCGAGGGGGCCGTGGCCGCCGGTGTAGGTGATGCGCAGCCGGCCGAGCGGCATCGGGTTGGCCTCGATGACGGCGGCGCAGGCGCGGCGGACCTCGTCGTGGTCGGGCTCGGGCAGGCCGAGCCCGCGCGCCGAGCGCGTCAGCCGGTCGAGGTGCCGGGTCAGCGCGAACGGACGGCCGTCCACCGCCTTCACCGTCTCGAAGATGCCGTCGCCCACGGTCAGCCCGTGGTCGAAGACGGAGACACGGGCGGACTCGATGTCCTGCAGCCCGCCGTCGAGCCAGATCCTCACGATTGCAGTCCCTCTCCACTCACCGCATACGCTCCCGACGCTACCGCGAGCAGCCGGGACGCCTTCAGTTCGGTCTCCCGCCATTCCCCCTCCGGGTCCGACCCCCAGGTGATCCCGGCACCGGTACCGAACCGCAGCGCCCTCGCGGCCCGGTCGATCCAGAAGGTACGTATCCCGACGGCCAGCTCACCGACGCCCCGGTCGGCGTCGACCCAGCCGATGCCACCGCAGTACGGCCCGCGCGGCGCCGTCTCCAACGCGTCGATGATCCGCAGCGCACTCGACTTGGGCGCACCGGTGACCGAGCCGGGCGGGAAGGCGGCGTCGAGCAGCTCGGGCCACCCGGCGTCGGCACGCAGCTCACCACGCACGGTCGACACCAGATGGACAAGCCCAGGATGCTTCTCGACGGCGCACAGGTCGGGGACGGTCACGGTCCCGGTGGCACACACCCGGCCGATGTCGTTGCGCACGAGGTCGACGATCATCACGTTCTCGGCGAAGTCCTTCTCCAGAAGGTCCGCCTCGGTGCGCCCAGTGCCCTTGATCGGCCCGGACTCCACGACCCGCCCCTCCCTGCGCAGGAACAGCTCGGGGGAGGCGGTGGCGATCTCCACACCGTGCTCCGGCAGCCGGATCGTTCCTGCGTACGGCGCCGGGTTGCCGCGGGCGAGCAGCGCGGTGAGGGCGTCCACGTCGGCGTCGGGGCCGATCGGCGCGCTCAGGACACGGCAGAGGTTCGCCTGATAGACCTCGCCGGCCGCGATGTGCTCGCGGATACGCCGTACGCCCGCCGTGTACGCGGCGCGATCCAGGGAAGACGTCCAGTCACCGGCCGCCGGGCCCTGCCACTCCCCCGGCACCGGGGCGGGCACGGGCTCCCTTCGTACGTCCCGGAAGCGGGCGCAGGTCAGACCGCCCTCGAAGTCGGCGCAGACGGCCCAGAAACCAGGGGAGTCCAGGGCCGCCGGGTCGCTGGTGACGTCGATGAGGCCGGTGGCGACGCGGTCACCGAAGCGGGCGAGAGGAGGGAGGTCGAGCACACCGTCGAGTCTATGGCCGGTGTCGTGCGGGTGACCTGGCCATGTCCCCTCGGGGGGCGTCGACAGATCCCTGAGCAGATGCAGCGCAGCACGCTGCACAAACGTGTTTTTGTGCTGGCCGGGGAATCCGCTAGAGTTCAACACGTCGCCGGGACGCGGAAGCGGACCGAAACGACAAGCGGACGTAGCTCAGTTGGTAGAGCGCAACCTTGCCAAGGTTGAGGTCGCGAGTTCGAGCCTCGTCGTCCGCTCGAAGGAAGAAGGGGATCTTCCCGAACCCCTACACTCCTGGTGGAGTGGCCGAGAGGCGAGGCAACGGCCTGCAAAGCCGTCTACACGGGTTCAAATCCCGTCTCCACCTCCAAGGACGATTAGCTCAGCGGGAGAGCGCTTCCCTGACACGGAAGAGGTCACTGGTTCAATCCCAGTATCGTCCACTGGATCTTCGGATCCCCCGCGCGATTAGCTCAGCGGGAGAGCGCTTCCCTGACACGGAAGAGGTCACTGGTTCAATCCCAGTATCGCGCACGCAGTAGCCCGTGATCTTCGGATGAATCGTCGATCACGGTCCCCGAGGACGATTAGCTCAGCGGGAGAGCGCTTCCCTGACACGGAAGAGGTCACTGGTTCAATCCCAGTATCGTCCACACTCAGAAGCCCCCGGTCGATGACCGGGGGCTTCTTTGCGGCTTGGTGCGGCTCAGCTGGAGAACAGCATGTGGCCGAAGCTCTTGTGACGCTTGTGGCCGTAGTGACCGCCGTGGTGCCCGCCGTGCGGGGCGCCCCAGGCAGGGGCCTGCGGTGCGGCCGGGTAGGCCTGCGGGGCGGCCGGAGGCGGCGGGGCCGGCTGCGACCACTGGGACTCCACGCGGGTCAGCGACTCCAGCTCGCCGTAGTCGAGAAATATCCCGCGGCAGCCGCTGCACTGCTCGATCTGAACGCCGTTGCGGTTGTACGTGTGCATCGGTGCATGGCACTTCGGACACTGCATGGTCGGCTCAACTCCTCGCCGGTCGGTCCTGCTTCGCGTATCGCCAGGACAGACTCTGTCCGGCTGCGGTCGGTTGCACCCTACTTTGCGTATCCCTGGGTCAACTCAGGGGGGAGCGAAGCCATTCGGTCACAGGCGTCGACGAGGGACTGCTCGACCTCGTCCAGGAGACGGCCCTCGGACAGGGCCTTGGTGATCGCCCGGGCAGCGGTCTGCACGGTGAGGGCGCGGGCCGGGACGTCCAGCGCGGGCCAGGGGTCGCCATGCGCGGGGACGGCCGGACCGCCGGCGGTGCGGTACGCGCCGAGGAAGCGGTCCCATTCGTCGGGCGGCAGCAGCCCACAGGCGTACCAGGCGGCCGGCCGCCCGAGATCCCAGGCCGGCACGCCTACCCCGAGGTCGTCGACGTCGATGAGCAGCCACGGGCCGTCCGGGGCCGGGTGACGGACGAGTTGGCCGAGGTGGAGGTCGCCGTGGCAGAGGGTGGTGGTGTCGGGCTGGGGGGCCGCGGCGCGGGCCCAGGCGGAAAGGGTGTCCCAGGCGCGGAGAACGGCGGTGGTGCCGGTGGTCAGGTCTGTGCCCGCGGCCAGGTCCGTGCCCGCGGCTGCGCGGAGGCGGGTTACGGCGAGGGCGGCTTTGGCGGGGCCGCGCATGGGGGGCAGTGGCGTGGGGGCGGGGGTTCGATGGAGCCGCGCGAGAAGGGTTGCCGCCGCTTCCCAGGGGGCCGCGTCGGGATCTCCCGGGTCGACAGGGATGCCGTACGGCCAGAAGGTCACGAGTCTGCCGTGCAGGTCGACGGGCGTGGGGCCGAGCGGGGGCAGGAGGAGGCCGGGGAGGTGGTTGGCGGCGGTGAGGCGGGGGGTCAGGTCGCCGGGCGTGATGTCCGGGGCGTGGGCCTTGGCGACGGTGTCGGCGTGCCGGACGACGGTGGCGTCGGGGCGGTCGGCGAGGGTGACGGTCGCTCCGCAGGGACAGGCGGAGGTACGTGAGTGGGCGGCGGCTTTGGCCTGAGCGGTGAGGTGGGGCAGGAGGGGGTTGGGGGTCACTGGGGTCCCTTGTGTGCGGATGCTTTGGGGCCGAGGTTACGTGGGGCGGGGCGACGCTCGGCCGTACGACCGGGTGGGGCCGCTTTGCCTGGCACCCGGCGTGAGGGCTTGGCCGGAGTGGGTGCGCGGCCCGGCGCGGCGGGGTGCCGCTTTCTGTGGGACGGGCGCCGCCCCAGCGGCACGACCGCCCGAAGCTACGCGGGCCCCGCAGCCCCCGGAGGCACCGGGCAAAAGCAATGCCGGCGCAGCTCCCCAGCTGCGCCGGCATTTGTGCCGTCCGCCGCACCCCCGTCCCCACGGGGTTTCATGGGTGGATGTCCCCGCCCGGACCGCTCTTCCGGGCCTGGGGTCGCCGCTCAGCGCCCCAGCATCACGCCCACGGACGACGCCTGTGTGGCCACCGTCTCCCAGCCGTCGAAGACGACGAGGAGGAGGGCCGCCAGGGGAAGGGCCATGAGCGTCGCCACCAGGGGGTGGCGGCGGCCCTGACGGCGGGGGCGCAGCGTCGTGCGCTCCTGTATGCGGATCAGTGTCCGCGGTGCCGTCTGGGCCATGGTCCCTCTCCTGACCTGTATCAGTTGTCGTTGGCAGCGGCGGGTGTCTGACCTCGGGGGACGAGTGCTGCACCCGCCGCTTGACCTCAAATCTAGGCGGCCGGGGCACCCCGGGCGTCATGCCCTCGTACCGATTGCCGGGCCTCCCGGAGGATGAGCCATGACCTGCGGAGTACTCCCCTGGGTGGAGACGAGGTCCTAGGTCTCGGGGTCTTCCCCGAGGGGACGCCCGGTCTACCCCGATTTCTCCGAGCCGTCCTCACGCGGCACCGGCTGCTCGACCAGCGCCAGGACCCGGTTCGCCATGAACCGGGCCGTACGCACCACGGAGCCGTTCCGGGTGACTTCGCTCACTTCCACGACACCTCGACGCACCGCCGTCTCCACCCGGCGGCCCGCCCTGCTCGCCACCACCTCGTACGTGCGCGTCGTATCCCCCGCGTCCACGACTATCTCCACGCGATCACCCTTCACGGGCTCAATCCCCCTTCTGTGATGGGTGGTTGGGGGACGAAACGGACCGAAGTCGCCCTGTTCACCAGCCCCCTGACCACCCTTCAAGTCTCCCACCCACCACTGACAATCCATCGCCCCGAGAGGGCGCGGCCTCTGCGCACGGCGGCCCACGGAAACGTAAGCTGTGGCTCGTCACACGGACCGGGCAGCGGGGATGAACATGGCGATGATGCGCCTGAGGCGCGAGGACCCGCGCGTCGTCGGCTCGTTCAGGCTTCACAGAAGGCTCGGCGCCGGCGGCATGGGCGTCGTCTACCTGGGCTCCGACAAGAAGGGGCAGCGGGTCGCGCTCAAGGTGATCCGGCCCGACCTGGCGGAGGATCAGGAGTTCCGCTCGCGGTTCGCGCGTGAGGTCTCGGCAGCACGGCGGATTCGCGGAGGCTGTACGGCACGGCTCGTGGCCGCCGACCTCGAAGCGGATCGGCCGTGGTTCGCCACGCAGTACGTGCCCGGCCCTTCTCTGCACGACAAGGTCGCCGACGAGGGCCCGCTCGGCGCGGCGGAGGTCGCCGCCGTCGGGGCCGCCCTGTCCGAGGGGCTGGTCGCCGTCCACGAGGCAGGTGTCGTACACCGGGATCTCAAGCCCTCCAACATCCTCCTCTCCCCCAAGGGCCCGCGGATCATCGACTTCGGTATCGCCTGGGCGACGGGGGCCTCGACCCTCACGCACGTCGGTACGGCCGTCGGCTCCCCCGGCTTCCTCGCCCCGGAACAGGTGCGCGGCGCCGCCGTCACCCCGGCCACGGACGTCTTCTCCCTCGGCGCCACCCTCGCCTACGCGTCCATGGGTGACTCGCCCTTCGGACACGGCAGTTCCGAGGTGATGCTGTACCGCGTCGTACACGAGGAAGCGCAGCTGTACGGCGTACCGGACGCCCTTGCTCCGCTGGTACGGGCGTGTCTGGCGAAGGCCCCGGAGGAACGGCCCAGCACGCTCCAGCTGTCGCTGCGGCTCAAGGAGATCGCGGCCCGGGAGGCCCAGGGACTTTCCGACGTACGCCCGCCCGCGCCGCGCAGCGCGGAGGCGGACCGGCCGACCGGGCGGCTCGCCGACACCTATGCGGAGCCGCAGCGCGTCCAGCGACGTCCCCAGGGCACTCCCCCGGCGCGCGGCACCGGCGCCTCGCGGGTGCCCGGCCCCGCCCGCGACGGGGCTCCGCCGAGGAGCAGCGGCGCCGCGCACGACGGGACCGCGTCGTCCAGGTCCGGGACGCGTCCGGTGCCAGGGGCACGGAGCGCCCCGCGTTCGGGCAACGGCAGCCGGCCCTCACCACGCGGTGGCACCGGCCGTCCGGCGCCGCGGAACACGGGGACGGGGCGGCGGCCCGCCAACCCGCAACTGCTGCGGCAGCGGCTTTTCGTGTTCGTGGTGGTGACGCTGCTCGTGGCGCTCGGCATCGCGGCGGCTCAGGGCTGCCAAGGTCCGCAGCGCGGGCTCGGCGGCGACGGGGACGACGTCGTACGGCAGCCGCGGGAGCAGGTGGAGCAGGGCTATGAGCCGCTGGACGGGGATGTGACGTCCGATCGGTACGAGTCGACCTTCGACATCTCCGAGTAGGAGAGGCGAGAGGTTCTCGAACGGGCACCACGGGGCGGCGCGTCGGGCACGGATCACAGGTCGGGCAGGATCCGTTCGAAGAACTCACGGTCGCCGTCGAAGACCGGGTCCAGCGACAGGAACTCCTCCGGCGTGACCCAGCGGGCCTCGCCGACCTCGCCCGGGTCGGGGACCACGTCGCCGGTGTCGGCCCGGGCGGTCCACCAGTGGAGGCGGAAGGAGCCGTCGTCCGTCTCCGACTCCCAGACCTTGGCCAGGGGTACGACGGTCAGGCCGACCTCCTCGCGGACCTCCCGCACGACGGCTTCACGCTGGGTCTCCCCCGGCTCGATCCTGCCGCTGAGGGGCTGCCAGTAGCCGGGGCGCTGCACCGCGGGGCCGCGGCGGATGGCGAGCACGCGGCCTGCGCGGAGCAGGACCGCGACGACCGCCTCGCCCTGCGCCATCACCGTACGGCCTAGACCTGAGGGCGGCCCGTGGCCACCGCGTAGAAGGCGACCGCGGCCGCCGCGCCGACGTTGAGGGAGTCGACGCCGTGGGACATCGGGATGCGGACCCATTCGTCGGCGGCCACCAGGGCCTGGGTGGACAGGCCGTCGCCCTCGGCGCCCAGCATCAGCGCGACCCGGTCCATCCGGTGCGGGGCCGCCTCGTCCAGGGACCTTGCCTTCTCGTCGGGGGTGAGGGCGAGGAGCGTGAAACCGGCCTCGCGGACCGACTCCAGGCCCTTGGGCCAGGTCTCCAGACGGGCGTAGGGCACGGAGAAGACCGCGCCCATGGAGACCTTGACGCTGCGGCGGTAGAGGGGGTCGGCGCAGTCCGGGGAGAGGAGCACCGCGTCCATGCCTAGGGCGGCCGCCGACCGGAATATGGCGCCGATGTTGGTGTGGTCGTTCACGGATTCCATGATCACGACCCGGCGGGCGGTCTGCAGGAGTTCGGCCGCCGTGGGCAACGGCTTGCGCTGCATGGAGGCCAGCGCGCCGCGGTGCACGTGGTAGCCGGTGACCTGCTCGGCGAGGTCCGGGCTGACGGCGTACACCGGGGCCGGGAGCTCGTCGATGACGTCGCGCATGACGTCGACCCACTTGGCCGAGAGCAGCATCGACCGCATCTCGTAGCCGGCTTCCTTCGCCCGTCTGATGACCTTCTCGCCCTCGGCGATGAACAGGCCCTCGGCCGGCTCGCGCTTGCGGCGCAGGTCGACGTCGGTCAGGCCCGTGTAGTCGCGCAGGCGCGGGTCGTCGGGATCCTCGACGGTGATGAGATCGGCCACAGGGTGATACTGCCTTGTCCTGGGTGCGGTGCCAACGGCTCGGAACGGATGGGTTACCCGCGGTTACGCGGAAGGGCTCGGTCCTACGTGGCGGACGGGCTCGGTCCGACGTTCACGACCTCGCCGATGACGATGACCGCCGGGGGCTTCACCTCGTGGGCGAGCACCGCTTCGCCGGCCGTGGCGAGGGTCGCGTCCACCCGGCGCTGGGCGGCCGTCGTGCCCTCCTGGACCAGGGCGACGGGCGTGTCCGGGGACTTGCCGTGCGCCACGAGGGTCTCCGCGATCTTGCCGATCTTGTCGACGCCCATGAGGATCACGAGGGTTCCGGTCAGCTTGGCGAGGGACGGCCAGTCGACGAGGGAGCGTTCGTCGTCGGGGGCCACGTGCCCGCTGACCACGGTGAACTCGTGGGCGACGCCGCGATGGGTGACCGGGATGCCCGCCGCGCCCGGCACCGAGATCGAGCTGGAGATGCCGGGGACGACGGTGCAGGGGATGCCGGCCTCCGCGAGTGCCTGGAGCTCCTCCATACCGCGGCCGAAGACGTACGGGTCACCGCCCTTGAGCCGTACGACCGACTTGCCTTGCTTGGCGTGCTCGATCAGGGCGTTGTTGATGGCCTCCTGGGCCATGAAACGGCCGTACGGGATCTTCGCCGCGTCGATCACCTCGACGTGCGGCGGGAGTTCGGCGAGCAGGTCGCGGGGGCCGAGTCGGTCGGCGATGACCACGTCGGCCTCGGCGAGCAGGCGGCGGCCGCGCACGGTGATCAGGTCCGGGTCGCCGGGGCCGCCGCCGACCAGGGCGACTCCGGGCGTACGGGTGCGGTGGTGCGGGGCGACGAGGGTGCCGTCGCGCAGGCCCTCGACGACCGCGTCGCGGATGGCGGCGGTGTGACGGGGGTCGCGGCCGCGCGCGTCGGTGGTGAGCACGGCGATCGTGACGCCCTCACTGTGGCCCGTGGCCGGGGTCCAGGCGGTGGCGGCGTCGGCGTCGTCGGAGCGGACGCACCAGACGCGGTGGCGCTCCGCTTCGGCCGAGGCGCGGGTGTTCGCCTCCGTGTCGCCGGTGGCGATCAGGGCGTACCAGGCGTCGGCGAGGTCGCCGTCCGCGTAGGCGCGCCGCTCCCAGGTGATCTCGCCCGCGTCCGCCATGGCCTCGACCGAGGGGGTTGCTTCGGGGGATACGAGGAGGATGTCCGCGCCTGCTGCGATCAGTGCCGGGAGGCGGCGCTGGGCGACCTGGCCGCCGCCGAGGACGACCACTTTGCGGCCGGTGAGGCGGAGGCCTACGGGGTAGGCGGGGTTTTCGGCCATGAGGGTGCGGCTCCTCTGTACGGCGGTGCAGTGGCCCTGACGTGCGGATTTTACGGGGGCGGATGGGGAGGGTGGGGCAGGTGTCCGTTGGCTGAGCTTCGTCGCCGGGTGCACGGCTGTGGGTGGTTGTGCCCACCCGTTCCGCCCTGCGGAACGCCTGCCCACAACCACAACCACTCGGCAGGGCGCCCGGTGCTGTCGTACCGAATGCCCCCGCGCCTACTTCTCAGTTACCCCCGCCGAGTCGAACGTCGCCACCTCGTGCATCGCCCTCGCCGTGCTCTGCACCAACGGCAGGGCCAGCAGCGCGCCCGTGCCCTCGCCCAGCCTCAGGTCCAGGTCGACCAGGGGCCGCAGGCCCAGCTTGTTGAGGGCGGCCACATGGCCGGGCTCGGCGCTGCGGTGGCCCGCGATGCAGGCCGCGAGGACCTCGGGGGCGATCGCGCGGGCGACCAGGGCTGCCGCGCCGGCACTGACGCCGTCCAGGATCACCGGCGTGCGCAGGGAGGCGCCGCCCAGCAGGAGGCCGACCAGCGCGGCGTGCTCGAAGCCGCCGATCGCCGCCAGGACGCCGATGGGGTCGGCCGGGTCGGGCTGGTGAACCTCGATGGCGCGGCGGACGACCTCGGTCTTGCGGGCGAGGGTCTCGTCGTTGATGCCGGTGCCACGGCCCGTCACCTCGGCCGGGTCCGTGTCCGTGAACACCGAGATCAGGGCTGCCGACGCGGTCGTGTTGGCGATGCCCATCTCGCCCGTAAGGAGGGCCTTGTTACCGGCCGCCACCAGGTCACGGGCGGTCTCGATGCCGACCTCGATGGCCTGCTTGGCCTCCTCGCGGGTCATCGCGGGGCCGGTCGTCATGTCGGAGGTGCCCGCGCGGACCTTGCGGGGCAGCAGGCCGGGCGTGGCCGGGAGGTCGGCGGCCACGCCGACGTCCACCACACAGACCTCGGCGCCCACCTGGCCCGCGAAGGCGTTGCAGACCGCGCCGCCGCCGAGGAAGTTGGCGACCATCTGGGCCGTCACCTCCTGCGGCCAGGGGGTGACGCCCTGCGCGTGCACGCCGTGGTCGCCGGCGAAGATCGCGACGGCCGCGGGCTCGGGAATCGGCGGCGGGCACTGGCGGGACAGGCCGGACAGCTGCGCGGAGATGATCTCCAGCATGCCGAGCGCGCCGGCCGGCTTGGTCATCCGCTTCTGCCGCTCCCAGGCCTCGCCGAGCGCCTTGGCGTCCAGCGGGCGGATCTGGGCGACGGTCTCGGCGAGCAGGTCGTGCGGCTCCTCGCCGGGCAGGGCGCGACGGCCGTACGTCTCCTCGTGCACGACCCAGGACAGCGGGCGGCGCTTGGACCAGCCGGCCTGCATCAGCTCGGGCTCGTCCGGGAACTCGTCGACGTACCCGACGCACAGGTAGGCGATGACCTCCAGGTGCTCGGGCAGGCCGAGGGCGCGGACCATCTCGCGCTCGTCGAAGAAGCTGACCCAGCCGACGCCGAGGCCTTCGGCGCGGGCGGCGAGCCAGAGGTTCTCCACCGCGAGGGCGGCGGAGTAGGGCGCCATCTGGGGCTGCGTGTGGCGGCCCAGGGTGTGGCGGCCGCCGCGGGTCGGGTCGGCGGTGACCACGATGTTGACCGGGGTGTCGAGGATGGCCTCGATCTTCAGTTCCTTGAACTGCTTCGCCCGGCCCTTGGGGAGGGACTTGGCGTACGCCTCGCGCTGCCGCATGGCCAGTTCGTGCATGGTCCGCCGGGTCTCGGCGGAGCGGATGACGACGAAGTCCCAGGGCTGCGAATGGCCCACGGAGGGCGCGGTGTGGGCGGCCTCCAGGACGCGGAGCAGCACCTCGTGCGGGATGGGGTCGCTGCGGAAGCCGTTGCGGATGTCGCGGCGCTCACGCATGACCTTGAGGACGGCCTCGCGTTCGGCGTCGTCGTAGGCGGGCGCTGCCGGGCCGGTGGACTGTCTCACTTCTTCCACGGCCGTGCTCTCTTCTGCGGGGGCTTCTTGGTCTTCCTGGTCGGCGGCCCTGGTGTCCAGGTCCTCCGCGTGCTGTACGAGTTCGGGGTCGCCCTCACGGGGTGCGGGGACCGTGGCCACGGGAGCCGGCGCCTCCTGTGCGGGGAGGACCGTCGGCTGCGGCGGGGTCGGCGCGAGGTGCGGAGTGGTCGGTACCGAGCCCTCGACCGCGACGAACTGGCCGGACGGCTGGTCGGGCGCGGGCTCCTGGGGCGTACCGGACGGCAGCACCGCCGTGGCGTCGCCCTGGCCTGACTCCGTGGACTCCACGGGCGGTTGGGCCGGGTCCTCGGAGCCAGGCGCGGCCTGGGCTGCCAGGGGCTGGAGCTGCGGGCCGGCGGGTTCAGCGACGAAGGGCTGGGGTGCCTCGGCCGGTGCGGCGCCCGAGGGGGCCGACTGCGGGTCGGTGGACTCCGGGGCGGCGGTGTCGTCCGAGGCGGCGGTCGTGGCGGGCGGTTGGGTGGCCTCGGCCGGCTCGGCGCCGGCGTCCGGGGTCTGCTGGGCGTCCGGCGCCTGGGCCGCGGGGGCCGCGATGTGGGGTTGCGCGTCGGGGGCGGTGGGGGTCACGGCAACGGACTGTGCTTCGGCTTCAGGTGCGGTGGCGCTCGCGGCCACAGCCTGCGCTTCGGCGACTACGTCCGTCGGAGCACCGTCCTGCGGCGGCTGCTGGGCCTGCGCGAGGTCCGGGGCCGGGAGGGCTTCGGGAGCCTGCGGCTGCTGCGGGTCCGGGGCCTCGGCGGGCTGGGCGACCGGGACGGGGGGCTCGCTCTGCTGCTCGGCGACGGCCTGCTCGACGTCCGCGGGTTGCGGGGTTTGCGGGGTCGGTTCGGGGACTACGACGGCGGAGGCGCCGTCGGCGGGTGCGGTGACGGCGTCGGCCGGCTGCGAGTCCGGTACGACGTGCTCGGCATCCGCGGGCTGGGGGACCTGTGTTGCCTCCGGCGCGGCCGGGACGGGGGGCTCGGAGACCTGCGCCGGGGTCTCGGGCGCGGCCGCGTCGAGAACCTGGGCGGCTTCCGGAGCGGAGGCGTCGGGGACCTGGACGACTTCCGGAGCCGAGGCGTCGGCGACCTGCGCGGTCTCGGGGTCGAGCACCTCGGGAAGCTGCGCGGTCTCAAGGGCGGCACCGTCGGGAACCTGTGCCGTCTCAGGGGCGACGCCCTCAGGAACCTGGCCGACCTCGGCGTCGGGCGCCACGGCAACCTGCCCGGCGTCAGCGTCGACCGCCTCGGAAACCTGAGCAGCTTCCGGCGCGGAGTCCACAGCGACCGGGCCGGCCTCAACCGCCGGGACCTCGGTCCCCTGCGCTGCTGAGCCGACGGCGGACTCGGCGGCCGCGGCAACCTCACCGGCGGCCGAGTCCCCCGGAACCTGCCCGGGCTCAGCGCCCTGGCCGCCCTCCGAAGCGTCGCCAACTCCCGCAGCCTGCACGGCATCCGCGACACCGTCACCGCCAGGCACCTGAGCGGCACCCGCGTCGGCGTCGCTCACCGGAACTCCCCCGGCGACCGTGCCGACCTCACCCGCAGGCACGGCGACCTCGCCGGCACCGGAGTCGGCGGCACCTGTGGCAGCGTCGACGGCACCGGAGTCGGCCGCACCCGTCGCAGCCTCGACGGCATCCGCAGCAGGCACAGCTGCCGCCATCTGCTCGGCCTCGACGACAGGCGCAGCGCCCGCCGCCACCTCGGCGCCCGGAGCAGCCCCAACACCGGTGGCCTCTCCCGCGTCATAATCCTGCGCAGCCGCCGGCATCCGACCGGCTTCGGGGCCAGGCGCCGCATCGGCCACCGGCGCGGCGTCGCCGGCCGACGGTTCCTGACCGCCGTGCACGCCCTCCTGCGGGACCGGCACACCGACCTCGGCGCCCTGGGCAGCGTTCGTCACATCGTGCGCAGCGCCCGTCGTGGCACCGGCCTCCGTGACGACGCGAGCCATCACCGCCTGTGCGGCGCCCACCGGCTCGCCCCCCGGCTGTCCGGTCGGGACAACCGTTTCGGCAGCCGGCACCTCGATACCGACCGGCGCGGGGGCCGGAGCCTGGACCTGGACGGCGGCCTGGGCCGGGGCACCCCAGGGAGTCGCCGGCTGCGGGACCGCTGCCTCGTGGTGCTGGGGTGCGTCCAGGTATTCGGGGCCGGTCGGGGCCGGGCCGGGCTGGCGGGTGGGCGCACCTACGGCGCCGCGGTCGGCGAGGGAGCGGACCGGGCTGGCGGAGGCGTCGGGGATGGGCGGGCCGAGGTGCAGGGGGCGGCGGGGCGTGATGGGCGGGATCGGCGTCGTGGGGGCCGTCGGGCCCGGGAGGCGGACGCCGCCGAGGTCGACCGAGCCGCTGTCGCGGCCGGAGATCTGGTGCGCGTCCGGCTCGTGCACGGCCTCGACGACCGGCTCCGGCGCGGGCGGGACGACCTCGTTGCCCCAGGCTCCCTGGGAGCCGGGCAGCAGCAGGTCTTCGTCCTCGGCGGTGGTCTCGGAGAGGTAGGTGTACGCACCGTGCGCCGCGGGGACGCCTGGCTGCTCCACCATGCCTGCGCTCTCCGGCAGTCCCTCGCCCGGGACCTGGCCGGTGTCGGTCATGCGTACCCCTCGCCCATCGGTTAGTGCTTCTACGACCAGCTCACCGGGGACGGCGCACCGACCGCCCCCGCAGTGAAGAACGAGCGTGTGTGCCCAGCGGCACGAACGACCCGCCCAAAAAGGCGACAAAGCCATTGAGTGGCATTGTCGTGGCCGTTCGGCCGTCGCGACAGGCTGATCCGCGACAGGCCGCTGTGGACTGCGCCACGTTGCGCGTCCTCCGGTTTCGCCGTACCACACCCACCCCAAACGGGGCGCGTTTTTCCGGACATTGACCGACGAAGTGCCGGGCGACCGAGTGCGGTACAACGATCGGCCAGCCTACCGCGCGCGGTATGACAACAGGATCACGGGGACGGGTACGCGGTCACGCAGTGCGGTCGGGCAGTACCCCGCTGAGCAGGAAAGCGACACTGCGCTCCCGCTCCGTCCAGGCCCGCGTGTCGAGTTCCACGGACTGCAAGAGGGCGCACTCGACGTCGTAGCCGTGCTCGGTGAGGCCGCGTCCGACGAGTTCGGCGGCGTCACGGGTCGCGGCATGCGTGACGATGCGCTGCGGGCGCCGGTCGGCGACGGCGGAGACGACGGCCGCTCCCCCGCCGCCGACGCGTACGACGTCCGGTTCGGCGAGGTTCTCCAGAGCGTGCGGGGCCGTGCCGTGGACGATCTGCAGCTGGACCCCGAAGCCGCGTGCGTTGGCCTCGGTGCGGGCGCAGGCCTGCGGGTCGCGGTCGACGGCGATGACGGCGGCGCCGGCCCGGGCGGCCTCGACGGCGAAGGCGCCGCTGCCGCAGCCGATGTCCCACACGAGGTCGCCGACGCGCGGGCCGAGCCGGGCGAGTTGGGCCGCGCGCAGCGGTTCCAGTTCGCCTTCGCCCATGAGGCCGCCGTAGGACTCGGCGGGCAGGGTCCAGCCGCGCGGCGCGGCGGACGGGTCGCGGCCGGCGATCCACCCGCCGCCGTCCGCCGCCGCCACCTTGCCGCCGATGACGATGACGACGTTCGGGTCGCGCCAGATGTGGTCGGGGGCCTTGTCGGAGGTGACGACGGTGACCTGCTCGCGTTCGGTGCCCAGCTCCTCGCAGATGACGAAGGTGCGGTGGACGCCGTCCAGGAGCAGACCGAGTTCGGCGGGTCCGGCGCCCGGTGAGGTGAGGACGGCGACCTTGGTGTGGGCGCGGCACACATTCACCGCGCGTCGCAGGGTGCGGCGGTGTGCGACGACCACCTGTGCGTCGTCCCAGGGCATGCCGGCGCGGGCGAAGGCGGCGGCGACCGAGGAGACGGCGGGGACGACCTCGACCTCCAGGCCGAACTCGGGGGCGCGCAGGGTCCGTACGACGCCGAAGAAGCCGGGGTCGCCGTCGGCGAACACCACCGCGGTGCCGCGGTGGGCGGCGATCCGGCGGGCGGCGAGGCCGACGCTGCCGAGGCGGATGCGCTCGGCGGCGGGCGGCACCTCGGGGAGCGCCAGGTGGTGGGCGGCACCGGCCACGAGCGTGGCGGCACCGAGGGCGGAGCGTGCCGCGGCGGTCAGCGGCGAGCCGTCCCAGCCGATCACCGTGACGCGGTCGGCCATCGTCGTCAGTCTCCTGGGTTCGCGCAGGTCGTCGTAGGTCAGCCCGAGGGGCAGGCTCCGTGAGGGTACCTGTTCGGCGGGTCGGCTCCCGCGGTGCCCGAGGATTCGCTTCCCGTCAGTTCCACTCGCCGAACGAGGTGAAGCCGCCGGTGTCGGCCAACTGCTCCCCGGCGCCGTCGAGGTCCTCCGGGAGGAGGCTCCACACGATGAAGTCGGTGCGTACGTCGCTCCAGGTGCCGTCCTCCGCGCGGACGTGCGCTATGCACGCGTTGCGCAGGACGCCCTCGCTGATACAGCCGATCTTCTGGGCGACCTGCTGGGAGGCGGTGTTGTCGGCGGCCGTGCGCAGCTCGATGCGTTCGAACTTCTGGTCGCTGAACAGCCATTGGGCGGTGGCAAGGGTGGCCTCGGAGGCGTAGCCCTCGCCGCGGGCCCAGGGGGCGATGATGTACGACAGCTCGGTCGCACGGACATGCCAGTTCGTCTTGGCCAGCTGGACGACGCCGACCAGGCGCTGGGTGAGGAACTCGGTGACGGCGAGGTCGAGCCCGCGGCCGGCTTCCCGCTCGGTGGGCGCGTACTCGGTGATCCAGGTGCGGGCGCCGTCCTCGGTGAAGGGCTGGGGGACGTCGGTCCAGGCACCGACCTGCTCGTCGTTCATCATCTCGGCCAGTGCGGGCACGTCGTCCTCGTCGAGGGGCCGCAGCACCAACCGCTCCGTGCTGATGGAGATGTTGGGGAAGGTGCTAGTCATGCGCCGCTCCGTAACCTTCGGAAAACCTTCAGGGCCTGCTGAACTGCCCAGCATGCAGCATGAAAGCACTCGGATGCACCACGGGGTCCACACCAAGTGATGGAGTGGACCCCGTGCGTGGCGATACGCCGTATACGCACCGTCAGAAGGCGGCGACGACCGCTCCGTCGTACTTGTCCTCGATGAACTTCTTCACCTCGGGCGAGGTGAGCAGCTTGGCCAGCTTCTGCACGCGCGGGTCGTCCTCGTTGCCCTTCTTCACCGCGAGGAAGTTGCCGTACGGGTTGTCCTTGGGCGACTCGGCGGCGATGGCGTCCTTGGCCGGGCTGAGGTCGGCCTCCAGCGCGTAGTTGCCGTTGATGACCGCGGCGTCGACGTCACCGAGGGAGCGCGGCAGCTGGGCCGCCTCGAGCTCCTTGAACTGGAGGTTCTTGGGGTTGGAGGCGATGTCCTTGGGGGTCGCTGCGTAGCCGGCGCCCGCCTTCAGCTTGATCACGCCGCCTGCTTCGAGCAGTTTCAGCGCGCGGGCCTCGTTGGTGGTGTCGTTCGGGACGGCGACCGTGGCGCCCTTCTTGAGGTCCGTGAGCTTCTTGACGCCCTGGGAGTACACGCCGAGCGGCTCCAGGTGCACCGTGGCGTTCGGGACGGCCACGATGTCGGTGCCGTTCTTCTTGTTGAAGTCGTCCAGGTACGGCTGGTGCTGGAAGTAGTTGGCGTCGACCTCACCCTGCTGGACGGCCGTGTTCGGCGTCACGTAGTCGGTGAACTCCTTGACCTCGAGTTCGAGGCCGGCCTTCTTCGCGAGGTTGTCCTTGATGTAGGTGAGGATCTCGCCCTGCGGGGTGGGCGTGGCGGCGACCTTCAGCGGGGCGCTCGCGTCGGAACCGGAGTCCTTGTCCGAGCCGCAGGCGGTGAGCCCGAGGGTGAGGGCTCCGGCGGCGAGGACAGCAGTGGTGATCTTGGCGGTGTTACGCACGAAAAGTGCCTTTCCTTATGGGTGGTGCGACCCCGATATGGGTGCTCGGGGAGTTCTGGTTGCCGTCCGCGAGATTCAGACGGTCTTGCTCGTGGCCGTGGAGGCCTTCAGCAGCCGCAGCTTCGGCCCCGGGCCCGAGTGTCCGCCCCGGCGGTGCAGGGATCGGGCCGCGTAGTCGCCGGCGAACTGGATGAGGGAGATGACGACGGCGAGGATCGCGACGGTGAGCCACATCAGCTCGGTCTCGAAGCGCTGGTAGCCGTAGCGGATGGCGATGTCGCCGAGGCCGCCCGCGCCGACCGTGCCGGCCATGGCGGAGTAGCCGATGAGGGCGACGATCGTGGTCGTGGTGCTGGCGATCAGCGAGGGCAGGGACTCCGGGACGAGGACCTTGCGGACGACGGTCCAGGTGTTGCCGCCCATCGACTGCACGGCTTCCACGAGCCCGCCGTCCACTTCGCGGACAGCCGTCTCGACCAGGCGGGCGAAGAACGGGATCGCGCCGATCGCGAGCGGCACGATGGCGGCCTCGCGGCCGATCGTCGTCCCGGTGACCCAGCGCGTGAAGCTCATCAGCGCGACCATCAGGATGATGAACGGCATCGAGCGGGCGACGTTCACGATCTGCCCGATGACCTTGTTGGCGAGGACGTTCTGGAGCAGGCCGCCCCGGTCGGTGAGGACGAGGAGGATGCCGAGCGGGAGGCCGCCGACGACGGCGATGAGGGTGGACCAGCCGACCATGTAGAGGGTGTCCCAACACGCCTGCTCCAGCAGGGGCTGTATCTCGGACCAGGTCACTTGGCACCTTCCTTCACCAGCACGGAGACGGACTCCTGGGCCTCTTGGCCGACGACGTCGATCTGCAGGCCCTGTTCGCGCAGGAAGCCGATCGGCACGACGTTGTCCTCGTAGCGGCCGGGCAGTTCGATGCGCATCCGGCCGACCTGGAGGCCGCCGACGGTGTCGATGGCGGCGCCGAGGATCGAGATGTCGATGTTGTAGGTGCGCGAGAGCTGGGAGATGACCGGCTGGGTGGCGGCCTCGCCCTGGAAGGTGACGTCGACGACGGTGCGGTCGTCGGCAAGGGCCTCGCCGCCCACCGGGAAGAGCGCGGAGGCGAGTTGGGAGCCGGGGGTCGCGAGGAGCTCGCTGACCGTGCCGGACTCGACGATGCGCCCCTTCTCCATGAGCGCGGCCGAGTCGCAGATCGACTTCACGACGTCCATCTCATGGGTGATGAGCAGGACGGTCAGGCCCAGTTGCCGGTTCAGGTCGCGCAGCAGCTGGAGGATGGAGCGGGTGGTCTCCGGGTCGAGGGCGCTGGTGGCCTCGTCGGAGAGCAGCGCCTTGGGGTCGCCGGCCAGGGCGCGGGCGATGCCGACGCGCTGCTTCTGGCCGCCGGAGAGCTGGGCGGGGTAGGCCTTGGCCTTGTCCGCGAGCCCCACCAGGTCGAGCAGTTCGAGCGCCTTGCGCGAGCGCTCCTTGCCCGACTTGCCGAGGATCTCCAGCGGAAGCTCGACGTTGTCCTGGACCGTCCGGGAGGACAGCAGGTTGAAGTGCTGGAAGACCATGCCGATACGGCTGCGCGCCCGGCGGAGTTCCTTGCCGGCCCGGGGACCGCGTCCCGCGAGGGCCGTGAGGTCCTGCCCGGCGACGGTCACCGTCCCGGCGGTGGGGCGCTCCAGCAGGTTGACGCAGCGGATGAGCGAGGACTTGCCGGCGCCGGACTGGCCGATGACGCCGTACACCTCGCCTTCGCGGACGTGGAGATCGACGCCGTCGAGGGCGGTGACCTCGCGGCCGCGGGAGCCGTGAGCCCGGTAAATTTTCGTCAGGCCCGATGTGGTGATCACTGGGTTTCCGTCACTGTCGAGTGCGCGGCACCTCGTGGGTGCCGGGCACATGGCGTTCAGGGTCGAAGGCAGCCGGAACGCAGCACGGTTCTCGCAGGCGCGGTGGAACCGGGGAGGAGAATCGTGTGCGCGGGGCGTAGCTCAGTCCCGTACGTCTGGCGTACGCGCGGACATGAGCGGGCTCTCGCTTCGGGGCGCGAGGCTCAGGGTGGTGCAGGGGCCCTCTAGCAGGCGCACATTCGACACATACAACGAGCACCGGGCGTCATGGTCGCCTCGGTCGCAAAGGTGCGGCAGCTCGTCGTGGTCATGCGATCAGTAAACCAGACGTACGGTCCTTACCGGCCGCCGCCGTCCGCATACTGGACAGCGGCGGACAGCTGTCAGCCGCGGACGGAGATCTCGACTCCGGCGTCCGTGACCAGGGCGGACAGGGCCGACAGATCCTGCACCACCAGGTCGGCGTCGAGCTCGTGGGCCCGGTGGGTTGTGGTCAACGCCACGGTGATCATCCCGGCGGCGCGACCGGCCGCCAGACCGGCGGGGGCGTCCTCGAAGACGACGCAGTGGGCCGGGTCGACGCCCAGTTCGCGGGCGGCGAGGAGGTAGGGCTCGGGGTCGGGCTTGCCGCGCGTGATGTCGTCGGCGGTGACCATCGTCTTGGGCAGGATCCCGACCGCGTCGAGCCGGGCCTCGGCGAGACGGCGCGTGGCGGAGGTCACGACGGCCCAGCGGTCGGCGGGCAGCGCGCCGAGGAACGCCTTGGTGCCGGGCAGCAGGTGGACGCCCCCGTTCGGCACGTCCTCCACCTCCAGGGTCTCGATCCGCGCGAGGGCCCGCGGTACGACGTCGGCGGGCAGCAGGTCGGCGACTATCTCGACGGCCGGACGCCCATGCAGCTCGACCTCGCCGAACTCCTCCGTGATGCCGTACTCCTCGGCCCACCGCGCCCAGCAGCGGTCGACGGATGTGAGAGAGGAGACGAGGGTGCCGTCGTTGTCGAACAGGAGAGCGCGTGCATGGATCGTCATGGTCTAGACCCTACGGGGCGACCGGAGTGTGGCGGACCTGGCCTCGGGCGTGGCCCGGACGCTGCTGCGGCAGTGGTGTGTGGACGCCGGACTCGCCGCCGACGAACCGGCCGCCTGACCGCCGGGGCCGGGCGCATCAGGTCTTTTGGGCCGTATTAAGGTCGCTCCATGCTTGATGCCCTGACGCTGGTGACCGGTGTCGCCGCGCTGTTGCTCGCCGCCTGGTGCGGGTGGGCCGCGTACCGAGACCAGCCGACGAAGGACTGGCACTTCATCGGGATGGCCGTGGTGACGGTGCTGGCCCTGGTGCAGCTGGTGGTCGGGATCGTGCTGCTGGCGCGGGGCGAGAAGCCGGAGCAGGGCACGACGATCTTCGTGGCGTATCTGCTGGGCGCGTTCGCGTGCATTCCGGCCGCGGGCTTCATGTCGCTGGCCGAGCGGTCCAAGTGGGGTTCGGTGACGGTCGCCGCCGGCGGTGTGGTGCTGGCCGTGCTGGAGGTGCGGCTCTATGACATCTGGGGAGGCTGAGGTGGCCGTGACGCAGGACAAGCCCACCAGGACGCGGCTGATCAGCGGGCCCGGGATACTGCTCGTCTGGCTGTACGGCGTGATGGTCGTCGGGGCCGTGTCGCGATCGGCGTACCAGATCGCGACCGAGTTCGACCGGGCGCCGCTCGCCTATGCGTTGTCGGCGGTGGCGGGGCTCGTCTACGGGTTCATCACGTACACGCTCGTCAGGGGCGGCGAGAAGGCCCGCAGGGCGGCGCTGGTGTGCTGCGCCGCCGAACTCGCGGGCGTCCTGATCGTCGGCACCTGGACCCTGGTGGAACCCTCGGCGTTCCCCGATGCGACCGTCTGGTCCGACTACGGCATGGGGTATCTGTTCATCCCCGTACTGCTGCCCCTGTCGGCCCTGTACTGGCTCCGCAAGGCGCGCACCGTCAAGCAGTAGTGGCGTACGTCCCCGCCGGCTTCTCCAGGACGATCATCGGGACGCCGTCCGCACCCTTCGACGTGCCCACCGCCTCGTAGCCCACCTTGCGGTACAGGCGCAGGTTGCCCTCGCTGCGGTGGCCCGTGAAGAGGCGGAACTTCGTGGCGCCCCGCTCGTCCGCCAGGGCGGACTCGGCCGCGCGGAGCAGGCGGGCGCCGATGCCGTGGCCCTGGAGGCGGGGGTGGACACAGAGCTTGCCGATGGCGGCGGCGCCGTCCGCGGTGACGCTGCCGCGGACCGAGCCGACGACCTCCTCGCCGAGCCGCGCCACGAAGACACAGTCCCCGGCGACCTCCGCACGGACCGAGTCCAGGCTTTGGACCAGCGGGTCGATGCGGTAGTTGCCGTACAGCGCCGCCTCGCTCTGGAAGCACAGGTACTGCAGCCTGAAGATCTGCTCCGCGTCCTGCTCGGTCGCCGCAGAGATGGTCACGCTCATGCCCATGTGCGCACGCCTCCCGCTCACCTGATCGCCTGTCGTCCCTCACTCCTATCCCCGCACTCCGCGGGCCGCAACCTCCGATGTGAGCAATCGACGCAGACATCCCAGGCATCTGGAACGTTCCGGGCCGAGACTGCCCTGTGAGATACCCAACTCCCCCGCGATTTCCCGGTATGTCAGGTCGTTCGGGGAGAGCAGGGCCTCCATGAGGCGGGGACAGCGGCCGGGGAGGCGGCGTACCGCTTCACGCAGGGCCCGGCGGCGGGCGGAAGCGAGGGCAAGGTGTTCGGGGTCGTGGCGCTCGCTGTCGGCGGCGGGCTCGCTCTCGTACGGCCGTTCCCGTCGCGTCGTACGGCGGCTTCGGCGGGCCTCGGAGCGGACGGCCCGGCGCAGCCAGCCCTGCGGGTCCACGGGTGGGCCGTCCGAGTCGAGGTGTTCCAGGAGACGGAGCCAGACCGCCTGTTCCAGGTCGCCCGGATCCGTTCCGCAGGCGGGTGCCTCGGCGGAGGCCTCCGCGAGGAGCAGCGGGCGCAGGGCGGCAACCAGGTCGTCCGTCATATGCGGCACGACGCGGCCGCCCGGGCACAGGGTTGCCCGGGCGGCCGACAGTCACCCCAACCGGGGCGTGGGGCTCAGCCGTTGACGAAGTCCTCGCGGGCCAGCACGCCTGTGTCCGGGTTGTCGGTGAAGACGCCGTCGATGCCGGTCGCGAAGTAGACCTTGTAGGCGCCGAAGACGTCGCCGTAGGCGTCCGCGTCGGTGCCCTTGCGGAAGCTCGCGGGGAGGAAGGGGTTCTCGTTGCGCATGGTCCACGGGTGCAGGACCAGGCCGACCTTGTGCGCGTCGCTCACCAGCGTGGTGGGCGTGGTGAGGTTGCCGCTCGCGTCCTTCGGGATGACCAGGTCCAGGGTGGGGCCGATGCCCTGGGCGTAGGAGGCGATCTCGCGCAGGCCGGCGGGCTTGACCAGGTCGGCGACCGTGCGCGGGTCGCCCGTCTCGACGAAGTCCCAGGGGCGGGTGGCCGGGCCGGAGAGCAGGACCACCAGCGGGTTGTCGACGAGCTTGTTCAGGCGCTGGATGCTGGTCGGCTCGAAGGACTGGATGATGACCGGCGAGTTCCGCCGGTCCTTGCCGTGCTTGTGCAGCACCTTGGCGACCCGTTCCTCCAGGCCGAGGCCCAGCTTGCGGAAGTAGGTGGGGTGCTTGAGCTCGGGGTAGATCCAGACCTGCTTGCCGCGCTTGCGGGTCTGCTCGTCCTGCCACTTCAGGACCTCTTCGAAGGTGGGGATCTCCCAGCGGCCGTTGTAGAGGGTGTTGTGCGGGCGGTTGCCCGGGATGCGCTCGGTCGCGCGCAGGGTCTTCAGCTCGGCGAGCGTGAAGTCCTCGGTGAACCAGCCGGTGGTGGAGACACCGTCGAGGAGCTTGGTCTTCTTGCGGTCGGCGAACTCGGGATGGTCCGCGACATCGGTCGTGCCGCCGATCTCCGGCTCGTGCCGGCAGACGAGGTGGCCGTCCTTGGTGGGGACCAGGTCGCCCGCCTCGACGATGTCGGCGCCCATGTCCAGGGCCAGCTGGTAGGAGCCGAGGGTGTGCTCGGGCCGGTAACCGCTGGCGCCGCGGTGGCCGATGATCGTCGGCTTGGGCAGTGTCTTCAGTCCACCCCCACCGCTGCCGCCGTGCCGAGCCTCGGCCGCTCTCGCCGTACCGGACAGCCCGAGGACCGCTCCGCCCGCGCCGAGCACGGCCGCGCCGAGAAGCATCCGCCGTCCGGTTACGCCCGCCTGCTCGTTCTCCTGGGTTCCCATGAGGGCCCTCCCTGACCTTCCGACCATTCAGTGCGCGCCGATCGTAGGTGCGCCTCCATGACGGATGGGAGACCTCCGGCCGAACTCGCGGGTGACGCTGAATGTCGTACGGGAAAGGTGAGGTGACGGCACGTCGGAATGGGTCCGGCGGTGCGGGGAACGCGTCGGGTAGGCCCTCGGGGCGATGTCCGTCACATCATGGCGGGGGCGTTACGCACCGCCCACGACGCGCCACCGCAGGTAAACGTACGTCAACAGTGCGTAAGGCCTCGGTGAAGTCGGCCCACCCGATGTGCGGGACCCGGGGAACCGCGAGTATCGTCCTCACCTGCACATACTCATACCGAATCCCTTGACACCGGAGGGCCCGTTGTCCCGCTTCGCGCTCATCAAGGCAGTGCTCGGACCGATCATGCGCCTGATGTTCCGCCCACAGGTGGAAGGCGCGGAGCACATCCCGGGCGACGGTCCGGTCATCCTGGCCGGCAACCACCTCACGTTCATCGACTCGATGATCCTGCCACTGGTCTGCGACCGTCAGGTCCTCTTCATCGGCAAGGACGAGTACGTCACCGGCAAGGGCCTCAAGGGCCGCCTGATGGCCTGGTTCTTCACCGGCGTCGGCATGATCCCGGTCGACCGCGACGGCGGCCGGGGCGGTGTCGCGGCCCTGATGACCGGGCGCCGCATCCTGGAGGAGGGCAAGGTCTTCGGCATCTACCCCGAGGGCACGAGGTCTCCCGACGGGCGGCTGTACCGGGGGCGCACCGGCATCGCGCGGCTGACGCTGATGACCGGGGCGCCGGTCGTGCCGTTCGCCATGATCGGCACCGACAAGATCCAGCCGGGTGGGGCGGGGATGCCCCGGCCTCGCAAGGTGACGGTCCGCTTCGGCGAGGCCATGGAGTTCTCCCGGTACGAGGGGATGGACCGGGACCGTTACGTGCTGCGGGCGGTCACCGACTCGGTGATGGCCGAGGTCATGCGGCTGTCCGGGCAGGAGTACGTGGACATGTACGCGAGCAAGGCCAAAGAGGCGGCGTAGCGCCGTTTCGGTTCTCGAGTACGGCGACTGCGGGTCGTGTGTGGTTCCTCTGTGGTTCCTCGCGCCCACGCGGCGGAGCCGCAAATCGATACAGCCCCGCGCCCCTAAGCGGCGTTGCCCAGCCGTTGGCCGCGGAGGAGGAACCACGCCGCGACCGCCGCAGTGAGCAGCACCGCTGCGCCGACCCCCGCTGCGAGTGCCAGGCCGTCCACGAAGGACTGCCGGGCCGCGTCCAACAACGCCTCCGACGTCTGCGCGGGCAGCCCCGCTGCCACCTCCACCGCGCCGCCCAGCGACTCGTGTGCCTCCGCCGGAGTGCCCGCCGGGCCGGTGAAGTCCCGGTACACACCGGTCACGATCGAACCCAGTACGGCGATACCCAGAGCGGCGCCCAACTCGTACGCCGTCTCCGATACCGCCGACGCCGCCCCCGCCTGCTCCTTCGGCACGCTGGAGAGGATCACGTCGGACGTCACGGTGAACGAGAACCCCGCGCCGACGCCGACCACCAGGAGGGCTGCGCCGAGCAGCGGATAACCCGTCGCGCGGTCGATCACCGTGAGCGCGGCCAGGGCGAGGCCGATCGCCGCGAGACCGCCGGAGACGACGACCCGTACCGAGAAGCGGCGGGCCGCGCGGCCGGCGAGCAGGCCGGCCACCACCGCGCCGATCGCGGCGGGCAGTTCGGCCAGACCCGCCTCGAACGGGCCCCTGCCCTGCACGAGTTGCAGGAACTGGGAGAGGAAGAACACCAGGCCGGACAGGCCGAGGATGGTCAGCAGGTCGGCGAGCACCGCGCCGCTGAAGCCGCGGTGGCGGAACAGCCGCATGTCCAGCAGCGGGGTCGGCAGGGTGAACTGGCGGCGGACGAAGCCGTACAGCGCGGCCGCGCCCAGCAGGCCCACGGCGAGCGTGGCCCACGCGAAGCCGTGTGTGGCGGCCTCCTTGACGGCGTACACGATGCCGACCATGCCGACGAGGGACAGTGCGACGCTGACCAGGTCCCACGGGCCGGAACTCGGGTTGCGCGATTCGGGCAGCAGCTTGCTGCCGACGAGGACGAGGACCACCATCACCGGCAGGTTGATCAGGAAGACCGAGCCCCACCAGAAGTGTTCGAGCAGGAAGCCACCGACGATGGGGCCGACGGCCGTACCGGCGGAGGCGGTCGCGCCCCAGATGCCGACGGCGAGGCTGCGTTCGCGCGGGTCGTGGAAGAGGTTGCGGATCAGGGCGAGCGTGGCGGGCATCAGGGTGGCGCCCGCGACACCGAGCAACGCCCGGGCCAGGATCATCAGTTCAGGCGTCGTCGCATACGCGTTGAGCACGGATATCGCACCGAACGCCGTGGCGCCGACGAGCAGGATCCGCTTGCGGCCGATGCGGTCGCCGAGGCTGCCCATCGACACCAGCAGACCTGCGATGACGAACGAGTAGACGTCGCCTATCCACAGCAGCTGGGTGCCGGAGGGCTTCAGGTCCTCGCTGATGTAAGGGGTCGCGAGGCCGAGGACGGTCGCGTCCACGGCCACCAGCAGCACGGCGAGCACGAGGACGGACAGCGCGAGCCAGCGGCCCGGGCGCTTCACCGCCTCGGTCGTGGTGGCCGGCTGCAGGGTGCTGGTCATGATTCCTCTCTTCTGAGTGCGCCGCCGAGCAACAGCTCGACGATCATGTGGTGGAAGTCGTTGGGGGCGACCTTGCCGCTCTGCACGACCCAGGCGCCGGAGGCGAGCAGCCCGAACAGGGCCTCGGTGAGCCACGCGGGCGTGAGGTCGATCCGGAACTCGCCGCTGTCCTGTCCGCGCCGGAACAGCGCGGCGATACGGCCGTCGATCCTGGACCAGCCCTCGTGCTGCTCCTCGCCCTCGAACAGTTGGTTCTCGGTGTAGAGGAAGGCGAGGAGTCCGGCGGCGGACTCGATCTCGCGGACCAGGCGTCGTACCGCGTCACTCGCCGCCCCCTCGTCCAGCCGCGCCGCGTCCACCGCTGCCTCGCACTCCGCGATACCGAGCGCCTCCAGCGCCCGCACGAGCGCGTCGCGCCCGGCGAAGTGCCGGTGCAGCGTGGCCCGGCTGATCCCGGCGGCCTTGGCGACCTCGTCCATGGTCGCGGTGGATTTGCGGGTCAGCAGGGCTGCGGCACTGCGGAGTACGTGGTCACGATCGACGGCCATGAGACAAAGATAGCGCATGTGAGACATTGATGTCTCACACTGGGCATGCGTGGCTCACACCCATGACTCCTCCCACGGATCAGTGGCGCGCGTCAGTGCCAGGGCAGCTGCCCGCGCCGCCCCCAGTACGCGCCCGGCTCCTCGACCAGCACGGCGAGCCGTTCCAGCTGGCCTTCGTCGAGGTCGACCACGGCGGCGTGCAGGTTGGACGCGAGCTGTACGGTCGTCGCGGCGCCGGAGAGGACCACACCGGCCCAGGGCTCGCGCAGGATCAGGGCGAGGGCGACCGCGTCGCAGCCCAGAGACGTTTCTTCGGCTACGGCCTTCAGCGCGTCCGGTGCGTACGGGTCCGCGAGCCGCCCGTTGGCCATGCCTTCCTTGACGATCACCGTGAGCCCGGCGTCGTGAGCCTCGGCGAGGGCGGGGGCGGCCGAGGTCTCCAGGGCGTTGTACGTCGACTGGACGGTACGGAAGAGGGGCTCGCCGTCGACCGTCACGGCGAGGGCGGCGCGGATCGCGTCGGCCTGGGCGGGGCCGCTGGTGGAGAAGCCGATGGTGAGGCCCTGGGCGGCGGCTTCGGCCAGCCTGGCGTGGAGGTCCTTGTCGGTGAGGGCGGGACTGTCCGGGGTCACCGAGTGGATCTGGTTGAGGTCGAGCCGGTCGCCGAGCAGGGCGTCGGTCTCGGCGCGCTGGCGCTCGTACGTCGCGAGGGTGTGGTCCTTGACCTCGTGCTTCTCGGCGTCGGTGGACCAGCCGGCGGTGTAGGTGTAGCCCCACTTGCTGCCTACGACGATGTCGTCGATGTCGGGGCGGGCGTGCAGCCAGTCGGCGAGGAACTCCTCGGAGCGGCCGTAGGAGCGGGCCGCGTCGAAATAGCGGACGCCCTGGGCGTAGGCGGCGTCGAGGAGTTCGTGGGTGCGGGTGCGCAGCGCTTCGACGCTGCGGTTGTCTCCGAGGTCTTCGTCTCGGCCGAGGTTGATGTAGCCGGGGCGGCCGACGGCGGCGAGGCCGAGTCCGATGTGGCAGGTCGGGGTCGTCGCTGTTGCCAGTCGGGCGAAGGGCATCGCGGGCTCCGTTTCGGTCGGGTCCGGTACGGCTTCGACCAACGTACCCTCGCGATGACCTTCGACTCTCGCGCAAGAGCTCGGTTCGTGGGGTGCGTTTGGCGGGTGCGGCGACGTTGTGGCTTGTCGCGCAGTTCCCCGCGCCCCCAAAGGGCCTGCGGCCCTTGGGGGGCTAACGCGCGAGCACTACTTGTTCTTGGCCGTCGCCCACTCGTGCTGGACTGCCACGCTCTGCTTCACCTCGGCCAACTGGACCGCCACCGCGCTCGGGGCCGTACCTCCCCGGCCGTTGCGGGAGGCCAGGGCGCCCGGGACGTTGAGGACCGTCCGGACCTCCGGCGTCAGGTGGGCCGAGATCTTCGCGAACTGCTCGTCCGTCAGGCCATCCAGTTCCTTGCCCTCGGACTCGGCGACCTTGACGCACTCACCGGCGACCTCGTGCGCGACCCGGAACGGGACGCCCTGCTTGACCAGCCACTCGGCGATGTCGGTGGCGAGGGAGAAGCCGGCCGGGGCCAGTTCCTCCATGCGCTCGCGGTTGACGGTGAGGGTGGCCATCATGCCGGTGAAGGCGGGGAGCAGGACCTCCAGCTGGTCGCAGGAGTCGAAGACCGGCTCCTTGTCCTCCTGGAGGTCGCGGTTGTAGGCGAGGGGCAGGGCCTTGAGCGTGGCCATCAGGCCCGTCAGGTTGCCGATCAGGCGGCCGCTCTTGCCGCGCGCCAGCTCCGCGATGTCCGGGTTCTTCTTCTGCGGCATGATCGACGAGCCCGTGGAGAACGCGTCGTGCAGGGTCACGAAGGAGAACTCCTTCGTGTTCCAGATGATGACCTCCTCGGCGATCCGGGAGAGGTTCACCCCGATCATCGCGGTGATGAAGGCGAACTCGGCGACGAAGTCACGGGACGCCGTGCCGTCGATCGAGTTGGCGGCGGACCCGTGCTCGAAGCCGAGGTCCTTCGCCACCGCCTCCGGGTCCAGGCCGAGCGAGGAACCCGCCAGGGCGCCCGAGCCGTACGGCGAGACGGCCGTCCGCTCGTCCCACTGACGCAGCCGCTCCGCGTCCCGGGTGAGGGACTGGACGTGGGCCAGGACGTGGTGGGCGAAGAGCACCGGCTGGGCGTGCTGGAGGTGGGTGCGGCCGGGCATCGCCACGTCCGGGTGGGCCTCGGCGAGGCCGATCAGCGCGTCCTGGAGGTCGGCGATCAGGCCGCCGATGATGCGGGCGTGGTCGCGGAGGTACATCCGGAAGAGGGTGGCCACCTGGTCGTTCCGGGACCGGCCCGCGCGCAGCTTGCCGCCCAGATCCGGGCCGAGGCGCTCCAGCAGGCCCCGCTCCAGGGCGGTGTGGACGTCCTCGTCGGCGATCGTGCCCACGAAGGAGCCGTCGGCGACGTCCGCCTCCAGTTGGTCGAGCCCGGCGATCATGCGGGTCAGCTCGTCCTGCGTGAGCAGCCCCGCCTTGTGCAGCACGCGCGCGTGGGCACGCGAACCGGCGATGTCGTACGGGGCCAGCCGCCAGTCGAAGTGGACGGACGCGGACAGCTTGGCCAGGGCCTCGGCGGGACCGTCGGCGAAACGGCCGCCCCAGAGCCGGACGTCACCGCTGTTGCTGCTCACTTGCTGCGCTCCTCGGGAGGGTCTGCGTATGTGGCACCGCCTCCCCGTGGCGTGAACGGGGAGGCGGTCGTCAGGCTAGTGCGCGCTCACCACACTGGACATGCATGAGTATGCAGAGCTCCGCATGATTCGTCAATCTCGGCCGACTGCGGCGGGAAATTTGAAGATCCTTTGAACACGGGAAACCGCTTACCCGTATCTCTCGCCGAACGCAGGCGCCGCGTTTGTAAACGACGACACCCCGAACCCGAGTGAGGCATCCGCATGTCCAGGGCTCTTCCGAAGTACAACAAGCGTCGCGTCGCGTTCATCGGCGGCGCTGCCGCGGTAGCGCTGTCCGGCACGGTGATCGCCGGTTTCGCCCTCGCCGGGCAGACGACCGCGTCTTCGAAGAGCGGCGGCACGAACGCCCGCACGCTGGCCGGACCCGGCACCATCACGTGCCCCGACGTGAAGTCGAAGCTGCCCGCGGTCCCGGCCTCGGCGAAAGCCGAGGTCGACCGCAACCTCACGCTGCTCAACACCCAGATCCAGGAGGCCAACAAGCGGCTGGCCGACACCGTGGGCCAGGGTGGGCCCAACTTCGTGCAGAACGCCATCCTCGGCCCCCTCAAGGACAAGCGGGTGGCGACGGTCAACCGCATCGCGACGGCCATCGGCCGCACGGCCGCCAAGCCGCAGGGCCTGGACGCGCTGGCACCGTGCACCCTCAACGGCAACGGCAACGCGGCTGCCGCGACCCCGAGCGCGACGCCGACCAAGCAGGCCGGCGGCAACACGGGGAACACCGGCAACACCGGGAATGCAGGCAACGCGGGCAACACCAACGCCGCCGGCAGCATCTCCTGCCCGGACGTGAAGTCGAAGCTCCCGGCGGTCCCCGCGTCCGCGAAGGCCGAGGTCGACCGCAACCTGGCCCTGCTCAACACCCAGATCCAGGAGGCCAACAAGCGACTCGCTTCCTCGGTCGGCCAGGGCGGACCCAACTTCGTCCAGAACGCCATCCTCGGCCCCCTCAAGGACAAGCGGGTGTCGACGATCGACCGCATCGCCATCTCCATCGGCCGCACGGCGGCCAAGCCGCAGGGACTGAACTCCCTGGCCGCCTGCACGCTCACCAAGTGACGTGACAGGCCGCCCCGGCCGCCCCGTTGGCACGCCGGCCGGGGCGGCCGGGGCGGCCGTGTCGTCTGCGCGCGGACAGGCGAATCCCTTAGACAGGCGAACGACCTACGTCCATACTCGATGAACGTGGGAAAAACTTATGAGCGCATAGACGGCAGGCTCCGCACCTTCATCGAGGAGCAGCCCCTCTTCTTCACCTCGACCGCTCCCCTGTCCGCCGACGGCACGGTCAACCTCTCCCCCAAGGGCCTCAAGGGTTCCTTCGCGATCCTCGACGAACTCACCCTGGCCTACCTCGACTTCGCCGGCTCCAACGCCGAGACCATCGCGCACCTGCGGGAGAACGGCCGGATCACCCTCATGTGGTGCGCCTTCCAGGGCCCGCCCAACATCGTCCGCGTGCACGGCCGCGGTGAGGCCGTCCTGCGCGACGACCCACGGTTCAAGGATCTGCTCGGGCACTTTCCCGACATCGACCCGTCCCTGCACGGCCTGCGCGCGATCATCGTGGTGCGGGCCGAGCTCGTTCGCGACTCCTGCGGGTACGCGGTGCCCCTCATGACGTACGACGAGGACCGCGACCTGCACGCGAGGCGGTTCGCGCGCGAGGACGACGACTCGCTCAGCGCGTACTTCGCCAAGAAGGAGCACATCGCGACGAGCCTGGATGGCCTACCCGGGCTGCCGTTGCCGCTGCCTCCGTCTAGCGTCTGAGCCATGCGCCCCGGTGTCGTCGCCCTCGCGTCCGTGTCTCTCCTCGCGCTCGGCGCCGCGCCGGGCGAAGGACCGCCACGACCGCTGCCCGCACGCATGGCCGACACCGGGGGCGGTACCCAGCTGATCACCGCGGTGGCACCGAGGACCGGCTCGACGTCGGGGACGGTCACCTGGTGGGATCGCGTCGACGGGCAGTGGGTGAAGACCGGTTCGGCGCCGGCCCGCTTCGGGGCGAAAGGGCTCGTCGAGGGGGCCGGGCGGAAGCAGAGCACGAACACGACGCCCACGGGGCTGTACGGGCTGCCG
The DNA here is from genome assembly GCF_028736035.1 of Streptomyces sp. T12. Taxonomy (NCBI): domain Bacteria; kingdom Bacillati; phylum Actinomycetota; class Actinomycetes; order Kitasatosporales; family Streptomycetaceae; genus Streptomyces; species Streptomyces sp. T12. The sequence goes on from NZ_CP117866.1 coordinate 1,892,562, forward strand.
TACGCCTTCGGCATCGAGGCGGCACCGCCCGGTACGGCGTACCGGTACCGCCGTGTCGACCGGGACTCCTGGTGGTGCCAGGACAACGACTCCCGTGCGTACAACCGCTGGACCGAGCCGCGCCCCGCGCACTGCCGCGCCGCGGAGGCCGAGCACCTCATCGCCTACGGAGCGAGGTACTCGTACGCGCTCGTCATCGGGTTCAACTACGAGCGTCCGGTGAAGGGGCGGGGTGCCGGGATCTTCCTGCATGTCAACGGGCGTGGGGCGACAGCCGGTTGTGTGTCGGTGCCGCGGGCGGCGATGAAGCGCATCCTCGACTGGGCCGATCCCGGGCAGAGGCCGCACATCGCGATCGGGACGGCGAGCGGCACCACGGCGATCACCCGGTACTGAGCGAGCACTGAAGAAGCGCTGGGCAATCACCGGGCAAGCCCCACTGAACACACGGACCTCCCCGCACGTATCTCAGGGCCAAGGGACCACGCCCATCACGCACTCCCCTTGCTCCCGTCCCCGGAGGAACCGTGACCACCACGCTCGCAGGCGGCCGTGCCGCTCGCCGCCAGACGATGCGCCGCATCCGCCCGCGCCGCTCACCGGCCGTCCCGCTGGTGATCGCCCTATGGGCGGGCGCGGCGGCGGTGCTGTGGCTGTGGTGGGACAACACGCCGTCCCTCGCGGACAACACCGCCAAGATCCTCGCCGCCGGGCGGATCACCGGTCTGCTGGCCGGCTATCTCATGGCGCTCGTCGTGCTGCAGATGGCCCGGGTGCCCGCGCTGGAGCGGCGGGTGGGCTCGGACCGGGTCGCGCGGTGGCACGCGATGAGCGGCCGGTACACGATCTGCCTGGTCATCGCGCATGTCTTCCTCACCATGTGGGCGTACGCGCTCCAGGCCGGCAAGACGCTCGGCGACGTCGTCCAGCAGACGATCGACTCGGTCAACACGCTGCCGGACATGGGCAAGGCGGCCATCGGCACCGGGCTGCTGTTCTTCATCGCGTTCATCTCGATCGGCGGGATCCGCCGCCGGATCCCGTACGACACCTGGTACCACGTGCACCTGCTCACGTACGCGGCGGTGTACCTGACGTTCTGGCACCAGATCACCACCGGCAACGAGTTCGCCGTCGAGCCGTCCGCGAAGACCTTCTGGTACGGGCTGTACGGGGCCGTGACCGCGCTGGTGGTCTGGTACCGGATCCTCACCCCGATCCGCCTCAACCTGCGGCACCGGATGTACGTCGAGGCGGTCATCGAGGAGACGCCGGGCATCGTGTCGGTGCTGATCGGCGGGCGCAAGCTGCACCGCATGGGTGCGGAGGCCGGGCAGTTCTTCCGGTGGCGGTTCAAGGCGCCGGGGATGAGGTTCAGTTCCCATCCCTACTCGTTGTCGGCGGCGCCTCGCCCCGACATGCTGCGGATCACGGTCAAGGCGATCGGCGACCACACCTCGCGGCTGCGCGACCTGAAGCCCGGCACCAAGGTGTGGGCCGAGGGGCCGTACGGCGCGATGACCGCCCAGCGCCGCAGCCGGGGCAAGGTGCTGCTGGTGGCGGGCGGGGTCGGTATCACGCCGATGCGGGCCCTGTTCGAGACGCTGCCCGGCGCGTCCGGCGACATCACCCTGCTCTACCGGGCCAACAGCACCCAGGACCTGGCGCTGTGGGACGAGCTCGCGGCCATCGCCGACGAGCGCGGTGCCCGGCTGATGTACGCGGTCAACAGCCCGGACGGCGAGCGGCCGGACATCTCCGCGGAGCGGCTGCTCCAGAAGCTGCCCGACATCGACAAGCACGACGTGTTCATGTGCGGGCCGGCCGGCTTCGCGCAGTCCGTCTACGAAGCACTGCGCGGCGCGGGTGTGCCCGCCCGCCGCATCCATCACGAGTCGTTCGAGATGTGAGCGACGGGACTCAAAAGACTTCAGGAGCTGTAGGAGCCATGAGGAAGAGTCACCCCATCCGACGTGTCGTGCTGGCCGGCGCGGCCACCGTGTCCGGGATCGTGCTGCTGCTGTCGCTGAAGCCGGCGACCGACCCGGCCTCCGCACAGGCCGCGGGCGGGGCACCACCCGTCGCGGCGCAGTCGCCGCAGGGCGGCGCCCAGGCCGCCGGCAGCGGCACGGTCACCGGTGACGCGGCGCAGACCCAGTACGGGGCCGTGCAGGTGCGGCTGACCGTGGCCAACGGGAAGATCACCCAGGCGGAGGCCGTCCAGGCGCCCAAGGGCGGCCAGAGCGACCAGATCACGGCGAACGCCGTACCCAAGCTCAACCAGGCGACGGTCACCGCGCAGAGCGCGAACATCGACGCGGTCTCCGGAGCGACGTACACCAGCGCCGGCTACAAGGAATCCCTCCAGTCGGCCATCGACAAGGCGAAGGCGAGCGCCGGTTCGTCGCAGGGCTCGGGGTCACAGGGCTCCGGGTCGCAGGGCTCCGGTTCGCAAGGGTCGGGCGCCGCCCAGGTCCGTACCGTCACCGGCAGCGTCGCCCAGACGCAGTACGGGCCGGTCCAGGTCCGGATCACCGTCAACGGCGGAAAGATCACCAAGGCCGAGGCGGTGCAGACGCCCAAGGGCGGCCAGAGCGACCAGGTCACCGCGAACGCCGTACCGAAGCTCAACCAGGCTGCCGTGGCGGCGGGCAGCGCCGACATCGACGCGGTCTCCGGAGCCACGTACACCAGCGCCGGCTACAAGGAATCCCTCCAGTCGGCCCTGGACCAGGCCGGTGGCTGACACGGTGGCGGAACCGACAGAAGCTCCCGCCGCGGTACGTCATGCGGAGGAGGTCATGGGGACGGTCTTCTCCTTCGACGTCCGCGGCGGGGAACCCGGTGCCGTCAAGTCGGCACTGGAAGAGGCGGTCACCGCACTGCACCGGGTCGACGAGGTGTTCAGCACCTACCGCGACGACAGCCAGATCTCCCTGCTGGCGCGCGGCGAGCTGACCGTCGAGCGGTGCGATCCGGAGGTCGCCGAGGTACTCGAACTGGGTGCCGAGGCGGAGCGGCTCAGCGAGGGCTGGTTCAGCACGTCGTACGAGGGCCGCCTCGACCCGACCGGCATCGTCAAGGGCTGGTCGGTCGAACGCGCGGCCCGCCGCCTGGCGAAGGTCCCCGGCGTCAGCGGCGTCAGCGTCAACGGCGGCGGCGACGTCCAACTCCTCGGCGTACCGGGCGCACAGCGCCCCTGGCGCGTAGGAGTCTCCGACCCCCTCCGCCCGGGCGGCCTCGCGGCGGTCATCTCCGCCGCCGGCCTGGACGAACTGGCGGTCGCCACATCCGGCACCTCGGAACGCGGCGCCCACATAGTCGACCCCCGCACGGGCCGCTCAGCGGTGACGGACCTGGTGGCGGTCACCGTGGTGGCCCCACACCTGACCTGGGCGGACTGCTGGGCGACGGCGGCTTTCGCGATGGGTTCGCGACAGGGTTTGCGCTGGCTGGAGTCGTTGCCGGACGTGGAGGCGCTGCTGATCACGGCAGGGGACGAGGTCCGCTGCACAGGAGGCCTGGCCTCGCGACTCGGGTGACCTCCCCGCACGCCTACGGCGATCAGTGCCCGTTCTGAGCCAACCGCAGCAGATGATCAGCCAGCGCCTGACCCCCCGTAGGATTCCGACTGATCAGCAGCAACGTGTCGTCACCGGCGATCGTGCCGAGAATGTCCTGCAGCTCAGCCTGATCAATGGCCGAGGCCAAGAACTGCGCGGCCCCCGGAGGGGTACGCAGGACCACGAGGTTCGCGGAAGCCTCCGCGGAGATCAGCAACTCCTGGGAGAGCCGCCGCATCCGCTCCTCCTTGGCCGACTCGCCCAGCGGCGCACGGGGGGTCCGAAAACCCCCCTCACTGGGCACCGCGTAGATCAGATCGCCCTCGTTGTTACGGATCTTCACCGCGTTGAGCTCGTCCAGATCCCGGGAGAGCGTCGCCTGGGTGACGCTCAGCCCGTCGTCGGCGAGCAGCTTCGCCAACTGGCTCTGCGACCGCACGGGTTGCCGGTTGAGGATGTCCACGATCCGGCGGTGGCGTGCGGTGCGGGTCTGCGGCACGGCAGGCCCGGCGGCCCCGTTGTGCTCGTGGTCCTGCGCCTGACTCATCGTCGTCTCATTTCCCGGATCATCCGTCCCCGTTGGCCGCGTCAAGGATGCCGGGAAGGGCCTGAAGAAGCGCCTCCACTTCGTCGTCACCGAGGTTCAGCGGCGGCATGAGCCGTACGACATCGGGGGCGGGCGCGTTCACCAGGAAACCGGCGTCCTGAGCCGCCTGCTGCACCTTGGCGGCGAGCGGCTCGGTGAGCACGATACCCAGGAGTAGTCCCGCGCCCCGGACATAATCGATCAACGGGTGGCCCAGCGCCTCGATCCCGTCCCGCAACTTCTCGCTCTGCCGCTTGACGTTCTCCAGCAACCCGTCGTTCGCGATGGTGTCCAAAACGGCCAGTCCCGCGGCACACGCGACCGGGTTGCCGCCGAAGGTCGTCCCGTGGTGACCGGGCTGCAGCAGCTCCGCGGCCCGCCCGAAGGCGACCGTCGCACCCAGCGGCAGCCCGCCGCCGAGCTGCTTGGCGAGCGTGACGACGTCGGGCAGCACGCCCTCGTGGGCCTGGTACTCGAACCAGTGCCCGGTACGGCCGATGCCGGTCTGCACCTCGTCGAGGACGAGCAGCGCACCGCTGGCGGCGGTGATCGCCCGCGCCGCCTTCAGATAGCCGGCCGGCGGCACCACGACCCCGAGCTCGCCCTGGATCGGCTCGATGATCACGAGGGCGGTCTCGTCGGTGACCGCGGCGGCCAGCGCCTGCGCGTCGCCGAACGGCACGTGCGTGACGTCGCCGGGCAGCGGCAGGAACGGCTCCCGCTTGCCGGCCTGGCCGGTCATCGCGAGGGCGCCCATCGTGCGGCCGTGGAAGCCGCCCTCGGTGGCGACGACGTGGGTCCGCCCGGTCAGCCGGCCGATCTTGAACGCGGCCTCGTTGGCCTCGGCGCCGGAGTTGCAGAAGAAGACCTTGCCGTCCCGGCCGAAGAGCTGCAGCAGCCGTTCGGCGAGGGCGACGGTCGGCTCGGCCATGAAGAAGTTGGAGATGTGGCCGAGGGACGCGATCTGCCGGCTCACGGCCTCGACGATCGCCGGGTGGGCGTGGCCGAGCGCGTTGGTGGCGATGCCGCCGATCCAGTCGAAGTACTGCTTGCCCTCGGTGTCCCAGACCTTGACGCCCTCACCGCGCACGAGAGGGAGCCTCGGGGTGCCGTAGTTGTTCATCAGCGAGCCCTGCCACCGCTGGGTGAGCTCTGCGTTCGTCGCCGTCTCGGTCATCCGGCATCCCCCTCTTGCGCGTCCGGCACGACCATCGTGCCGATGCCTTCGTCGGTGAAGATCTCCAGCAGGATCGAGTGCTGGACCCGGCCGTCGATGACGCGGGCGGTGGTGACGCCGTTGCGTACGGCGTGCAGGCAGCCCTCCATCTTCGGCACCATGCCGGAGCTCAACTCCGGCAGCAGCTTCTCCAGTTGGGAAGCGGTGAGGCGGCTGATCACCTCGTCGGAGTGGGGCCAGTCCTCGTAGAGGCCCTCGACGTCCGTGAGGACCATGAGGGTTTCGGCGCCCAGAGCAGCAGCGAGTGCCGCAGCCGCCGTATCAGCATTGACGTTGTAGACATGTCCGTCGTCCTGGCTCCGGGCGATCGAGGAGACGACCGGGATACGGCCGTCGGCGAGCAGGGCCTCGATCGCGCCCGTGTCGATCTCGGTGATCTCGCCCACCCGCCCGATGTCGACCAACTCGCCGTCGATCTCGGGCTGGTGCTTGGTGGCGGTGATGGTGTGCGCGTCCTCGCCGGTCAGCCCCACGGCCAGCGGCCCGTGTTGGTTGAGCAGTCCGACGAGCTCGCGCTGGACCTGCCCGGCCAGCACCATCCGTACGACGTCCATGGCCTCTTCGGTGGTGACCCGGAGCCCGGCCTTGAACTCGCTGACGATGCCGTGCTGGTCGAGGGCGGCGCTGATCTGCGGGCCGCCGCCGTGCACGACGACGGGCTTGAGGCCGGCGTGGTGCAGGAACACGACGTCCTGGGCGAACGCGGCCTTCAGGTCCTCGTCGATCATGGCGTTGCCGCCGAACTTGATGACGACGGTCTTGCCGTTGTGGCGGACCAGCCAGGGCAGCGCCTCGATGAGGATCTGGGCCTTGGGGAGCGCGGTGTGCTTACGCGTGGTGCTCATGAGGAGTAGGCGCTGTTCTCGTGGACGTAGTCGGCGGTGAGGTCGTTGGTCCAGATCGTGGCGGTCTCGGAGCCGGCGGCGAGGTCGGCGACGATGTGCACCTCGCGGTAGCGCATGTCGACCTTCTCCCGGTCCTCGCCGACGCCGCCGTTCTTGCACACCCAGACGCCGTTGATGGCGACGTTGAGCTGGTCCGGCTCGAAGGCGGCGGACGTCGTGCCGATCGCGGAGAGCACGCGGCCCCAGTTGGGGTCCTCGCCGTGGATGGCGCACTTGAGGAGGTTGTTGCGGGCGATGGAGCGGCCCACCTCGACGGCGTCGTCCTCGGTCGCGGCGTTGACCACCTCGACCTTGATGTCCTTGCTGGCGCCCTCGGCGTCCCGGATCAGCTGCTGCCCGAGGTCGTCGCAGACGGCCCGTACGGCCTCGGCGAACTCCTCGTACCCCGGGGTGACTTCGGCCGCGCCGGAGGCGAGCAGCAGCACGGTGTCGTTGGTGGACATGCAGCCGTCGGAGTCGACGCGGTCGAAGGTGACCTTGGTGGCGGCGCGCAGCGCCGTGTCCAGTACGTCGCTGTCGAGGGCGGCGTCGGTGGTGAGGACGACGAGCATGGTGGCGAGGCCGGGGGCGAGCATGCCGGCGCCCTTCGCCATTCCGCCGACCGTCCAGCCGTCCTTGGTCACGACGGACGTCTTGTGCACGGTGTCGGTGGTCTTGATGGCGATGGCGGCCTTCTCGCCGCCGTGCTCGGAGAGCTGGGCGGCGGCGGTCTCGACGCCGGGGAGCAGCTTGTCCATGGGCAGCAGCACACCGATGAGGCCGGTCGAGCAGACGGCGACCTCGATGGCGCCCCGGCCGAGCACCTCGGCGACCTTCTCGGCGGTGGCGTGCGTGTCCTGGAAGCCCTTGGGTCCCGTACAGGCGTTGGCGCCACCGGAGTTGAGGACGACCGCGGAGACCTGACCGCCCTTCAGGGCCTGCTCGGACCACAGCACCGGCGCGGCCTTGACGCGGTTGGAGGTGAAGACGCCCGCGGCGGATCGGCGGGGCCCGGTGTTGACCACGAGGGCCAGGTCCGGGTTGCCGTTCTCCTTGATCCCGGCGGCGATGCCCGCCGCCGTGAATCCCTTTGCTGCCGTGACACTCACGGTGCGACTCCGATCGTGGAAAGCCCGGTGTTCTCGTGAAACCCGAGGGCGATGTTCATGCTCTGGACGGCACCACCGGCCGTGCCCTTGGTCAGGTTGTCGATGGCACTGATCGCGATGATGCGGTTCGCGGCGGCGTCGAATGCGACCTGCACCTGAACGGCGTTCGAACCGTAGACGGACGCCGTGGCCGGCCACTGCCCCTCGGGGAGGAGGTGGACGAACGGCTCGTCGGCGAAGGCCTTCTCGTACGCGGCGCGGACGGAGTCCGCCGTGACGCCGGGGCGCGCGCTCGCGGTGCACGTGGCGAGGATGCCGCGGGGCATCGGCGCGAGGGTCGGCGTGAAGGAGACGGAGACCCGCTCGCCCGCCGCCGCGCTGAGGTTCTGGATCATCTCGGGCGTGTGCCGGTGACCGCCGCCGACGCCGTACGGCGACATGGAGCCCATGACCTCGCTGCCCAGCAGATGCGGCTTGGGCGCCTTGCCCGCGCCGGACGTGCCGGAGGCGGCGACGATCACGGCCTCGGGCTCGGCGAGGCCGGCGGCGTAGGCCGGGAAGAGGGCGAGCGAGACGGCGGTGGGGTAGCAGCCCGGTACCGCGATGCGCTTGGCCCCCGTAAGCGGAGCGCGGCCACCCGGCAGTTCGGGGAGACCGTACGGCCAGGTGCCGGCGTGCGGGGAGCCGTAGAACGTCTCCCAGTCACCCGCGTCCTTCAGCCGGAAGTCGGCCCCCATGTCGACGACCAGCACATCCGGCCCGAGCTGCTCGGCGACGGCGGCGGACTGTCCGTGGGGCAGGGCGAGAAAAACCACATCATGCCGCCGGCCCTGCCCGGCCAGCACCTCGGTCGTGGTCTCCTGGAGTACGCGGTCGGCGAGGGGCAGCAGGTGCGGCTGCAGCGCACCGAGCCGCTGCCCGGCGTTCGAGTTGCCGGTCAGGGCCCCTATCTCCACCTCGGGGTGCGCCAGGAGCAGACGCAGCAGTTCCCCGCCCGCGTATCCACTCGCTCCGGCCACTGCCGCACGTACCGCCATGGAAACCTCCTCTTAGACGGCATGACTATACGTTTCGCTGCACGTTTATGCAATCTCGCCGAGTGGGTATGCACGGAGACTCGTGGTGCGGCTTTTTGGCCGGCTGCTGCCGTCAGGGGCGGGCGTCGGTCACAGGCTCGCGAGGAGGTCGTCGAGGGGCGCCGGTACCTGTTCGGGGTCCAGGGCCTCGACGAGGAGGTGGCCGTAGCGGATCTTGCGGCCCTTCTTGGTGCCGAGGAAGCGCCGCAACTGCTGCGGCCGGGGCCGGCCGTGCTGTGCGGGCTGGCGCAGGAAGGTCTGCCAGGCACGCAGGTCGCCCTCGGTGCGGACGATCTCCTCGACCCTCGCCGTACCCAGCGCGCGGATGAGCTCGTCCTCCAGGTCTCGCACGCAGACGAAGAAGGCCGACTGCGACGCCGCCCGGGCCCGCTGCAGGGCGCGGTCGTAGAAGCGCTGCTCGCCCTCGTCGCACAGTCCTGCCAGGCGCAGGCCGAGGCCGGACGGGCCGAGGAGGCCGGTGTAGCGGCCGACGCTCATCGCCCCGCCCATCGGCACGACGCACACGCCCTCGGCAGCCAGGTCCCGGCCACGCCGGGCGGCCAGCGCCTCGACGGCCGCGAGGTCACTCGGGCCTTCCAGCAGCACCGCCGTCCGCACCCCCAGCCGCACCGCCAGATCACTCGCCGTCCCGCCGGGGCCGCCGGCCGCCCAGCCACGGACCTCGTCCCGGAACGCTCGCATGTCCGCCATGCAGCGAGTCTGCACCTCGGCCGATGGGCATGGCACGGAATATTTCGACGCCCCCGCCCCACCTGCCCCAGCGCCCTCGTCCCGACGGCGGTGGGGCGGTAGTAGGGTCCCCTCGCATGTGGGAGGGACTCGACGCGGTCGACTGGGCGGGGCTGAAGCACAACTACGGGGCGGCCGAGGACGTACCCCCTCTGCTGCGCCGCTGCGCGGGCCCGGATCCGCAGGACGCGGAGTCGGCGGCGGACGACCTGCTCAACCTGCTCTTCCACCAGGGCGGCTGGATCTGCCCCGCCGCCCCGGCCGCGTTGCCCTTCCTGCTACGGCTGGGAGCCCGGCAGGACGTTCCGTGCCGGCGCACGGTGCTGGAGATCGTCTCGGTGCTGGCGGCGGAGGCCGGACGGGTCGAGGAGCGGTACGTCGCCCCGGGCTGGGCGGCGGCCTGGGAGCGGGCGTTGCCCGAAGTGCTCGCCCTGCTGGCCGTCCCCGAGGCCGAGTTCCGGCGGGTGGCCGCCGACATCCTCGCCGACTGCACGAGCCCCGGGGAGACCGTCCTGCCCGCCCTGCTGGAGCGCTGGCGGACGGAGAGCGACCTCGCGACCCGTCTCGACCTCGTCGTCGCCCTCGGCACGGCGGTCCGGCGGGAGCCGGCGGGGCCCCGAGGGGCCGAGGCCCATTCCCTGCTGCGCGGGCTGCTGGGCGATCCCGAACCGCAGCTGCGCGCGGCGGCGGTGCACGCGCTGGCAGCGGGTGACCCCGGGCTCGCCGAGCAGCACATGGGCCTGCTGCTGGACGCCGTCCGGGAGCCCGGCGTGGAGGTGTGGCGGCACACCAGTGCGGTGGGAGGTGGGCCGCGGGCCGTCCAGTACCGGATCGGCACCCTGTTCGCCGATTCCCCGGCCGCCTCCACCTCGTACGTGCTCGGCCTGCTGGCCGACCTCCCCCGCTCTCGCACGGACTCGACCGGGGAGACCCCCCTCGACGAGGATCACCGGATCGGCGCCCTCGCCCAGGCGGCCGAGTTGCTGCGCCGCTGGCGCTCGCCGACCGGCGAGCTGGTGCCGGCCGTCGCGGCGCGGCTGGCGGACCCGAGCGCCGAGGTCCGCTACCGGGCGACCGAGCTGCTGGCCTGTCTCGGATCCGCGGCCGCCGACTGTGCCGACGCGGTCGCCGAACTGCTGGACGACACCGGCAGACGCGGCACCCGCAGGGGCGAGAGCGTCGCCGACGCGGCCCTGTGGGCGCTGGCCCGGATGAACGACGCGCGGTGTGTGCCGGGCCTGATCGAGCGGGTGGCCGGAGCGCCGTCGACCTTCTCCAGGTACGGCATCCACGCCGGCGGGAACCACTTCCCCGCCCTGCCCGCGCTGCACGAGGTGCTCGCCCTCCTCCCGGCCCACGCCGACCGGCTGCTCCCGGCGCTCTGCGAGCGGCTCGATGCCACCGAGGACGCGCGCGAGCGCTCACGCCTGTGCGAGGTGCTGGCCGACTGGGGGCCCGGCGCGCGGGCGGCCGTACCCCGGCTGGTCCGGCTGCTGGAGCACGACGGGAGCTGGTCGGCGGCGGCGACGGCGCTGGGGGGCATCGGGGTGGCGGACGACGCGACGCGAGACCTCCTGCTCGCGCGGTCGGCGGACGCGGCTGACGGCGACGCGACACTCGCCGCCTGGGCCTACTGGCGGACGGGAGGCGAGCCGGGACGAGCCCTGGAGGTGCTGGGCCCCGCCATCGCCCGGGACGGCGTCCGCCACCCCTCTCTGCGCAGGCTGGCCGACCTCGGCCCGCACGCCGCGGGCCTCGCGGACCGGCTGCACGCGCTGGCCCGGACCGGGGACGAGTGGACGAGCGTCGAGGCGGCGCACGCGCTGTGGGCCGCGACCGGCGACACCGAGGTTCCCGTCCAGGCCCTGGTGACGGCGGTTCGGGGGCTGGCGGAGGGCCGCTACCTACCGGTCATGCTCCCCGCGGTGCGCCACCTGACCCGGATCGGCGGACCGGCCCGGCCCGCCGCCCGGCTCCTGCGCGAGGTCCCGGCCCTCGACCGGCGTCTGCACTACTTCAGCGGCTGGCGCGGCTTCGAGACGGACGAGTCGATCCGCACCGCGATCGACGAACTGCTCGCCGCGGCCGGGTGATCGACCGCACAACGAAGGCGCGGTCCGCTGCCGCTCGGACAGCGGACCGCGCCAGAACCGGCTACCTCTGCTTGATCCGCAGGAAGGTGATCGAGTTCGCCGGGAAGGTGTACGTGAACTTGTCGGCGACCCCCGAGAAGGTGGACGCCACCGGCGCGACCGGCGTCTGCGTCTCGCTGTTCACGGCGTTCGGGTCGGCGGACAGGGTCGTCACCCGGGCCTGGGACGCGACCTTCGCGCCGCCCAGGTCGATCGCCGTACGGGCCGCCGACGACTGGGCGTTGACGACCTTGACGATCAGGTCACCCGTCGTCGCGTCCTTGGTGACGACCTGGCGGAACGGCTCGGCCGGCTTGTCGTCGGTGAAGCCGCCCCACTCCTGGCCGTCGAGGTACAGGGTGACCTGGCGGCCGCGCACCTTGATGTCGATGTCGTAGGTGCGCCCCGTCTCGATCGTCCCGGCCTTGGAGAACAGCGTCGACTTGCCGCCGTCCACGGCCTGCTCGACGGCGGACTGGGTGTTGTTCCAGCCGCCCAGGTTCCACCAGTAGTAGTTGCCGGTGTCCTTGACCCCGAAGGCGACGAGGAAGCCCTCCTTGCCGGACTTCTTGGTGGCCTTCGCGTGCAGGTCGTAGTCGTGCCAGGTCGGGTCGCCGGCCGAGACCATCGTGTTCTCGGCGGCCGCGTCCGTCTGCACGTACTGCCCGTCCTGGATGCTCCAGCTGCCGCCGCCGGTGTGCGTCCACTTCGCGGCGTCACCGGAGAAGTCGTCGCTGAGCAGCGTCTTCCCGTCGGCGTCCGTGACCTTCACATCGTCGTACGCCGCACTGGTCGCCCACGTCGACAGGCCGACGGCACCGGTGATCGGGCCCAGCAGCGACGGCGTTCCGGTGGCCTTGGAGGGGACCACCCGGTCGCCGACGTTGTTCATGAACAGCTTCTGGACCTCGTAGTTGGCGGAGTTCCAGGAGGCGTGGTTGTTGAACCACACCATGTCCGGGCTCCACTGCACATAGTCCTCGTTGGCGAACAGCGGTGCGTAAGAGGCGAGTTTGACGACGTCCGCGTTGCGCTCCAGGCCGGTCATGAAGGCGGCTTCGGCGAGGCCGTTCTTGAAGGCGTTGCCCCAGGAGGCGTACTCGCCGAGGAAGACCTTCGGGCCGCTGCGGTCGTAGGAGTCGTAGCGGTCGTTGTTCTGCAGGAACCACTGCGGGCTGTTGTAGTAGTGCTCGTCGACCATGTCGACCTTGTTCTCGCGGTTGAGCTGCCAGGCCGTGTCGAAGGTCTGGCCGGCGTCGTCCGGGCCGGAGTTGGAGACGACGGTGATGTCGGGGTACTTCGCCTCGATGGCGGCGCGGAACTGCTTGAACCGGGCCATGAACTCGACCGGCAGGTTCTCCTCGTTGCCGACCCCGATGTGGGTGAGGTGGAAGGGCTTCGGGTGGCCCATCTGGGCGCGCTTCTTGCCCCACGTCGAGGTCACCGGACCGTTGGCGAACTCGATGAGGTCGAGGGCGTCCTGGATGTGCCGCTTGAGCAGGGCCTCGTCGTCGACGGCCTTGTTCTGGCCGCAGCCGGTCACCAGGGCCGGGACCACGGGCAGCGGCATGGCGCCGATGTCCTCGGCGAAGCGGAAGTACTCGTAGTAGCCGAGGCCGTAGGACTGGTTGTAGCCCCAGAAGTTGGCGTTGGTCGCGCGCTCCTCGACCGGGCCTATGGTGTCCTTCCACTGGTAGGACCGCTTGCGCTGATAGTTGGAGGCCTCGCTGTAGTCCTCCATGGAGCCGGTGTTGACCAGGCAGCCGCCGGGGAAGCGCAGGAAGCCCGGGTGCAGGGCGGCGACCTTCTCGGCGAGGTCCTTGCGCAGGCCGCCCGGCTGGTGCTTGTAGGTGTCGCGCGGGAACAGGGACACCATGTCCAGCGCGGCGGCCCCGGAGGCGGCGACCGCCAGGCGGCCGTCGCTGCTGGTGCGGGTCGCGGTGAAGGTGGCGCGGTACTTGGCCCAGCCGCTCTTGCCCACGGCCACCTCGCGGGCGGCGGCGAGCGTGCCGTCGGCGTCCTTCAGGGTGACGGTGAGCCGGGTGCCGCTCTCGGCGCGGGCCCACACCGAGAAGTCGTACGTCTTTCCCGCCTCGACATGGATGCCGGTGTTGTATCCGGCGTTCGTGACGGAGGAACCGGCGCCCAGGGAGAGGTAGTTGCGGTTGCGCTCGTTGAGCCGGCCGGCGTCGTTCAGGACCTGTGCGGTGCCGTCGACCGTCCAGGAGGTGAGCGGTGTGTACGACCGGTTGTCGTCCGTGGAGTACTCGAAGGACCGGTTCTGTACGAGCTCGGCGTACAGACCGCCGTCCGCGGCCCGGTTGATGTCCTCGAAGAAGACCCCGTACATCGTGTCGTCGATCTTCGCGCCCTTGGTGGCGGGGTCGACGGTGATCGCGTAGTCGGTGACGTCCTCGGCGTGAGCGGGGGCCGGGACGAGACCGGCGGCCACCAGGAAGGCGGTCGCCGTCAGACCGAGTCTCCAACGGGTGCGCGTGCGTGACATGGATACTCCGCGGCTCGATGTTCGAAATATCAGACCTTGATCAGCACTTCGAACGGCAAGATAGGGAGGGGATTCAAGAGCGTCAACGGGTCGGGCGAGATCGAAAGTGTCGGAAGCGCCGGAAGAGAGGGACGGATGGGCGAGTTCTGGCCAGTACCGGACGTTCTGGCGTATCTGGCCGGGAGTTGGCGGGTCGAACGGTCCGTGCGCGACTTCGCGAGCGGGGCGGGCGGGGCGGCCGGGGAGTTCTCCGGCACGACGGTTTTCAGCCCACTGGAGGGCGGCGGGCTGCTGCACCACGAGTCCGGCACGTTCGTCTGGCAGGGCGTGCCCCGACCCGCCGAGCGGACGCTGCGTTTCCTGCCGGGCGCCGCGCGCGGCACAGCGGACGTACGGTTCGCCGACGGGCGGCCCTTCCACGACCTGGACCTGTCGTCCGGGCGGTACATCGCCGATCACCCGTGCTCGGCGGACCTCTACCGGGGCGAGTTCACCGTCCTCGACGAGGACCACTGGCGGACGGTGTGGCGGGTGCGCGGCCCGGCCAAGGACCTCGTCCTCAGCACCGACTACGCACGCGAGGGCTGAGCCGGCGCCCCGTCGAAGCGGAGGTACCAGCGGCCCGCGCGGCCGGTCACGGTGGTCGTCGACAGGGGGCGTACATCGATGTTCCAGTACGTGGCGGGCGGCGCCTTCAGCGCGTACACCAGGGCGGCGCGGATCACGGAGGGTTCGGCCACGGCGACGATACGGCCGCCGTCCTCCACGGGCCGGGTGTCCAGCCAGCCGCCGACGCGGGCGATGAACGCGAGCAGCGACTCGCCGCCGTGCGGTGTGCCGCGCGGGTCGGCCAGCCAGGCGTCCACCGCCTCCGGCTCCCGGGCCATCGCCTCGCCGAGCGTGAGCCCGCGCCAGCGGCCCATGTCACAGTCCCGCAGGGCGAGTTGCACCAGCGGGGCATAGCCGAGGGCGTCGCCGGTGGCGCGGCTGCGCGGGGTCGGCGAGCAGTAGCGCAGCTCGGCCGCCGCCAGTGGCAGCAGGTCGCGCGCAACGCCCTGCACCTCGTCCCAGCCGGCCTGGTCCAGTGGCCGGTCGTCCTCGAAGCGCTCCGCGAGCAGCGGGGAGCTGCGCGCGGCGGCGACGAACGTGACCCGAAGCGACATGCGGCGATGGTGTGTCGCGAAAGTGCGCAGGTCAAGAGGCATTGTGTAGGCGTCACCGAGGGTGGACGAAGCCTTACTGCGGGGTCAGGATCAGGCGGACAAGTCGCTGAAATCGGCTGTTGGACATTCAAGTACAGCTGCTGGACGCACAACCACGCGAAGGACGCTCTTCGAGTCCGCCGAGTTCGTGTGCGGCATCGCCCCGCTGCCCCGCGGCTGCCCCGCGGCTAGAGCACCTCGTCACAGGCCGCCCGCAGCCGCCGTACCCCCTCCGTGATCTCCCCCACCCCCGCCACCGCCGCGAAGCTCAACCGCAGATGCCCGGCCGGAGGTTCCGCGCTGAAGTACGGACGGCCGGGCGTGATCGCGACGCCCGCACGCAGGGCGGCGGAGGCCAGGGCGGACTCTCCCCCAGGGCCGAAAGCCCGGGAGGTGCCCCCCGTTCCGTCGGGCAGGCGGAGCCACAGGTGGTAGCCGCCGGACGGGATGTGCGGGAGGGCGAGTTCGGGGAGGTCGAGGCGCAGGGCGGACGTCATCGCGTCGCGACGCGTCTTCAACTCGGCGGAGATCGCCCGCAGATGGCGCGGCCAGGCGGGCGAGCCCACCAGTTCGAGCGCGGCCTCCTGCAGGGGCCGGGGCACGAAGAAGGTGTCGACGACCTGGATGGCGCGCAGCCTCTCCAGCACCGGCCCACGGGCGGCGAGCGCACTCAGCCGGAAGCTCGGCGAGGTCGCCTTGGTCAGGGAGGAGACATGGACGACGACGCCGTCGGGATCGTCGGCGGCCAGCGGACGCGGCAGGGGTCCCGCGTCCTCGTGCACCAGCCGCCGCACGAAGTCGTCCTCGACGACGAAGGCACCGGCCTCGCGCGCGATGCGCAGCACCTCGCCGCGCCGGTCGGGGGCGAGCATCGCGCCGGTCGGGTTCTGGAACAGCGGCTGGCAGACGAACACGCGGGCGCCGGTCGCCCGGAAGGCGTCGGCGAGCAGGGACGGCCGTACACCGTCGGCGTCGACCGGGACGGGGACCGGGCGCAGACCGGCCGCGCGGGCGATGGCCAGCATGCCCGGGTAGGTGGGCGACTCGACCAGCACCGGCGCTCCCGGCGGAGCGAGTGCCCGCAGCGCGGTCGTCAGGGCCGACTGGCCGCCCGCGGTGATCAGCACCTCGGCGGCCGTGACGGCGCCGCCCGGCCCGCCGATGCTGCGCGCGAACCACTCCCGCAGCTCCGGCAGCCCCTCCATGGGCGGCCTCCCCCACGCGCCGGGGCGACGGCCGGCCCGGGACAGCGCGGCGGACATCGCCCGCTCGGGCTGCAACGACTGGTGCAGGTAACCACCGTTGAACTCGATCACGCCGGGCGGCGGAGCGGACAGCGAGACCAGCACGCCGGAGGCGTCCACCGAGCGCGGCACGAGCTCCGTGGCGGCGTCCGCGCTGAGCGCCACCTCCTGCCAGGAGGTGTCCCCGACGGAAGCGGACCGCGCGTGCGGCTCGGCGCGGAAGGCTCCGGCGCCGGGCCGGGTGACCACCAGGCCCTCGGCGGACAGCTGCGCGAGGGCACGGGAGACGGTCACCGGGCTCACCCGGAACCGTTCGACAAGGGCTCGACTCGACGGGAGCTTTCCACCCGGAGAGTAGCGGTCCAGCTCTCGCCGCAGCTGACTCGCCAGTTCACCGACACTGCTACGCTCGTGCATGGGAACAGAGAATAGCGCTACCGCTCCAAGGTCGATAGCAGTCACTACGCCGACCACCCCGGCCATCCCGGCCACCCCGGCCACCCCGGCCAGGACAACCCTCCGTGGCACCCTCCAGGCCGCCCTCGGTGTCGCGGCCTTCTCGCTCACCTTCCCCGCCACCGCCTGGGGCCTGGAGGGTTTCGGCGCCTGGTCCCTGGTCGCCGTGCGCAGCGTGCTGGCCGCGCTGATCGCGGGCGGCTGTCTGCTCCTCCTGCGCGTGCCGCTCCCCGCCCGCCGGCACTGGGCGGGCCTCGCGGTGGTCGCCGCCGGAGTGGTCGTCGGCTTCCCCCTCCTCACCACCCTGGCGCTTCAGACGTCGACCACCGCGCATGCCGCCGTCGTGGTCGGGCTGCTCCCGCTCACCACCGCCCTGTTCTCCGCCCTGCGCGTCGGCACCCGCCCCTCCCGCACCTTCTGGACGGCGGCCTTCGCGGGCGCGGCCGCCGTGGTCGCCTTCACCGTGCAGCAGAGCGGCGGCGCCCTGACCACCGCCGACCTGTACCTGTTCGCGGCGCTGGTGGTGTGCGCGGCCGGCTACACCGAGGGCGGCCGGCTGGCCCGGGTCATGCCGGGCTGGCAGGTGATCGGCTGGGCGCTGGTGCTGTGTCTGCCGCTGAGCGTGCCGGCCGCCGCACTGGCGCTGTCGTACGAACCCGTCCACCTGACCTGGCACGGCGTGACCGGAGTGCTGTGGGTCGCGGCGGGCTCGCAGTTCCTCGGCCTGGTCGTCTGGTACCGGGGCATGGCGGCCATCGGCATCCCGAAGGCCAGCCAGTTGCAGTTGGCCCAACCCCTGCTCACACTGGTGTGGTCGGTGCTGCTGCTGGGCGAGCACCTGACAGTGGCCGCCCCGCTGACGGCCGCGGCGGTGCTCGTGTGCATCGCCGTGACCCAGCGCGCGCGTGGCTGAGCGGGCCCCGACGACCCACTTCCAACCACCGCTCCACGCCGTAGACTCAAGGCCACGGACCGCTGCTCCCGCACCTGGTGAGGAGACCCAAGAGATGCGTGCAACCGTGGGCGACCAGCTTGTCCAGCACGGCAGGGTGGTCGGGCAACACGACAAGGTCGGCGAGATCGTCGAAATCCTGGGCCAGGAGGGCAACCCCCCGTACCGCGTCCGTTTCGAGGACGGGCACGAGGGCCTGTGCTCCCCCGGCCCCGACACCGAGATCCGTCACAGGGACACGATGAAGTAGCTCGGCGCGCAGAGCGAGCAGATCAGCGCGGCGGAATCGCCGGCCGCCCATAGTGGTCGGCGACCACCCGTGCCATCGCCCCGATCCGGTCCGCCGCCACGTCCTTCGCGGCGAAGAAGACGTGCCCGCGCGCCTCCACGTGGTCCTTGGCCAGGGTGAGGTGCCGGGACAGCTCGGCCTTGTCCTGCCAGGCGGCGGGCTGCGCCGGATCGCCGGCCTTGTACAGCGCCTCGCCGAGGTACAGCCTCGTCCGGCTGCCGCGCGCCACCTCCGCCCACCAGGGCACGAGCTTGGCGTAGTCGGCGGCCGCGAAGCCGATGTTCCAGTACAGCTGCGGGCAGATGTAGTCGATCCAGCCCTCGCGGACCCACTTGCGGGTGTCCGCGTACAGGTCGTCGTACGTCTGCACGCCCGCCCGTGAGTCGGAGCCGAGGGGGTCGGTGGCGGCGTTGCGCCACACGCCGAACGGGCTGATGCCGAACTCCGTGCTGGGCCGGATCTTCCTGATGCCGGCCGCCATCTCCTGGACCAGCCGGTCGATGTTGTCCCGCCGCCACTCGGCCCGGGTCGCGAAGCCGCCGCCGTAGCGGTCGTAGGCGTCGTTGTCGTCGAAGGTCTGGCCCGCCACCGGGTACGGGTAGAAGTAGTCGTCGAAGTGGACCGCGTCCACCGGGTACCGCTTCACCGCGTCGAGCATCGCCTTCTGCACGAACGCGCGGACCTCGGGCAGCCCCGGGTTGTAGTAGAGCTTGCCGCCGTACGTCACCACCCAGTCCGGGTGCCGGCGGGCGGGGTGGGATTCGGCCAGCCTGGTGGGGTCGGTGTGGTTGGCGATGCGGTACGGGTTGAACCAGGCGTGCAACTGCAGCCCACGGGCGTGGGCCTCCTCGACGGCCGTACCGAGCGGGTCCCAGCCGGGGTCCTCGCCCTGAGTACCGGTGAGGACCTGCGACCACGGCTCGTACGGCGAGGGCCACAGGGCGTCGGCCGTGGGCCGCACCTGGAGGATGACCGCGTTCAGGCGGCTTTCCACCGCCGCGTCCAGGTGAGCGATCAGCTCGGCGCACTGTTCGTCGGCGGTCAGCCCCGGCTTGGAGGGCCAGTCCCGGTTCGCCACGGTCGCCACCCACACACCGCGCATCTCGCGGGTCGCCCGGCGCCGGGCCGGCTTCGTCGTTCCGCCCGCCATGGCGGAGCCGGCCGCCACCGCGCCGCCTCCCGCCACGAGTGCCGACAGGGTGGTCACCGCGAACGCCCGCCGTGACATCCGCGACTTGCGGTGCAGCATCTTCTTCATACCTCCGTGTGCCATGGTCAAGAGCCCACCCCGTGACCGATCCGTGCTCTGCGGATCGCGCCCCGCATCAGCCTTTCATGAGGCACCCGAACGATCGATCATGCTTCGCCGAAGGTAACGTGCAGGTTTGGAGCAGGAGCCGAACAACGGCGGTCCTGCCGCACTCGTGGACCAGCGAAGGGGTCGATGTGACCGGCATCTCCGGAGATATTGCACGCGTCGGTGTGGTGGGCTGCGGCCAGATGGGAGCGGGCATCGCCGAGGTGTGCGCCCGCGCCGGGCTGGACGTGATGGTCGCCGAGACCACCGGCGAGGCCCTGGAGATCGGCCGTACCCGGCTGTTCACTTCTCTGGCCAAGGCGGCCGAGCGCGGCAAGATCAGCGAGGAGGAGCGGGACGCCACGCAGGCGCGGATGTCCTTCACCACGGACCTGGGCGAGTTCGCCGACCGTGACCTGGTGATCGAGGCCGTCGTCGAGAACGAGCAGGTGAAGACCGAGATCTTCCAGGTACTCGACCAGGTCGTGACCCGCCCGGACGCCATCCTGGCCTCCAACACCTCCTCGATCCCGCTGGTGAAGCTGGCGGTCGCCACCTCCCGCCCCGACCAGGTCATCGGCATCCACTTCTTCAACCCGGCCCCGGTGCAGAAGCTCGTCGAGCTGATCCCGGCGCTCACCACCTCCGAGGGCACGCTCGCCCGTGCCCAGCAGTTCGCCGAGAAACTGCTCGGGAAGCACGCCATCCGCGCCCAGGACCGCTCCGGCTTCGTGGTGAACGCGCTGCTGATCCCCTACCTCCTCTCCGCGATCCGGATGTTCGAGTCGGGCATCGCCAGCCGCGAGGACATCGACAACGGCATGGAGCTCGGCTGCGCCCACCCGATGGGCCCGCTGAAGCTCTCCGACCTGATCGGTCTGGACACGGTCGCCTCGGTGGCGCAGAGCATGTACGACGAGTTCAAGGAGCCGCTGTACGCCTCTCCCCCGCTGCTGCTGCGCATGGTCGACGCGGGCCGGCTCGGCCGTAAGACCGGCTCGGGCTTCTACACCTACGGCTGATTACAGACCGTCAGATTCCGGCCAAGCACACGGGCCCGGCACCGAGAGGGTGCCGGGCCCGCGCCATTCACACACCGTGTGCGCTCCGGGCTCGCATATGCCCCTCGCACACTCTCCCCACGGGCCCACCAGGCGAGTTCACTTTCCCTGCGCATGCCAGGGATTCGAGATGACTACGGAAAGGAGCGGACTCGTGACCGCCGATCCCGAGCATCCCGTCGTACAAGGAGAACTCGCAGAGTTACGACGTCGCCTCGACGTCGCCTACGCCCGCGTGGAGGGCGGGCTGGCTCTGCTCACCCACCGCACCGAGGAGACCGCCAAGGAAATCGACGAGCTGAACACCCGGATCCACACACTGGAACACGCGCGCTGGCCGCTGCCCGCGGTCGCCGCCCTCACCGCCGTGGGTGCTCTCGTCGTGGCGATCTGGCAGGTCGTCGGGCATTAGATCCGGGACGTCACTTCAGGGCAAGACGTCCTGCCCGAGCCTGAGATGGTGCAGCAGCAGTAACGCGGCCGCCATGTTGGCGGCCGGGACCTCCCCACGGGCGACCATGTCGGGGACGAGCTTGAGCGGGACCCATTCCCGGCGGTCCGACTCGAAGTCGTCCACGGGATGCCCGACGTACTCGCCCTCGTCGGCCCAGTAGATGTGGTGCCGGGCGTCGGTGAGCCCGTTGGAGGGCTCCACGCTCATGAGGTGGTGCAGGGGTCCCGGCCGCCAGCCGGTCTCCTCCTCCAGCTCCCTGGCGGCCGCGCGGACGATGTCCTCGCCGTCCTCGACGACGCCCGCCGCGAGCTCCCACCCCCAGCTGTCGGTGATGAAACGGTGGCGCCACAGGAGGAGGACTTCATTGGCCTCGTTGACCACCGTGGCCACGGCGACCGGCCGCAGCCGTATGAGGAAGTGGTCCAGGTGTCGGCCGTCCGGCAGCTCCACGTCTGCCAGGTTGACGGTGAACCAGCGGTTTTCATACACAGTTTGTTCGTTCTGTTTCGTCCACTGCACGGTTCTGCCACCTTCCGTCGAGTAAGTGGCAATATCGCAGCAGGGACTATGAGGTGTCGGTGTTCGAGTACCGGCTTGCGGCGGCCTAAAGCGGTACGCGCAGTGCTCCGTCGATGAGTTCGGCGGCCTCGGAGGTGCCCGCGCAACCGCTTCGCACCAGGTATTCGCGTACCGCCCGGAGTCTGTCGCGCAGGCGCTGGGACTCCATCCCCCGGGCCTGCTCGGCCATCTGCACCGCGGTGGCCACCGCTTTGTCGGCATGGCCCTGGCGCAGCTCGATCGTGCTGAGCATGGCGAGCCGGTGCACCCGGCCGCGGTCGTGGGCGGGATTGTCGACGGCGGCCGCGGCGTGCTCCCCCGCTGCGGCCAGCTCCCCGAGGCTGAGCAACGCCTCCGCCACCTGGACGTTGACGAGTCCGGGCTGGACATAGCCCGTTTCGTCGGGTTCGTATCCACGACGGATGCGTTCGGCGGCCTGCTCGGCACGCCGGATGCAGGACAGGGCGCTCGTGCCGTCGCCGAGGTGGGCGTACGCCTTCGCCTGCATCGCGTACAGGTCGGAGGCGAGGGCCGGGGTGATGTGCTTGCCGGCCGCCCGCAGCGCGGCCTCCGCGAAGGCGACGGCCTGCCGGAACTCCCGCATGAACAGCGCCTGGTTGACGAGAAGGGCGATCACATACGCGCCCAACCCCCGGTCGCCACTGGCCTTCGCGAGCCGCAGCGCCTGGTGGAAGTAGCGCTGGGCGAGCCCGTGCGCGTCGGAGTCGTACGCGCAGATACCGGCGACCGCCACCAACCCGCCCGTGGCCCGGTGCAGTTGACGTCCCGTGGCATCGGTGTAGCTGCCGCGCAGCAGCGGGGCGGCTTCCGCGTTGAGGAATCCGACGATCCGGGTGCGGGTCGCTATGCCGCCCGCCTTGCGGTACATCTGCTCGTAGTGGGTGCGCGCGGCACGCAGCATCTCGAGGTCGGCGGGGGTCACCCGATGCCGACCGCCGCGCGACACGTCCACGTCCTCGGGCGGGTTCTCCCACTCCCACACGGGCATGACGGCCGGCGTACCCGTGACCGCGGGCGCGCCCAGGATGTGGGGCCGCTGCTGCTCGTCGGAGCGCCACAGCGCGGTGGCCCGCTCCACGAAGCCGGACAGCGAGGTGGTGTGCGCGACCGACTGTTCGCCGGGCACACCGAGGCCGATGTCGTCGAGCGTGACCGTACGGTGCAGCCGGGTGGCGAGCACCTCGCAGATCAGGTCGGGCACCTGGCCGCGCGGCCGCTGCCCCTTCAACCACCGTGCGACGGCGGTGTGTTCGTACCTGAGCGCGAGCCCGCGCGCTCTCCCCGCCTGGTTCACGTGTGCGGCCAGCCCCGCGTGCGAGATCCCCGCCTCGTCCAGGATCGCGTCGAGCAAGGTATTGGGCTGCATGTATGCCCCCCGGATGACTCGGTGCCGTCAGAGTAGTGCGAACGCCTTCACACGGGGTGTGAACGGAGTGCGCGAATCCGCAGCGTGCGCGCGCTGTTGCGGAGAGTTTCCAGCCGGTTGACTGAAATGCCTCGCAAGAGGCCGGCCGGGCCGCCGGCTCCCCCTCGTACAGTGCGGCGGCCCGCATCCGCGCCGTCCGCCCAGCTGCCTGCCCGACACTCCGTGGCGGGGCGGACGGCCTGCCGGCAGCTTGGCCGTGCGACTGAACGCCGTTGCGCTAAAGGTGGTTGGTCGGCTGCGGGTTGTGTGTGGCTGGTCGCGCAGTTCCCCGCGCCCCTGAAGGTTGGCTGCACTCCACCCTGGTTCTGCCGTTCCGTAGGACCAGTAGCGCCACGTCGTCTGCCGGCCTTCCTCTTGTGTGGCGCAGGAGGGCCGTGAAGAGGGTGCGCAGGACTGTCTGCGGAGTGATCGGGGCGTTGCGTACGACTCCCATGAGCGCCGCCTGCAGGGAAAAGAACCGGCCTCTCGCGTCCCTCGCGTCCTCGACGCCGTCCGTGTACAGGACCAGGGAGTCACCGGGCTGCAGGGAGCCACAGGGCAATGGGGTCAGTTCGACGGGGAGGGGGAACGGGCCCAGGGGCGGGAGGGGATCGGCGCGGGCGAGGGGTTCGACGCCGCCGCCGGTCAGCAGATACGGCCAGGGGTGACCGCAGTTGAGGGCGGTGATCTCGCCGTCCCGCCCGATCTGCAGCAACAGGACGGTGACGAACTCCTCGGCGACCGGGCTGTCGGGCTCCCGGCCCGCGGAAGGGTGCTCTTCGCGGGCCCGCTCGCGCAGGTGCCGGGCCAGGGCCCGGTCCAGTCTGTGCAGGACCCGGCCCAGGTCGGGTTCGTCGTGAACGGCCTCGCGGAAGCTGCCGAGGACCGCGGCGACCGTGCCGAGGGCGGCGATGCCATGGCCGCGTACGTCGCCCATCACCGCCCGTACGCCGTGCTCGGTGGCGATGACCTCGTACAGGTCACCGCCGACACAGGCACTGCGGTCCGCGGAGAGCTGAGCGGCGGCGACGTTCAACCCGTCGATGCGCGAAGGCAGCGGCCGTAGCAGCGCGCTCTGCGCGGCACCGGCGACCTTGCGGACCTGCCGGAGCTCCCGCAGCAACGCCCGCCGGACGTGCACGATCAGCCCCGTACCCACGGCGAAGAAGACGGCACTGGTGACCACACGAGCCCCGAAGCCGTCCTGCTGGGCGAGCGGGCAGGCCAGCTTGTAGGTGATCGCCATCGCGCCCCATGCGGTGGGCAGCCCCATCGCCAGCACCTTGCGGGGAACCCGAGCCTTGATGCGGAACATGCCGATGGCCCCCCAATAGGCCCTGACAACGCAGAATCGGACCGACCCCGAAAGGCCGGTCCGATTCTGTCGAGAGATGGTCCGGAAGTACCAGATCACCCAGAGAAGTCACCCTATTGAGTGAGGTGACCGCAACGCGCCCTATCAGGGGCGCGGGGAACTGCGAACTACCCCCTCAGAACGGCCCCCGTACGCTCGCCCGCCAGGGCAACCGCCGCGTCCCGAGCCGCCGACGCCTCATCGACCGTCAGCGTCCGGTCGCCCGCACGGAACCGCAGCGCATACGCGAGCGACTTCTTCCCGTCACCGAGCTGCTCGTCATTGACGTACACGTCGAACAGCCGGATCGCCTCGAGGAGTTCACCCGCCCCGTCACGCAGCGCGGCCTCGACCTCCGCGGCCGGCACCGGCTTGTCCACCACGAGGGCGACATCCTGCGTGGCCACCGGGAACGTCGAGATGCTCGGCGCCTGAGGCGTACCGTCACCGACCTGCTCCAGGGCGTCCAGGTCCAGCTCCATCGCACAGGTGCGCGCGGGCAACCCCAGCGCCTTGAGCACCCTCGGGTGCAGCTCACCGGCGTGACCGACAACCCGCTGCGCACCGTCGACGGTGATCGCCAGCTCGGCGCACCGCCCCGGATGCCAAGGCCCGTACTGCCCGACCCGCACGATCAGCTCGGCCCCGGCTTCCCGCGCCACGGCACGCGCCGCCTCGACCGCGTCGGCCCACCCGGCCGGACGGCCACCGCCCCACCAGCCGGCCTGTTCACGCGCACCGGCGAGAACGACGGCGACGTGGCGCGGCTGCTCGGGCAGCACGGCGTTCAGCGCGGCGATCTCCTCGTCGGTCGGACGGCGGTCGACCGGCAGATGACCGGCGACGCGCTGCTCCTCACGCGGCTGGAAGACCAGACCCGTCTCGAACAGAGCCAGGTCGTGCGAGCCCCGCCCGTCATTGCGGCGCAGCGCACCGAGCAGACCGGGCAGCAGCGACGTACGAAGCGCGGGCTCCTGGTCGTTGAGCGGGTTGACCAGCTTGACGACGCGGCGGGCCGGGTCGTCGGCCGCCAGGCCGAGCTGGTCGAAGACCTGCTCGCTGACGAAGGGGTAGTTCGGCGCCTCGACGTAGCCCGCTCCGGCCAGCGCGCGGCCGACCCGGCGGTGCAGCCGCTGGCGGTGGGTCAGACCACGGCCGGACGGCGGCTTGGGCAGCGTGGAGGGCAGGTTCTCGTAGCCCTCCAGGCGGATGACCTCTTCGGCCAGGTCGTTCGGCTCAAGGAGGTCGGGACGCCAGGACGGCACGGTGACGATCAGCTCGTCCTGCCCGTACACGTCGCAGCCGATCTGCTGGAGCCGCCGGACGACGGTCTCGCGGCCGTACTCGACACCCGCGACCTTGTCCGGGTGGTCGGCCGCGACGGTGAGCGTGTGCGGGGCGTTCGGCGTGACGACCTCGGTGACACCGGCGTCGGCGGTGCCGCCCGCGAGCAGCACCAGCAGGTCGACCGTGCGCTGGGCCGCCGCCGCGGCGGCGGCCGGGTCGACGCCGCGCTCGTAGCGGCGGGACGCCTCCGAGGACAGCTTGTGACGGCGAGCCGTACGCGCGATGGAGACCTGGTCGAAGTGGGCTGCCTCGATGACCACGTCGGTCGTCGCGTTCTCCACGTCGTCGTGGTCGGCGATCTCCGTGTGGGCGCCGCCCATGACGCCCGCGAGGCCGATCGGGCCGCGCTCGTCGGTGATGACCAGGTCCTCGGCGTGCAGCTTGCGCTCGACGTCGTCGAGGGTGACGAGCCGCTCGCCCTCCTCGGCCCGGCGCACTCCGATGGTGCCGTGGACCAGGTTGCGGTCGTAGGCGTGCAGCGGCTGGCCGAGCTCCATCATCACGTAGTTGGTGACGTCGACGGTGAGCGAGATCGGGCGCATGCCGACCTTCTGCAGCCGGCGCTGGAGCCAGATCGGAGAGCGCGCCTCGGGGCTGAGGCCGGTCACCGTGCGGGCGGTGAAGCGGTCACAGCCGATCGGGTCGGACACCTGCACCGGGTAGCCGAAGGCGTTGGGGCCGGGCACGTCGAGCAGCGCCGGGTCGCGCAGCGGCAGGCCGTAGCCGATGGCGGTCTCGCGGGCGACGCCGCGGATGGACAGGCAGTCGCCGCGGTTGGCGGTGACGGCGATGTCCAGGACCTCGTCGACCAGCTCCAGGAGCTCGATGGCGTCCTTGCCGACCTCGGTCTCCGGCGGCAGCACGATGATGCCGTGGGTGCCGTCGTCGCCCATGCCCAGCTCGCTGGTGGAGCAGATCATGCCGTGCGAGACACGGCCGTAGGTCTTGCGCGCGGCGATCGCGAAGCCGCCGGGCAGCACGGCACCCGGGAGGACGACCACGACCTTGTCGCCGACCTGGAAGTTGCGGGCGCCGCAGATGAGCTCCTGGGGCTCGCCGGTGCCGTTGGCCTGGCCGACGTCGACGGTGCAGAAGCGGATCGGCTTCTTGAACTCCGTCAGCTCCTCGATGGTCAGCACCTGGCCGACGACGAGCGGGCCCTTGAGGTCGGCGCCGAGCTGCTCGACGCTCTCGACCTCGAGACCGGCCGAAATGAGCTTGGCCTGGACGTCACGGCCGGTTTCGGTCGCCGGCAGGTCGACGTACTCCCGCAGCCAAGAAAGCGGGACCCGCATCAGATCTCCATCCCGAACGGCCGGGTGAACCGGACGTCACCCTCGACCATGTCTCGCATGTCCTCGACGTTGTGGCGGAACATCAGCATCCGCTCGATGCCGAACCCGAAGGCGAAGCCGCTGTACTTCTCCGGGTCGACGCCGCAGGCGGTGAGCACCCGCGGGTTGACCATGCCGCAGCCGCCGAGCTCGATCCAGCCTTCGGAGGAGCAGGTGCGGCAGGGGCGGTCGGGGTTGCCGACGGACTCGCCGCGGCAGACGTAGCAGACCATGTCCATCTCGGCGGACGGCTCGGTGAACGGGAAGAAGTTCGGCCGCAGCCGGGTCTTCATGCCCTCGCCGAACAGGGCCTGGACCATGTGGTCCATGGTGCCCTTGAGGTCGGCCATGGTCAGGCCCTCGTCCACGGCCAGCAGCTCGACCTGGTGGAAGACCGGGGTGTGCGTGGCGTCCAGCTCGTCGGTGCGGTACACGCGGCCGGGACAGATCACGTAGACCGGCAGCTCGCGGTCGAGCAGCGAGCGGACCTGCACGGGCGAGGTGTGGGTGCGCAGCACGACACCGGAGTCGCTGCCGCCGTCGGGGCCCTCGACGAAGAAGGTGTCGGCCTCGCCGCGGGCCGGGTGGTCCGGGCCGATGTTCAGGGCGTCGAAGTTGAACCACTCGGCCTCGACCTGCGGGCCCTCGGCGACCTCGTAGCCCATGGCCACGAAGACGTCCTCGATGCGCTCCGACAGGGTGGTGAGCGGGTGGCGGGCGCCGGCCGGTACGCGGTCGTACGGCAGCGTGACGTCCACCGCCTCCTCGACCAGTACCCGCTGGTCGCGCTCGGCCTCCAGCTCGGCCTGGCGGGCGGCGAGGCCCTTGTTGACGGCGCCGCGGGCCTGGCCCACGCGCTTGCCGGCCTCGGCCTTGGCGTGCGGGGGCAGGGCGCCGATCTCGCGGTTGGCCAGCGCCAGCGGCGAGGTGCCGCCGGTGTGGGCGACCTTGGCCTCCTGGAGCGCGTCGAGGGAGTCCGCGGCGGCGAAGGCGGCGAGCGCCTCGTCCCGCATGCGCTCGATCTCTTCCGGTTTCAACGCCTCGACCTCTACAGGGTCGTACGACTTATTCGGTGCCGACATCTCTTCCCGTGCTTCCGATTGGCTGGCTGAAGGTCCCCGTACCGACTCGTGGACAGATCGTCACGGTTTTTGGGACACAAAGGTGCCAAAGGCCGAGTCTAACGGGGTTGAGGAATGCGAATGCGCCCGTGGTGCCCGGTCCGGATCTCAGGTGAGATACGCCGGTGCCGCCACGGGCAACGTAAATCGGAACTGCGCGCCGCCGCCGGGGGCGCGGCCGACCTCGATGGCGCCGCCGTGCGCCTCGACGATGCCCTTGACGATGTAGAGCCCGAGGCCCGTGCCGCCGCGCTTGCTGCCCCGCCAGAAGCGGGTGAAGACGCGGTTCATGGACTCCTCCGGGATGCCAGGCCCCTCGTCGCTCACCGTGACCGACGTGCCGGTGTCCTCGTCTTCGCGCGGGGACGCCGTGGCCGTGATGTCAATGGTGACCGTTCCGTCGCCGTGCCGCACGGCATTTTCGATGAGGTTGCTGAGCACCTGGTCGATCTTGTCGGGGTCGGCCCACAGGGCGGGCAGCGGCTGCTCGATGCGCAGCAGGAACCGGTCGGCGGGCTGGCCGGCGGCGACGTAGGCCTGGATGTGCCGCCCCACGGCCGCGCCTATGTCGACGGGCTGGCGGCGCACCTCCAGCCGCCCGGAGTCGATCCGCGAGATGTCGAGCAGCTCGGCGATGAGCCGGGTCACGCGGTCGGCGTCGGCGTCGACGGTCTCCAGCATGAGCCGCTTCTGGTCGTCGGTGAACCGTTCCCACTTGGCGAGGAGGGTGGCGGTGAAGCCCTTGACCGAGGTGAGCGGTGAGCGCAGTTCGTGGGCGACGGTGGCGATCAGCTCGGCGTGGCTGCGCTCGGTGCGGCGACGGGCCTCGGTGTCGCGGAGCGAGACGACGACGCGGCGCACGGGGCCGGTGGGCTCGCTGCGGACGTACCGCACCGAGACGAGCACCTCACGCCCGCCGGGAAGGAGGAGATTGCGCTCCGGCTGCCTGCGCCGAATGGCGAGCCCGCCGTACGGATCGGTCAGCTGCCACCAGCGCCGCCCCTCCAGGTCCTCTAACGGCAGGGCCTTCTCCAGCCGCTGCCCGAGGGCGTCGGCGGCGCGGACTGCGGTGATGCGCTCGGCAGCGGCGTTGAAGCAG
Organism: Streptomyces sp. T12; assembly: GCF_028736035.1. Lineage (NCBI taxonomy): Bacteria > Bacillati > Actinomycetota > Actinomycetes > Kitasatosporales > Streptomycetaceae > Streptomyces > Streptomyces sp. T12. The sequence continues at coordinate 1,921,599 of NZ_CP117866.1, forward strand.
ATGACGTGCCCGTGCTCGTCGGCGACGACGAGGCCGTCGGGCAGGTCGTCGGGATCGATGCCGAGCTCGGCGAGATCACCGGGACAGGACGCGGACGGCCGCCGCACCTCCCGTGCCCCCGGCGCGCTGCTCGTGCCGACACTCATCCCCGTACCCCACCTCTCACGACGGCTGAGGGGCCCCGAGCTGGTCACCCTACTAGCCCCTGCCGCCGGATTCCCGCCGTCCGCCCGAAGGGCGGGCCCCGCGGCGTCTGGTGCGTGCGATCGCAAGGCGCCGGAGCGCCCTCGTGGCGGAGCCACGTGGGCGGTTCGGCAACGCGGCGAGCGTGCGTGCCAGACGCCGCGGGGCAGGCGGGAATCCGGCGGCAGGGGCTTAGCTCTCGGTGACGGTGCGGCACCCTCCGGAGGCGCGCTGTGCACGGGCCGACGCATAGAGACATACGGCGGCGGCGGTGGCGAGGTTCAGGCTCTCGGCCTTCCCGTGGATCGGGACGCGCACGACGGCGTCGGCCAGCGCGCGGGTCTCCTCCGGAAGCCCCCAGGCCTCGTTCCCGAACACCCAGGCGGTGGGCCCGCCCATGCTCCCCTTGTCGAGCTCGTCGTCGAGATCGTCCGTCCCCGCCCCGTCGGCGGCGAGGATCCGCACACCGGCGTCCTTGAGCCCCGCCACGGCCCGCTCGACAGGGACACCGACGGCGACGGGCAGGTGGAACAGCGACCCCACGGAGGCCCGTACGGCCTTGGGGTTGTACAGATCCACGGACGCGTCGGTGAGTACGACGGCCTCGGCCCCGGCGGCGTCCGCACACCGCAGCACGGTCCCGGCGTTCCCGGGGTCCCGCACGTGCGCGAGTACGGCGACGAGCTTGGGCCGGGCGGCGAGGATCTCCTCGAAGGGGGTGTCGATGAACCGGCAGACCCCGACGAGCCCCTGCGGGGTGACGGTGGTGGAGATGTCGGCGATCACCTGCTCCGCGGCCAGGTGCACTCGGGCGCCCGCCTCACGGGCCTCGCCGATGATGTCGGCGTACCGCTCCGCCGCCTCGACGGTCGTGAACAGCTCGACGAGCGTGGACCCGTACGCCGCCGCCTCCCGCACGGCCTGCGGCCCCTCCGCGAGAAACAGCCGCTCCTTGCCCCGGAAGTTCCGCTTGGCGAGCCGCCGGGCGGCGGAGACGCGGGGGGAACGGGGGGAGATCAGCTCGGGGCTGACGGAGGGCATGGGGTTCACCTTGGTGTTTCGAAGTTCACGGACACAACAGGACCCGCAAGCCTCCTCGGCCTGCGGGTCCCTTCAGTCACGTCGGCCTAGAGCCGGCGGAGCGTCACGCAGCCTTCGGCGCGTTGACGTCCGACGGCAGCGCCTTCTGCGCGACCTCGACGAGCGCGGCGAACGCGTTCGCGTCGTTGACCGCCAGCTCGGCCAGGATCTTGCGGTCGACCTCGACGTTCGCGGCCTTCAGACCCTGGATGAAGCGGTTGTACGTGATGCCGTTGGCGCGGGCAGCGGCGTTGATGCGCTGGATCCACAGCTGACGGAAGTCACCCTTGCGCTTCTTGCGGTCGTTGTAGTTGTAGACCAGCGAGTGGGTGACCTGCTCCTTGGCCTTGCGGTACAGGCGCGAACGCTGACCGCGGTAGCCGGAAGCCTGCTCGAGGATCGCCCGGCGCTTCTTGTGGGCGTTCACTGCCCGCTTGACGCGTGCCACTTTTTACTCCTTGTAGCGGGGCCGTGGTTGGACTCACACGGCCCGGAATCGATTGGGTCCCGGTCCAGACGTACGGCGCTCAGTGGGGGCGCCGCTGACGTCACTTGCCGAGAAGCTTCTTGATCTTCGCGGCGTCGCCCGGGGCCATCTCGGCGTTGCCGGTGAGGCGACGCGTCACGCGGGACGACTTGTGCTCGAGCAGGTGGCGCTTGCCGGCACGCTCGCGGAGCACCTTGCCGGAGCCGGTGATCTTGAAGCGCTTGCTGGCACCGCTGTGCGACTTGTTCTTCGGCATAGCGCCGTTCTCTCCTCGTCGGTGGCGTTCCGGTGCCCGGTCGTGAAACCGGGCACGGTGGAACGTCGCTGTTGTATCGGTTACATCCTGGGGACTCGCGCCCCCCGGGATCACGCCTCGGCAGAAGCCTCGGCAGGTGCCTCGGTCTCCACGACGCTCTCGGCGTCCGCGGACTCCGCGACGTTCTGCGACTTGCCGGGGTTGGCCTTCGCGTCTGCCTTGCGGGCTTCCTGTGCCTGGCGGGCCTCGGCCATCGCCTCGGTCTTCTTCTTGTGCGGACCGAGAACCATGATCATGTTTCGGCCGTCCTGCTTCGGGTTCGACTCGACGAAACCGAGGTCCTGGACGTCCTCCGCGAGGCGCTGCAGCAGTCGGTAGCCCAGCTCGGGCCGGGACTGCTCGCGACCACGGAACATGATCGTGATCTTGACCTTGTCGCCCTGCTTGAGGAACCGGACGACGTGACCCTTCTTGGTGTCATAGTCGTGCGGGTCGATCTTCGGCCGGAGCTTCATCTCCTTGATGACCGTGTGCGCCTGGTTCTTGCGCGCCTCACGGGCCTTCATGGCCGACTCGTACTTGAACTTCCCGTAGTCCATGAGCTTGCACACGGGCGGACGGGCGTTCGCCGCGACCTCGACCAGGTCCAGGTCGTACTCCTGCGCAAGCTCCAGTGCCTTGGCCAGCGGGACAATGCCCACCTGCTCGCCACTGGGACCGACAAGTCGCACCTCGGGAACGCGAATCCGGTCGTTGATGCGGGGCTCGGCGCTGATGGATCCTCCTCGGTTAGCACCACACGGCGGTCTGGCGGACAGCCGCGTATGTCTCTTTCGTAAGACCTAACCGCGCCGAAGCACAAAAAATGCCCCGGACGATCACAGGCGGGGCTCCAAAACACTGCCGGAGCACCTTCGCGGTGATCGCGGGGGCGCACTTTCGGGCGACTCCATCGTCCGTACGGAACGATGGTGGCCGCCTGACCGGGGTGACCCGCCGTCCCGGGGGACGGTCAGGTGGGAGATCGGAGCCTCCACTTGTGGGCCGAGCACATGAGTGTCCGGCCGGTCGTTACACAAGGTTAGCAGCTCGGGCCAGGAACGGCTAACCGAGGGCAACCGGGGCCCGCTCCGCCCCGGCCCCCTATCGTGTGGGGCATGAGTGAGACCTCCCCCTCGGACAGCCCCGAGACCCCCGGCACGTCCGACTTCGACGCCATGACCCGCGACATCGCCGAGGTCCCGGCGGTCGAGGTGATCGTGACGGTCGCCGTCAATCTGATGAGCGCCGCCGCCGTGAAGCTCGGTCTGACCGAGGAGGGCGACAAGTTCAAGGACCTGGACGAGGCCCGCAAGCTGGTGCACGCCCTCGCCGGTCTGCTGGACGCGAGCGCGACGGAGATCAGCTCGTTCCACGCGGCGCCGCTGCGCGACGGGCTGAAGTCGCTGCAGCTGGCGTTCCGTGAGGCGTCGATCGTCCCGGACGAGCCGGGTCAGGGGCCGGGCGAGAAGTACACCGGCCCGATCTACGGCTAGTTCATCCCCGTACGTACAGGGGCTCGCCCGGTGGCGTCGCCTCGGCCGGCAGCAGTGCCAGGTCGAGGCCGCGCACCAGGCGGGCCCTCAGTGTTTCGTCGGCGGCGAGGCGCTCCGCCACCGACCGCGCGGCCCGGGCCGGGGGCTCGGCCGGGTCCAGTACGAGGGCGAGGGTGCCGTCGGCCTGCCCGGGCCCGAGGTGGGCACGCAGGACGGCGGGCTCGGCGGCGACAGCAGTGCGCACGGCCGCAACGACGGCCGGGTCGGCGAGCGGGTCGGTCGTCGTACGGCCCTCGGCGAGCGCGAGCAGCGCGCGCCCCGTCAGCTCGTACGTCACTGGCCCGGCCATGTCCAGCACGATCGTGTCCGCCTTCTCGTGTGCCGCGGCCTGCAGGGCCTGGTGCAGGGGTACGGCGACGGGGCGGGCCGCCGGGTCCCAGCGGGCGAGCGAGTCGGTGGACGTGAAGGCGGGCAGGGCGGTGCGGTCGCCGGCCTTCAGGGTCGGTACGGCCATGTCGCTGGTCTTCTCGTGGCGCAGCCCGTTCTCGTCCTCCTCCACCTCGCCGAGCACGGCCACGACGGGGACGAGCAGCCGGGCGCCCTTGAGCGCCTCCAGCACGGGTCCCTCGGCGGTGCGGTCCTCGGCCCAGGCGGCGAGCGCGGCGCTCAGCCGGGGGTCGGCGGTGCCGTCGTCGTCGGAGAAGGGGGAGTCGGGAATGTTCTTGTTCGCCACGGTCACCGACCCTATCGGGGGGATGCTGCTGCGCTTGTGCGGCCCCGGAAACCCGGCTGTGACGCGTTTCACCGGAATCTCAGATTTCCCTGACACACATCTAACGTCCGTCTAACGGCCCGCACAGTCGCCGGCCCGACGATCGCGGACATGGAGTCTTCCAGAGCCCGCCGACGTCGCCGGCCCCTGCCGTACACCGCGCTCGCGTTCGTCGTCATCGTCGGCGGTGCCGCCGCGGGGACCGTGTACATGCAGGCTCAGGCGCACTCGGGAGGGAGCGCCGTATCGTCAGCGGTGACGCCGTCGGCCTCGGCGTCGGTTTCGGCCCGGGCGGGTGGGGAGGCTTCTGTGGAACCCGTGGCACAGCCGACGGTGGACCATGACGTACTGCTGGCCGAGGCCATGGAGTCGGTGACCGTCGAGGAGGGCGCCGAGGTGTCGGTGGCGGTGCTGGACCTGGAGTCCGGTGCCGGCGCCAGGTACGGGAACAGCAGCTTCGACACCGCGAGCATCGTCAAGGTCGACATCCTGGCCGCGCTGCTGCTCCAGGCGCAGGACGCGGGGCGTGAGCTCACCGCCACGGAGAAGTCGTACGCGGCCGACATGATCGAGAACAGTGACAACACCGCCGCGTCGGCCCTGTGGCGGGCGATCGGGAAGGCGGAGGGGCTCGACGCCGCGAATGCGCGCCTCGGGCTCGCGGACACCGAGGGCGGCGACGGCATGTACTGGGGACTGACGCAGACCACTGCCGCCGACCAACTCACGCTGCTGCAGCAGGTGTTCGGGGAGGATTCGGAGCTGAGCGGGCGGTCGCGGGCGTATCTGCAGGAGTTGATGGGGGAGATAGCGGTCGACCAGCAGTGGGGGGTGTCGGCCGCGGCCGACGGCTCGGCGTGGGCGTTGAAGAACGGCTGGTTGCCGCGCACCGCCACCGGGCTGTGGGACATCAACAGCATCGGGCGGGTGACGGTGGACGGCCACGGCTACCTGGTGGCGGCACTGTCCGACGGCAACTCGACGAAGGCGAAGGGGGTTTCGCTGATCGAGGCGGCGGCGCAGGCGGCGGTGTCCGTGCTCGCCGGCCAGACCTCGTCCGCCTCCCCGGCTGCGGCGACCTCCGCCACCTCCTCGTGACGGACCCGGCGGCTAGAACTCGTAGCGTGCGCGGCGGCCGCGCCACAGTGCGACCGCCGAGACCAGCAGGACGCCGCCGGCGCCGCCCGCGAGCCAGGCGGCCCAACTCGTCGTGTCGTCCTCCGACTTGGCGGCATCGGGACCCGAGCCGAAGTACTCCTCGCCGTACGCCACGGCCGTCAGGCCCTTCGGCTTGATGCGGGAGGCCTCCTTGATGGCCGCCGCCGGGTCGATGAAGCCGTAGCCGCGGGAGTCGTCGCGGCCGTCGGCGGGGGCGTTGCGGGCCGTGTCCTCCAGGAGCTTCTTGATCTGGGCCGGGGTCAGGCCAGGGTGGGCGGCCTTGAGCAGGGCCACCGCTCCGGAGACGAAGGCCGCCGCGGCGCTCGTGCCCCAGCCCTCGTAGTACTTGTGGTCGGGGTCGGCGATGATGACGTCGACGCCGGGGGCGCTGACCGTGGCGTACCAGCGGCGGGTGGAGAACGAGGCGCGGGTGCCGTAGCGGTCGACGGCGGCCGCGGCGATGACGCCCGGGTAGGCCGCCGGGTAGGAGATGTGGTCGCCCTTCTCGCCGCCGTTGCCGGCCGAGGCGACGATGACGGCGCCCTTCTTCAGGGCGTACTGGACGGCCTCGTCCTCGCCCGCCTCGGGGTGGGCGGACTTGGAGTCGTCGCCGAGGGAGAGGTTGATGACGTCGGCGCCGTGGTCGGCGGCCCAGCGGATGCCGTCGGCGAGGGCGTTGCCACGGGTGCTGCGGGCCTTGGCGCGGGCGGGGTCGCCGTCCTCGAGGATGACGCGGACGGGGAGGATCTTGGCCTCGGGGGCGATGCCCATGACGCCGTCGCCGTTGCCGGCGCCGTGTCCGTGGCCGGCGATGATGCCGGCCATCGCGGTGCCGTGCCGGGCCCAGGCGCGGTCGCCGGGCTCGGCCCCGAAGCCGACCATGTCCTGGCCGTCGAGGACGTTGCCGGACAGGTCGGGGTGGTCGGGCTCGACGCCGGTGTCGAGGACGGCGACGGTGGTGCCCTTGCCCTTGGTGGTCTGCCAGGCCTCCTGCGTGTGCATGGCGTCCAGGGCCCACTGCCGGGCACGTATGGAGTCGGCGTGCGCGGCGGTGGGCGGCAGAAGGGCGAGACAGGCGCCGAGGAGGACGGCGAGGGGGCCGGTGCGCCGGGTCAGGACGGACTTCACAGCGCTGGTGTCGGCGGTCTCGGCGGTCGCTGCGGTCGCGGCAGAGGCCGCCGCGCTGTTCGGGCCGGTGTTCATGACGACTGCTCCGTGGACGGGCTGACGTTCTTGCGCAGGGAGCGTTCGACGCGGTCGGCGAGGCCCTGCGCCTCGTGGCCGAGGCCGGCCTGGGCGACGTCCGTGGTGGCGCCGGACTGCATGGCCTCCTGGGCGGGCTCGGGCTCGTCGACGGTGCGGTCGTCGGCCCAGCCGGAGACGGCGTAGACGACGACCGGGGCGTCGGTGAGGACGGAGACGGTCCACGAGGCGCGCTGTTCGGCGCCGAATCCGGCGGCCAGGGTGCCCTTGGCGGCGTAGGGGCGGGGCATGAGGTCGCTGCGGCGGTCGAGGCCCTCTTTGGTGAACTCGGTGTCGAGCGCGCGCATGGCAGCGGCGTCGGCCTTGGTGAAGAGCAGGCCGACGGTGGTGACGTAGCTCTGGGTGGCGTCGATGTAGGTGGCGCGCAGGAGGCGCTGGCAGCCTGCGGGGGCGAGGGCCTTGCGCAGCAGCGGGTCGAAGGCGTTCGCACAGCCGGTGTCCGGGGCCACGGCGATCCGCGTCCACGTCCGGTCGGCGCCACCGGGTCCGGCGCCCTGCCCGATCACGGTGGGCGGGAACAGCTTGTCGACGGGGATGCTGTGCCACAGGCTCCCGGCCGCGGCGAAGGTGTCCTGAGCACCAGCTTCGCCCGGGTCGCCGATCAGCCAACTCCCGGTCAGGGCCCCGCCGATGAGCCCGAGTCCGAGCACGACACAGGCGGCCGCCCCGGCAATCCGTGGCCGGATGCGCACCCCCAGGGGCCGCGGTCGAGCCTGCGCGTCGTAGCCCTCGGGCTCCGCGAACGACACGACGGGGCGCTGGGATCCCGGTGCCCCGCCCGGCGCCATGGGGGCGCTCCAGGAGAGGGACGGGTCCGGGGAGAAAGCGGCGGCGCCGTGGCCGTTCGCGGCGTGGCCGTGGGTGCTAGTGGCGTGGCCGTGGGTGCTCGTGGCGTGGCCGGTCGTGGCGTGGGTGGGCCCGGCGGGGGTCGAGACCGCGTGCCCCCGGCTCGCCGGACCGTCTCCGGCCGACGGCTCCGGGGCGGGACGCAGGGGAGGCAGAGGGCCGGAACCGGCGGGGCGAGCGGGCTCGGCAGGCGCGGCACCGGGGCGGGTGGCCGGCTTCTGGGGCATGCCGACGGAGCCCTGCGCGGGGACGGTGCCCGGCTGGGCAGGTGCGCCGGCGGGGCCCCGTGCGGAGGATGGGCGGTTGTCGGCCTCGGGCGACGGTTCCGCGGGGATCGGACGGAGGCGGAAGGTGGTCTCCGCAGCGGTCTCGGCGGGGGCGCCCGTACGGCGTGGCGGCGAGGGACGGTCGGCCGGGCGGGGCGGTGTGCCCTCGGGTACGGCCTGTCCGGTGTCCTCGCGGCGCAACGATCCGCCACTGTCCCGATGCCCGTCGCGGGCGTCGGGACGTCCCGCCGTCGGCGGCGTGTCCGGGAAGCGTGCCGAGGCACGGGGTGGGGGCGGGGACGTGGGGGCGGCCTCGGTGGGGGCCGGGGTGCGGCGCGGGGCGGCGGAGTCGGCGGACGTGCGTCCGCTGGGGCCCGTGGGTCCGGTCCGGTCGCCGTGCGGGGGCGACGAAGGGGCGCCGTCTGCGCCCGTCGACCCGGCGCGGACGCCGTCGGCGACGCCGCTGCTCCGAGGCGACGGCACGGCACGTGAGCCGTCCAAGCCCGGCGATCCGGCCCAGGCACGCGGGTCCGGGGATCCGGAACCGGAGCCGACGCCGTCGGTCTGCGGCGGCGCGGCGGCCTCGCCGCGGGCCGGCACAGGACCGGCCGAGCCCGGCCTCACGCCGGCACCACCACGCACCGTCCCCTGCGGCGCCCCTCGCGACCCCGGGCCCGGCCCTGCGCCGACACCGTCAGGCACCGATCCCTCCGTTCGCGAACCCTCGCCGGGTGCCCGTGTGGTCTGGGCGCCCAAGGCCGTCTGCTCACCCTGTGTGTCGCCGGGCGTCGGCGGCTGGGCGGGTCTCGGCGGTGTGGCCGGACGGGGTGGGGCGGCGGGCGGTGGGGGTGCCGTGGGGCGTGGCGGGACGGGGGCGCGGCGCGCTTCCGTGCTCATGCACCCCCCGTTTCCTCATGCCCGGGCCCATCCTCGTACGCGGGCCGTCGTCGCGTTGTCCGTCTGCCCGGCGCGGACTCGTCCGACCAGGCACGCATACCCGCACGGGCGGGGCGTCATCCCGGCGCGGTCGTGCGGCCGGGGCTTTCCCCACACATGCGTGCGCGTCACTCTACGGGTTGATCCTGGGCGAACGGGAACCAGTCCGGGACCCCGTGTGCATCTGCCCGGAACATCCCCCTACCCTGCGGTAATCCTGCATGGCAGGCTTCGTTCATGACTGCGCGCGCCGCCGACCGGGCCCGTTACGACCGGGCCACCGCCCCTCTCGACGCCCCTCTCGCGATCGTGGACCTGGACGCCTTCGACGCCAACGCGGACGACCTCGTCCGCCGGGCCGGTGGAAAGCCGATCCGCGTCGCCAGCAAGTCCGTACGCTGCCGTGCCCTGCTGGAGCGGGTGCTCGCGAAGGACGGGTTCGCGGGGATCATGTCCTTCACGCTCGCCGAGTCCCTGTGGCTGGCACGGTCCGGGTTCGACGACGTCCTCCTCGCCTATCCGTCCGCCGACCGCGCCGCCTTCGCCGAGCTGGCCGGCGATCCCAAGCTCGCCTCCGCCGTCACCGTGATGATCGACGATCCGGCACAGCTCCGGCTCATCGACGAGTCCCGGGAGGGGGGACGTGAAGTCGTCCGGGTCTGCCTGGAGTTGGACACCTCGCTGAAGCTGCTCGGCGGGCGCGTGCGGGTCGGGGCCCGGCGTTCGCCGCTGCACTCTCCCGCGCAGGTCGCCGACATGGCTCGGGTCGTCGCCCGGCGGCCCGGGTTCGAGCTGGTCGGGATCATGGCGTACGAGGGGCACATCGCCGGGGTCGGGGACGCCGTGGCGGGGCGGCCGCTGCGGTCGCGTGCCGTGCGGCTGATGCAGGCCGCCGCGCGCCGGGAACTGGCCGAGCGACGGGCCGAGGTGGTGCGGGCGGTGCGGGCCGTGGCGCCGGGGCTTGAGTTCGTCAACGGCGGCGGGACCGGCAGTGTGCAGCACACCGCCGCCGAGGACTCCGTCACCGAGATCGGGGCCGGGTCGGGGCTGTATGTGCCGCGGCTGTTCGACAACTACACATCCTTCAGCGGGCGTCCGGCCGCGCTGTTCGCCCAGCCGGTCGTGCGCCGGCCGGGGGTCGGGGTGGTGACCGTGCTCGGCGGTGGGTATCCGGCCTCGGGTGCGGCCGGGCCCGACCGGCTGCCGGTGCCGTATCTGCCTCAGGGGCTGCGGTACGACCCTCAGGAGGGGCCCGGCGAGGTGCAGACGCCGCTGCTCGGCTCCCCCGCCGACGATCTGCTGATCGGCGACAAGGTGTGGTTCCGGCACGCCAAGGCGGGTGAGCTGTGCGAGCGGTTCGAGATGCTCCATCTCATCGAGGGGGACTCCGTGACGGCCACCGTGCCGACGTATCGGGGTGAGGGGCACACCTTCCTCTAGCTCAGTTCCTGCAGCGCAGTTCCCGCGGCTCAGTCCGTCGTGGGCCGGATGCCCCGCGTGAAGCGGTCCATGTCGGCCAGGGGCGGCCCGTCCTCGCCCGCGTCGAAGACGTAGCGGACGAGGACCGGCGCCCCGGTGCCGACGGGGGACGCGAAGGCGAGGGACTGGACGTAGCCGCCCGGTCCCTCGGCGGTCGTGACCCGCCAGCGCACGAAGTAGCCGGTGCGGCCCGCCACCTTGACCGGGCCGGACTTGACGACCTGGTGGGACTCGATGCCACCGAAGGGGCGCCGACCGAGGCGGTCGCGGTCGTAGGCCTCGTCGGCCGCCTCCTTGATGTCCGTCTTGGCGAGGGCCTCGGGGGACGTCTCGCCGTTCTGGGTCGCCGTGCGCGAGATGACCTTGCCGTGCCGGCAGAAGCCGAAGTCGTCGCCGGGGCATTCGTAGGTGCCGTCCGTGGACATGAGGACGTCGGGCTCGGTGAAGGTCTGTGGCCTGACCCAGCCGTCGAGCAACGGCAGGGTGATGCCGTTGAGTTGGTCCTCCACGACGGCCGGGTCGTCGGCGGAGGGCTCGGAGGTGGACTCCGAGGGGGTGGGGGTGGGGGTGTCGGTGGCCGGCTCGCGGGGCGCGGGCTCCGAAGTCGCGAGCGTCGGCGCGGTGTTCACCTCCGGGCCCCCCTCGTCCTTGCCGAGCACGATCGCGCCCGTGACGATCGCGGAGACCAGGACGGCTCCGGCGGCGGTGAGGGCGATGACCCTGGACCGCTGCGCGGCGACATCACCGGCGGGCGATGGGCCGGGCACCGGCGGGCCGGGCGGCGTCGGCACCGGCGGTCCCGGAACCTCGGGAGCGCGCCGGTGCTCGGTCCAGGCCGTTCCGTCCCACCAGCGCTCCAGGTGCGGGGCCTTGGGGTCGCGGTACCAGCCGGGCGAGGGTGTCATGCTCATCCCGGCCACTGTAGGGCGGCCTACAGCGGCGTGACGTACGCCCCCGAGATTCCGCCGTCGACCAGGAAGTCGGTGGCGTTGACGAAGGAGGAGTCGTCGCTGGCCAGGAAGGCGACGGCGGCGGCGATCTCGTCGGCCTCGGCGAAACGGCCGACCGGGATGTGGACGAGGCGGCGCGCGGCGCGCTCCGGGTCCTTGGCGAACAGCTCCTGGAGGAGGGGGGTGTTGACCGGTCCCGGGCACAGGGCGTTGACCCGGATGCCGTCTCGGGCGAACTGCACGCCCAGTTCGCGGGACATGGCCAGCACGCCGCCCTTGGAGGCCGTGTACGAGATCTGGGAGGTGGCCGCGCCCATCCGGGCCACGAAGGACGCCGTGTTGATGATGGAGCCCTTGCCCTGCTGCCGCATGTAGGGGATGGCGGCCTTGCAGCACAGGTAGACGGAGGTCAGGTTGACCTCCTGGACGCGCTTCCAGGCCTCCAGGCCGGTCTCCAGGATGGAGTCGTCGTCGGGCGGCGAGATGCCGGCGTTGTTGAAGGCGATGTCGACGCTGCCGTAGGTGTCGTACGCCGTCTTGAACAGCGCCTCGACCTGCTCGGCGTCGGTGACGTCGACCTTCACGAAGATCCCGCCGGTTTCCTCGGCGGCGGCCTTGCCGCGCTGCTCGTCGACGTCGCCGCAGACGACGTGAGCGCCCTCGGAGGCGAGTCGGCGGGCAGTGGCGAGGCCGATGCCGCTGCCGGCTCCGGTGATGACGGCCGTACGGCCCACCAGGCGGCGGCAGATGGTTCCCTCGGTGTTGTCGGTCATGAGCGGCTCAGGCCTCCGTGCTGATGAAGACGTTCTTGGTTTCGGTGAAGGCGGTCAGGGCGTCCGGGCCCAGCTCGCGGCCGATGCCGGACTGCTTGAAGCCGCCGAAGGGGGTCCAGTAGCGGACGCTGGAGTGGGAGTTGACGGACAGGTTGCCGGCCCGGACCGCCTGGGAGACGCGCAGGGCGCGGCCGACGTCACGGGTCCAGATGGAGCCGGAGAGGCCGTAGTCGGTGGCGTTGGCGAGGGCCACGGCCTGCGCCTCGTCCTCGAAGGGGAGCACTACGGCGACCGGGCCGAAGACCTCCTCGACGGCCACGCGCGCGCGTGGGTCGACGCCGGTGAGGACGGTGGGCGGGAACCAGAAGCCCGGGCCCTCGGGGGCCTTGCCCCGGATGCCGTCGGCGCCTGAGTCGACGTACGAACGCACCCGGTCCAGCTGGGCCTTGGAGATGAGCGGGCCCATGTCGGTCTTCTCGTCGGCCGGGTCACCGACCGTCACCGCCTCGATCGCCGGGCTCAGCAGCTCCAGGAACCGGTCGTAGGCGGAGCGCTGGACGAGGATGCGGGTGCGGGCGCAGCAGTCCTGGCCGGAGTTGTCGAGGAAGGACATGGGGGTGGCGGCCGCGGCGGCTTCGAGGTCGGCGTCGTCGAAGACGATGTTGGGGCTCTTGCCGCCGAGTTCGAGGGTGACGCGCTTGAGGAGCGCCGAGCCCTTCGCCAACACCTGTTTGCCCACGGTCGTTGACCCGGTGAAGACGATCTTCGCGACACCCGGGTGCTCGACGAGGGCGTTGCCCGCGACGGGACCGTGGCCGGGAAGGACCTGGAACAGCCCCTCCGGAAGGCCTGCCTCCAGGGCGAGTTCGGACAGCCGCATCGCGGTCAGCGGGGTGGTCTCGGCGGGCTTGAGGAGGACGGCATTGCCTGCCGCGAGCGCCGGGGCCGTGCCCCAGGCCGCGATCGGCATCGGGAAGTTCCAGGGGGCGATGACGCCCACGACGCCGAGCGGTTCGAGGATCGTCACGTCCAGGCCGCCGGGCACCGGGATCTGGCGTCCCGTCAGCCGTTCCACTCCCCCGGCCGCGTAGTCCAGCAGATCGCGGACGTTGCCCGCCTCCCAGCGGGCGTTGCCGACGGTGTGCCCGGCCTCGCGGACCTCCAACTGGGCCAGTTCTTCGAGGTGTTCGTCGACCGCGACGGCGAAACGGCGGAGCAGCCGGGCGCGTTCGCCGGGGGCGAGGGCCGCCCACGCGGACTGCGCCTTCGTGGCGCGTACGACGGCCGCGTCCACGTCGGCCGCGGTGGCCGCCGGGACGGTGGCCACGACCTCCTCGGTGGCGGGGTTCAGTACTTCCAGTACGTGCTCGGAAGACATGTACTCGGCAGACAAGAAGGGCCTCACATACGTTCGAAGGAGCGGCGCAGCTCCCAGTCGGTGACCGCGGCGTCGAAGGCGTCCAGCTCGACGCGCGCCATGTTGCGGTAGTGCGCGACGACCTCGTCGCCGAAGGCCGCCTTGGCGATCGGGCTGTTCTCCCAGAGCTCGGCGGCCTCGCGCAGCGTGGTGGGGACGTGCGCGAAGTCGGCGGCGTAGGCGTTGCCGGGGCAGGGCTCGGGCAGCTCCAGCTTCTGCTCGATGCCGTAGAGGCCGGCCGCGACCAGTCCGGCCACCGCGAGGTACGGGTTGACGTCGCCGCCGGGGAGCCGGTTCTCGAAGCGCATCGAGCGGCCGTGGCCGACGACGCGCAGGGCACAGGTGCGGTTGTCGTAGCCCCAGGCGACGGCGGTCGGGGCGAAGGAGCCCGGCTGGAACCGCTTGTAGGAGTTGATGTTGGGGGCGTAGAGCAGCGAGAAGTCCCGCAGGGCGGCCAGCTGTCCGGCGAGGAAGTGCCGCATGACCTCGGACATGCCACCGGGGTCGTCCGAGGAGCCCGCCATGGCGTTGTTCCCGGCCGGGTCGGCGAGCGAGAGGTGGATGTGGCAGGAGTTGCCCTCGCGCTCGTTGTACTTGGCCATGAAGGTGATCGAGACGCCCTCCTGGGCGGCGATCTCCTTGGTGCCGGTCTTGTAGACGGCGTGCTGGTCGCAGGTGACCAGGGCGTCGTCGTACTTGAAGGCGATCTCGTGCTGGCCGGGGTTGCATTCGCCCTTGGCGGACTCGACGGTGAGCCCGGCGCCCGTCATCTCGTTGCGGATGCGGCGCAGCAGCGGCTCGATCCGGCCGGTCCCCAGCACCGAGTAGTCGATGTTGTACTGGTTGGCCGGGGTCAGCCCGCGGTAGTTCGCGTCCCAGGCCTGCTCGTAGGTGTCCTTGAAGACGATGAACTCCAGCTCGGTGCCGACCTTGGCGGTGTAACCGTGCTCGGCGAGGCGCTCCAGCTGGCGGCGCAGGATCTGGCGGGGTGCGGCGACCACGGGCGAGCCGTCGTTCCAGGCGAGGTCGGCGACGAGCATGGCCGTACCGGCGTTCCAGGGCAGGCGGCGGAGCGTGGCCAGGTCGGGGTGCATGGCGAAGTCGCCGTAGCCGCGGTCCCAGGAGGACATGGCGTAGCCGTCGACGGTGTTCATCTCGGTGTCGACGGCGAGGAGGTAGTTGCAGCCCTCGGTGCCGTGGTGGAGGACCTCGTCGAGGAAGAAGCGGGCGGCGAACCGCTTGCCCTGGAGCCGCCCTTGCATATCGGGGAAGGCCAGGACGACAGTGTCGATCTCACCGCCTGCGACGAGGGCGTGCAGCTCCTCGACGCTCAGCGGGGGTGTGCGGTCTGCCACGGGAGAGCCTCCATTCGGCTTACTTCGGTCAGCCGGGAGCCATAAGGTATTGCCCAGGACCATTGATTGGGAAGGGGGTCCGGCCATATGTCGCAGGCGGGCACGGAGCACGGGGCGCCCGGGGCCGACGACCGGCTGACGTCGGTGCTGCGTCCGGTGCGGGCCGGCAACGGCTTCGAGGAGGCCCTGGAGCAGATCCTCCAGGTCGTCCGGCTCGGCCTGGTGCCGGGCGGTGAACGGCTGCCCGCGGAGCGCGAGCTGGCCGACCGGCTCGGGATCAGCCGGGTGACGCTGCGCGAAGTGCTGAAGGTGCTCCAGGACCAGGGCCTGGTGGAGTCGCGGCGCGGGCGCTACGGCGGCACGTTCGTGCTGCCGCGCCCCGAGACTCCCGGCGAGGAGGAGCTGCGCCGCCGCCTGAAGGACGTGGACGTCGAGGACACGCTGCGCTTCCGCGAGGTGCTGGAGGTGGGTGCGGCCGGGCTGTGCGCGGCGCACGGGCTGGAGGAGGAGCAGGCGGACCGGCTGCGCGAGGCCCTGGCGCGCACGCACGACGCCCCGCTCGCCGAGTACCGCCGCCTGGACACCCTGCTGCACCTGACGCTCGCCGAGCTGTCCGGCTCCCCCACGCTCACCGCCCAGTACGCGGCCGTCCGCGCGAGCGTCAACGACCTGCTCGACTGCATCCCGCTCCTGGTACGCAACCTGGAGCACTCGCAGCGGCAGCACGCCGCCCTGGTGGAGGCCGTGATCGAGGGCAACGCCGAGTGCGCGCGGGAGATCATGCGCGAGCACTGCGGGGGCACGGCGGCGCTGCTGCGCGGCTTCCTCGGCTGAGCCGCGGCACGTTCCGGTGAGCCAAGGATTTACGGGCGATTAACGCAGGGGTATTGCCTTCCCGTGGCCGACACCGCAAAGGTATGGATCGCAAAGGTATGGATCTATTCCATTGAGCCGGAGCTCGGTCGACCCCACCGTGCCCGGAAATGCCCGGTGTCCGCCGCCCGTGGGGAGTTGGCCCATGTCCCTGGAATCCACAAGCACACCCGCCCCCGAGGCGGACGACTATCTGGAGCGCAGAACGCTGCGCCGCGGCAGCGCCGGCTGGGTGCTGCTGACCGGTCTCGGCGTCGCCTACGTCGTCTCCGGCGACTACTCGGGCTGGAACTTCGGCCTCGCCGAAGGCGGCTTCGGGGGCCTGGCGATCGCCATGGTGCTCATGGGCGCGATGTACGCGTGCATGGTCTTCGCCCTCGCCGAGCTGTCCTCGATCCTGCCGACGGCGGGCGGCGGCTACGGCTTCGCACGCCGGGCGCTGGGCCCGTGGGGCGGCTTCCTGACGGGTACGGCGATCCTCATCGAGTACGTCCTCGCACCCGCCGCCATCGTCATCTTCATCGGCGACTACGTCGAGTCGCTGGGCCTGTTCGGCCTGGAGTCCGGCTGGCCGATGTACCTGGTCTGTTTCGCGATCTTCCTGGGCATCCACCTGTGGGGCGTGGGCGAGGCTCTGCGCTTCAGCTTCGTCGTGACCGGGATCGCGGTGGTCGCCCTGCTCGTGTTCGCGCTGGCGGCACTGCCCGACTTCTCCTTCGCGTCGCTGGACGACATCCCGGTCGACTCCTCGGCCACGGGGTCGAGCTCGTGGCTGCCGTTCGGCCTGCTCGGCATCTGGGCGGCGTTCCCCTTCGGGATGTGGTTCTTCCTGGGCGTCGAGGGCGTGCCGCTGGCCGCCGAGGAGACCAAGGAGCCGGCCCGCACGCTGCCGAAGGCGATCCGCTGGTCGATGGCCATCCTGGTGGTGCTGGCCGTGGTGACCTTCTTCGCGGCCGCCGGCGCGCGTGGCTCGGCGGCGATCCAGGAGGCGGGCAACCCGCTGGTCGAGGCGCTGCAGCCGGACGGCAAGGCCACGACGCTGAGCCGGATCGTGAACTACGCGGGTCTGGCGGGCCTGGTGGCATCGTTCTTCTCCTTGATCTACGCGGGCTCGCGCCAGCTGTTCGCCCTGTCCCGCGCGGGCTACCTGCCCCGCTTCCTCTCCCTCACCAGCCGCCGCAAGGCGCCGTACCTGGGCCTGCTGGTGCCCGGCACGATCGGCTTCCTGCTGGCGGCGGTGTCGGGCGACGGCGCCCGGATGCTGAACATCGCGGTCTTCGGCGCGACCATCTCCTACGCGCTGATGTCCCTGTCGCACATCGTGCTGCGCCGCCGCGAGCCGGAACTTCCGCGGCCGTACCGCACGCCGGGCGGCGTGCTGACGTCGTCGATCGCCCTGGTGCTGGCGTGCGCGGCGCTGGTGGCGACGTTCCTGGTGGACGTCACGGCGGCGTTGATCGCGCTGGCGGTGTACGTGGTCGCGATCGGGTACTTCGGCCTGTACAGCCGTAAGCGGCTGGTGGCGAAGGCGCCGGAGGAGGAGTTCGCGGCGCTGGCGGCGGCCGAGGCAGAGTTGGCACGGGACTGAACCGTCGACTGTGAGGGAGTTGTGGTGGCCAGGCCGTTGATCGGTGTCAGCACCTATCTGGAGTCCGGTGCGCGCTGGGGCGTGTGGGAGCTGGAGGCGGCGCTGCTGCCGGCCGGTTACCCGCGGCTGGTGCAGCGGGCCGGCGGCCTGGCCGCGATGCTCCCGCCGGACGACCCGGCGCACGCGGCCGCGGCCGTGGCCCGGCTGGACGGGCTGGTCATCGCGGGCGGCCCCGACGTGGAGCCCGTACGGTACGGCGCCGAGCCGCACCCCCGCACCGGGCCGCCGGCGCGGGCGCGGGACGCCTGGGAGCTGGCCCTGATCGACGCGGCGCTGGCCGCGGGCATCCCTCTGCTGGGTATCTGCCGGGGCATGCAACTGCTGAACGTCGCCCTCGGCGGCACGCTCGTCCAGCACATCGACGGGCACGCGGAGGTCGTGGGCGTGTTCGGCAGCCACACCGTGAAGCCGGTGCCGGGGAGTTTGTACGCCGGTGTCGTGCCCGAGGAGGCGTCGGTGCCGACGTATCACCACCAGGCCGTGGAGCGCCTGGGCGAGGGGCTTGTCGCGTCGGCGTATGCGGGGGACGGGACGGTGGAGGCGGTGGAACTGCCGTCCGGGGGTTGGGTGTTGGGGGTGCAGTGGCATCCGGAGATGGGGGAGGATCTGCGGGTGATGCGGGGGTTGGTGCGGGCGGCTGGTGGCTGACGGGAGTTTCTCGCCCCCGCCGCCCCTACCCGTCCCGTCCCTGGGGGCTGCCGCCCCCAGACCCCCGCTTCGGCCCTGAACGGGCCTCGTCCTCAAACGCCGGACGGGCTGAAATCAGCCCCTCCGGCGTTTGAGGAGCGGGGGTCCAGGGGGCAGAGCCCCTGGCGGGGTCGAAGGGGCTCCGCCCCTTCAGGATGGGACGGGTAGGGGCGGCGGGGGCGAGGAACTACCCCCGCGTCAGCGACAGCAGGTCCCGCGCCGGGCCCACCGGGCGGTGGCCCGTCGGCCACACCGCCCGCAGGTCCCGCGCCAAGGACACATCCGCCACCGGCACGCTCACCAGACGCCGCATCGCCAGTTCCTCCCCCACGGCGAGCTCGCTCAGCACCGCCGGCCCCGCCCCGCTCACCGCGGCCGCCTTGACCGCGGTCGTCGAGGACAGCTCGATCAGCGGACGGGCCAGCCCGCCCAGCGCCGCGTCCAGGACCTGTCGCGTACCCGAGCCCTCCTCACGGAGGATCAGCGGAGTCACCGCGAGCTCCGAGGCCTCCAGCGGCCGTCGGCGCCGGGACCAGGCGTGGCCCGGCGCTGTCACCACGATCAGGTTGTCGTGGGCGATGACCACGGAGTCCAGCCCCGTCGGAGCGGTCAGCCCCTCCACGAACCCCAGGTCCGCCTCGTCCGCCAGCAGCCGCTCCGCCACCGCCGCCGAGTTCCCGGCGAGCAGCGACACCGCCGTGTCCGGGCGCTGGGCGCGCAGCGCGAGGAGCCACCCCGGCAGCAGGTACTCCGCGATCGTCATGCTCGCCGCCACCCGCAGCCGCGAGTCACGCCGGTCCCGCAACGCCTGCGCGCCCACGTCGAAGGCATCCGCGGCCTCCACGATGCGCCGCGCCCAGTCCGTCACCAGCGCCCCGGCGTCCGTGAGCCGGGAGCCCCTCGGCGACCTGTCGACCAGGGCCACGCCCAACTGCCGTTCCATCGAGCGGATCCGGCTGCTCGCCGCCGGCTGGGTGATCCCCAACTCGCGCGCCGCCCCGCCCAGACTGCCGAGCCGCGCCACCGCCAGCAACAGCTCCAGCGCGCCGAGATCCGGGACGCGATGTGCCAGGGTTCCCGCGCGAAACTGCCCCTCCGCCGCTTGAGTCATAAGCCCAGTTTATGTCGCCATAGAGGCAAACTCCCTGGTGGTGCGCAATTCACGCGGTGACCCTGAGCTCATGGTCACCGCCGTCCGTCATCTCGGACCCAACTGGTACGCGTCCGTCATGGGCACCGCCGCCGTCGCCACCGCCGGAGCCGGACTGCCGCTGCACCTCCCCGGCCTGCGTACCGCCTGCACGGCCGTCTGGGCCCTCTCCCTCGCCCTGCTCGTCGCCCTGCTCGGCGCCCGTGCCCTGCACTGGACCCACCACCGTGACCAGGCCCGCGCCCACCTCCTCGACCCGGCCACGGCGCCCTTCTACGGCTGCCTGGCCATGGCCCTGTCGGCCGTCGGCAGCGGTGCCCTGACCGTCGGCCGGGACTGGATCGGGACCGGCGCGGCGGTCGCGCTCGACGCCGTGCTGTTCACCGCCGGTACGGTCGTCGGGCTGGCGGCCGCGATCGCCGTCCCGTACCTCATGGCCGTACGTCACCGCGCAGAACCGTCACAGGCCACGCCCGTGTGGCTGCTGCCGCTCGTCGCGCCCATGGTGTCCGCCGCGCTCGGGCCGCTCCTGGTGCCGCATCTGCCGCCCGGGCAGGCCCAGGAGACCCTGCTGCTCGCCTGCTTCGCGATGTTCGGGCTGAGTCTGCTCGCCACGTTGCTGATGCTGCCGCTGGTCTTCGCCCGGCTGGTCGCGGGCGGGCCCCTGCCCCTCGCCCTCACCCCGACCCTGTTCCTGGTGCTGGGTCCGCTCGGGCAGTCGACCACCGCCGTCGGCATGTTCGCCGACGTCGCACCCGGCGTGGTCCCGGCGCCGTACAGCCAGGGCTTCGGCGTTCTCGCGGTGCTCTACGGCGTGCCCGTCATGGGCTTCGCGCTCCTGTGGATCGGGCTCGCCACCGCCCACGTGCTGCGGGCTCGGCGGCACGGGATGGCGTTCGCGATGACGTGGTGGGCGTTCACCTTCCCCGTCGGCACCTGTGTCACCGGCGCCGGGGCACTCGCCCGGCACACCGGGCTCGGGATCTACGGCCTCCTCTCCATCGGGCTGTATGTCGTGCTCGTCGGCGCGTGGGCCGTCGCCGCCGTTTGCACCGCCCGCGGTCTGCTCAGCGGTGCGCTGCTCGCAGGGCCTCGGACAGCACCTGCGGTGCCTCGGCCAGTGACGGGCCGTACCACGTCAGGTGCCGTCCGCTGACGAGTGCGCAGGGCAGGCCGGAGAACGCCTCCGGGCCGTCGTCGGCCGTGAAGCGGTACGGCTCGTCGGGGAGGACGACGACGTCCGGGGCCGCTGCTCGCAGATCGTCCAGGGGGATGCGGGGGTAGCGGTCCTCGTGGGTCGCGTAGAGGTGGTCCACGCCGAGGCGGGTCAGTACGTCGCCCGCGAAGGTGTCGCGGCCCAGCACCATCCAGGGGCGCCGCCAGATCGGGACCACGGCCGTCGTCCGGCGTTCGGGGAGCGGCAGCGACGACCAGGTCCGCTCCGCCTCGTCCAGCCAGCGCGGGCGGGCCGTCACTCCGCAGGCGTCCAGCACGCGCGCCAGTTCCCGGAAGGCCTGCGGGACCTCCCGCACCTCGGTCACCAGGACCTCGATGCCGGCCGCGCGGAGGGCGGCGAGGTCGGGCTCGCGGTTCTCCTCCTCGTTGGCGATCACCAGGTCGGGGGCGAGGGCGACGATCCGGTCGACCTTGGGATTCTTGGTGCCGCCGACGCGGGTGACGTCCAGGTCGGCCGGATGGCTGCACCAGTCCGTGGCGCCGACGAGGGTGCCGGGGGCCGAGACGGCCACGGCCTCCGTCAGGGACGGCACCAGGGAGACGACGCGCATCAGCGCCCCGGCCGGTCCCGGACCGCCTCGATGTGCTCCGCCACCGCGACGACGACCACGCGCGTGTCCGGCACGGTCGCCCGCCAGCGGTGGCGCACTCCGCCGGTCAGGTACAGGGTGTCGCCGCGGCCGAGGCGGTACGCGCGCCCCTCCGCCTCGATCTCCACGGCGCCGTCGGCGACGTACATCAACTGGTCGTTGCGGTACTGGAATTCACGGCCCGCGTCATGGTCGCCGGTGAACTCCGAGGCATGCATCTGATGGTGACCGCGCACCAGGGACCGCACCCGGGGTTCCGGCGCCAGCTCCGTGCCGTCGGCCCGCACCACGTCCACACTGCACGCCGGGTCGGCCGCGGCGAGGAGTTCGACGGCGGTCGTACGCAGCGCGTCGGCGACCTTTTCCAGGGAGCTTCTGCTCGGGCGCGCCCGGTCGTTCTCGACCTGGCTCAGGAAGGGCACCGAAAGGCCGCTGCGCTCGGCGACGACGGCAAGGGTGAGGTCCAGCGCGCGGCGCCGCCGCCGCACGGCCGCGCCCACTCGAAGGGACTGTTCTTTGTGGTCGCCCATCGCTTCGGCTCCCTCCTTCGCTCGTCGGTCCGATGTCCTCGCGCCCGCTTCCCGGGGCACACCTTCTGTTGAGTTCTCTGCACCCTACGCATGTTCGGCAAACCGTTTCATGCGCCCGTCACATCGACGGCACAGCAGGGGGAGTACGACCCATCGGTTCGCGCCAGCGGGATCGGCTGCCGGACGCGTCGGCCGCCCGCGCGGCACCGCTGACTCCCGATCAGCACGAGTACCCCGTGTTCATTTCAATGCTGCGGCGGCCTCCTGTGTTCCCTCGTGGTCGCGGGTGGCGTGCCTGGCCGGGACTGAAGGGCTCGGGGGGGGTGGCGTAGCGCTGTGTGGTTGGCCGGATCCCTCTCGTAGGCGCGGACGGGTCTCGGTCCGGACGATGCCGGCGGTGACGCAAACAGCGCCGGGTGCGGGATTCACGTACGCGTGAATCCCGCACCCGGCGCATTTTTCTACATCAGGGCCTGCGGGGCTATCCCGTCACAGGCGCCAGCTTGTCCTCGATCCCCGGATTGGCGTCCATCCACCGGCGTGCCGATTCCTTCTCGTTTCCGGCGCCGCCCTTCTGGATCTCCACCTCCAGTGAGGCGAGTTGCCCCTCGGTCAGCTTGAAGTTCTTCAGCCAGCCGTTCAGTTCGGGGAATTCCCGGCCGAAGTCCTTCTTGGCCACGGTGTGGATCTGCTCGCCCTTGCCCCAGGCGCCCTCGGGGTCCTTGAGCTTCTTCAGGTCGTACTTGCCGTACGCCCAGTGCGGCGACCACAGCGTCACGACCACGGGCTCACGCTTCTTGATCGACCGGTCCAGCTCCGCCAGCATCGACGACGTACTCGACGACACGACCTTGTACTCGCCCTCCAGGCCGTACGCCTTCAG
This sequence comes from Streptomyces sp. T12, assembly GCF_028736035.1. NCBI lineage: Bacteria > Bacillati > Actinomycetota > Actinomycetes > Kitasatosporales > Streptomycetaceae > Streptomyces > Streptomyces sp. T12. Next base: position 1,943,952 of record NZ_CP117866.1, read on the forward strand.
CACCGACTTGTTCAGCGTCCCCATCATCCCGGCACTCGCCTCGATGCCGATGATCTTCCCGCCGAACTCCTTCCCCCGACCCTTCAGATCAGCGAGCGAGTCGATGCCCTTCACATACGACGGCACCGTCAGCTCCAGCGACGTCGGCCCGTACCAGGCGCCCAGGTCGTCCAACTGGCCCTTGAAGCGGTCCACATACTCCTTGTGCGTGGTCGGCAGCCAGCCGTCCAGCTGCACATCCATCTGCCCCTGCGCGAGCGAGGTGTACAGCGGGCCGGGGTCGAGCTGTTCGACCTTCGGCTTGTAGCCGCGGTCCTCGAGGATGTTCTGCCACAGATAGGTGGCGGCGATGGCCTCGTCCCACGGGAAGTAGCCGATGTCCACGGTCTTGCCCGCGTCCCGGCCCTGCGCCTTCGCGCCGCCGGCGACCGGGGCGAGCTTGTCGACCAGGCCGGGGTTCTTCTTCAGCCAGGCGCGCACGCCGTCCTGCTCCTGGCCCTCGCCCGCCGCGCGGATGTCGTTCTCCAGGCTGGTCAGTTGCGTCTCGGTGAGCTTGAAGTCCTTCAGCCACTTCGCGACGGTCGGGTCCTTCTGGTCGAAGCCCTTGTGCGCGACGGTGTGGATCTGCTCGCCCTTGCCCCAGGCGCCCTCGGGGTCCTTGAGCTTCTTCAGGTCGTACTTGCCGTACGCCCAGTGCGGCGACCACAGCGTCACGACCACGGGCTCACGCTTCTTGATCGACCGGTCCAGCTCCGCCAGCATCGACGACGTACTCGACGACACGACCTTGTACTCGCCCTCCAGGCCGTACGCCTTCAGCACCGACTTGTTCAGCGTCCCCATCATCCCGGCACTCGCCTCGATGCCGATGATCTTCCCGCCGAACTCCTTCCCCCGACCCTTCAGATCAGCGAGCGAGTCGATGCCCTTCACATACGACGGCACCGTCAGCTCCAGCGACGTCGGCCCGTACCAGGCGCCGAGATCGTCGAGCTGGGAGCTGTACTTGTCCCAGTACGCCTTGTGCGTGGTCGGCAGCCAGGCGTCGGTCTGGAAGTCGATGTCGCCTCGGGCCACGCCCGAGTAGAGCGGACCGGGGTCGAGCTGCTTGACGTCGGTCGCGTAGCCGCGCTGCTCCAGGAGCTCCTTCCACAGGTACGTGGTGGCGGTGCCCTCGTCCCAGGGGATGTAGCCGATGTTGATCTTCTTGCCCTGGCCCACGTTCGTGCTGTTCCCGGCGGCGGTCTGCGCGCTGCCGTCGGAGCCGGTCAGGTTCATGCCGCCGGCGACGAGGGCGAGGACCACGACGCCGATGACCGCCACGGCGCCGCCCGGCTTGTAGCGCGCGAGCCTGAAGCGGCTCGCGGCGGCGCCCGCCGCCTTGGCCGCGGCGCGGCGCCCGAGCGGGGACACCCGCTGGCCCAGCGCGCCGGTCATCCGGTCCAGGTACATCGCGAGGACGACCACGGCCACACCGCTCTCGGCGGCCAGGCCGACCTTGAGCTGGGTGATGGCGGAGTAGACCTGCTCACCGAGGCCGCCGGCACCGGCCATGCCGCCGATGACCACCATCGACAGTGCCAGCATGATCACCTGGTTGACGCCGGCCATGATCGTCGGCAGCGCGAGCGGCAGCTGGACGCGTGCCAGTGTGGTGCGCTGACTGGTGCCGAACGCCTCGGCCGCCTCGATCAGCTCGCCGTCCACCTGCCGGATGCCGAGCTCCGTCATCCGCACGCCCGGTGGCATGGCGAAGATGATCGTCGCGAGGAGGCCGGGGGTGGTGCCGACGCCGAAGAACATGACGCCGGGGATGAGGTAGATGAAGGCCGGCATCGTCTGCATGACGTCGAGCACCGGCCGCAGCTGGGCGCTGATCCGGTTGCTGCGGGCGGCCCAGATGCCCAGCGGCACCGCGAAGACGATGGTGATGACCGCGGCGACGAGGACGAGCGAGAGCGTGTCCATCGCGTCGTCCCACAGCCCGAGCGAGTCGATCAGGGCGAGGCCGACGAAGGCCATGGCACCGGGCAGCAGACCGCGCAGCCAGCACGCGACCACGGCGAGGATGCCGGCCATCAGCAGCGGCTCGCCGCCGCCGAGGACGGCGTCGACAGCGTCGTACATGCCGCCGAGGGCGGCCTTGATGATGTCGAAAACCCAGGTCAGGTGGGACTGCAGCCAGTCCACCAGGTTTTCGATCCAGTCCCCGAAGTGGATCCTAGGCATTGGCGATCACCTTCCCGTCGCGGGTGCCGCGCGGGTTGTCGCAGGGCTCGGGCTCGCCCTGCTGGTCGCCGAGGAGGCCGACGAGGCGCTGTCTGGGGACGCGACCGACGAGGGTCCCCTTCGCGTCGAGGACTGCCACGGGGTGCGTCAGGCGGGCGCTGATCGCGCAGAGTTCGGTGAACGGTGTGTCCGGCGTCGCGGTCTCGCAGCCGCAGTTGACCTCGTCGCCGTGGACGTCCTCGTCCATGACGGCCGCCGCGGTCAGGACCCGGGAGCGGTCGACGTCCTGGATGAAGGAGGCGACGTAGTCGTTGGCCGGGCGGACCAGGATGTCCTCGGCGCTGCCGGTCTGGACGATGCGGCCGTCGCGCATGACCGCGATGCGGTCGCCGAGGCGCATGGCCTCGTTGAGGTCGTGGGTGATGAAGACGATCGTCTTCTTCAGGGTCTGCTGGAGCTGGAGCAGCTGGTCCTGCATGTCACGGCGGATCAGCGGGTCGAGCGCGCTGAAGGACTCGTCCATGAGGAGCAGGTCGGCGTCGGTGGCGAGGGCGCGGGCGAGACCCACGCGCTGCTGCATGCCGCCGGACAGCTCGTCGGGCCAGGACTTCTCCCAGCCGGCCAGACCGCACAGTTCCAGGGCCTCGGCGGCGCGCTTCTCGCGCTCGACGCGGGGCACGCCCTGGACCCCGAGGCCGTAGGCGGCGTTCTCCAGGACGCTGCGGTGCGGGAACAGCGCGAAGTGCTGGAACACCATGCTGATCTTCTGCGCGCGGACCTTACGCAGCTCACGGTCGCCGAGCGCGGTCAGGTCCTGGCCGTCGAAGCGGACGTGACCCGCGGTCGGCTCCAGAAGCCCGTTCAGCATGCGCAGCAAGGTGGACTTGCCGGACCCGGACAGGCCCATGACGACGAAGATCTGGCCCGGTTCCACGGTGAAGGAGGCGTCGATCACGGCGGCGGTGGTGCCGTCGGCGCGCAGCTCCTCCCGGTCGGCTCCCTGGCGGAGCCGCTCGACAGCCTCGTCCGGTCGTCTGCCGAACACCTTGTAGAGATGTTCGGCCTCAAGCCTGGATGACACGGGTACCTCTTGTCTCGACGGCAAATGAGAAGAGAGCGACGGGCGCAACAGTTGAATGCGCAAGCGCGTCGCTCCGGGCGGGGCGCCTGCCCTCGTTCCCTGATCGCAAACGCACAAGTGGTCCAGCCCACAGTGCAGGCGCACACCGCAACGCGTTGCGCATCGAAGGGCGGCCGGCTGCACACCGAAGGGCCGCGCTCCCCGCACCGTCGCCGTCCGCGCATCAGCGGGCCGGTGTCAGTGGCGTACGGCATGATGCGTGGCGTGACCGGACGACTGATGCTCCTCGACACCGCCTCGCTCTACTTCCGCGCCTACTTCGGCGTCCCGGACTCCGTGAAGGCCCCCGACGGCACGCCGGTGAACGCCGTGCGCGGACTCCTCGACTTCATCGACCGCCTGGTCAAGGACCACCGCCCGGACGCGCTGGTGGCCTGCATGGACGCCGACTGGCGGCCCCAGTGGCGGGTCGACCTGATCCCCTCCTACAAGGCACACCGCGTCGCCGAGGAGCACGAGGTCGGGCCGGACGAGGAGGAGGTGCCCGACACCCTGTCGCCGCAGGTGCCGGTCATCGAGGCCGTCCTCGACGCGCTCGGCATCGCGCGCGTGGGGGTCGAGGGGTACGAGGCGGACGACGTGATCGGCACGTTCACCGGGCGGGCGAAGGGCCCGGTCGACATCGTCACCGGCGACCGCGACCTGTACCAGCTGGTGGACGACGCGCGCGGGGTGCGGGTGCTGTACCCGCTCAAGGGCGTGGGCACCCTCCAGCTCACCGACGAGGCGTGGCTGCGCGAGAAGTACGGCGTCGACGGCCGGGGGTACGCGGATCTGGCGCTGCTGCGCGGCGACCCGAGCGACGGCCTGCCGGGCGTGCCCGGCATCGGTGAGAAGACGGCCGCGAAGCTGCTGGCCGAGTTCGGCGACCTGGCCGGGATCATGGCGGCGGTCGACGACCCGAAGGCGAAGCTGACGCCTTCGCAGCGCAAGCGGCTGGACGAGTCGCGGCCGTACGTCGCCGTCGCGCCGACCGTGGTGCGGGTCGCGGACGACGTCCAGCTGCCGGACGTCGACACGGCGCTGCCGCGTGCGCCCCGGGATCCGGCGGGGCTGGACGAGCTGGCGATGCGGTGGGGGCTCGGCGGGTCGCTGCAGCGGCTGCTTGTGACGCTGGGGGCGTGAGGGCGGCCGGGGGTGCGAGGGCGCCCGGGGGCGTGCCCACGCCGGGGGCGTGAAGGGGGTCCCGAGGCAGTGCATGGGGTTCCTGGCGCGGGGAATTCGTTCCTTGTGTGCGCGATATGCGCCCTTTCGTGAACGAGCCGTCGCGAGTCACAGCTCCATTCACCGGACGGAGGTGCTAACTTAGGTAAACCTAAGCTTGGAACGAGGGAGGTCAGTGATGGCACTACGCCCTGCCCGCAAGCCGCGGAAGCCCCACTCCGCGCAGGTCGTCCGTACCGAACGGCTGACCCCGCACATGCAGCGCGTGGTGCTGGGCGGCGAGGGGCTCGCCGACTTCGCGGCGGACACCTGCACGGACCACTACGTGAAAATGCTGTTCTCCCCCGAGGGCGTGAGCTACCCCGAGCCCTTCGACCTGGAGCGCATCCGCGAGGAGCTGCCGCGCGAGCAGTGGCCGGTGACGCGGACGTACACCGTGCGGGCCTGGGATCCCGAGCACCGCGAACTGACCCTCGACTTCGTGCTTCACGGCGACGAGGGCCTGGCCGGCCCGTGGGCGATGCGCGCCCAGCCGGGCGAGACCGTGCGCTTCATGGGCCCCGGCGGCGCCTACGCCCCCGCCCCGGACGCCGACTGGCATCTGCTCGTCGGTGACGAGAGCGCGCTGCCCGCGATCGCCCGCTCCCTGGAGTCGCTGCCCGACGGCGCCACGGCGTACGCCTTCGTGGAGATCGCCGGCCCCCAGGAGGAGCAGAAGATCGACTCCGATGTGGAGGTCGTCTGGCTGCACCGCGGCTCCCGCCCCGTCGGCGAGGCGCTGGTCGAGGCCGTGCGCGCGCTGGAGTTCCCCGAGGGCCGGGTGCATGCGTTCGTGCACGGCGAGGCGCACTTCGTGAAGGAGCTGCGCCATCTGCTGCGGGTTGACCGCGGCGTGTCCCGCGAGGACCTGTCGATCTCCGGTTACTGGCGGCTCGGCCACGACGAGGACGGCTGGCAGGCCTCCAAGCGGGACTGGAACGCACGGATCGAGGCGGAACAGGAGGGGGCGGCGCCGGCGGCGTAGCCCTGCGTGGACCCAAAGGGGCGGCACCTTCACGGGAGCCGCCCCTTCGCCGTGCCGCCGCCAGGTCCCCGGGGTCGGCGCGAGGGCGCCATGAAGGCGGAGGGCAGGCCGACCGAGCCGCCTTGATCTTCGCGCCGGCATCCGCGAGAGGCCTGCTACGCCCATCCGTGAGGACTTAGGATCGACTCGGACATGAGCACGTCATGCGTTCGAAACAGCCCCTCCCTAATTTCTGTCGCCCGACAGGAACTCTCGCGCCGCTGTGCGAAAGCAGGTTGCCGCCATGACGAGCACCGCCCCCGCCACACCTCGCCCCGACCCACCGCACGACCCTGACGAGCGCTCCCTCGCCGCCTTCGGATACCGCCAGGAACTGCACCGCAGCCTCGGCCGGTACGCCTCGTTCGCGGCGGGTTTCTCCTTCATCTCCGTCCTGACGACGGTCTTCCAGTTCTTCGCGTTCGGGTACGCGTTCGGCGGCCCGGTCTTCTTCTGGGCCTGGCCCGCGGTGCTCGTCGGACAGCTGCTGGTGGCGGCGTGCTTCGCGGAGCTGGCCGCGCGCTATCCGATCTCGGGCGCGATCTACCAGTGGTCGTCCCGGCTCTCGAACGTCACCTTCGGCTGGTTCGCCGGCTGGATCATGGTGATCGGGCAGATCGTGGTGGTCGCGGCGGCGGCGCTGGCGCTGCAGATGGTGCTGCCTGCGCTCTGGTCCGGCTTCCAGCTGATCGGCACCGACCCCGCCCCCACCTCGGCGGACGGCGCGGCCAACGCGGCGCTGCTCGGCGTGATCCTGCTGGCCCTCACCACACTCGTGAACCTCCTGGACAACCGCGTGCTGTCGCTGGTCAACCGGGTCGGGGTGACCGCCGAGATCATCGGCGCGGTGCTGATCATCACGCTGCTGCTGACCCACTCCGAGCGCTCCCCCGGCATCACCTTCCATACCGAAGGCGCCGCCGAGTCCGGCCTGTTGGGCGCGCTGCTGGTGGGGTCGTTCACGGCGGCGTACGTGATGATCGGCTTCGACAGCGCGGGCGAGATGAGCGAGGAGACGCACCATCCGCGCCGCACCGCGCCCCGCACGATCCTCACCGCACTGGGCGCCGCGGGCCTGCTCGGCGGCCTGCTCGTGCTCGGCGGGCTGCTCGCCGCGCCCAGCCTCACGGACGGCCGCCTGGCGGTCGACGGCCTGAGCTACGTCCTGACGAGCAGCCTGGGCGACGGTGTGGGCAGGGCGCTGCTGGCCGACGTGGTGGTGGCGATCACGGTGGCGACCCTCGCCATCCAGACGGCCGCCTGCCGGATGCTGTTCTCGATGGCCCGCGACGGCCAACTCCCGTTCTCCCGCCGCCTAGCGAAGGTCGACCCGCGCACCGGCATGCCCAACGCCCCCGCCGTAGTCGTCGGCGTCCTCGCGGCGGCCCTGCTGCTGCTCAACTTCGCCTCGCCGGAGGCGTTCCTGGCCATCGGCACGACCTGCATCGTCATGCTGTACCTGGCGTACGCGATGGTCACCGGCCCCCTGCTGGTGGCCCGCCTGCGCGGCCGCTTCACGACCGACGGCACCGACGAGACGGGCGCCCGCCTGTTCTCCCTCGGCCTCTGGGGCGTCCCGCTCAACGCCCTTGCCCTGCTCTACGGCCTCGCCATGACCGTCAACCTCGCCTGGCCGCGGGCCGCGGTGTACGACCCGGCGGGTGGGCACTGGTACTTCCAGTGGTTCACTGTTCTGTTCTTGCTGGTCACGGTGGGCAGTGGTGTGCTGTACCGGATGACGCGTGCGCAACGGGTGCGCTCTGCTGCGGAACCTGCTGAGACACTCCGGGAACAGACTCCGTAACGCCGCCGGGCTCTCTTCGTTGCCCGGAGTGCGGCACGTCATGGACGCTCGGGGGTCGGATGCCCTGCCCCGGCAACGAACCGCTTTCCCAGCTGCCGCGAACGGCCCGGATCAGCGGCGCACCGGCCGTGGGATATGAGACCGCGCATGCGGCGACGACGGGGTCCGCCCATGCGCCCGGGTGCACGCCCTTTCCGGCGGCCGGAAACCATCGCATGGTGCGAAGTAGGGCTGTCAGGGAGAGTTGACGGCACGACAGGTGTCGCCCCCGGGCCCATGGGGGTGGTGTCCGGATGCCCGCGATGCTCGGCAGTGCGCCTCGGGATCGCTACAACGAGCCAGCCGAGCTGGGGCGGTACCGGGTGGCCACGGTGAGCAGCGTCCTGTGGCGTCTTGGGAGTGCGGCTCCGAGAAACATACCCATGTGGTCGATACATTCGCATGGCGGGACGAATCAGCCGGAGAAGGACTCTTTGTTGTCACCGCCGACCGGGTCATCCGCCGATTCGCCGAGAACATGGGGTCGGCTTCTGCCCGACGCGCTCTTCGCGATGCTCCGCGACGGCGCCTTCCACCAGCCCCGCCACGATTGAACAGTTGACGAAACCCATAGGGGCACTGGAAGGTGGAGGTGATCCACGACCGCGTCGCCGACGCCGCGGTCGTGGCGGTGGTGACCACCGATTATCTGTGCCGTCCGGCGGTAGCCTCGAAGGCCACGGCCGGCGACACCGTCCGGCACCCGGTTGACGAGGCCCCGGCCGACCAGTTCGGTCAACAGGCCCAAGCCGTGCACGAGTCAGCCACGCCGCAGTCACAGCGTATGGAGCACAGCGCGTAGTTCATGAACTTGGTCGGCTCCGCGAACCGGAGGGCATCATGAAAGGCTCTGCTCGCGCCCAGTTACCTCGGGCCGTTCCCCTGGTCGGGCACACACCTCAGTTGGTGCGCGTGACTCATGACCGTTGCGGACGCTGCCCTGATGGCGCCGGAGGGTTTCGGGGTTTCCGCCCTCCACGGGCCGGTCGAGGTGGGGACGCAGCATTTGGACTGCCGTCCCGAGACAAGACAGCGATTTCCGCTCATCTCGGTTGGAGAGTCGCCTAGGTCACCGATCCATTAGATGTGGCCTCCGGACAAAGGTCCTGAGGCAGTGACACCCGAAGGCGCCAGGCATCGACGACCACCCGACCTCCTGGGCCAACAAGCATGCTGAGGCAGAAACTGGGAGAGAGTCATGCCCCAGAACGTCACCATCAATTTACCCATTCCGTCCCGACTCAACACCGGTTTGGCAGCCGCCAGGGAACGCAATCTGGAATGGATGCGCCAGCAGAAACTGGTGTTGGGACATAGCGCCGCCCGTCGCTACGTATTCTCGGCAGTGGCGGACTTGGCTGCCTACAGCTACCCGGACGCCACAGGCGACGACCTCGACCTGGCCTTTGACACCATGGGCTGGTTCTTCCTGTTCGACGACCTGTTTGATGTCCCCGAGGGACGCAGAGCCGATGAAGCCGTCGACGTGTGCCAGCAACTCATCGCACTCATCACCCACCCCTCGCCGCGGAGGGTCGACCACGACACACCTCTGGTGAGCGCCTTCGCGGACATCTGGCGTCGAGCCAAGACGGGCATGTCCGAGGAATGGCAGATACGGGCCGCTCACAACTGGGTGGACTACCTGGCGGGAAACCTCACCGAGGAAATCGACCGTCGCACTTGGGTCCCCCAGGATTTCGCCACCCGGATGAGGATAGGGCACCGCACCCTGGGGCTGACTCCCTCGCTCGACCTGGCCGAAAGAGTGGGACACTTCGAGATCCGACAGATCATTTGGCACAGCAGTCATCTGGACTCGATGCGACGAGCAGCTGTCGATGCCGTCAAACTCATCAACGAGGTGATGTCCCTGGAGAACGACGACGCACGAGGCGATCCCAACTTGGTGCACTGCCTCATGCGACAACGCAACTGCTCCCGGCAGGAAGCCATCAGGCTGGCCGTGAACCTCGTCCAGGCAGCAGTCAGTCAGCTCTTTGAGCAGGTGAGGCGGACCCCCCTGTTCTGCTCCCGGCTCGGGCTCACGAGCACCGAGGCCGAGAAGGTCCAACGCTATGCGACCGCCATGCTCACATGGATACGCGGCAGCTACGACTGGAGCCGCAGCAACGGCCGTTATTCCCCAGGCACCGCGAGCGCCTTGAGCCCGAATGTGACCGGCCAGCTTCACCCCGCAAACCTCACGCCGGTGTCTACCTAGTGTCCCCTTGCCGCTGCCTGGGACGGCGCTGCACAGGTGGTCGCCGACGCCACACCACGGCGTACGGCAGCTGACCAGCGCAGACTCTGCTTTGTGGGACGGTGCAAGCGACTGAACGCTGTGCACCGTCCCCTCACACAGTCCAGGCGGTGACCGGCAGCTTCGGGGCGGTGGAAGCAGATCTCGTGGTGTCCCGCCTCCTCCCCCTCGCTGTCAGTGCCCCCTCGTAGGCTTGGTCCTGATGAGACGCCGTACTCCGCCCCCGCCCCCTCCCCTGCCGCAGCGCGACGGGGTGGATCCGGTGCGTGTGCGGTTGCCGACCGGGGACGCGTGGGCGACCGTGCGCGATCATCTCGTGGCACGACTCGCGGCCGGGGCCGGGGTGATCGACGGGATGCTGGACGCGGGACTGATCGTGGACGCCGCCGGGCGCCCGGTGTCGCGGGACATGGCGTACGTGCCGGGGATGTACGTGTGGTTCCACCGGGAGCTGCCGGACGAGGAGCGGGTGCCGTTCCCGGTCGATGTCGTCTACCGGGACGCGCACGTGGTGGTGGCCGACAAACCGCACTTCCTGGCCACTACGCCACGCGGCAGCCATGTGACCGAGACGGCCCTGGCGCGGCTGCGGCGGGAACTGGGGATCCCGACGCTGGGCGCGGCGCACCGGCTGGACCGGCTGACGGCAGGCCTGGTGCTGTTCACCGTGCGACCGGAGGAGCGCGGCGCCTACCAGACCCTGTTTCGCGACAAGCGGGTGGCGAAGGAGTACGAGGCGGTGGCCCCGTACGATCCCGCACTGGACCTGCCGCGCACCGTGCGCAGCAAGATCGTCAAGGAGCGCGGGGTCCTTGCGGCCCGTGAGGTCGAGGGCGAGCCGAACGCCGTCAGCCGGATCGAGTTGCTGGAACACCGGAACGGGCTTGCCCGGTACCGGTTGACACCGTGTACCGGGCAGACACACCAGCTGAGGGTGCACATGAGCGCCTTGGGGGTGCCGATCCTCGGCGATCCCCTCTATCCGGTGGTGACCGGCCCCGTGCCGGCCGGTGACTTCCGGCGACCGCTCCAACTGCTGGCGCGGGTACTGGAGTTCACCGATCCGGTCACGGGGCGGGAGCACCGGTTCGTCAGCCCGCGTGTGCTGCGGGCCTGGTCGTCGTACGACGAGTGGGCCGGGTAGCCCCGGTGCCGGTACGGCTCAGTCGCCGCGCCACCAGCGCAGGAGGCGCCGGAACACGCCCGGCCGGTCGGCCGGTTCCGGGGTCGGCGACGGAGCGGTGGACGGAATGGTGGGCTCCGAAGCCGCCGGCTGGGGCTGTGGCGTGCTGGGCCAGGCACTGGGACGCTGCGACGCCAGCGGGTGCGCGGGCCGCGCCATGACGTCCTGCTGGGGCTTGGGCGCGAACTTCACCGGCAGTTCCACCAGGTGCTGGTTCGAGATGGACGCCCGCCAGGACAGCTCGTGTTCCTCGCAGGCGAGTTGGACGTCGGGCAGGCGGGTGAGCAGCGCGTCTACGCCGACCTCGGCGATGGCGCGGCCGATGTCCTGGCCCGGGCACTCGTGGGGGCCGCCGCCGAAGGCGAGGTGGGAGCGGTTGCCCTGCATGTGGGCCGTGAGGTCGGGCCGGACGCGCGGGTCGACGTTGCCCGGCGCGATGCCGAGGATGAGGCCGTCACTCTTGCGAATGCGCTGGCCGCCCAGCTCGGTGTCCTGCTTGGCGATGTAGGGAAGGACGGTGCTGAACGGCGGCTCGTCCCACAGGGACTGCTCGACCGCCTCGTTCACTGTCATCTGGCCGCCGCTGAGCTGGGCGCGGAACCGCGGGTCGGTGAGCACCACCCGCAGCACGTTGGCGATCAGGTTGGCGGTGGCCTCGTATGCGGCGACCAGGATGATGCGCAGGTGCTGGCCGACCTCGTCGTCGGTGAGCCGCGCCGGGTGGTTGATCAGGTGGCTGGTGAAGTCGTCCTTGGGTTCGGCCCGGCGGCGGGCGGTGAGCCGCATCAGGACGTCCATGAGGTAGGCGTTGCTGGCGATTGCGGTCTCGGTGCCCTTGGGCATGTCGCGAGCGGCCTGCACGATCTGGTCGTTGTACTCCTCGGGCATGCCGAGGATCTCGCACATCACCACCATCGGCAGGTGCTCGGCGAACTGGCTGACCAGTTCGGCCCTGCCCTCCTCGCAGAACTTGTTGACGAGGTGCTGGGTCGCGCGGTTGATGTAGCGGCGGATGCCCCGGTGGTCGATGGTCGACATGGCGCCGTTGACCGCACCGCGCAGCCGCAGATGCTCGTCGCCCTCGGCGTGACTGCAGATGGGCTGCCAGGCGAAATGCGGCATGAGCGGATGGTCGGGCTTGACCGTGCCGTCCTGCAGGGCGGTCCACTGCCGGGTGTCCCTGCAGTACTGCGAGGGAGTACGCACCATGTGCAGGTTCTCGGTGTGGCCCAGCACGACCCAGATCGGCACGTCATCGTGCAGCAGCGCGGGAGCCACGGGCCCGTGCTCGGCGCGGAGTTTCTCGTACACGGCTCCCAGGTCCTCCGCCTCGGGGCCGTACAACCGGCGTAGCCCGCCGGGGCCGATGCCGTGTGCGGGGCAGCCGGGGGGCGGAGTGGCCGTGGGCTCGTCCGTACCGGTCGGGAAGAGGGATTCAGGCGTCACGATGGTCGCTCCGAAGCTGAAGTGATTCCGGTGTGCAGGAGGTGAGGGGGTCCCCCGGTTCGGGCGGTTCAGCAAGGCCGAGAACCTGGGGGCGTGCGCGGCTCAGGCAACGCGTATGCGGCTCATGGGACGTGAGCAGGCCGAACGGCTCGGGGACAGCGTGGGGCGGTCGTACGGCTCGACCGGTATGTGGGTCACGCCGGAGCCCTCGCCGTAGCCAGCGAATGCAGGAAGTGCATCAGGGTCATCAGGACATCGCGGCTGGAGGCCCGGCGGCGGGCGTCGCAGTCGACGATCGGGATCTCCTCGGGCAGGTCGAGTGCCGTACGGAGTTCGGAGATGGGGTAACGGGGCGCGTCCGGGAAGGTGTTGACGGCCACCACGAAGGGCACGCCGCACTCCTCCAGTCGCCCTATGACGTCGAAACTGACCTCGAGGCGGCGGGTGTCGACGAGCACGACCGCGCCCAGCGCCCCCTCGAACAACCCGTTCCACAGGAACCAGAAGCGTTGCTGGCCCGGGGTGCCGAAGAGGTACAGCACGAGTTGGTCCGTGATGCTGATGCGGCCGAAGTCCATCGCGACGGTGGTGGCCGTCTTGGAGTCCGAGCCGAAGTTGTCGTCGACGCCGATACCGGCCTGCGTCATGGTCTCTTCGGTGGTCAGTGGCTTGATCTCGCTGACCGAGCCGACCATGGTCGTCTTGCCGACGCCGAAGCCACCCACGATCACGATCTTGACCGCGGCCTCGGCCGTGTGCGGCAACTGGTCCTCGGTCCGTGGACCGGGAATGATCTCAGAGCCTTTGAAGTCCATGCATCACCGCTTCGAGAATTGAACGGTCGGTGACGGCCTGGCGCACGATGGGGGCGCGCGCCGTCACCAGTCCGGCCGTCAGCATGTCGGTGAGCACGACCGTCATCATGCTGTACGGCAGGTTGAGATAGGCCGAGAGCTCGGCCACGGACAGGGGGGCGGTACAGAGCCGGAGCAGCGCCGATTGTTCCGGCGTGGCGGAAGGCGGGGGGTCGGCGCGCGCCACGATTAAGGTGACCAGGTCGAGGTCCCCGTCGCGCTCGCCGCCGTCCGGACCGGCCACCACGAAGAGCCGTTCCGGGTTCTTCTGCTTCCCGGCCTGGGCAGGCGGCGGAGGCGGTTGTTCGGTGGGAGATCGCCGCTGGCGTTGCGGAGGAGTCATACGGTCTGCCCGTTACGCCGGGGCGGACTGGTGAGATGGGCGCCGATGCGGGCGACGAGGTCGGTCATGCGGTTGCTCATCCGGCCCGGTTCGGCGAACGTGTCGGAGAGCACCGCGAGATAGGCGTTGGCGCCGGCGGCCATCAGGTAGAAGTACCCGCCGTTGATCTCGATCAGGACCATCTTCATCTTGCCGTCGCTCTTCGGGATCTCCTGGGCGACGGCGCTCGCCAGGCTCTGCAGGCCTGCGCAGGCCGCGGCGACGCGGTCGGCGGTGTCCGGGTCGCCGCCGTAACGGGCGATGCGCAGTCCGTCGGCGGAGAGCACCACGATCATCTGGATGCCCGGTACGCCGTCGTGGAGCTCCTTGAGCATCCAGTCGAAGTTGGCGCGCTGCTGGATCACTTGAGGTCCCCCTCCTCATCGGCCTCGGGGCGGGCCGGTTGGGTTCGCGGTTTGAGTGTGAGCGGGTCCGGCTGGTCCTTGAGTCCGTTCCAGAACGCCTCGACCCACGCTCCGGGGGCGGGCTCGTCCACCACCGGCTCGGGCTCTGGCTTGCGCGTCGACCAGATGGTCGGCCGGCCCTCGCGTTCGGCCTGCTCGATGGCCGCCTGCTCGGCGAGCCGCTTGCTGAGCGGGGTCTTGACCCGGCTGCGGCGCTGGGGCAGCCCGCCCGCGGTCCACTCGGTGACGACGGGGACGTCGTCCGACAGGGAGGCCGCGGCGGGGATCTTCGGGCTGGTGGGGCGCCGCTTCTTGGGGGCGCGCTTGGGACCTTCGATCACATCGGGGCCGTCGGCCTTGGGCGCCGACCCGGCGCCGATGCCGTGGGCGAGTCCGGGGGCGGGGTCGGTGGTCATCATCTCGCGCGGCACCACGAGGACGGCGCGGACGCCGCCGTACGCGGAGGACCGCAGCGAGACCTGCATGTTGAAGGCCGTGCAGAGGCGGCCGACGACGGCCAGGCCCAGGCGTGGGGACTCGCCGAGGTCCTGGAGGTCGGTGCCCTGCTTGGCGCGCTCGAGCATGCCCTCGACCCGGGCGCGGGCCTCCTCGCTGAGGCTGACACCGGCGTCCTCGATCTCGATCGCGACGCCGGTCTGCACCTCGGTGGCGGTGACGTGCACCTTGGTCTGCGGCGGCGAGTAGCGCGTGGCGTTGTCGAGGAGTTCGGCCGCGGCGTGGATGATCGGCTCGACGGAGATGCCGGCGATGTTGACCTTGACGATGGAGTCCAGGCTGATGCGGCGGTACTCCAGGATCCGGGACATGGCACCGCGCAGCACGCTGTACAGCGGGACGGGTTCGGGCCACTGGCGGCCGGGGCGGCCGCCGCCGAGCACGGAGATGGAGTCGGCGAGGCGGCCGATCAGCATGGTGCCGTGGTCGATGCGCAGCAGGTCGTCGAAGACCTCGGGGTTGCGGCCGTGGTCCTCCTCCATCTCCCGGAGTTCCACGGCCTGTTGGTGGACGATCGACTGGACGCGGCGGGCGATGTTGACGAAGGAGCGCTGGGCGGAGTCGCGGACGGCTTCCTCGTGATCGACGATGTCGACCATCGACCTCACGAACTCGATCTGTACCGGCGAGAGTTGGGCATAGGACGGATCGATCTCGGCGAGGTCGCGCATCACCTCATAGGGTGAAGCGCCACAGCGCAGCCGGTGGATCGCGGCGGGCGTGATCTCCGTGGCGAGGCGGACCATCTCCGCCTCGTGGGCGGCCACGCGCCGCTCCAGATACGCGGCGTGACGGGCGTGCTCGGCCCGTGCGTCCCGCAGAGTGCGGCCGCGGCGCGCTGCTTCGGCCGCGGATACCAGCACCAGCAGCAAGGCCACGGCACCGCATACGCCGACGGCCGTCCGGGCCGGTTCCGTCACCACGGCGACGGCGGCTCCGGTCGCCGCGGCCATCACTATGGCAGGCAGCAAAAGCACGCGCGCGTACGGGAGTTCACGCCGGCTGGGCGGGGATTGAACGCTCACCATGTGGGCCCTCTGAAATGAATCGGGTGGGTGTAGGGGGAGCCTGCAAGGGGGAATGTCATGGGTATGTCGGGATCTTCTGCATGATTGGGAACAAGCGCACGATTACACCTCAACTCGGTGCGCTGCGGGCGAGCTTAGTCCGACCGGATCATCGCCGTGTCATATTCAGCAAGCACCTGAAATGGGGCTCGCGACAGGAGTACGCTCGGCCTCATTTATACGCTCGGATTACATTCGTACACGGTGCGTCACGGCGTACAGGCGTACGAAAAATACTCACCGTGACGGGTGAAAGGTCGCCTCAGAGGCCGGCTCAGATGCCGGCGATCCGCAGGGCCGCGTCCGCCGTGGCCTCGGCGAACACCGACACCGGACGCTCCGGGTCCGAGCGGTGGACGAGGATGACGCCCTCGATCAGGCCGAAGAGCAGGTCCGTACGCAGCTCCAGCTCGCTCTTGGCGAGTGCGCCGCCGGCGGCCGTGGCGGCGAGCAACTGGCCGTAGGCGTCCTTGAGTTCGGCGCGCACGGCATGGAAGCCGGCGAAGCGTTCGGCGCGCACCTCGGGCAGCAGGTACAGGCCGCCGAGGTTGTGCGGGCCGCCGCACAGCAGCTCCACATCGGCCCGGCACAGCGCCCACAGCCGGTCCTCGGCCGGGGCCGAGTCGTCGGCGAGGAGCTCACGGGCGTACACGAGCGAGGGCGTGACCGTGGACTCCAGGAGCTCGGCGAGGAGTTCCTCCTTGCCGGAGACGTAGTGGTACATGGACGCCTGGCGCATGCCCGCACGCTCGGCGACGGCGCGGGTGGTGGTGGCGGCGTAGCCCCGGGTGGTGAACAACTCGGCGGCGGCCGCGAGGAGTTCGGCACGCGGCTCCAGCCCGCTGTCCGGCCGCTGAGCGGCCCGCGGCCTGCCGACCCGCCGGCTGCCCGGCTCGCCTGACGTACCCATGGGTTCGATCCTCGCACACGGGGGCGCACGACGATCTCCGCGAGGGTCCCGTCCCGCACGCGCGGTAACCGCCCGGCAACACTCCGGTAATCCTCCCGACCCACCCCGCCCCTAATTTCTGTCGGGCGACAGAAATGAACCAGGAGGCCGACACCCGAGCCGGAGGTCCCGCGAATGGCGACAGAGACCACGTACGGAGCCCGTGACCATGCCCGCGCCCAGGAGGGGAGCCGGGCCGAGGCCATGCCCGTCGTGCCGGCCCAGGACTGGGCGGCGCCGCCCGGTCAGGCGGGGCGGCTGGTGTGGGCGGAGACGGTGGCGGGCGGCAACTACACGCACAAGGTGCTCGCCCGCGGCACGGAGCTGCGGCTGACCGATCTGCGCGGCGACGCCTGCGCGCATCTGCTGCTGTACGTGGCTGACCGCCCCTGGGAGCGGCTGAACGTCGCCGACACGGTCAAGGTCCAGTGGAACGCCTACCTCGGCGAGAGCCGACTCCTGCTGTCCGACCAGGGCCGCGTGCTCGCCTCCGTCGTCACCGACACCTCCGGCCGGCACGACGCGCTGTGCGGCACCTCCACCCTCGTACGCAACACCGAGCGCTACGGCGACGGCAGCCCGCAGTCCCCCTCCCCCGCCGGCCGCGAACTGTTCAAGCTGGCCGCCGCGAAGAACGGCCTCGAGCCCAGGGATCTGCCGCCGTCCCTGTCCTTCTTCCAGGGCGTGGAGGTGCGCGAGGACGGCACCCTCGACTTCACCGGCTCGACCGGGCCGGGCGGCAGCGTGACCCTGCGCGCCGAGCAGGACGTGACCGTGCTGATCGCCAACGTGCCGCATCCGGCCGACCCCCGCGCCGCGTACGTCAGCACCCCGCTGGAGGTGCTCGCCTGGCGCGCGGCCCCGACCGGCCCCGACGCCCCCCTGTGGGACGCCACTCCCGAGGGCCGCCGCGCCTTCCTCAACACCGCCGAATTCCTTGCCGCGAGGGGGCTCGCATGAGCACGACCACGACCACTTCCGTCGTTCCGGCCCGCGCCCCCTGGTCGTCCGTCGTCCGCGAGGGCGAGTGGCTCACCATCACCGATCTGCACGGCAACCAGGCCGTCGACTTCCTCGTGTACGACGCCCACGACACGTCCGTCCGCTACAGCGCGCCCGACACGGTCCAGGCGCAGGGCGGCATCTTCCTCACCACGTCAAGCGTGCTCATGTCCAACGAGCACACCCCGCTGATGACCGTCGTCGCCGACGAGGTCGGCCGGCACGACACCGTCGGCGGCGCCTGCTCCAAGGAGTCGAACACCCTCCGGTACGGCCACCACACCTGGTCGCAGCACGCGTGCGTGGACAACTTCCTCGCCGAGGGCGCCAAGTACGGCCTCGGCAAGCGCGACCTCGTCTCCAACATCAACTGGTACATGAACGTGCCGGTCGAGAAGGACGGCACCCTCGGCATCGTCGACGGCATCTCGGCACCGGGTCTGTCCCTGACCGTGCGCGCCGAGCGCGACGTCCTCGTCCTCGTCTCCAACTGCCCCCAGATCAACAACCCCTGCAACGGCTTCGACCCGACGGCAGTGGAGATGACGATCACCGGGGCGGGCCACGGAGCCGGGGCGGGCGGCGCATGAGCTTCGACACGCTGCTCGTCGCCAACCGGGGCGAGGTCGCCGTCCGCATCATCCGTACGGCCCGCGAACTGGGCCTGCGCACCGTGGCCGGGTACTCCGACGCGGACCGCTCGGCGCCGCACGTCCGGCTCGCCGACACGGCCGTACGGCTCGGCCCGGCACCCGCCAAGGAGTCGTACCTCGACGCCGACCTGGTCCTCAAGGCGGCCAAGGACAGCGGGGCCGGGGCGATCCACCCCGGCTACGGCTTCCTGTCCGAGGACGCGGCGTTCGCCCGGCGGTGCGAGGAGGCCGGGATCGTGTTCGTGGGGCCGACGCCCGAGCAGTTGGAGCTGTTCGGGGCCAAGCACACGGCGCGGGCGGCGGCCGAGGCGGCGGGCGTACCGCTGGCACCGGGGACCGGACTGCTGGGGTCACTCGCCGAGGCACTCGAAGCAGCCCAGGCCGTCGGCTATCCCGTCATGCTCAAGGCGACCGGCGGCGGAGGCGGTATCGGCATGTCGGCATGTCGCTGCGCCGATGAACTGACCGGGGCCTGGGAGCGGGTGCAGCGGGTCGCCGCCGCCTCCTTCTCCTCCGCCGGCGTCTTCCTGGAGCGGCTCGTCGAGCGGGCCCGCCATGTCGAGGTGCAGGTCTTCGGCGACGGCGACGGCAGGGTGGTCACCTTCGGCGACCGGGACTGCACGCTGCAACGGCGCCACCAGAAGGTGGTGGAGGAGGCCCCGGCACCCGGGCTCCCCGCTCGCATACGCGAGCAACTCGCGCTCTCCGCCCGTGACTTGTGCGCCTCCGTCGGCTACCGCTCGGCCGGAACCGTCGAGTTCGTGTACGACGCCGTCCGCGAGGAGGCCTACTTCCTGGAGGTCAACACCCGCCTCCAGGTGGAGCACCCGGTCACCGAGGAGATCTACGGCGTCGACCTGGTCGCCTGGATGCTGCGCCTGGCGCGCGGCGAGCGCGACGTCGTCCACGAGCCCGGCCCACCGCGCGGCCACGCCGTCGAGGCCCGCCTCTACGCCGAGGACCCGACCCGCGAACACCGGCCCAGCGCGGGCCTGTTGACGCGAGTGGAGTTCCCGCACGGCGTGCGAGTGGACGGCTGGGTCGAGACGGGCACCGAGGTGACGACGGCGTACGACCCGATGCTCGCGAAGATCGTCGCGTACGGCCCCGACCGCGCGCACGCGCTGGAACGGCTGGACGAGGCGCTGGCCCGCACCCGCATCGACGGCATCGAGACGAACCTCGGCCTGGTGCGGGCGGCGCTGGCGAACCCGGACTTCCTGGCCGCCGCCCACTCGACGGCGACCCTCGCGACCGTGCCCGACCCGACGCCCCGCATCGAGGTCCTCACCGGCGGCACCCTCACCACCGTGCAGGACTGGCCGGGCCGCACCGGCCACTGGCAGGTCGGCGTGCCGCCGTGCGGCCCGATGGACGACCTGTCCTTCCGGCTCGGCAACCGCGCCTTGGGCAACCACGAGGGCGCGCCAGGTCTCGAATGCACGCTCCAGGGACCGACGTTGCGGTTCACGCACCCCACCACCGTGTGCGTGACGGGCGCCCCGGCCCCGGTCACGGTCGACGGTACGGCGATGGCCCAGTGGGAGCCGGTGACGGTGCCGGCGGGGGCCGTACTGGAGGTCGGAGCGCCGGCCGAGCACGGCCTGCGGACGTATGTCCTGGTCGCGGGCGGTCTCGACGTCCCCGCCTTCCTGGGCAGCGCGAGCACATTCACGCTCGGCAGGTTCGGCGGGCACGGCGGACGCGCGCTGCGGACGGGCGACGTACTGCACGGCGGGGCGGTCACCGAGGGGACACCGGTTCCCTTGCCCGCCCGCCCCTCCTTCGGTGCCGTATGGCACATCAAGGCAGTCGAAGGACCGCACGCCGCACCGGAGTTCTTCACCGAGGACGACATCCGCGACTTCTACGCCGCCGACTGGAAGGTCCACTTCAACTCGGCGCGGACCGGCATACGGCTCATAGGTCCCCGGCCGCGCTGGGCACGCGCCGACGGCGGTGAGGCGGGCCTGCACCCGTCCAACATCCACGACACCCCGTACTCCGTCGGCGCCGTCGACTACACCGGCGACATGCCGGTGCTGCTCGGCCCGGACGGCCCGTCGCTTGGCGGGTTCGTGTGCCCGGCGACGGTGATCAGCGGCGAGCGCTGGAAGCTGGGGCAGCTGCGGCCGGGCGACACGGTGCGGTTCATGCCCGTGCAGGCCGACGGCTCGGCGCGCCCGGAGATCGTCGACGGCGGGGTGCTGGCGCGGGACGGCGACGTGACGTACCGCCGCAGCGGTGACGACAATCTGCTGGTCGAGTTCGGGCCCATGCAGCTGGACCTGGCCCTGCGCATGCGCGTCCACGCGCTGATGGAGGCGGTGGCCGAGGCGGGCCGGGACGGGATCAGCGATCTGACCCCGGGCATCCGCTCCCTCCAGATCCAGACGGACCCGGCCCGGCTGCCGCAGCACGAACTCCTCGCCGAGGTACGGGAGACGGTCGCCGCCCTGCCACCCACCGACGAGCTCGTCGTCCCGTCCCGCACCGTCCACCTCCCCCTCTCCTGGGACGACCCGGCCACCCGCGAGGCCATCGCCCGCTACATGGCGGGCGTACGCGACGACGCGCCCTGGTGCCCGTGGAACATCGAGTTCATCCGCCGCGTCAACGGCCTGGAATCGGTCGAGGACGTCTACCGCACGGTCTTCGACGCGGAGTACCTGGTCCTGGGGCTGGGCGATGTGTACCTGGGCGCCCCGGTCGCGACCCCGCTGGATCCGCGGCACCGTCTGGTGACCACCAAGTACAACCCGGCGCGCACCTGGACGGCGGAGAACTCGGTCGGCATCGGCGGGGCCTATCTGTGCATCTACGGCATGGAGGGGCCCGGCGGCTACCAGTTCGTGGGCCGTACGACCCAGGTGTGGTCGGGGTGGCAGCAGCGCGGGGCGTTCGAGCCGGGGTCGCCCTGGCTGCTGCGGTTCTTCGACCGGATCAGGTGGTATCCGGTGGGCGCCGAGGAGCTTGTGGAGCTACGGGCGGACATCACGTCCGGGCGGTTCGTGCCGCGCATCGAGGAGGGCACCTTCTCGCTTGCGGAGTACCAGGCTTTCCTGGCCGAGAACGCCGAGGCGATCGCGGAGTTCCGGGCCCGGCAGCAGGCCGCCTTCGCGGCGGAACGGGACGCGTGGGAGGCGGCCGGCGAGTTCGCGCGGGCGGACCAGGCGCCGGCGCCGGCCGCACCGGCGGTCGAGGTGGCCGTCCCGGCCGGCGGGCGGCTGGTGGAGGCGGAGTTCGCCGCGTCGGTGTGGCAGGTGAACGTCCGGTCGGGTGACGAGGTGAGCGCCGGACAGCCGCTGCTCGCCCTGGAGGCGATGAAGATGGAGTCCAGGGTGCACGCGCCGATCGACGGCGTGGTCGCACAGATCCTTGCCAGGCCCGGTGACCAGGTCGAGGCGGGGACACCCTTGGTGGTCCTCGCGCCGGCCGCCGACTCCACTGCCGGATCCGTGAGTTGATGAGTTGACAGTCAAGGAGCACCGCATGTCCACCGCCCTCGCCCGCGTCCGCGCCGCCTACGCCCGCATCGAGGCCGTGGACCGCCCCGAGATCTGGATCGACCTGCGCCCACGCGAGGAGGCCGAGGCGGAGGCCCGGCTGATCGACGACCGCGTGACGGGCGGGAAGCGACTCCCCCTGGCGGGGCGCCTGTTCGCAGCGAAGGGCAACATCGACGTCGGCGGCCTGCCCACGACCGCGGGCTGCCCGTCGTACGCCTACGTCCCCGAAGCCGACGCCCCGGTCGTCGCCCGCCTGCGCGCGGCCGGTGCCATCGTGCTCGGCACCACGAACCTGGACCAGTTCGCCACGGGCCTGGTCGGCACCCGCTCTCCGTACGGCGCGGTCCGTAACGCCCATGATCCGGCCAGGATCAGCGGCGGCTCCAGCGCCGGCTCGGCCGTCGCGGTGGCGCTCGGCGTCGTCGACTTCGCGCTCGGCACGGACACGGCCGGCTCGGGCCGGGTTCCCGCCGCCTTCAACGGCATCGTCGGCCTCAAGCCCACCCGGGGTCTGGTCCCGACGGAGGGCGTCGTCCCGGCCTGTGCGTCCATCGACTGTGTGACGGTGTTCGCGCGGACGCTGCCGGAGGCCGAGCAGGCACTGTCGTTCATGGCGTCCCCGCCCGGCCGCGCCCTGCCTCCGCTCCCCCAGCGCACACCGGGGCCATGGCGCATCGCGGTCCCGCCGACGGACCGGCTCGGCGACCTGGACGAGGGCTGGGCCCAGGCCTACGAGGCAGCCGTACGGCAGCTCACCGCCGCGGGTGCCGAGATCCGCACTCTCGACCTCACCCCCTTCACCGAAGCCGCCGCCATGCTCTACGAGGGTGCCTTCGTCGCCGAGCGCTACACGGCCGTGGGGAGTTTTGTCGACAAGGCGATGGCGGCGGGCGACGACACCCTCGACCCCACCGTCGCCGGCATCATCGCCCGCGCCCGCGACATCCCGGCCCACCGGCTCTTCGCGGACCAGGACCGGCTGGCCGCCCTGCGCGCCCGGGCCGAGGCCGAACTCGCCGACGTGGACGCCGTGTTGCTCCCCACCACACCCGGCCACCCCACCCTGGCCGAGGTGGCCGCCGACCCGCTGGGGGCCAACGCCCGCCTCGGCCGCTTCACCAACTCCACGAACCTCTTCGACCTGGCTGCGGCCGCCGTCCCGGCCGGTGAGGTGAACGGCCTGCCCTTCGGCGTGATGCTGATCGGCCCGGCGTTCACGGACGAACGGCTCGCGAGGATCGCCGGGCTGCTCCGCCCGGAGGTCCCTCTCGCCGTGGTCGGCGCCCACCTCTGCGACCAGCCCCTCAACCCGCAGCTGCTGTCCCTGGGCGCCCGATTCGACCGTACGACCGCCACGGCCCCCGTGTACCGCCTGCACGCCCTGTCCACGACCCCGCCCAAGCCGGGCCTGGTCCACGTCGGTCTCGGCGAGGGTGGGGCCGCGATCGAGGCCGAGGTGTGGCGGCTCCCGGCGGAGGGGCTCGGCCGGCTTCTCGCTCAGCTGCCCCGCCCGATGGCCCTGGGGCGCGTGGAGCTGGCGGACGGCAGCCATGTCCCCGGGTTCCTGTGCGAGCCGGCGGCCCTCACGGACGCCGAGGACATCACGTCGTACGGGGGCTGGCGGGCGTACCTCGGGGGCGGCCGCTCCTGACGTCGGGTCCCGAGAACGGCGAAGGCTCCGAGAAACAGCGAAGGCAAGGAGGTCACCGACTCCTTGCCATGTTCAACTTATAGCGCACCGGGGGGCTTGCGGCAAGGCCCCCGTCGTACCGCACAATCATCGGCCTAGGCCAAAGACCTGCGGTAATGGGGGATTCACAAAGTGCGTGTGCTGTTGATGACGTATGGGTCGCGCGGGGACGTCGAACCGATGGTGGGACTCGCGGTGCGGCTGCGGGCGCTCGGCGCGGAGGTGCAGATGTGCGCGCCGCCGGACTTCGAGGAGCTGTTGGAGGGTTTCGGCCTGCCGCTGGTGCCGATCGGCTGGCCCGTGCGTGCGATGACGAAGGGGGCGGTGACCGGGACGGCGCCGATGCCGGCGAAGACCCTGCCCCAGCGCGCGGCCGAGTTGGTCGCCTCGACGTACGACGCGGTCGCCCCGGTGGCCGAGGGCTGTGACGTGCTGGTGGCGACCGGCTCACTTCCGGCCGGGGCCGCCGGGCGGGCGGTGGCCGAGAAGCTGGGCATCCCGTATGTGTTCGTGTCCTACTTCCCGTCCTACCTGCCGTCGCCGCACCACCCGCCGCTCGAATGGCCGGGCCGGCCGCTCCCGCCGGACGTGACCGACAACCGGGTGCTGTGGGACCTGAACACCGAGAGTCTGAACGCGCTGTTCGGTGACGCGGTCAACGACCACCGGGCCTCGATCGGCCTGCCGCCGGTGAACAACATCCGCGACCACGTCCTGTCCGACCGGCCGTTGCTGGCGGCGGACCCGGTCCTGGCCCCGTGGCCGGAGCCGGCGGATCTCGACGTGGTGCAGACCGGCGCCTGGATCCGGCCGGACCAACGACCGCTCCCGGCCGATCTGGAGGCGTTCCTGGACGCGGGCGCGCCCCCGGTCTACGTGGGCTTCGGCAGCATCCCCCTGCGCGACGCGCAGGACGTCTCCCGGGCGGCCATCGAGGCGGTGCGCGCGCAGGGGCACCGCGTACTCGTCGGGCGCGGCTGGGCCGACCTGACACTGATCGACGACCAGGACGACTGCTTCGCCGTCGGCGAGGTCAACCAGCAGGCGCTGTTCGGCCGGGTGGCCGCCGTGGTCCACCACGGCGGGGCGGGCACGACGACGACGGCCGCCCGGGCCGGTGCGCCACAGGTGGTGGTGCCCCAGATGGCCGACCAGCCGTACTGGGCCGGCCGGGTCGCCGAGCTGGGCATCGGCGCGGCACACGACGGTCCGACGCCGACCTTCGAGTCCCTGTCGGCCGCGCTGAAGACGGCCCTGACCCCTCAGACCCGTGCACGGGCGACCGCCGTGGCCGACGAGGTCCGCACGGACGGGGCGACGGTGGCCGCGAAGCTGCTGCTCGACGAGATCAGCCGATAGGGCGCCGCCCGGTCCCGCGTGAACGCGCGGGACCGCCGAGCCAGAACTCAGAGCACAAAGCACGGAGCAGGGACCCAGAGCACAGAACACAGAGCACAGAGCACGGAACTCGCGAACCGGCGAAGTTCGTCACGCCGGTCCAGACGCCTTGCCATGCGCACGGTCGCAAGCGACCTCATTTCGGAGCTGATGCCTTGAATCACCCCCTGACCACCAGCGCGTTCGCCCTTCCCGACCGCCTCTCCGCCAAGGCCGACCCGACGCTGATCGCCGACGACGAGCAGCACTTCGTGGCCATCGCGGAGTGTCTGGAGCAGTCGATCGCCGAGCTGACCGACCGTCTCGCCGCCGAGCGCAGGGCACCCGGCGGCGCGGGCCGGCAGGCGATGGACCGGGACGCGGAGATCCACCGGCTGACCGCTCGCCTGCGCGCACTGCGCCGCTTCGGTCTGGACCTGTGCCTCGGACGCATGGTCGGCGCGGACGACTCCGAGCCCCTGTACGTCGGACGGCTCGGCCTCACCGACAGCACGGGCCGCCGGCTGCTGATCGACTGGCGCTCCCCCGCGGCCGAGCCGTTCTTCGGAGCCACGCACGGCAACCCGATGGGCCTGGCGAGCCGCCGCAGGTATCGCTGGAGCGGCGGCCGGATCAGCGACTACTGGGACGAGGTGTTCACCGCGGACGGGCTTGCCGGGCACGCCGCGCTCGACGACCAGTCCGCCTTCGTCGCGAGCCTGGGCAGCAACCGGTCGGCACGGATGCGAGACGTGCTCGGCACCATCCAGGCCGACCAGGACGCCATCATCCGCGCGGGTTCGCGCGGCGCTCTCGTCGTGGACGGCGGTCCCGGCACGGGCAAGACCGTCGTCGCCCTGCACCGCTCCGCCTACCTCCTCTACTCCGACCCGCGCCTCGGTCACCGTCGCGGCGGCGTGCTGTTCGTCGGCCCGCACCGGCCCTACCTCGCCTACGTCGCCGATGTCCTGCCGAGCCTCGGTGAGGAGGGCGTGCAGACCTGCACCCTGCGCGACCTCGTCGCCGAGGGCGCCGCGGCGACGGCGGAGGCCGACCCGGAGGTGGCCCGTCTGAAGTCGTCGGCGGATCTGGTGAAGGCGATCGAGACGGCCGCCAGGTTCTACGAGGAGCCGCCCGCCAAGGGGATGACGGTCACCACCCACTGGTCCGACATCTGGCTGAGCGCCGACGACTGGGCCGAGGCGTTCGAAGCCGCGGAACCCGGTATTCCGCACAACGAGGCACGTGACCTGATCTGGGAGGAACTGCTCGCGATCCTGATGGACAAGCACGACGGCGACGTCTCGCCCGAGTTGCTCCGCAAGTCGCTGCTGCAGGACAGGGAGCTGCTGACGACGTTCGACCGCGCGTGGCCGCTGATCGAAGCCGCCGACCTCGTCGGGGACCTGTGGTCGGTTCCCGCCTACCTGCGCCTGTGCGCCCCCTGGCTCGGCCGCGACGAGATACGGAGGCTGCAGCGTGCGGACGCCCAGGCCTGGACGGTGTCCGATCTGCCGCTCCTGGACGCGGCACGGCAGCGGCTCGGCGACCCGGCGGCGTCACGGCGAAGGCGCCGGCAGGAGGCGGCCCTCGCCGCCCAGCGCGAACGTATGGCGCAGGTCGTCGACAACCTGATCGCGGCCGATGCCGACGGTGAGGGCCTCATGACGCAGCTGCGCCGAGCGGACTTCCAGCGCAACCTGGTCGACGAGTCCGAGCTGCCCACGACCGAACCGGACCTGCTCGCCGGCCCGTTCGCGCACGTCGTCGTGGACGAGGCTCAGGAACTGACCGACGCGGAGTGGCAGATGCTGCTGCTGCGCTGCCCGTCCCGCAGCTTCACCATCGTCGGGGACCGCGCCCAGGCCCGGCACGGCTTCACGGAGTCGTGGCAGGAACGGCTGGAGCGGATCGGGCTCGACCGGATCAACCTGGCCGCCCTGAGCATCAACTACCGGACGCCGGAAGAGATCATGACGGAGGCCGAGCCGGTCATCCGGGCCGCGCTCCCCGACGCCAACGTGCCGACGTCCATCCGCAGCGGCGGCGTCCCCGTCGCCCACGGCTCCGTGTCGGACCTCGACTCGATCCTGGACACGTGGCTCGCCACGCATTCCGAGGGCACCGCCTGCGTCATCGGCGACCCCACGTTCCGCCCGACGGACCGGGTCCAGTCACTGACCCCGGAGCTGTCGAAGGGGCTGGAGTTCGACCTGGTGGTGCTCATCGCCCCGGAGACGTTCGGCGAGGGCATCGCAGGCGCAGTGGACCGCTACGTGGCGATGACGCGCGCGACCCGGCAACTGGTGATCCTCACCCGTACCGCTTGAGAGACGACGAGTGCACGCCTAAGGGGCGCGGGGCGGGGAACTGCGCGACAAGCCACGACGCTCCCCGTACCCGCCCCACACCTCACCCCACCGACGAGTAGGCGACAACTCCCCGCAGCAACCCCTCAACGGCCTTCCGCGCACTCTTCGCCACAGTCGACCCTTCCACAGGAGACGCCGCCGAGATCTGCCCCAGCACGTCGATCACCTGCTTGCACCACCGCACGAAGTCACCCGCCGGCATCTCCGCCTCACGCAGCACCTCATCGAGCCCCTTGCCGCTGGCCCACATATAGGCAGCCCAGGCGAAGCCCAGGTCGGGTTCACGCTGCCCGACCCCTTCGCTCTGGGTGATCCGGAAGTCCTCCTCAAGGGCATCCAGCCGCCCCCAGATCCGGACCATCTCACCGAGCGCGGCCTTGGCCTTGCCCGAAGGCAGCTTCGGCGCCATCGCATCGTCCCCGACCCGCGCCTCGTACACCAACGCCGAGACACAGGCGGCCAGTTCGGCCGGGCCGAGGCCCTCCCAGACCCGCTCCCGCAGGCACTCGCTGGCCAGCAGGTCGAGTTCGCCGTACAGCCGCGCGAGCCGCTTGCCGTGCTCGGTGACCTCGTCGCCGCGCAGATAGTCCAGCTCGGTCAGCAGCGCGACGATGCGGTCGAAGGTGCGCGCGATCGTGTTCGTGCGGCCTTCGATACGGCGCTCCAGCTGCGAGGTGTCCCGCAGCAGCCGGTGGTAGCGCTCGGCCCAGCGGGCGTGGTCCTCCCGGTCGTTGCAGCCGTGGCAGGGGTGGGCGCGCAGGGCCTTGCGCAGCCGCTCGATCTCGCGGTCGTCGGCCGCCTGGGAGCGCCGCTTGCGGTGCCGGTCGGGCGGAATGTGCCCGGCCTTGGTGCGCAGCGCGGACGCGAGGTCCCGACGGGACTGCGGGGAGCGTGGGTTGAAGGACTTCGGGATCCGCATCCGCTCCAACGCCTCGACGGGCACCGGGAAGTCCATCGACGCCAGCCGCTTGACCTGCCGTTCGGCGGTCAGGACCAGCGGGCGCGGGCCGTCGTGCTGCTCGAAGCCGCGGTGGCCGTTGGACCGCCCGGCCGGCAGCCCGGGGTCCAGCACCAGCGCGAGACCGGCGTACTTGCCCGTCGGTACATGGATGACGTCACCCGGCTTGAGCTTCTCCAGCGCGACGGCGGCCTCGGCGCGCCGCTGGGCCGCACCCTGCTTGGCCAACTCGTTCTCGCGGTCCTTGAGTTCGCGACGCAGTCGCGCGTACTCCTCGAAGTCCCCGAGGTGGCAGGTCATGGACTCCTTGTAACCGTCGAGCCCCTCCTCGTTGCGCTGCACCTGCCGCGAGATCCCGACGACCGACTTGTCGGCCTGGAACTGCGCGAAGGACGTCTCCAGCAGCTCGCGCGAGCGGTGCCGCCCGAACTGCTCGACCAGGTTGACCGCCATGTTGTACGACGGCTTGAAGCTGGACCGCAGCGGATAGGTACGCGTCCCCGCGAGCCCGGCCAGGTGATCGGGGCTCATCCCACGCTGCCACAGCACCACGGCGTGGCCCTCGACGTCGATGCCTCGCCGCCCCGCACGACCGGTCAACTGCGTGTACTCACCCGGCGTGATGTCGGCATGCTGCTCGCCGTTCCACTTGACGAGCTTCTCCAACACCACCGACCGGGCGGGCATGTTGATGCCCAGCGCCAGCGTCTCCGTGGCGAACACGGCCTTCACCAGGCCGCGGACGAACAGCTCCTCGACGACCTCCTTGAACGTCGGCAGCATGCCCGCGTGGTGGGCGGCTATACCGCGCTCCAGACCTTCCAGCCACTCGTAGTAGCCGAGGACGTGCAGATCCTCGGTCGGGATGGCGGCGGTGCGCTCCTCGACGAGGGCGCGCACCTTTTCCCGCGCCTCCTCGTCGTTCAGCCTCAGTCCCGCGTACAGGCACTGCTGTACGGCGGCCTCACAGGCGGCCCGGCTGAAGATGAAGGTGATGGCGGGCAGCAGGCCCTCGGCGTCGAGCCGCTCGATGACCTCGGGACGCCCCGGCGTCCACACCCGGGACCGCGCTCTGCGCTCCCGCTCCCGGTCGGCCTCGCGCATCGCGCGCCCGCGTCTGCGGTCCTGGAACGACGGGCGCTGGGCCTCCATCCGGGCCAGCCGGGTGAGGTCGGGGTTGACGGCCTTCTTGTGGCCCTCCCCCTCCTCGAACAGGTCGTACATCCGCCGCCCGGCGAGCACGTGCTGGAACAGCGGCACGGGCCGGTGTTCGGAGACGATCACCTCGGTGTCGCCGCGGACGGTGTCGAGCCAGTCGCCGAACTCTTCGGCGTTCGACACGGTCGCCGACAGCGAGACGAGGGTGACCGACTCGGGAAGGTGGATGATCACCTCTTCCCATACGGCGCCGCGGAAGCGGTCGGAGAGGTAGTGCACCTCGTCCATGACCACATAGCCGAGGCCGAGGAGGGTCTGCGACCCGGCGTACAGCATGTTCCGCAGCACCTCGGTGGTCATCACGACCACCGGGGCGTCGGAGTTGATGCTGTTGTCGCCGGTGAGCAGACCGACCATGCCGTCCCCGTAACGGCGGCACAGGTCGGCGTACTTCTGGTTCGACAGCGCCTTGATGGGCGTCGTGTAGAAGCACTTCTTGCCCTGCATCAGGGCGAGGTGGACGGCGAACTCGCCCACGATCGTCTTGCCGGAGCCGGTGGGCGCGGCCACCAGTACGCCCTTCCCCGCCTCGAGTGCCTGGCAGGCCTCGATCTGGAAGGGGTCGAGGCCGAAGTCGTACATCTCGCGGAAGGAGGCGAGCGCGGTGGCCTGCTCGGCAGCGCGCCTGCGTGCTGCCGCATACCGCTCGGCCGGTGAGAGGTCCTCTGTCATCGTGCTTTCGAGCGTACCGGGCGCCACTGACAACAGGACGATCATTATCCGGATCCGCACTCCGCAGACCCGGGATCCGCGCAGCTCACGGCCGCGAAACGGAAGCGGCCGGGCGCGCCCCGCAGGCGCCCCGGCCGCACTGTCCCTCGGATCCCTGAAAACCGCCTCTCAGGATCTGAGGGGATCGCCTCTCAGGTGACGTCGTCGTAGCCGTTGACCCGGTCGGTGCCGGCCTGCTCGGGCAGCGCCCGGCTGGCGGAGACGGTCTCGACGTCGCCGATGTCCTCGGGGGTCAGGTCCAGGTCGGAGGCCTCGTCGTCGGCGGGGCCCATCTCCTCGCGACGGCGCCTGCGGCGGTCGTTGACCAGGGAGACGGCGACCGCCCCGAAGTACAGGATCCAGATCGGTCCGGCGAGGGCCATCATCGTCAGCGGGTCGGTGCTCGGCGTCGCGATCGCCGCGAACACCGTGATGCCCATGATCATGCCGCGCCACCAGCCGAGCATGCGCTTACCGGTGATGGCGCCCGTGAAGTTGAGCATCACCAGCAGCAGGGGCAGTTCGAAGGAGAGACCGAAGACGATGACCATGCGCGTGACGAGGTCGAGCAGATCGTCGAGCGGCAGCAGGTTGTCGACGCCGAACGGTGTGAACTCGATCAGGACGTCGGCGGTCGTGGGCAGCACCTTGTAGGCGAAGAAGGCACCGGCGAGGAACAGCGGAAAGCCGGTGGCCACGAACGCGTAGGCGTACCTCCGCTCGTGCTTGTGCAGGCCGGGGGCGACGAAGGCCCACAGCTGGTACAACCAGACCGGCGCGGCCAGAACGACACCGGCCATCAGGGACACCTTCAGGGCCAGCGTGAACGGCGCGAGCAGACCGTTGATCGTGATCTGCGCGCACGGATTCTCGTCGCGCGCCGTCTTGGCCAGTTCCTCGAACGACTTCGGGCAGCCGACCGATTCAAGGACCGGCTTGGTGAAGAAGTTGATGATGTCCTGATAGAAGAAGGCGGCAATGACCGTGACGACGACGATCGCGAGCAGTGCTTTCGCGAGCCGGTTGCGGAGCTCACGAAGGTGCTCCGCGAGGGGCATCCGCCCCTCGGGATCCTTCTCCTCTTTGCGGGCAGACTTCAGCAACCCACGTTCCCATCTCGTGCAGCGGGCCGGAGGTCACCGGCCCTGCGTCAGCGCTTGGTGGTGTCCGTCGGCTCGTTGACCGGGCGTGCGTTCGTCGCGTCGCCGGGGGCGGCCTGGATGATGCGCTGCGCCGGGGGCTGCTCGTCGGTGTTGTTCGGCGGGTCGGCCGGGGCGGTGGTCTTGCCCTCGTCCTTCATCGCCTTGGCCTCGCTCTTCAGGATCCGGGCGGACTTGCCGAGCGAGCGCGCCATGTCCGGAAGCTTCTTCGCGCCGAACAGCAGGATGATGACGACGAGGATGAGAATGATCTCGGGGGCTCCGAGCCTTCCGAACATAAGTCTTTACCTTCTCACCGAGGCGGCTGTGGTGGGGTGCTGTACGACCGGTCGGACATGTGTCCGAACGGTCGTGTTGCCAGCGATCGTAACGCTCAGGGGTAAACGTCAGGCAATCCCCGTGCGTACTCCCTGTCCGCGGACCGGGCCTCGTTCTCCGGGCCGCGACCAGCAGCGTACCTGTCCGGACCGTCAAGTTGACAGGGCGAAGTGGCCCAAAACGCATGCGGCGCAGGACTCACACCCAATACTTGGACGCACTACAGCGAGTCCACAGCCCGGGCCGCGCTCATACTCGCCCGCTCCAGATCCTCGGCCGCCCTGCTGATGCGTCGCGCGGAGTCCGTGACCTGCCTGCCGAGGCGCTGCGCCTCAAGGGAGACCCGCACGGCGAGCACGCCGAGCACGGCGAGACCCAGAAAACCCACAGCTACCGCGAACATCGGCCAGAACATGACGCCGAGCCTAGACCGTCCTACAGCGTGGAGTGCAGCCGCAGGGTGCTGACCCCGCCGCCCGTCAGCAGCTCGACGATCCGCTCCCCGGCCGGCTTGCGAACGGAGGCGCCACAGTCGGGGCAGGTGAAGGAGTAGAAGGTCGTACGGCTGGTCGCGCCGATGGCGAGGCGCAGGGCGCTCGCGGCGAGCTCGAAACGACCCCGGCAGTCCGGGCAGCCCGCCTTGAACACCACCGGAGCCACGCTTCTCATCCCGGCGAACGCGGACGCCACCGACATTCCCACCGCACCAGACGTCGCCGACTCGCTCAAAGCCCTCGCTCCTGCCTGTCGCACTGCCTGTGGAACCGCATGCCCTACTGCCCGTCGTGAAGCCGGTGCGCCCCGTGAGCGCCCTGCACCTCGACCCCGTCGTACGCCGCCAGCGCCTCGCGGGCCGCCTGCCGGGCACTGTCGGCCAGCTCGGGCGGCGAGACGATACGGCCGTCGCGCCCGAGCCGTAGCGCCAGGCGCCGCAGCGACGCGGGCTCGGGGGTGCGCAGGGTGATACGCAGACCGCCGTCCGCAAGCTCATCCGCGCTGTCGTGCGGGTAGTACTCGGCGACCCAGCGTCCGCCCGGGCCGACCTCGACGACGACCTCCGGATCTTCCGCGGCGGGCTGCACCAGCCCCTCGGACAGGTCGCGCAGCTCGACCTCGGGCGGCGCGGACGGCTCGTCCAGGATCTTGATCTCGGCGACCCGGTCGAGCCGGAAGGTGCGGCGCGCCTCGGAGCGACGGCACCAGGCCTCGACATAGGTGTGGCCGACGCTGACCAGGCGGATGGGGTCGATCTCGCGCTCGGTGACCTCGTCGCGGGCCGGCGAGTAGTAGCGGATCCACAGCCGGCGCCGCTCGGAGATCGCACGGTCGACGTCGGCGAAGACACCGCCCTCGGACTCGAAGGTCACCGACAGCCGGGAGCTGGCGCCGGCCGCCTCCCCGGACGCGGTCTCCACCTTGGCGGTCGCCCGCAGCAGTGCCTGCCGGTCGCTCTCGCGCAGTCCCGGCAGCGTGGACACGGCCCGGGCGGCCACCAGCAGCGCGGTCGCCTCGTCGGCGGCGATCCGCAACGGCTCGGCGACGTCGTCGGGGTTGTGCCACCAGATGCGCTCGCCGTCGGTGTCGATGTCGAGCAGGTCGCCGCCGCGGAAGCTGGTGCCGCACATGGGCAGCACGTCGAGGTCGGAGACCAGCTCGTCCTCGGAGATGCCGAAGGCGCGCGCGACGTCCTCGACGCGGGCGCCGGGGCGCTCCCTGAGATACGTCACCAGGGAGAGCATCCGCCTGGTCTGGTCGATGGCGTTGACGGGCCGAACCGGTTTGCCTGCCACTGTGTCGCTCCGCTCCCCCTCAGCCCTTGGCCACGGCACGCAGCCGGTCCACCACGTCGGCCCGCAGCTCCGCGGGCTCCAGGACCACCACATCCGGCCCGAACTCGACCAGCCAGGCATCCAGCCCGTGGCCGTACGGAATCTCCAACTCGTCCCAGCCGTCCCCGAGTTCCCGCACCGAGGTGGCCTTCGCCCGAAGGGGGTACCCGGCGCCCGTACGCAGCCGGATCGACGCGGAGCGGTCGGCGGTCTCCCCCGCCCAGCTCGCCACGGTCTCCCGCACGGTGACGACATCGGGGACCTCGGCCGTGAAGCGGCCACTGCGGCTGCGGACCTTGCCGGTGATCCGGGACAGCCGGAACACCCGCTCGGCGCCACGGTCGCGGTCCCAGCCCGCGAGATACCAGTGGCCGCGCCAGCACTCCAGCGCCCACGGCTCGACATGCCGGGGTTCGGGGCGGGCGGCGGTGGCCTTGCGGTAGTCGAAAGCGACCGGACGCCGATCCCGGCAGGCCAGCATCAGCGGCTCGAACGCCGCCTCGTGCACCGGAATACGCGGCTCCAGCGCACCGTGCGCCTCATACGGGTCGAAGTCCTCGGGCAACCCGGCCGCGCGCAGCTTCTGCAGGGCGCCGCTGGCCGCGCCCGCGAGCCGGGCCTGCTGCCACACCTTGGCCGCCAGGCCCAGGGCGGCGGCCTCCTCGGCGTCGAGGGTGATGGGCGGCAGGCGGTTGCTGTCGCGGCGGGCCAGATAGCCGACCTCGCCGTCGAGGTTCTCCACGGTCTCGATGACCAGCCCGAGTTCGCGCAGGTCGTCCTTGTCGCGCTCGAACATCCGGTTGAAGGAGTCGTCGGAGCCGGCCTCCAGGTAGGCCTCGATGGACTCACGCAGCTCACGCTTGCTCAGCGGCCGCCGCGTCCCGAGCAGACACAGCGCCAGGTTCATGAGCCGCTCGGCCTTGGCAATGGCCATCGACGCCCTTCGCCTCCCCTATGGTGCTTACGACCGATGACCGTACCGCCCCGCGGTGGCGTGGCAAAAGCCGAGGGCCCATGCCCGGACAGGCATGGGCCCCAGGTAGTCGTGTCCGGTCGTACGCCGATCAGTCATACGCCGTCAGACGCGACGATCAGACACCGAGCAGGTCGACCACGAAGATCAGGGTCTCGCCGGGCTTGATCGCCGGGGTGGGGCTCTGGTTGCCGTAGGCGAGGTGGGCCGGGATGGTCAGCTGGCGGCGACCGCCGACCTTCATGCCCTGCACACCCTGGTCCCAGCCCTTGATGACGCGGCCGCCACCCAGCGGGAAGCGGAACGGCGTGCCACGGTTCCAGCTGGCGTCGAACTCCTCACCCGTGCTGAAAGCGACACCCACGTAGTGGACGGTGACGGTCTGGCCCGCCTGCGCAACCGCGCCGTCGCCCTCCCAGATGTCCTTGATCTCGAGGTCCGCCGGGGGCTCGCCGCCCGGGAAGTCGATCTCGGGCTTGTCGATGCTCACTGCAGTGACTCCTATTGGTACGTATGTCATGCGCGATGACTGAATGGGCAACCTGCCCAGTCTTACATCACGGCCAGGATGTCGAGGGCGAAGACCAGCGTGGAGTTCTTCGGAATGCCCTGCTGCTCCTGGTCACCGAGGGCCTGGTCGGGCGGCAGCACGAGCAGCACCCGGCTGCCGGCCTTCTTGCCCACGAGACCGTTCTTCAGCCCCTTGATCGACAACTGGTCCAGCGGAAACGTCGCCGGCTTGCCCGTCTTGTACGTGCTGTCGAACTGCTTGCCGCCGTCCCAGAGCAGGGCCACGTAGTTCACGACCACAGTGTCCGTACCCTTCACGACAGCGCCGTCGCTCTCCAGCACGTAGTTGGAGACGAGCTTCTTCGGCGGGTCGCTGTCCTTCGGCATCGTCACCGTCGGTGCCTTGCCGTCGGTGTTCGTGCCGACCTTCGGCAGGTCGATGCTGTCCTGCGCGACCTCCGTCCCCTTCGCCGACGCGGGGATGGTCGTGCCCTTCACGATGTCCACGACGAACACCAGCGTGGCGTTCGCCTTGATGTCACCCTGACCCTGCGCCCCGTACCCCAGGTCCGGGGGGATCACCAGCTCCAGCCGGCTGCCGACCTTCTGGCCCTCCAGCCCCTTCTCCCAGCCCTGGATGACGCCACCCGCACCCAGGGTGAGCGAGAAGGGCTGGCCGCGGTCGAAGCTGTTGTCGAACGGCTCGGACTCGTCGTACTCCTGACCGAGGTAGTTCACCTCGGCGGCATCGCCCTTCTTGAGCTTGGCGCCGTCCCCCTCCTTGATGACCTCGACCTTCAGCTCCTTCGGCGGATCGCCCTCCCCCTTGGCCAGGGTCGGCTTCTGCCCGAACTCGGCACCCTTGGTGATCGCGGGCACTCCGTTCTTGGTGGAGCTGGAGTCGGAGCCCTTGTCGTCGTCGCTGCCGCAGGCCGCCGCGGAGAGCAGCAGCAGCGGCACGACGAGAAGGCCGGCAATTCGGCGCACGTGTTCCTCAGATCTCAGACGGCACTGTGGTCGCCCGCCACTCTAAGGCGTGCGGCGGGCCCCGTACGAGAACGTACGGGGCCCGTGGTCCGTTTCCTCAATTCCGGGGTCACATTCCCGCGATCAGCTTCTCCACGCGGTCGTCCACCGAACGGAACGGGTCCTTGCACAACACTGTGCGCTGCGCCTGGTCGTTGAGCTTCAGGTGCACCCAGTCGACGGTGAAGTCGCGGCGCTGTTCCTGGGCCCTGCGGATGAAGTCACCGCGCAGCCGGGCCCGAGTGGTCTGCGGCGGAACCGACTTGCCCTCGAAGATCTTCAAGTCGTTGCAGATACGCGCGGCTTGACCCTTCCTCTCCAACAGGTAGTACAGGCCGCGACGGCGGTGGATGTCGTGGTAGGCGAGGTCTATCTGAGCGACCCGCGGATGCGACATGGTCATGTTGTGCTTGGCCCGGTACCGCTCGATGAGCTTGTACTTCATGACCCAGTCGATCTCGGTGCCGATCCGGTCGAGGTCCTCGGCCTCGATCGAGTCCAGCGTGCGGCCCCACAGCTCCAGGACCTGCTCGACCGTGCCGGTGCGGATACCGCGGCGCTCGCAGAAGTCCACGGCCTTCTCGTAGTACTCGCGCTGCACCTCCAGCGCGGAAGCCTCCCGGCCGCTGGCCAGGCGCACCTTGCGGCGGCCCGTGATGTCGTGGCTGACCTCGCGGATCGCCCGGATCGGGTTCTCCAGGGTCAGGTCGCGCATCACCGTGCCCGCCTCGATCATGCGCAGCACCAGGTCGGTGGCGCCGACCTTGAGCAGCATGGTCGTCTCGGACATGTTCGAGTCGCCCACGATGACGTGCAGGCGCCGGTAGCGCTCGGCGTCCGCGTGCGGCTCGTCGCGCGTGTTGATGATCGGCCGGGAGCGGGTCGTCGCCGAGGAGACGCCCTCCCAGATGTGCTCCGCCCGCTGGCTGACGCAGTACACGGCGCCACGCGGGGTCTGGAGCACCTTGCCCGCACCGCACAGCAACTGGCGCGTGACAAGGAACGGAATGAGGATGTCCGCGAGCCGGGAGAACTCCCCGTGCCGGGCCACCAGATAGTTCTCGTGGCAGCCGTAGGAGTTGCCCGCCGAGTCGGTGTTGTTCTTGAAGAGGTAGACGTCGCCCGCGATTCCTTCCTCGTGCAGGCGTCGTTCGGCGTCCACCAGGAGTCCTTCGAGAATGCGCTCGCCTGCTTTGTCGTGGGTGACCAGTTCGGTCACGTTGTCACATTCGGGTGTCGCGTATTCCGGATGTGAGCCCACGTCGAGATACAGGCGGGCGCCGTTTCGCAGAAAGACATTGCTGCTGCGGCCCCATGACACGACACGGCGGAAGAGGTACCGCGCCACCTCGTCAGGCGACAGGCGGCGCTGTCCCCTGAACGTGCACGTGACGCCGTACTCGTTCTCCAGCCCGAAAATGCGGCGGTCCATGACTGAACATTACGCCCGATCCCCTGAGCTGAAACGGGGTTCGACGGCACGGTTTGGATCATTTTCCGATGAAGCCGCAACCACCGCCCCCTTCGCGGGAGCTGCGAGGACCCGCCCCGTGGCCAGCAGGACCAGCAACGACACGGCCCCCGCGGCACTCGGCACGGCGAACCCCCACAGGGCCCCGCCCGCCTCGACGACCGGCCCCGCCAGACCCGTTCCCACCGACGCACCCACCGTGAAGGTCGTGACAAGCCAGGAGAACGCCTCGGTGACCGTCCCACGCGGCGCGTGCCGGTCGACCAGCACGAAGGCACAGGCGATGCACGGGGCGAGGAACACACCGGCGAGTACGGCCAGCAGAGTCATCGCGAACGCACCCGGCATCAGCATCAGAGGCAGGTAACACACCGCCAGAAGCGCCACCAGCAGGCGCAGTCGCCGCGCCGGCTCCCCGCTCCACTGCCGCGCCCCGTACACCACGCCACCGATCAGCGCACCCAGCCCCAGGCCTGCCATCAGCCAGCCGTACACCGCGTCACCGCCGTTGTCGTCCGCGTACGACACGGCCGCCACCGCGATCGACCCCATCGCCATCCCGACGAACAGGAAGGAGGCGAGGAGCGCCACCAGCCCGGCCGAGCGCAGCGCCCCCAGCCAGTGCGCCTCACGCGGTGCCGACCGCCACGCGCGCGAGGGCGGCGACACGACCACCGAAAGGGCGCCCAGCACCCCGATGGCGTTCAGGACGAGCAGCGCCGCCTGCGCCGACCACAACGACGTGCACAGCGTGAGCAGCAACGGCCCGACGGTGAACATGACTTCCTGCGCCACCGCGTCCATCGCATACGCCGCGTGCACCTGGCTCTCCTTGTGGAGGACCGACGACCACAACGCCCGCAGACCGCCCTCCAGGGGCGGTGTGAACAGCCCGGAGGCGGCCACGGCCGCATAGGCGAGCGGCAGCGGGTCGATGCCCACGAAGGCGAACGCGGCCATCGCCAGGGCCGAGGCGACCGCGGCGGGCAGCTGCACCCGCGGCTGGCCGTACAGGTCCACCAGCCGCCCCAGCAGCGGCTGACCCACGGCATTGGCGACCCCGTACACGGCCGCCAGCCCCCCGGCAAGGCTGTAGGAACCGCCCTCCGCGCGCACGAACAGCATGATGGCGAGCGCGGCGACAGCGTTCGGCAGCCGGCCCACGAGCGTGCCCACGAGCAGCCGCGTGGCATGCCTCGCCCTGAGGATCTCCACGTATGCGCCGGTCATCAGCCGCGCCGCCCTCCACCGAAGTTTTACGTATAACGCCCTTCGTCATACGTACCATGTGCGCTGTTCATGAGTCCAGACGAAGGAGCAGGTGCACGGTGGCACACGGCAGCACCCGCCCCACCAGCCGGGACGTCGCCCAGGCCGCGGGAGTCTCCCAGGCCGCGGTCTCCCTGGTGCTCGGCGACAAGTGGCGCGGACGCGTCTCCGAGGCCACCGCCGAACGCGTCCGCGAGGCCGCCCGCGACCTGGGCTACCGCCCCAACCTCGCCGCCCGCAACCTCCGCCTCGGCCACACCCGAACCGTCCTCCTCGTCGTCCCCGCCCTGACGACCGAGTTCTTCGCCGGCGTCTACACCGGCGCCGCCCGCATCGCCGCCCAGAACGGCTTCGGCGTCGTCCTCTACCCCTCCCCCGAGGGCATCGGCCCCGCCCGCGACCCCTTCGCCTCCGCCCAGGCCGCCCTCGACGGCGTCATCGCCTCCTCCATGGCCGCCGACGCCCTCACCGCCATCCACGGCGACCAGCTCCCCCTGGTCATGCTGGACAGCGACCCCAAAGGCAGCCTCGGCGCCGCCACCGTGAACCTCGACATCACCGACGGCATCCGCCAAGTGGCCGAACACCTGCTCACCCTCGGCCACCGCCGCATCCTGCACCTCGCGGCCGACGTGCCGTCCTGGACCTTCGACGTACGCGCGCGTGAACTCGCCGCACGCGTCGGCGAGGTGCCCGGCACATCACTGCTCACGATCCGCGCCCCCATCTCCATCGACGGCGCCCGCACCGCAGCCGAAACCGCACTCTCCGCCAAGGGCCCCCGCCCCACCGCGATCGTCTGCGACGACGACAAACTCGCCGCCGGCACCTACAAGGCCGCACGCCGCCTCGGCCTGCGCATCCCCGACGACATCTCCGTCACCGGCCTGGACGACCTCGCCCTCGCCACCGCCATCGACCCCGAACTGACCACCGTACGACTGGACGCCGAACTGTTCGGGGAACGCGGCATGCAAGCCCTCCTGGCGGTCCTGGAAGGCCGTGAGCCCCAAGGGGGCGACATTCCGGTCCAGCTCGTCGTACGGGGCTCCACAGCGCCGCCCAGCGCACCCTGAAGCCGCCGCGAACGCCCTGTGCCCCGGCCGAGCGGGCGGCCGGGGCACAGTACGGGCGAAATGAGATCAGCGAGCGACGCTGGCGCTACTCCTCGGAACCGCCGGAGTCCTCGGAGTCCTCCGCACCGTCGGCGCTCTCGGCCTCGGTGGCCGCTCCCCCCGCCTCCAGCAACCGAGCCAGCTGGCGACCGACGATGCGCTTGAACTTCCGCGACTGCGGACGCGTACGGTCCAGCA
Source organism: Streptomyces sp. T12 (assembly GCF_028736035.1). Lineage (NCBI taxonomy): Bacteria > Bacillati > Actinomycetota > Actinomycetes > Kitasatosporales > Streptomycetaceae > Streptomyces > Streptomyces sp. T12. The sequence continues at coordinate 1,983,815 of NZ_CP117866.1, forward strand.
CCGCGACCTCCAGGCGCTCCGCGGGAATCTCCCGCTGCGTGCCGTTCGACTCACGGGACAGAGCCTGGACCGCCAGCTTGAGAGCCTCGGCAAGACTCATGCCGTCCTGATGACGCTGATCCAGATAGTTGCTGATCAACTCGGCATTACCGCCGACCGCGACCGAGCCGTGCTCGTCCACGATCGAGCCGTCATGCGGCAGCCGATAGATCTGGTCACCCTCCGGAGTCTCACCGACCTCGGCGACGACCAGCTCCACCTCGTACGGCTTCTCCGCCGCGGAAGAGAAGATCGTGCCCAGCGTCTGGGCGTAGACGTTGGCAAGACCACGGGCGGTCACATCGTCACGGTCGTAGGTGTAACCACGAAGATCGGCGTACCGCACACCACCGATCCGCAGATTCTCGTACTCGTTGTACTTGCCGGCCGCCGCGAAGCCGATCCGGTCATAGATCTCGCTGAACTTGTGCAGCGCGCGGGACGGGTTCTCGCCGACGAAGACAATGCCGTCGGCGTACTGCAGCACGACCAGGCTGCGGCCACGGGCGATGCCCTTACGGGCGTACTCCGCCCGGTCGGCCATGGCCTGCTGGGGTGAGACATAGAACGGCGTCGACACCGGTTATCCGTCCCTTTCTGTCGAAGTCACAGGATCACCTTGATAAGACCGACCCGCCGCCTACAGCAGCGCGGCCCGCGGGCCGTCGGGCTGCTCCAGACGCCGCTCCAGGATGGAACGGGCGATCTCAGAGGACTCGTCATCGCTGAGCCGACGGAAGCCGGACTCGGTGATCACGGTGACGATCGGGTAGATCCGGCGGGCGACATCGGGACCACCGGTCGCCGAGTCGTCGTCAGCCGCGTCATACAGGGCCTGCACCACGAGCGTCGTGGCCTCGGCCTCGTTCAGGTCATCACGGAAGAGCTTCTTCATGGCACCACGCGCGAAGATCGACCCCGAACCGGTGGCGGCGTAACCCGTCTCCTCGGAACGACCACCGGTCACGTCGTAGGAGAAGATCCGCCCCTTCTCCCGATCCACGTCATACCCCGCGAAGATCGGCACCACGGCCAGCCCCTGCATGGCCATCCCCAGGTTCTGCCGAATCATCGTCGACAGACGATTCGCCTTGCCCTCCAGCGACAGCTGCGCACCCTCGACCTTCTCGAAGTGCTCCAGCTCCAACTGGAAGAGCTTCACCATCTCAATGGCCAGACCGGCCGTACCGGCCATACCCACGGCCGAGTACTCGTCGGCCGGGAAGACCTTCTCGATGTCGCGCTGGGCGATGACGTTGCCCATGGTGGCCCGACGGTCACCGGCGAGCACCACGCCCCCCGGGAACGTCACACCGACGATGGTCGTCCCGTGCGGCGCCTCGATCACGCCCTGCGTGGGTGGGAGTTGCCGGTTGCCGGGCAGCAGCTCCGGCTGATGCTCGGAGAGAAAGTCCACGAACGAGGACGACCCAGGCGTCAGGAAGGCAGCTGGTAGACGCCCGGTGCTACGAGTGTTGGCTTCCACGCGATTCCTTCCAAGTAAGCGGCGGCCCGGCGGACGGCGTCGGGATCGTCGCCCAACTTGCCGATGGCCGAATTGCAGTTGAAGCACAGTACGCCACGGACCCTACCCGTCTTGTGGCAGTGATCCACATGTACGGCCGGAGCCTTCAGACAGATCACGCAGAGCCCCATCTGAGAGGCAACCATCTCGTCACGCTCGGCTTCGGTGAGGCCGTAGTGGCGCTTCAAGTGACCCGCGCGGCCCTCGGCGGCTCGGCACGCCTTGCAGCGCGTCGACAGCCCGTCTGAGGCCGTTGCGTTGCGGTGCCACTCGCTCCACGGCTTTACCTCGCCGCATTTCAAGCAGAGCTTGTGCCCCTCGGGCACCTCAACCTTCCGGCGGACCTTCCGGCCGAGGCCCTGCTGACGCGTCCGGTGATAGTCCGACGCGCAATCCCGGCAGTGTCGCTGCAGACCGTCCAGATTGGACCGCCTACGAGCGAAGGCTGCGTACGGCTTGTCCTCACCGCACCGCACGCAGCGCTTCACGCTCTCTTCGCTTGTCAACTCGAACCCCACCGTAACCTTCGATTCGAAGGCTACTGGCCGCCTTTCTGAACGAATGATCGAACGAAGTCCTCGGCGTTCTCCTCCAGGACATCGTCAATCTCGTCCAGAACCGAGTCCACGTCGTCGCTCAGCTTCTCCTGCCGCTCCTTGAGGTCCTCGGAAGCCTGCGTCTCTGCCGCCTGCTCCTCGACCTCCTCAGTGGAACGCGTGGCCTTCTGCTGTCCGCCGCCGGTGTCCTTGGTTGCCATATCCCTCACCCCGCTCAGTTCGCCCGACATGGTCGACAGGTCGGCTTTCCTGCCGATCGGTGATGATCAGACCCTACAAGCCGGGTCTGACATCGGCCCCGCAGTTTCTCCAACGTACGGGGGCCATCTCGATGATTCCCGGACGCCGGGTTTTCCACCCTGCCCAGCCGACGTCCGGCCGACACCGCCCGAGTACCCCTCAGCCGCCTGACAGGACCCTGACCAGGTCCTCTGCGGTGCGGCAGCGGTCCAGGAGCTCCTTGACGTGATTTCGCGTTCCGCGAAGTGGTTCGAGGGTTGGAACACGCTGGAGGGAGTCCCGGCCGGGCAGGTCGAAGATCACCGAGTCCCAGGAGGCCGCGGCGACGTCGTCGGCGTACTGCTCCAGGCAGCGCCCGCGGAAGTACGCGCGTGTGTCCTCCGGCGGCTTGGCCTTGGCCCTCTCGACTTCCGTCTCGTCCAGGAGGCGCTTCATGCGTCCCCGGGCCGCGAGGCGGTTGTAGAGGCCCTTTTCAGGGCGTACGTCGGCGTACTGGAGGTCGACGAGGTGGAGCCTGGCTGCGTCCCAGTCGAGGTTGTCGCGGCGGCGGTAGCCCTCCATGAGCTCCCGCTTGGCGACCCAGTCCAGTTCGCCGGCGAGGCTCATGGGGTCGCGTTCGAGGCGGTTCAGGGTGTCCTCCCAGCGGGTGAGGACGTCCTTGGTCTGCTCGTCGGCGTCGGCGCCGAAGCGCTCCTCCACATATTTGCGCGACAGCTCGTAGTACTCCATCTGGAGCTGTACGGCGGTGAGTGTGCGGCCGCTGCGGAGGGTGATCAGGCGCTTGAGGGACGGGTCGTGCGAGACCTGGTGGAGTGTGCGTACGGGCTGGTCGACGGCCAGGTCCACCGCGATGAAGCTGTCCTCGATCATCGACAGGACCAGGGCCGTCGTACCCAGCTTCAGGTACGTGGAGATCTCCGAGAGGTTCGCGTCGCCGATGATCACGTGCAGGCGGCGGTACTTCTCGGCGTCGGCGTGGGGTTCGTCGCGGGTGTTGATGATCGGGCGCTTCAGGGTGGTCTCCAGCCCCACCTCGACCTCGAAGTAGTCCGCTCGCTGGCTGAGCTGGAAACCGTGTTCGTGGCCGTCCTGGCCGATGCCGACGCGGCCTGCTCCGGTGACGACCTGGCGGGAGACGAAGAAGGGGGTGAGGTGGCGCACGATGTCGGAGAAGGGGGTTTCCCGCTTCATCAGGTAGTTCTCGTGCGTGCCGTAGGAGGCGCCCTTGTTGTCGGTGTTGTTCTTGTAGAGGTGGATGGGCTGGGCGCCGGGGAGCTGGGCGGCGCGTTCGGCGGCTTCGGCCATGATGCGCTCGCCGGCCTTGTCCCACAGGACGGCGTCCCGTGGGTTGGTGACCTCGGGCGCGCTGTATTCGGGGTGCGCGTGGTCGACGTAGAGTCGCGCTCCGTTGGTGAGGATGACGTTGGCCAGGCCGATGTCCTCGTCGGTGAGCTGGCTGGAGTCGGCGGCCTCGCGGGCGAGGTCGAAGCCTCGCGCGTCCCGCAGCGGGTTCTCCTCCTCGAAGTCCCAGCGGGCCCGGCGGGCCCGGTGCATCGCCGCCGCGTAGGCGTTGACGATCTGGGATGAGGTGAGCATGGCATTGGCGTTGGGGTGGCCGGGGACGGAGATCCCGTACTCCGTCTCGATGCCCATTACTCGCCGTACGGTCATGCGGCCCTCCTTGCCCGGCGGCACCCTCGGTCGTGGGCGCCGCACAGATACCGCTGGCGCTCGGTTGCGTGTGCGGTGCCCGTCCCCGCACTGCGCGACTCGGCGGTACGGAAGAGCCTAGAACGCCTCTGCGCTGGTGGGGAGATCATTTGCGTCATTGCCTTGCACGCCTCGTGTTCCGGTTCTGGCCTGAAAAACAGTGGGCTGCGGGTACCCGGTGAGGGCACCCGCAGCCGCCCTGCCTTTTACAGGTACTGACCGGTGTTCGCCACCGTGTCGATGGAGCGTCCGGTGTCTGCGCCCTGCTTTCCGGTGATGAGGGTGCGGATGTAGACGATCCGTTCGCCCTTCTTTCCGGAGATGCGGGCCCAGTCGTCCGGGTTGGTGGTGTTGGGCAGGTCCTCGTTCTCCTTGAACTCGTCCACGCATGCCTGGAGGAGGTGGGAGACGCGGAGGCCCTTTTGGTTGTGTTCGAGGAAGTCCTTGATCGCCATTTTCTTGGCGCGGCCCACGATGTTTTCGATCATGGCGCCGGAGTTGAAGTCCTTGAAGTAGAGGACTTCCTTGTCGCCGTTGGCGTAGGTGACTTCCAGGAAGCGGTTTTCCTCGGATTCGGCGTACATCTGCTCGACGGCGGTCTGGATCATGCTCTGGACCGTGGTCGTCCTGCTGTCGCCGTGTTCGCCGAGGTCCTCGGGGTGCAGTGGGAGGCGTTCTGTGAGGTACTTGCCGAAGATGTCCTTGGCGGCCTCGGCGTCGGGACGTTCGATCTTGATCTTCACGTCCAGGCGGCCAGGGCGCAGGATGGCGGGGTCGATCATGTCCTCGCGGTTGGAGGCGCCGATGACGACCACGTTCTGCAGGCCTTCCACGCCGTCGATCTCGGCGAGCAGCTGGGGGACGATGGTGTTCTCCACGTCCGAGCTGACGCCGGATCCGCGGGTGCGGAAGAGGGATTCCATCTCGTCGAAGAAGACGATGACGGGTGTGCCCTCGCTGGCCTTTTCACGGGCTCGCTGGAAGACGAGGCGAATCTGTCGCTCGGTTTCGCCGACGTACTTGTTGAGGAGCTCGGGGCCCTTGATGTTGAGGAAGAAGCTCTTGCCTTGGGCCTGGCCGGTGACTTCGGCGACCTTTTTGGCCAGCGAGTTGGCGACGGCTTTGGCGATGAGTGTCTTGCCGCATCCGGGGGGGCCGTAAAGGAGGACGCCCTTGGGTGGGCGCAGTTCGTGCTCCTTGAACAGGTCGGGGTAGAGGTACGGGAGCTCGACTGCGTCGCGGATCATTTCGATCTGGTTGCCCAGACCGCCGATCTGTTCGTAGCCGATGTCCGGTACTTCTTCGAGGACGAGTTCCTCGACCTCGCTCTTGGGGACAACCTCGTAGACATAGCCGGAGCGGGGTTCGAGCAGCAGGGCGTCGCCGGGACGGATGGTGACGTCCAGCAGTGGCTCGGCGAGCCGTACCACCCGTTCCTCGTCGGTGTGCCCCACCACGAGGGCGCGCTCGCCGTCCTCGAGGATCTCCTTGAGGGTGACGATGTCGCCGACGCTCTCGTACTCCATGGCTTCGACCACGTTGAGCGCTTCGTTGAGCATCAGTTCCTGGCCGCGCCTGAGGTCGTCGAGTTCGACGCTCGGGCTGACGTTCACGCGGAGTTTGCGGCCTCCGGTGAAGATGTCGGCGGTGCCGTCCTCGTTGGCTTGCAGGAAGACACCGAAGCCGGCCGGTGGCTGTGCGAGCCGGTCGACTTCTTCCTTGAGGGCCACGATCTGGTCGCGGGCCTCACGGAGCGTGTTGGCCAGTCGCTCGTTCTGTGCGGAGACGCCGGCCAGATTGGTCTGCAGCTCGACGATCCGCTCTTCGAGAATCCTCGTGTGTCGCGGAGAGTCGGCGAGCTTGCGTCGCAGGACGGCGATCTCCTGCTCAAGGTAGGCGATCTGCCCGGCCGGGTCGTCGGACCCTCGTCCCGGGCGGATGCCGCGGTTCATGTCGTCGTCGTGGGCTGCCACGGTCCTCACCTCCTCCAAGGGGAGCTGGACGCTTCCAGACCCTACCTGGGTGGGTGTCGATTGAAACCCCTAGATCACAAAGACTGTCGAGGTGTGTCCGATCTTCACCCTTGCGCTCTCCCTCACGCCAGGGGAATACCCACCGAACATGATTGGGAAGCCGCCGGAGGTAGGGTCGAAGTGTTCAACACCCGTCAGAGCTGGCCGGATTCCCGTACGGCTCGGCGTAGCAACGGCAGGAGAGATGAGCGTGGAGCAGGCGGCCGGGGTCGACGGTGAGGTGCTGGAGGTCTGGATCGATCAGGATCTCTGTACCGGCGACGGCATCTGCGCCCAGTACGCGCCTGAGGTGTTCGAGCTGGACATCGACGGTCTGGCCTATGTGAAGAGCGGCGAGGACGAGCTGTTGCAGGCCAAGGGGGCCACAACGCCCGTTCCGTTGCCGCTTCTCACGGATGTGGTGGACTCGGCGAAGGAGTGTCCGGGCGAGTGCATCCATGTGCGTCGCGTTTCGGACAAGGTCGAGGTGTACGGTCCGGACGCCGAGTGACCTTGCGCATACGGGGTGTTACGACTGTCTGATTTCTCACATGTGCCGGTGACATGGGTCAGACGCTGTGGGCACCGGCGGGTGTCGAGCGGACGAACGCGCCGTTCTTCCACTGCCACTTCGCGCTGTTCTTCACGTCCGGGCAGCAGCGCGGTACGTCGATGGACGAGTAGCCGAGCAGGTCGGTGACGACGGCTCCGTCACGGACGGCGACGTCACTGACGGTGATGCTGTCCTTCGGGTTGATGAGGGTCGCGATGAGGCGGGGCGCGGCGGTCTCCGTGGTCCGGGTGAGGACGTAGAGGCCGTCGGGCGGGGTGCCCATGGGTGAGTCGCAGTGGACGACGGCCACGGTCTCGGGGCTGCCGTCGCCGTCCAGGTCTCCGGTGGCCTTCTTGACCACGATCGCCTTCACCGGCCCGCATTCGAGCGGGAAGTCGACGCCGGTGGGGTCGGGGGGTGTGGTGGCCGCGGGGGCGTTCTTCGCTTCCGGGCCGGCTGTCTGGGCCGCCGTCGCCGAGTTGGGCTGCAGGACCGAGGAGAGGGCCACGACGCCGGCGACCGCTGTGGCGGTGGCGAGCCAGTGCATGGGTCGGGTGTGAGTGTGTGCCAGTTCCGGGACGGCGGATTGCTGCACTAGGAGCGTCTCCTGTGAGGGCTGTGCCGGTGGGGTGGGGGTGGCCAGCATGGTGCCACACGTCACAGTCCGGGGGAACGGCGGGGTGTGGAGTTCCGGTGCCGGATGTCCGGTGGTTGGGGGTGCGGAGGGGGCGTACGGGTGTTGTGCGACGTTCGGATTGTCGGTTGTTGGTGTTGCGTCAACACAAAGGCGCTGTGGCCGAGTTCCGGGGGTGTTCCGGGAACTCGGCCACAGCGCTTGTTCGTTGAATGCGGCACGAGGCCGCCTCAGCGGCCGGCGCCTCCGTCGGCGTTGGGGCCTTCGTAGTCCTCGCCGTAGGCACCCTTGGCGGGGCGGCGGCGGCGCATGGGCGGCTCGACGCCGTCGGCGAGGCGGCGGGCGGTGAGCAGGAAGCCGGTGTGGCCGATCATGCGGTGGTCCGGGCGGACGGCCAGGCCCTCGATGTGCCAGTTGCGGATCATCGTCTCCCAGGCGGTCGGCTCGTTGAAGCAGCCGATCTCGCGGATGGACTCCACGGTCCGGGCGAGCTGGGTGGTGGTGGCGACGTAGCAGCAGACGATGCCGCCGGGGACGAGCGCCTTGGAGACGGCCTCCAGGCACTCCCAGGGGGCGAGCATGTCGAGGATGACGCGGTCGACCTCGGTGTCGCTCAGGTTGTCCTGGAGGTCGCCGACGGTGAGCTGCCAGGCGGGGTGCGGGCCGCCGAAGTAGCGCTCCACGTTCTGCTTCGCGATCTCGGCGAAGTCCTCGCGGCGCTCGTAGGAGTGCAGCATGCCCTGGTCGCCGATGGCGCGCAGCAGGAAGCTGCTGAGCGAGCCGGAGCCGACGCCGGCCTCCACGACGCGGGCGCCGGGGAAGATGTCGGCGAAGGCGAGGATCTGCCCCGCGTCCTTGGGGTAGACCACGGCGGCGCCGCGGGGCATGGACAGGACGTAGTCGGGGAGCAGGGGGCGCAGCGCGAGGTAGGCGACGTTCCCGGTGGTGCGGACAACGCTGCCCTCGGGAGCGCCGATCAGCTCGTCGTGCGGGAAGGAACCCTTGTGGGTGTGGAAGTTCTTCCCGTCCTCGAGCGTGAACGTGTAGTGGCGGCCCTTGGGGTCGGTCAGCTGAACCTGGTCCCCGACCTTGAAGGGCCCGCGCCTGCGGGCGGCACCGGTCGGTTCGGACATGTGAACAGCCTACCGGCGTTTCTGGGGGTCGCCGACCACGCGTGTGTGCCGGTGCTTCAGCTGGGGCGGGCCATGGCCTTCACGAAGGCGCGCTCCACGTCCGCCGCGGACAGGACGCCGTAGATCTCGCCGGTCTCCTCGACGACGAGGTACTCCGTCGCCGGAGCCGCGCGCAGGGCGTCGAGGAGTTCTTCGCCCGCCAGCTCTGCGGAGACGCGCATGCCGTCGGTCAGGTCCTGGGCGAGGCCGCTGACGGCGACCCAGGGGCGGCGGTGTTCCGGTACGCCGACGATGGCGGCCTCGCGGACGAGGGAGAGGGGGTTGCCGTCGGCGTCGACGACGACCAGGGCGCGGGCGCCGGCGGCGTTGGCGCGGCGCAGGGCCTCGGAGAGGGGGGTGTCGGTCTCCACCGGGACGGCGCGGCGGGTGAGGGTGCGGGCGCGCAGTTCGGGGAGGTGCTCGCGCAGGCGGGCCATGCGCAGGCTGTTGCCGGCGCCGGTCCAGATGATCGCGGCGAGGATGGCGGCGAGCAGGGCGTCCATGACGGTGTCCATGCCGACGTTGTCCACGGCGTCGGAGCCGAGGGCTCCGGACTGGGTGAGCAGCGGGAGGCCGACGAGGACGGAGACGGCGAGGGCGCGGCCGATCCAGGCGGCGGCGATGGTGCCGGTCATCGGCTTGCCGGTGATCTTCCAGACGACCGCGCGGAGCATGCGGCCGCCGTCGAGGGGCAGGCCGGGGAGCAGGTTGAAGGCGGCCACGATGAGGTTGGAGACCATCAGGCCGGCCAGCAGGACGCCGGGTACGGTGCCGGGTTCGACGGTCTGCATGGCTGCGTAGAAGACGCCGGCGAGGACGAGGGAGAGCAGCGGGCCGACGAAGGCGAGCACGAACTCCCGTCCCGGTGTCTCGGCTTCCTTCTCGATCTCGGAGACGCCGCCGAAGAACTGCAGCTGGATGCGGCGCACGGGGAGCTTGAAGCGGAGGGCGGCGACGGTGTGCGCGAGTTCGTGGACGAGGACGGAGGCGTAGAAGGCGACGGCGAAGAAGAGGGAGACGAGGTAGCGGGCGGCGCCGAGCTCGGGCAATACCCGGTCGAGCTGCCCGCCGAAGACCCAGGTGATGAGGGCGGCGACGAGGAACCAGCTGGGGGCGACGTACACGGGAACGCCGAACGGCCGGCCCATCAGCAACCCGCCTCGGGGCTCCCGGGGGCGTTGGGGCGGGCGGGTCTTTCCCGCGCCGGAGTGGGCGAGGGCGTGGCCGGGGTGGCTGGGGGTGGGGTGGGGCTGGGTGGCTTGGTGGTCCGGCTTGGTGGGGGTGTGCGGGCGCGGGTGCGCGTCGGCGTCGGCGTCGGCGTCGGCGTCGGCGTCGGGGGCCGCTTGCGCGGGGGGCTGGGGCGACGCGGGTGCCGTGGGGTCATGAGCGGTGTCGTCGGGGCCCTGCTGGGTTACGGGTGCCTCCGGCGCCTGACGGGCTGCCTCACCGTCGGTGGAGCCGTGCGGTGCCCGGGGCGCGGAGTCGGCTGCGAGCTCTTGCGCCGGTGACCGACCCGCAGGGCCGTTCCCGCTGTTCTCGCTGTCGCTGTTCTCGCTGTCTGCCTCGCCGCCTGTGTCACTCGGGGTGTCCGCGCCCCGCGAGTGTCGCGGGGCCTCGTCCTGCGAGTCCCGGTCGGTGTCCCCTGGCTGAGTGTCCGTGGGCTGTTCGGCGTTCGGGGCCGGGTCGGGGCGTGTGGGGTCGGTGGCCGGGGTCATACGGTCCGCTCGGCGATCGGTCGACTCGTCGGTGCCGGACCGCGGCTGCCCGCTCCCGCCGCTCTCGTCCACGGTGTCCCCTCGTTCGAAGCGTCTTCCGCGCCTGCCGGGCGGATGGGTCTGTGGTCGATGGTATGCGGCCATGGTGACGCCTTTCGCCCCGGCACCCCCTCAGTTTCCCCCGCGGGCGCAGGCCCAACGGCGGCGGCTGGGTCACTGTCAGTGGCGGGCCGTAAGGTCTGTGGACATGGAGACGAGCACGGAGGGTGCCGCGGCGGACTGCGGCAGTGACGTCGCGTCGGCGACAGGGCCGGTGGCGGACGGGTACCCAGCGGGGCCGGAGCCGCACCCGGCGGGGGCGGACAGTGCGGTGGCGACGGTCGAGGCAGGTGAGGACGCGGGCGAGGCGGGTGCGGGTGCGGCCACGGCGGTCGGCGTGGCCGCGCGCCCGGCCATACCGCCGGCCTCGCTGTCGCCGTCCCGTGCCAGTGACTTCATGCAGTGCCCGCTGCTCTACCGGTTCCGGGTGATCGACCGGCTGCCCGAGAAGCCGAGCGCGGCGGCGACCAAGGGCACCCTCGTGCACGCGGTGCTGGAGCGGCTCTTCGACGCCCCGGCCGCCGAGCGGACCGCGCCGCGCGCCAAGTCCCTCATTCCCGGCCAGTGGGACCGACTGCGGGAGAGCAGGCCGGAGGTCGTGGAGCTGTTCGAGGACGACCCCGAGGGCGAGCGGCTGGCGACATGGCTCGGTGAGGCGGAGCGGCTCGTGGAGCGCTGGTTCAGTCTGGAGGATCCGACCCGGCTGGAGCCCGCCGAGCGTGAGCTGTTCGTCGAGGCCGAGCTGGACTCGGGGCTGCGGTTGCGCGGCATCATCGACCGCGTCGACGTGGCGGCCACGGGCGAGGTGCGGATCGTCGACTACAAGACCGGCAAGGCGCCCCGGCCCGAATACGCCGAGGGTGCGCTGTTCCAGATGAAGTTCTACGCGCTCGTCGTGTGGCGGCTGAAGCAGGTGATCCCGCGCCGGCTCCAGCTCGTCTACCTCGGCAGCGGTGACGTGCTGACGTACGACCCGGTCCTCGCCGACCTGGAGCGGGTGGAGCGCAAGCTGCTCGCGCTGTGGGACGCGATCCGGCAGGCGACGGAGACAGGCGAGTGGCGTCCCCGGCCGACGAAGCTGTGCGGCTGGTGCGACCACCAGGCCCACTGCCCGGAATTCGGCGGCACTCCCCCACCGTATCCGCTGCCGGTGAGGGTGACTGACCCAGGTCCGGCCGGGGGTCCGGGGGTTGGCCCCCGGGAGATGCAGTCGTTGCCGGTCAGGGCGGGCGAGTCCGGCGGCGACACGCAGGGCAGAATGGGGCCGGACTAGCGAAGGAGACTTACGTGGCCATCCGCGTCCTACTGGTCGACGACCAGCCCCTGCTGCGCACCGGCTTCCGGATGATCCTGGAAGCGGAGCAGGACCTCGCGGTCGTGGGCGAGGCCGGCGACGGCCTCCAAGCTCTCGACCAGGTGCGGGCCCTGCAGCCCGACGTGGTTCTGATGGACATCCGCATGCCCCGGATGGACGGTGTCGAGGCGACGCGACAGATCACCGGGCCCGGGCGGGACGGCCCGGCGAAGGTGCTGGTGCTGACCACCTTCGATCTCGACGAGTACGTGGTGGAGGCGCTGCGGGCGGGTGCCAGCGGCTTCCTTCTGAAGGACGCCCCGGCCAATGAGCTGGTGCAGGCGATCCGTGTGGTCGCCGCCGGTGAGGCGATGCTCGCGCCGAGCATCACGCGCCGGCTCCTCGACAAGTACGCCACGCATCTGCCGTCCGGCGACGAGCCCGTTCCGGACACCCTGCATACGCTCACCGAGCGCGAGGTGGAGGTGCTGAAGCTGGTGGCGCGGGGCCTGTCCAACGCGGAGATCGCCGCCGATCTGTTCGTCAGCGAGACCACCGTGAAGACGCACGTGGGCCATGTGCTCACCAAGCTGGGCCTGCGGGACCGGGTGCAGGCCGCGGTGTACGCGTACGAGAGCGGGCTGGTGCGCCCCGGCGCGCAGTAGGAGCCCGCGTCACGGTGAGGGGTCCGCGTCACGGCGCGGGGCCTGAAGCGCAGCGAAGAGGGCGCCCCTTCTCGAGAAGGGGCGCCCTCCGTGCGTGTACGGCAGGTACGGCTTCCGTCAGCCCTTGCTGAGCTCCCAGAAGCGGAAGACGGTGGAGGCGTCGAGGCAGTACTCCAGGCCGTAGACGTTGTCGCGGACGACCGCGTACTGCTTGGCCTGCCAGACCGGGAGGACGGGGAGTTCCCTGGCCACGATGTCCTGGAGCCGGCCGAACTCGTCGTCCGTCGCGGAGCGGTCGCTCTCGGCGGCGGTGCGCGGGATGAGCGAGCCGGTGATCGAGCGGTTGCTGTAGTTGTTGCTCAGCACGTTGCCCTTGCCGAAGAAGGGGGCCGTGAAGTTGTCGGCGTCCGGGTAGTCCGGGATCCAGCCCTTCACGTACACGCCGTACTTGCCGTCGGCGATGTCCTTCTCGTACTGGTCGAACGCGACGGACTGCACGTCGGCGTCGAACAGGCCGCTGTCGTTGAGCTGCTGCGCTATCGCCTTCAACTCCTGGTCGGTGGCGGGGCCGTAGCGCGACGGGGTGGACCACAGGGTCAGCTTGACCTTGCCGGTGATGCCGTCGTCCTGCAGCGCGGCGGCAGCCTTGGCCTTGGAGGGGCGGGCGCCGTAGGTGTCGAAGAAGGCCGTGTTGTGGCCGCCGATACCGGCCGGGATGATCGAGTACAGCGGGCTCGCCGTGCCCTGGTAGACGTCCTTGATGAGGGCGTCACGATCGATGAGGTAGGCGATGGCCTTGCGGACGCCGAGCTTTCCGGTGACCGGGTCGTCCATGTTGAAGACCAGGTGCTGGACCTCGGCGCTGCTGCCCTCGACGACCTCGACACCGGAGTCGCCGCCGGACTTCTCGACGTCGGCGATGTCGCCGGCGGTGAGGCCTCGGTAGGCGATGTCGACCTCGTCTGCGAGCAGGGCCTTCTTCAGGGCGTCCTGGTCGCCGTGGAAGAACTTCAGCGTCACACCGGAGTTCTGCACGTCGGCCGTGCCCTTGTAGTACTCGTTGACGGAGAAGACGGCCTCGTCGTCGTCGAACGTGTCCAGCTTGTACGGGCCTGAGCCGACCGCGTCACCGTCCTTGCGCAGGCCCTTCGCGTCGTACTGCTCCTCGTCGACGATGGAGCCGGCACCGGAGGCGATCTTGCTCGGGAAGGTGGCGTCGGGGGTGTTGAGCCGGAAGACGACGGTCGCGTCGTCCGGTGTCTCGACCTTGTCGAGCGTGGGGAACATGACCGAGGGGCCGTCGGGGTCGTTGATCTTCAGCATGCGGTCGAAGGAGAACTTGACGTCCTCGGAGGTGAGCGCGTCACCGTTGCTGAATTTCAGCCCGTCTCGCAGCGTGCATTTGTAGACCTTGGCCTCCGTGTCGGAGAAGGTGCACTGCTCGGCGGCTTCGGGCTGTGGTTCGGTGGCGCCCTTGGGGAAACTGAGCAGCGACTGGAAGACGTTGTTGAACAACAGCCACGAGCCCGGGTCGTAGCCGGAGGCGGGGTCGGTGGCCAGGACGTCGTCCGACATCCCCATGACCACCGAGGTGCCGGTCCCCCCGGAGTCCCCCGTCTCGGTTCCACAGCCGGTCAGCAGGCCTGAGGCCAGCCCTGCCACGACGGGCAGGACCGGCCACTGGTTGCGCATGTTCACGTACGAGTGCCTTGTCGTCGGTTGTGAGACGCCCGGGCCGCGTCCTGGATCCCGGGCCGGGCCCGGCGCCATGGTCGTGGGCGCCGGGCGCGGGAGACGTCAGCCGCTCACGCCACGGCCGAGCTCCCACAGCTGAAGGGTCGAGGAGGAGTTGAGCGCGTACGCCGTGCCGGTGACGTCGTCGCCCGCGGCGACGTACTGCTTGCCCTGCCACAGCGGCAGCACGGGCACGTCATTGGCGACGATGTCCTGAATGTCCGTCAGGCTGTTGGAGGCGGACAGCCGGTCGGCCGCGCGGCGGGACTCCGGGATGAGGGTGTTGCGGATCGTGCTGTTGGCGTACGGCGAGCCGAGGAAGTTGTCCTTGTCGAGGAACGGCGCGAGGTAGTTGTCGGCGTCGGGGAAGTCCGGGAACCAGCCCATGCCGTAGACCTCGTACTCGCCCTTCTGTTCGGCGGGGCGGAACGTCGCCCAGGGGGCGCCCTGGATGTCGACGTCGAACAGGCCGCTGCCGTTGAGCTGCTTCTGCAGCAGCTCGAACTCCTTCTTGGTGGCCTGGCCGTAGTGGTCGGTGGTGTAGTGCAGGGTCAGCTTCACCGGGGTGGTGATGCCCGCCTTCTCCAGCAGCGACTTGGCCTTGGTCACGCTCGGGTCGCCGTACTTGTTGAAGAACGCGTTGGAATGGCCCGTGATGCTGGCGGGGACCAGCGAGTACAGCGGTTCGGCCTGGGAGCCGTAGACCTTGGAGACGAGTTCACCGCGGTCGATGACCTGGGCCATCGCCTGGCGTACGGCCTTGCTCCGGACGCTCGGGGCATCGGTGTTGAAGGCCAGGTAGCGGATTTCCAGGCCGGACATGTCGACGAGGTCGACGCTGTCGTCGGAGTCGGCCGACAGCTTCTGGATCTGCTCGGGCGACATGGTGCGGGTCATCAGGTCGATGTCGCCCTGGTCGAGGGCGGTGCCCATCTCGTCGGCGTCGGCGAAGTTGCGCAGTTCGACCTTGTCGTTGTTCACCTTCAGACTCCCCTTGTAGTCGGGGTTCTTGGTGAACACGGCGGAGACCAGCTCGTCGTTCTTGACCTCGGCCTGGAGGGTGTACGGGCCTGAGCCGTCGACCTCGAAGCCGTCGCGCAGCTTGCCCTTGGCGTAGATGTCCGGGTCGACGATGCCGGCGACCGGGGTGGACAGCTTGAAGGGGAAGGTGGCGTCGGCGGTCTTGAGGTGGAAGATCACCTCGCGGTCGCCCTTGGTCTCGACGGTGTCGATGGTGGACAGCAGCGCGAAGACGCCGCTGTCGGCCTTGAGGGAGCGGGCGCGGTCGATGGAGTACTTCACGTCGGCCGCGGTGACGGGGTCGCCGTTCGCGAACTTCAGGCCCTCGCGCAGGGTGCAGGCGTAGCGTTCGTTGCCGCTGTCGGTGAAGCCGCAGCTCTGGGCGGCCTCGGGCACCGGGTCGCCCTCGCCGCGCGGCTGGATCATCAGGGTCTGCACGGTCTGGCGCAGGATGTTCCAGGTCCCGACGTCGTAGGCGTAGGCCGGGTCGAGCGGGGCGGGAGCGTCCTTCGAGGCAGTGAACGCGTCCGTGGTGCCGACGACGATCGCGTCGCCGTTGTCGCTACCGCTGTCGGTTCCGCCACAGGCGGCGAGAACCGGCGCGAGCAGGCCGATGACGGCCGGCAGCACCAAAGTCTTGCGGTTCATGCTCGGGTTTCTCCAGCTGTCGACTCCGTGTACCCGGCATGCAGGGGTGTTGCGGCGGATCACGGGGGTTAGGGCGATGTTCTCGCGACGAGATTAGTCCGCACCTGCAGGAGGGTTCGAAGCCACCGGAGTTGAGGCCTCATCACGGAGTGAAACCGGGTGCGGACGCAACGAAAACCTGACAGTGGAAGGATTCGTGCGCCATCCCATCAATTGGGACACAAGGACTCGCGCAGAGTCACCGAAAGAGGCCGAAGATCACGACCCGACCGGCCTGTCGACCCCCTTTCGCGTGGCGAACGTCACAAACTGAACGGTCTTGGCGGGCACCGGAATTCAGCCATCGGACACGTTCGAATTTCCTTGCGGAATTCTCGCGCTATCGATGTTGCACGCTGCGTGAACGCCGATCGTATTTCCGTTGTCACGCCGCCATCAGCCCGCGCAAGAATGCCAGATCGACCTCTTCGAGCGAGGTCACCACGGTGCGCCGGGCGGCCGGGGTGATCGGTGCCACGGACGGCACGGCCACCACATGGCAGCCGGCAGCCTCGGCCGCGGCGACGCCGGTCGCCGTGTCCTCGACGACCGCGCATCGGGCCGGGTCGGCGCCGAGTCCGGCCGCCGCGAACAGGTACGGGTCCGGGTGCGGCTTGGTGCGCGGGACCTCGTCGCCGGCGACGGTCAGCGCGAAGTGCTGGGGGCCGAGCGAGGTGAGGACCCGGTCGATGATGCGCCGGTGCGAGGCGGAGACCAGGGCCGTGGGGATCTCGTACGCGGCCAGCTCGGCCAGCAGCCGGGCGGCCCCCGGCATCAGCGGCAGGGCGCGGTCGATGCGGTCCTCGAAGCCCTCGTTGAGCAGCACCGTGAGCTCGGCGAGGGTGATGTCGGCGCCGGTGGCCTCGATCAGGAATCCGGCGCTGCGGGTCATGGGGCCGCCGACCACGACATGGCGCCAGGTGTCGTCGAGCGTGTGGCCGAGGCCGGCGAAGATCTCGACCTCGACGTCCCACCAGAAGCCCTCCGTGTCCACCAGGGTTCCGTCCATGTCGAGCAGCACGGCCTGCAGGGCTGAGCCCTCGGCCGTACGGGTTCCTGGTGCGGGGACCGTGCTGGTCATCCACGTACCTCCTTGAAGGGGCGATCAGGCCGGTCCCCACGAAGGGGACCGGCCTGCGGTGGACCGACCAGTGTACGACTCCCGCGGCTGAAACGCCTGGTTTGATCGACGGGCGGCGCGCGGAGCGGTGTCAGCGGGCGTTGAAGTACTTCGCCTCCGGGTGGTGGATGACGATCGCGTCCGTGGACTGCTCGGGGTGCAGCTGGAACTCCTCGGACAGGTGGACGCCGATGCGCTCCGGCTGGAGCAGGTCGGCGATCTTGGACCGGTCCTCCAGGTTCGGGCAGGCGCCGTAGCCCAGCGAGAAGCGGGCACCTCGGTACTTCAGCGCGAACATGTCCTCGATGTCGGCCGGGTCCTCACCGGCGAAGCCCAGCTCGGAGCGCACGCGCGCGTGCCAGTACTCGGCGAGCGCCTCGGCCAGCTGCACGGACAGGCCGTGCAGTTCGAGGTAGTCGCGGTAGGCGTTCACCTCGAACATCCGCGCGGTTTCCTCGCCGATCCGCGAGCCCACGGTGACCACCTGCAGGCCCACGACGTCCGTCTCGCCCGACTCCTGCGGGCGGAAGAAGTCCGCCAGGCACAGGCGGCGGCCGCGGCGCTGGCGCGGGAAGGTGAAGCGGGTGCGTTCGTTGCCGTGCTCGTCCAGGAGGATCAGGTCGTCGTCCTTGGAGACACAGGGGAAGTAGCCGTAGACCACGGCCGCTTCGAGGAGGTTGTCCGTCTGGAGCTTGTCGAGCAGGCCGCGCAGTCGCGGGCGGCCCTCGGTCTCGACGAGTTCCTGGTACGACGGGCCGTCTCCGGTGCGGGTCTCCTTCAGGCCCCACTGGCCCTTGAAGAGGGCGCCCTCGTCGAGCCAGGACGCGTACTCCTTGAGCTGGATGCCCTTGATGACGCGGGTGCCCCAGAACGGCGGCTCGGGCAGCGGGTTGTCGGTGGCGACGTCGGAGCGGACGTGGCCTTCCTCGGGACGCTCGTCCAGTACGGCCGTGGCGGCGGTGCTCCTGACCCGGCGCTGCTTGAGCTCGGGCAGCTTCGCGCCGGGCACGCCCCGCTTGACGCCGATCAGGGCGTCCATCAGGCGCAGGCCCTCGAACGCGTCCCGGGCGTAGCGGACTTCGCCCTCGTAGATCTCGTGCAGGTCCTGCTCGACGTACGCGCGCGTGAGGGCCGCGCCGCCGAGGATCACCGGGAAGTTCGCCGCCAGGCCGCGCTGGTTGAGCTCCTCCAGGTTCTCCTTCATGATCACCGTGGACTTCACGAGCAGCCCGGACATGCCGATGACGTCGGCGCGGTGCTCCTCGGCCGCCTCCAGGATCGCCGAGACCGGCTGCTTGATGCCGAGGTTGACCACGTTGTAGCCGTTGTTGGACAGGATGATGTCCACCAGGTTCTTGCCGATGTCGTGCACGTCGCCGCGCACCGTGGCCAGCACGATGGTGCCCTTGCCGTCGGCGTCCGTCTTCTCCATGTGCGGTTCGAGGTAGGCGACGGCGGCCTTCATCACCTCGGCGGACTGGAGCACGAACGGCAGCTGCATCTGCCCGGAGCCGAACAGCTCGCCGACGACCTTCATGCCGTCCAGGAGGGTCTCGTTGACGATGTCCAGGGCGGGGCGGTCCTGGAGGGCCGCGTCGAGGTCGGCCTCCAGGCCGTTGCGCTCGCCGTCGATGATGCGGCGCTTGAGGCGCTCCTCCAGCGGGAGGGCGGCGAGTTCCTCGGCCTTGCCGGCCTTGAGGGACTTCGCGGTGGCGCCCTCGAACAGGGCCATCAGCTTCTGCAGCGGGTCGTAGCCCTCGGCGCGGCGGTCGTAGATCAGGTCGAGGGCCGTCTGCACCTCTTCCTCGTTGAAGCGGGCGATCGGCAGGATCTTCGACGCGTGGACGATCGCCGAGTCCAGGCCCGCCTTGACGCACTCGTCGAGGAAGACGGAGTTGAGCAGGATGCGGGCGGCCGGGTTGAGGCCGAAGGAGATGTTGGACAGGCCGAGGGTGGTCTGTACGTCCGGGCGGCGGCGCTTGAGTTCGCGGATCGCCTCGATGGTGGCGATGCCGTCCCCCCGGGACTCCTCCTGGCCGGTGCAGATGGTGAAGGTCAGGGTGTCGATGAGGATGTCCGACTCGAGGATGCCCCAGTTCGTCGTCAGGTCCTCGATGAGCCGCTCGGCGATCTCGACCTTCTTCTCGGGGGTGCGGGCCTGCCCCTCCTCGTCGATGGTCAGCGCGATCAGCGCGGCGCCGTGCTCCTGGGCCAGCTTGGTGACCTTGGCGAAGCGGGACTCGGGGCCGTCGCCGTCCTCGTAGTTGACGGAGTTGATGACCGCGCGGCCGCCGAGCTTCTCCAGGCCGGCCTGGATGACGTCGACCTCGGTGGAGTCCAGCACGATCGGCAGCGTGGAGGCGGTGGCGAAGCGGCCGGCCAGCTCCTCCATGTCGGCGACGCCGTCGCGGCCGACGTAGTCCACGCAGAGGTCCAGCATGTGGGCGCCCTCGCGGATCTGCTCGCGGGCCATCTCCACGCAGTCGTCCCAGCGGGCGGCCAGCATGGCCTCGCGGAACTTCTTCGAGCCGTTGGCGTTGGTGCGCTCGCCGATGGCCAGGTAGGAGGTGTCCTGGCGGAACGGGACCGTCTGGTAGAGCGAGGCGGCGCCGGGCTCGGGCTGCGGCCGGCGCTCCACGGGCGCGGCTTCCCGGACCCGCTCGACGAGCTGGCGCAGGTGCTCGGGGGTGGTGCCGCAGCAGCCGCCGATGAGGTTCAGCCCGTAGTCCCGTACGAAGGTCTCCTGGGCGTCGGCCAGGCCCTCGGGGTCGAGCGGGAAGTGGGCGCCGTCCTTGGTGAGGATCGGCAGGCCGGCGTTCGGCATGCACAGCAGCGGGGTGCGGGAGTGCCGGGCCAGATAGCGCAGGTGTTCGCTCATCTCGGCGGGGCCGGTCGAGCAGTTCAGGCCGATCATGTCGATGCCGAGGGGCTCCAGCGCGGTCAGCGCGGCGCCGATCTCGGAGCCGAGCAGCATGGTGCCGGTCGTCTCGAAGGCCATCGAGACCAGCAGCGGCACGTCGGTGCCGGTCGCCTCCATGGCGCGCCGGGCGCCCAGGATCGACGACTTCGTCTGCAGCAGGTCCTGGGTGGTCTCCACGATCAGGGCGTCCGCACCGCCGGCGAGCAGGCCCTCGGCGTTCGCCTGGAAGCCGTCGCGCAGCGTGCCGTAGCCGATGTGGCCGAGGGTCGGCAGCTTCGTACCGGGTCCGATCGATCCGAGCACCCACCGCTGGCGGCCGTCGCGGGCGCCGAACGCGTCGGCGGTCTCTCGGGCGATACGGGCGCCCGATTCGGACAGCTCGTAGACCCGGTCGGCGATGTCGTACTCGGCCATGGCCGAGTGGTTGGCGCCGAAGGTGTTGGTCTCGACGCAGTCCACGCCCGCTTCGAAGTACGCCTCGTGGACGGATCGGACGATGTCGGGCCGGGTGAGGTTCAGGATCTCGTTGCAGCCCTCGAGGTTCTCGAAGTCCTCGAGGGTGGGGTCCTGGGCCTGCAACATGGTGCCCATCGCTCCGTCGGCGACCACCACACGGGTGGCGAGCGCCTCACGGAGGGCGGACACACGGGTCCGGCTGTCGGCGGAAGGGGTCGGTGGCAACGAGGCCATGAAAGGGCTCCCTGGAATGCGACGGCTGTCGGCTTTGCGCCCTTTGCGGGTCCGTCCGCAGGGGGCGCACGCCGCCAGAGTAGCCGGGACCGCCGCCGAATGGTCAGGGGCGTCCACGGGGCGGGACGAGGATGACGGCGGGGTCCATTCCCGGATACGGGTGACGCAACAGAAGAGGACGGATGCCGACCGACCATTAGCGGGAGGTCGGCATCGACTAGTAGTGTTCGACATTGCCGAACAGCGGCAGCGACGTCGCATGGTCGACGCTCGAAGGGGACGGAGGCAGTACGGCGATGGCACGGAACATCCAGTCGCTCGAGCGGGCGGCCGCGATGCTGCGACTCCTCGCAGGTGGTGAGCGGCGGCTCGGCCTGTCGGACATCGCCTCGTCACTGGGCCTCGCCAAGGGCACCGCCCACGGGATTCTGCGCACCCTCCAGCAGGAGGGCTTCGTCGAGCAGGACGACGCCTCCGGGCGCTACCAGCTGGGCGCCGAGCTGCTGCGCCTGGGCACCACCTATCTGGACGTGCACGAGCTGCGGGCGCGCGCCCTGGTGTGGACGGACGACCTGGCCCGCTCCAGCGGGGAGAGCGTCTACCTGGGCGTGCTGCATCAGCATGGCGTGCTGATCGTGCACCACGTCTTCCGGCCCGACGACAGCAGGCAAGTGCTGGAGATCGGGGCCATGCAGCCCCTGCACTCCACGGCCCTCGGCAAGGTCCTGTCGGCGTACGACCCGGTCGCGCACAGCGAGGCGATAGAGGCCGACCGCAAGGCCTTCACGGACCGGACCGTGTGCGAGCTGGACAGCTTCGAGCACATCCTCGACATGACACGCGCGCGCGGATACGCCGCCGACGTCGAGGAGACCTGGGAGGGCGTCGCCTCGGTCGCCGCCCCCATCCACGACCGGCGCCGCATGCCGGTCGGCTCGGTCGGCATCACGGGCGCCGTGGAGCGGCTGTGCCGGGACGGCGAGCTGCGTCCCGAGCTGATCGCGGCGGTACGGGACTGCGCCCGCGCGGTGTCGCGGGATCTGGGCGCCGGGCGGTTCTGAGCACCGCACGGCACGGGAGTCGGCAAACGGGACGTCATAGGGCGTTCCGTTCTTCGGCATAGCCGGACAGAGCCAAGCAAATCACCCGGACGGAACGCACCGTGTCCCCTACGTGGCAGTACGCATCCGATCCGGCAGTGTCGATAAATCAACACATCCGATAACGATCGAGCATTCGATAACAGGACCCTTGACGCACGCCTGACGCCGGGGCAAGACTCCCGTCCATCGGTCGGCATTGTCGAACACCTACCGGCAATACGCGCTAGAGTGTGACAACGCCAAGGGCCGGCATCGCTCTCACCCCCGAGGGCAACGCGAACCACCGGAGGGACCCGGGGTTCGGCTTCCCCTGGACGAAGGACAAAGGAGTCGCGGGTGTCCAGCTCCGACATCTTCATCGGCGAGACCATCGGTACCGCCATACTCATCCTGCTCGGCGGCGGCGTCTGCGCCGCTGTCACGCTGAAGGCCTCCAAGGCTCGTAACGCCGGCTGGCTCGCCATCACCTTCGGGTGGGGCTTCGCAGTACTCACGGCGGTCTACACCTCGGCGCCGCTGTCCGGCGCCCACCTGAACCCGGCCGTGACCGTCGCACTCGCGATCAAGGACAACGACTGGAGCAACGTTCCGACGTACTTCGCCGGACAGCTGCTCGGCGCCATGATCGGTGCGGCCCTGGTCTGGGTCGCCTACTACGGCCAGTTCCACGCCCACCTCACCGACAAGGAGATCGTCGGCGGTCCGGGCGCGCAGGCCACCGCGGCCAAGGCCGTCGAGGCACAGGAGAAGGGCGCCGGCCCGGTCCTGGGCATCTTCTCCACCGGTCCCGAGATCCGGCACGCGGTGCAGAACCTCCTCACGGAGATCATCGGCACCGTCGTGCTGGTGCTCGCGGTCCTGACCCAGGGCCTGAACGACAGCGGCAAGGGCCTGGGCACCCTGGGCGCCCTGATCACCGCGCTCGTGGTCGTCTCGATCGGCCTGTCGCTCGGCGGCCCGACCGGTTACGCGATCAACCCGGCCCGTGACCTCGGTCCGCGCATTGTCCACGCCCTTCTCCCCCTGCCCAACAAGGGCGGTTCCGACTGGGGCTACGCCTGGATCCCGGTGGTCGGCCCGCTCATCGGCGGCGCCATCGCGGCAGGCATCTACAACGTCGCCTTCGCTTAGGAGCACCGCTCCTCACCCGTTCGGGTGAGGAGCACCGAAACTCTCAGCGCGCGCCGTACGTAAAGCCCCATAACCACGGAACTTCCAGGAGCACACAGTGACCGACGCCCACACCGCCGGCCCTTTCATCGCCGCCATCGACCAGGGCACCACCTCGTCCCGCTGCATCGTCTTCGACCGCGACGGCCGTATCGTCTCCGTCGACCAGAAGGAGCACGAGCAGATCTTCCCGAAGCCGGGCTGGGTCGAGCACAACGCCAACGAGATCTGGACCAACGTCCAGGAAGTCGTCGCCGGAGCCATCCAGAAGGCCGGCATCACCCGTGACGACATCAAGGCCATCGGCATCACCAACCAGCGCGAGACCACCGTGCTGTGGGACAAGAACACCGGTGAGCCCGTCCACAACGCCATCGTCTGGCAGGACACCCGCACCGACGCGCTCTGCAAGGAGCTCGGCCGCAATGTCGGCCAGGACCGCTTCCGCCGTGAGACCGGCCTTCCCCTCGCCTCCTACTTCGCCGGTCCCAAGGCCCGCTGGCTGCTGGACAACGTCGAGGGCCTCAAGGAGCGCGCCGAGGCCGGCGACATCCTCTTCGGCACCATGGACACCTGGGTCATCTGGAACCTGACCGGCGGTGTCAACGGCGGCAAGCACGTCACCGACGTCACCAACGCCTCCCGCACCATGCTGATGAACCTCCACACCATGGAGTGGGACGACAAGATCGCCGAGTCGATCGGCGTGCCGCTGCAGATCCTGCCCGAGATCCGCTCCTCCGCCGAGGTCTACGGCGAGGTCACCGGCGGCAAGCTGGGCGACCTGCTCGGCGGCATCCCGGTCGCCTCGGCGCTCGGCGACCAGCAGGCGGCCCTGTTCGGCCAGACCTGTTTCTCCGAGGGCGAGGTCAAGTCGACGTACGGCACCGGCACCTTCATGGTGATGAACACCGGTGAAAAGATCATCAACTCCTACGCGGGTCTGCTGACCACGGTCGGCTACAAGATCGGCGACCAGCCGACGATCTACGCCCTGGAGGGCTCGATCGCCGTCACCGGCTCCCTGGTGCAGTGGATGCGCGACCAGATGGGCCTGATCTCCACCGCCGCCGAGATCGAGACGCTCGCGCTCTCGGTCGAGGACAACGGCGGCGCCTACTTCGTACCGGCCTTCTCCGGCCTGTTCGCCCCGCACTGGCGCTCCGACGCCCGCGGTGTGATCGCCGGCCTGACCCGGTACGTCACCAAGGCGCACCTCGCGCGTGCCGTTCTGGAGGCCACCGCCTGGCAGACGCGGGAGATCGCCGACGCCATGGTCAAGGACTCCGGCGACGAGCTGGTGGCGCTCAAGGTCGACGGTGGCATGACCGCCAACAACCTGCTGATGCAGACGCTCTCGGATGTCCTGGACGCGCCGGTGGTGCGCCCGATGGTCGCCGAGACCACCTGCCTCGGCGCCGCCTACGCCGCCGGTCTCGCCGTCGGCTTCTGGAACAGCACCGACGACCTGCGCGCCAACTGGCGCCGGGCCGCCGAGTGGACCCCCCGCATGGACGCGGAGACCCGCGACCGTGAGTACAAGAACTGGCTCAAGGCCGTCGAGCGGACCATGGGCTGGCTCGAGGACGACGAGAGCTGACGAGAGCCGACGAAGGCTCCGACGCGAGCTCTGATGAGGAGTAAGAACCCGAAATGACCAGTCAGTCCACCCTGCAGTCCGTGCCTGCCCTCGGTACGCGCCCGGCCTCCGGCTCCAACCCGAGCCGCGCCGAGACCCGGGAGCAGCTCGCCAAGGCGTCGTACGACCTTCTCGTGATCGGCGGCGGCATCCTGGGCATCTCCACCGCCTGGCACGCCGCGCAGTCCGGCCTGCGGGTGGCTCTGGTCGACGCCGGCGACTTCGCCGGCGCCACCTCGTCCGCCTCCTCCAAGCTGCTCCACGGCGGTCTGCGCTACCTGCAGACCGGCGCGGTGAAGCTGGTGGCGGAGAACCACTTCGAGCGCCGTGCGGTCTCCCGCCAGGTGGCACCTCACCTGGCGAACCCGCTCACCTTCTACCTCCCCGTGTACAAGGGCGGGCCGCACGGCGCTGCGAAGCTCGGGGCGGGCGTCTTCGCCTACTCCGCGCTCTCCGCGTTCGGCGACGGAGTGGGACACCTGCTCTCGCCGGCCAAGGCCGCGCAGGACGTGCCCGAACTGCGCACCGACAACCTCAAGGCCGTGGCCGTGTACGGCGACGACCAGATGAACGACGCGCGCATGGCGCTGATGACGGTCCGCGGGGCCGTCGAGGCGGGTGCCGTGGTGCTCAACCACGCCGAGGTCACCGGCCTGCGCTTCACCAAGGGCCGGGTGACGGGCGCGGAGCTGCGCGACCGCCTCTCCGGCGACGAGTTCGGTGTGAGCGCCCGCCTGGTGCTCAACGCGACCGGCCCCTGGGTCGACCACCTGCGCAAGATGGAGGACCCGAATGCCGCGCCGTCGATCCGTCTGTCGAAGGGCGCGCATCTGGTCCTGAAGCGGACGTCGCCGTGGAAGGCGGCGCTCGCCACCCCGATCGACAAGTACCGCATCACCTTCGCCCTGCCCTGGGAGGACATGCTCCTGCTGGGCACCACGGACGAGGAGTTCGAGGGCGACCCGGCGGACGTCGCGGTCAACGACAAGGACATAGCCCAGATCCTGGACGAGGCCGCGTTCTCCATCCGGGACCAGCAGCTGGACCGCGATCTCATCACGTACGCCTTCGCGGGTCTGCGCGTGCTGCCGGGCGGCCCCGGTGACACGGCGAAGGCCAAGCGCGAGACCGTCGTGACCGAGGGCAAGGGCGGCATGCTGTCCGTCGCGGGCGGCAAGTGGACGACCTTCCGGCACATCGGCCGTACGGTCATGCAGAAGCTTCAGGCGCTGCCGGGCCACCCGCTGGGCGACGACTTCGAGCCGATCTCCTCGCTGCCGAAGAAGCTGCCGCTGCCGGGTATCGCCAACCCGCGCGCGGTCGCCCACCGTCTGCTGACCGACCGCCCGGCGCCCGGCCCGCGCATGGCGGCCGACACCGCCAAGCACCTGGCCACGCACTACGGCTCGCTGGCCTTCGACATCGCCCGCATCGCGAACGAGAACCCGGAGCTGAGCGAGCGCGTCCACCCGGACGCCCCGGAGATCTGGGCCCAGGTCGTCTACGCCCGCGACAACGAGTGGGCCGAGACGCAGGACGACGTCCTGCGCCGCCGTACGACGCTGACCATCCGGGGCCTGGCCACGGACGACGTCCGCGCGAAGGTCCAGGACCTGCTCGACAAGAAGTGAGCCTCGCAGGCGCCGTGGGAGATTCCCGCCGGATGAGGCTCCCACGGCGCCGGGTTCGGCCACTCCCCTGACCGGGCCGGACCGCACGAGGGCGGCCCCATCCGCACCGGGGCCGGCCACCATCGGAAGGGGCGGCTCCATGCCGACGGAGCCGCCCCTTTCGCATGCCCTGCCGGGCGCGTACCTGACGTGCGCTCAGGTCAGCGACTCCGGCGACTCCACGACCGCCCGTACGGCGTCGACGTCCGACAGCTCTTCGCGGCGCACGATCAGGTCACGCCCCAGCAGCAGGGCCCGCCGGGACGCAGGTACCGGGTCCGGCAGGGTCGTCAGGTCCGTCAGATGGGCGAAACCGATGATGCGACGGACGATCTCCGTGCCGGCGTAGCCGAGGGACTCGGTCCACACGCGGCGCAGGAAGCGGTCCACGTACGCGTCGTCGAAGAAGGCGTCGACGCGCGTCGGCCACAGGCGGCGGAACTCCGTTTCGAACGCCTCCCGGGAGAGGCGGAGTTGGTCCCCGTGGTCGGACAGCGTGCCGAGCGCCCGCGCCCGCTCCTGCGACACCAGGACGTTCGCCCAGTACAGGCCCAGGTCGTAGCCGACGGGGCCCACGAAGGAGAACTCGGGGTCGAAGACCCGTACCACGTGCGTGCCTTCGCGCTCTCCGACCATGACGCTGCCCGTGTGCAGGTCGCCGTGGAGGAGGGCCTGGGCGCTGGTCATGAAGGTGTGGCGGAGATCGGCGACCTCGGTGCGGAGCCTGCCGTCGGCGCGGAACTCCGCCGCCAGGTCGTCCAGCCCCTCGTGCCAGTGGTTGTGCTCGTGCTCGATGTACGGCTCGGAGAGGACCACGTCCTCGGTGATCTTGCACAGCTCCGGGCTCACCGAGGTCGCGATCAGCGCCTTGCGTTCGGCGGACGGCATGCCGAAGTCGCTGGTCGCGAAGGAGAGCTGGGCCACGAACTCGCCGATGCGGGCGGAGGTGTGCGGGCCGTACGGCTCGCCCTCGTTCAGGCGGGTGCGCAGGACCTCCAGATCCGACATGTCCTCCATGACGAGGGCGTAGTTCTCGGGGTCGTAGCCGTGGATCGCCGGGATCTTGTCGGGGGCGACCTTCGCCACCTGGTCGTACGCACGGGCCTCGGCGTCGGCACGGTCGGGGTTCATCGGCCAGGAGGGTCCGGCGACCCGCACCCAGGGCAGGGCCTGCTTGACGGCGAGGCTGCGGGTGCCGTCTCCGGAGGAGGCGAGGAACACGCGGTTCATGTTGCCGTCCGACACCTCGCGCACACGGATGTCGGTCCCGTCGTCCCAGTGGCCGCGCTCGCGCAGGTAGCCGGGGATGTCGTCGGTCTCCAGGATGCGGTAGCCCATCGCAGTAACTCCTCGAACTTCCTTATGCGGTACGGCGCTTGGACAGGGTGAAGCTGAAGACCAGGGCGAGGATGAGGACCGCGCCCTCGACGACGTCCTGGGTGTAGTACGGCAGGCCCTTGATGGTCAGGCCGGTGGTGATGATGCCGATCAGGACGGCGCCGAGGGCCGTGCCCCAGACGTTGGGGCGGCCGCGGCCCAGCACGGAGGTGCCGACGAGGGCCACCGCGACCGCCTCCAGCAGCTGCGAGGTGCCCGCCGACACGTCGCCCTGGCCGATACGGGAGGCCAGGATCAGGCCGCCGATCGAGGCGAGGACGCCGGACAGGACGTAGGCGAGGGCCCGGTACGCGCCGACGCGGATGCCGGCCAGGCGGGAGGCCTCGGGGTTGGCGCCGATGGCGTACAGGACACGGCCCCAGCGGGTGCGGGCGAGGAAGACCCAGGCGCCGATGGTCAGCGCGCCGAAGATCAGGACCGAGATCGGGATGCCGAGGATCGTGCCGCGGTCGATGCGCAGGAAGCCGTCGGTGAACCGGCCGGGGGCGGTGGTGCCGTCGTCCAGCGTCATGCCGGGGGTGATGGACTGGCCGTCGACCAGGATGAGCTTGCTGCCCTGGATCACGAACATCGTGCCGAGGGTGGCGAGCATGTCCGGGATCTTCAGTACGACGATCAGGAGCGCGTTGAGCAGGCCAGCGAGCGCGCCTGCCGCCAGCACCGCGACGATCGCGATCGCGCCGATCTGGTTGTGGACGACCATCGCCTGGGCGGCGACCGAGACACCCAGGCCGGCCACCGCGCCGACGGACATGTCCATTCCGCCGACGGCCATGGTGAGGGTGACGCCGAGGCCGAGGATCGCGGCGACGGAGACGTACCGGAGGGTGTCGAGGAGGGTCGCCGACTCGCGGAAGGAGCCCTCGCTCAGCGCGAAGTACAGGAACAGCGTGACCGTGACGAAGATGAAGCCGTACTTGATGACGGCGTTCTGGACGCGTACGGCGGTGCTGGTGGCAGGCGGGATCGCCGCCTTCACCGGGACCTCGGTGCTCTGCTGGGTGGTCATGGGGTGCTGCTTCCTTCGGGCGTACGAGGCGTGCGGGGCATGCGAGGCGTACGACTGGCGGGCGGCATCAGACGGACGCCGAGATCGTCTGGATCACGCGGTCGCGTTCCGCGTCCTCGCCGTACGCGTCGAGGTGGACCTCGCCGGCGGCCAGCACGACGACCCGGTCGGCGACCTCCAGCACCTCGTCGACGTCGGCGGACAGGACGAGCACGGCGGCCCCCTCGGCGGCCAGCGCCCTGGCGCGGCGGCCGATGTCGCGCCGGGCGCCGATGTCCACGCCCCGGAAGGGTTCGTCCAGGATGAGGACGCGCGGGGTGCGGGCGAGCCAGCGGCCGACGACGACCTTCTGCTGGTTGCCGCCGGACAGTTCCTCGACGGTGCTGTGCTCGTCGCGGGCGACCACGCCGAGGGCCTCGATGGTGTCGCGGCCCAGGGCGTCCTCCTTCGAGCGCTGGACGAGACCGGCCCGGGAGAGCGACTTCAGGAACGGCAGCGAGATGTTCTGGGCCAGCGACCAGCCGGGGACGAGCGCGTCGGCGTGCCGGTCCTCGGGGACCAGGTGGACGCCGGCCCGGATGGCGTCGGAGGGGCGGCGGGGCTCGTACCGCTTGCCGTCGAGTTCGACCGTGCCGGTCGTGAAGGGCTCGGCACCGAACAGGCCGCGGGCCAGCTCGGTCTTGCCGGCGCCCAACAGGCCCACCACGCCGGTGACTTCACCGCTGCGCAGGTCGAGGTCCAGGGGCGTGCGGCCCTCGAAGAGCCGTACGCCGCGCAACGACAACACCACATCCCCGGACGCCCCTTCCCGGACCGGGCGGGCCGTCGTCGCCTCCTGCGCCTGGGCCAGCATCGCGCGCAGGGCGCGGTCCCAGTCGAAGGGCTTGGCCTGGTCCTCGGTGAGACGGCCGTCCCGCAGGACGACCAGGCGGTCGGCGAGCGCGTCGATCTCGCCGAGGCGGTGGGAGACGTAGAGGACCGCGATGCCGTCGTCGCGCATCTTCTCGACCAGCGCGAAGAGGCGTTCGGCCTCGGCGGCGGACAGCGCCGAGGTCGGCTCGTCGAGGATCAGCAGGCGGGGGCGGGTGGCCAGGGCGCGGGCGAGGATCAGCAACTGACGGTCGGAGATGCCGAGTTCGGTGACGTCCCTGCGCAACACCGAGTCACTCCAGTCCAGGCCCAGGCCCGCCTGGATCTCGCGGGCGCGGGCCAGCAGTCGGCCGCCGTTCAGGAACGGGTTGCCGCGCGCCTGCGCCAGCTCCTCGAAGACCAGGTTCTCCGCGACCGAGAGGCCCGGCACGATGCCCTCGCCGATGCGCTGGTGCACCGTCTGGATACCCAACTGACGGGCGGCCAGCGGGGAGTGGAGGGCAGCGGGTTCCCCGGCGACCCGCACCGCTCCCCCGTGGTCCGTGTGCACACCCGACAGGATCTTGATGAGCGTGGACTTGCCGGCGCCGTTCGCGCCGAGCAGCGCGACCACGCTGCCCGGGGCGATGTCGAGGGTGACGGAGGCGAGCACCGTCTTGCCGCCGAAGGCCATGCTGACGTCGGTCAGAGCGACGGCAGGAACCTCAGTGGGCGACATTGGAGATCCAGTCGGCGGTCGAGACCTGCGCCAGGTTCAGCGCGGGCAGCGCCTTGCGCAGCTGGTCCATGTTCTCGATCTTCTTCTCACGCAGGAAGTCCTGGGTGATGGCGACCGCCGGGAACTCGACCGAGGTCTTGCCCAGTTGACCGGCCAGCTCCAGGGCGGTCGTACGGACGACGGCGGCGCCGACGGCGGACGGGTCGGTGCCCGCGGTGGCGACCCAGGGGCTGTCGATGGCGGTCATGTTCTGGATGTCGGCGCCTGAGACGTCCGCGCCGAAGACCTTCACCTTGTCCTGGAGCTTCTTGTTCTGGACGGCGAGGACGGTGCCCTTGGCGAGTTCGTCGTACGGGGCGAAGATGCCGGTCACGTCCGAGTGCTGGGTCAGCGCGGCGGAGACGAGGGGGACATTGTCGGTGGCCGTGGAGTCGGTCACCTTGCCGACCTTGAACTGCTGCTTCCAGCCCTGCGCGGCGACCTCCTTCGCCCAGACGGTGTTCCGCTTGTCGAGGGCTGCGTAGCCGGCGACGTTGACGTAGCCGACCTTGGCGTCCTTGCCGACCTCCTTGGCCATCACGTCGAGGACGGCCTGGGCCATGCTCGCGTCGTTCTGCTTGGTGCTGACGACGCCCTTGGTGGCGGTCTCGACGTCGTAGACGACGACCTTGATGCCCTTCTTCACAGCCTTGTCGATCTCCGGCTGGATGGTGGCCGGGAAGCCGTGGTCGACGATGATGGCCTGCGCGCCGGAGTTGATGGCCGAGGACAGGTCGGTGGCCTGCTTGGCGTTGTCGGCCTGGGCGTCGTACACCGTCAGGTCGATGCCGAGGGCCTTGGCCTGCGCCTTGGCGCCGTTGCCCCACTGCTCGAAGTAGTCGCCGGCGCCGCTCTGCCGGACGAGGGCCACCTTGACGGTGCCCTCGCTGAAGGGGGCGGGCTTCGCGCCGGTGGCGGCCGCGGCCGAGGCGGCGGTGTTGCCGGAGGTCTTGGACGCGTCCGTGGACTGCGAGCAGCCCGCGAGGAGCAGGGCGGACACGGAGGCGAGGGAGAGGGCGGCAAGGGGCAGACGGACACGGGACATGGCGGGGCTCCAGGTGCGAGGAAGGGGGGTGGGGGTGGGGAGTGCTGGACCCGGAGCCGGGACACCGATGTACGAACGGGCGCCTCGCGAGAGTGCGGGCGCAGGAGAGCTCCGGATGAGGTCAGCGACAGCTGGCCGTGGTCGACCGGAGCAAGTCCACGTACAGCCGCCGCACGAGCAGCAGCGTCTTCATACGGAGATCATGGGAACGATTTCAGCCACCCGTCAAAGCGATGGAAGCGGTTTCTCACCACGTGAGACAGCGAGTAAGTCACACCTCGTTGACACCGCGCCGACGTCCCGCGGGAGTTACGATCACGGAACCGGCACCCGAACCGGCACAGTGAGGCCCTGATGACGACACCCCCCGCGACAGCGATGCGCATGCCCTGCATGCGGTGCTGTCCCGGCGCGATGTGTCGCGGCTGACAAGCGCTGACCAGTTTCCGCACCGCTGCGCCCTTCCTCACCGCCCCCTCCGGGTGCTTGTCTCGGTACCCGGACTTCCCTTCCAGTTCCAGGAGTTGCCCCCATGACCCTGCTGACGACCTGGCCCGAGTCCGGACCGCAGACCCTGATCCGCCGCACCTCGGACCCCGCCGAGATCGCCGAGGCCCTGAAGCCGCTGGGCGTGCGCTACGAGCAGTGGCCGATCCGCGAGGACGTCCCGTTCGACGCGGACAGCGACACCGTGTTCGCGGCGTACGGCCCGGAGATCGACCGGCTCAACGCCGAGGAGGGCTTCACCACCGTCGACGTCCTGGGCCTGCACCCCAGCGACGACCCGGAGTTCCCGGCGAAGGCGAAGGCCGCGCGCGAGAAGTTCCTCCAGGAGCACACGCACGACGACGATGACGAGGTGCGCTTCTTCGTCTCCGGCTCCGGCATCTTCTACCTCCACGTGAACGGCGAAGTGCACGCCGTCTTCTGCGAGAAGGGCGACCTGCTGGGCGTGCCGCGCGGCACGACGCACTGGTTCGACATGGGCACGAAGCCGTCCTTCACCGCGATCCGCTTCTTCCACGAGGAGGACGGCTGGATCGGCAACTTCACCGGTTCCACCATCGCCGCCCGCTTCCCGGACTACGACACGATCGCCGCCGGCTACGAGGCCGACGGGGCCGCGGCGTGACCGTGCGGGACCCCCGGTTGGGCTCGCAGGCCGTGGACGCCGTGGTGCTCGACATCGAGGGCACCACGAGCGCCACCGGGTTCGTCGTGGACGTGCTGTACCCCTACTCACGCTCGCGGTTCGCGGCGCTGCTCGCCGAGCGCGGCGGCGACCCGGAGGTGGCGCGGGCGGTCGCGCAGGTGCGGGAGCTGACGGGCGACCCGGACGCCGACGCCGCAGGGATCGAGAAGGCCCTCAACACCTGGCTGGACGAGGATCGCAAGGCCACCCCGCTGAAGACCCTCCAGGGCATCATCTGGTCCGAGGGCTTCGCCCGCAGTGACCTCGTGTCGCACTTCTACGACGACGTCGTCCCGCGGCTGCGCGCGTGGCACGCGGCGGGCGTACGGCTGTACGTCTACTCGTCGGGGTCGGTGGCGGCCCAGCGGGCATGGTTCACGAACAGCCCGGAGGGCGACCTGACGTCGCTCGTCTCCGGTCTGTACGACACCGAGAACGCGGGCCCCAAGCAGGAGCCGGAGTCGTACCGCCGTATCGCGGAGTCGACCGGCATCGCGCCGGCCCGTCTCCTCTTCCTCTCCGACCGCCCCGGCGAGCTGGACGCGGCCCGCGCGGCGGGCTGGCGGACGGTCGGCGTCCGACGGCCCGGGGAGCCGTACTACGAGCAGGGTGTCGGCGACCACGCGCAGGCGGGGACGTTCGACGAGATCACCATCACCACTTCCGGGAGCAGCACGTGACCGCCGAGATCAGCCAACTCGACCTTGAGGAGGCGGGCGCGGTCCTGGCCGCCGAGTCCGCCCGGTTCGCCTCCTTCGGCTGGATGCGGGGCACCTCCGGCAACCTGTCCGTGGTGCTGACCCGCGACCCGCTGCGGCTCGCGGTCACGGCCAGCGGTCACGACAAGGGCGAACTGACGCCCGCGGACGTGGTGCTGGTCGACGGGCAGGGCGCCGCGGTGCACGGCGGCAAGCCGTCCGCCGAGGCCGAGCTGCACGCGCGCGTGGCCGCGCTGACCGGCGCCGGGGCCGTGGTCCATGTCCACACGGTCGCCTCCGTGGCGATGGGCCGCCGCGAGCCCGGCGGCATCGTCTTCAAGGACCTGGAGATGCTCAAGGGCGTCGGCCAGCCCGCCCACGACGTCGAGGTGACCCTGCCGGTCATCGCCAACAGCCAGGACATGAAGATCCTCGGCGACCGCCTGGAGGCCGCGCGCGACCCCCGTATGCCCGCGGTGGTCGTGGCCGGACACGGGCTGTACGTGTGGGGCGACAACCCGCGCCAGGCCCGGCACCACACCGAAGTGGTGGAATGGCTGCTGGAGTTGGAACTCGCCCAGCGGTGACCAGGCGGCGCCGTATCCGGGTGCGGCGCCGTATCCGGGTGCGGCGCCGTATCCGGGTGCGGCGACAGCGGGTGTACGGCGTCAGGACGCCGTCGGCGGCAGCAGCGCCTCACCCAGTCGCCGCCAGTGCGGCATCGCGGTGCCGCCCGGTTCGGTGCCGATCACTTGTACGGCGACGTGGTCGGCACCCGCTGTGACGTGGGCGCGGAGCTTGTCCACCACCGTGTCCACGTCGCCCCAGAACACGAGGTCGTCCACGATGCGGTCGCTGCCGCCGTGCGCGATCTCCTCGTCCGAGTAGCCCAGGCGGCGGAACTTGGCGATGTTGTAAGGGGTGTTGAGGTAGATGTCCAGGTGCTCGCGCGCCGTCGCGCGGGCCTTGTCGGGGTCCGGCTCCAGGAGCACCGCGTGCTCTACGCCCAGGAACACGTCGGGGCCGAGGATCTCCCTGGCCTGGGCGGTGTGGGCCGTGTTGACGTGGTAGGTGTGCGCGCCGGCGGAGCGGTCCCGGGCCAGGGCGATCATCTTGGGACCGTACGCGGCCAGGATGCGGCGTACCGGGGTCTGTGGCGCGGGGTTGGGTGACTCCTTCGCGAGCGCGTCCAGTTCGTCGACGTACTCGGCCATCGCCGCAAGTGGCTTGACACCCGGCCGTGCGCCGCCGAATCCCAGGCCGAGCACATGCCGTCCCGGGTAGGCGTCGGCCAGCAGGGCACTCGCGGCGTGCGTCGCCGCCGCCCCGCGCGACCAGATCTGGGCGATGCCGTTGACCACGTGCAGCCGTTCGGTGCAGGAGAGCAGATAGCCGGCCTGGGTGAGCGCCTCACGCCCGCCCGCCTCGGGGAACCACACCGCCCGCCAGCCTTGCTGTTCCAACTCCTGTACCGAGTCGCGTAACTGCGCGGCCGGCTGGTGCTCGAAGTCGAAGGTGTAGATGCCGAAGGTTCCGAGGTTCATCATGCATCGAAATATCGCAGATTCTCGATATGAAATGCAACAGGCGGGCTCGGACGGCGAGTTCTCTGCGCTAGAGAGTCCGGCCGAGCCGGGCGACCAGCTCGGCGATCCGCGCCTCGTCCCGCTTGTAGTGGGTCCACTTGCCCACCCGCGTCGCCCGCACGAGACCCGCCCGCTGCAGTTCGGCCATGTACGCCGACACCGTCGACTGGGCCAGCCCGGCCTTGGCCTGGATGTGGCTCACGCAGACCCCCACCTCGGCCGGGTCCGCGATCGCCTCGTACTGCGAGAAGTGCCGCTCGGGCTCGCGCAGCCACGCCAGCAGTTGCAGGCGCACCGGGTTGGCCAGCGCCTTCAGAGCGCCGACCAGATCCGCATCCGGTGAGGTCGCAGCGTCGGTCATGGGTTCGGAGTATAGGTCGGTGCCGCGACCCGGGGACGTCAGCGCAGCCGCTCCCCCGGCAGCTCCCCCGCCGACACCTCCAGCACCCCGCGCTCGGTGACCAATCCCGTCACCAGGCGCCCCGGCGTGACATCGAACGCCGGGTTGTGGCCGCGCGACCCGGCCGGAGCCGTCCGTACGCCGCCCCACTCCAGCACCTCGTCCTCGCCCCGGAGTTCGATGTGGATGTCGTCGCCGGTCTTCGTGGCCAGGTCGACGGTCGTCGTGGGCGCCGCCACCAGGAACGGGATACCGGCGTCCGCGCAGGCCAGGGCGATACCCACGGTGCCGACCTTGTTCGCGGTGTCGCCGTTCGCGGCGATGCGGTCGGCGCCGACGATCGCCGCGTCGACCTCACCGCGCAGGATGGTGCCGGCCGCCGCGCCGTCGGCCTGGACGTAGTGCGCGATGCCCTCCTGGACCAACTCCCAGGCGGTCAGGCGGGATCCCTGGAGCAGCGGGCGCGTCTCGTCGGCGTACACGACCTCCAGCCGCCCGCGCGCGTGCAGTTCGCGGATGACGCCGAGTGCCGTGCCCCAGCCGGCCGTGGCGAGCGCACCGGTGTTGCAGTGGGTGAGGATGCGCAACGGCCGGTCCGCACCGACGCGTTCGAGCAGCCAGTCGGCGCCGTACGCACCCATGGCACGGTTCGCCTCGACGTCCTCGCGCTGTACGGCGGCAGCCTCCTCCAGCACCGCGGCGAGGCCCTCGTCGAAGCGGGTCATGACCCGGTCCACGCACACCATGAGGTTGACCGCGGTGGGCCGGGCCTCACGGACGCGGGCCACGGCCGCGCGTATCTCGTCGGCCGACCAGCCCTCGCGCTCACCCTGGAGCAGCGCGAGCGCGACGCCGTAGGCTCCGGCGGCGCCGATCGCGGGCGCGCCGCGCACGACGAGGCGCCGGATCGCGTCGACCAGGGTCTCCACATCGCGGACGTCCATGGTCTCGGTGCGGTGCGGGAGCACGGTCTGGTCGATCAGCGCAAGGCTGGTTCCGGTCCAGTGGACGGCACGCAATTCCTCGGACATGGGCCGCACTTCCTCGGACATAAGAGGACACTCCTACTGCTCCTGTGGGTGTCCGTCACCGTACATGACCTCGGAGAACCACAGTTCGAGACAGGCGAGCAGATGTCTGGACATCAGGTGTACAGTCCAGCCACCCGCGCAGCCCGCAGGCCGAGACGAGGAGGACGAGTGCTGCTCACCAAGCGCCGCTTCCTGGACTTCGGCCGCTGTGCCGGCGACGGCTGTCCCCGCTGAGCCGCCCCCACCTCAGCCCCTTTCGCGTCGCCCCCCTCTCACCTCACGCGTTCACCGCCGAGCGCGCCTTGCCGTTCCCCGGAAGGCTTCCCCGGAAGGTTCCCCATGCCCCGCAGACTCCGCCGTTCCCTGCAACTCGCCGCCACCACCGCACTCGTGGTCACCGCGGCCACCGCCTGCAACGCCGCCGCGAAGAAGGACGCCTCCGACAGTGCGAGCGGCGGCAGCGGAAAGTCCTTCATCCTCGTCACCCCTGACGCCGTCGGGCAGAACGAGTTCCTGAAGCTCGCCGTCAGCGGCGTCAAGGACGCGGCGAAGCAGCACGACGGGTCGCAGAAGGTCTACGAGTCCACGGACACCGCCTCCCAGCAGCAGAACGTCCAGGCTGCCGTCGACGCCAAGCCGGACGTCATCGTGCTGGTCGGCTTCGAGTTCGCCGACCTCGTCGCCCAGCAGGCCGAGAAGAACCCGAAGCAGCAGTTCCTGATCGTCGACGCCTGCACGACGAAGATGTTCAAGAACGTCAGCTGCGCCGTCTTCCGCGAGCACGAGGGCGTCTTCCTCGCCGGCGCCGAGGCCGGTCTGCTCAGCAAGTCCGGCAAGGTCGGCGCGGTCGACGTCCTCGACACGCCCCAGTTCCGGCGCTACAGCGACCCGTTCGCGGCCGGCGCCAAGAAGGTCGCCGCCAAGACTCAGACGTCGACGCGCTTCGTCGGCGGGCAGTCCCCCTTCGACGACTCGGCCCGTGCCAAGGAGCAGGCGAACACCCTGCTCGCCAAGGGCTACGACCAGATCATGGCGGCTGCCGCGGCCGGCAACTACGGCGTCTTCGAGGCGGCGAAGGCCAAGGGCGCGTACGCGTACGGCGTCGACGTCAACCAGTGCGTCTCGGCGCCCGGCACCGTCGTCGACAACGTGATCAAGCGCACGGACGTCGCCGTGGACAAGGGCATCGAGGCGGTCCTCGCCGGCAAGACGGGCACGACCGTCTCGTACGGCCTGAAGGAGGGCGGCATCAGCCTGACGGGGCTCGAGGACGGCGTGGACTCCTCGAAGTGCGTGATCGCCGAGCACAAGGACGTCCTGACGCAGGTCGAGGCGCTGCGCGACCAGATCGTGGCCGGGAAGCTGACGGTCGATGACCCCGCCGCAAGCTGACGTCGACGGGGGCGCCGGTGCGGCCGATGTCGCCGTCGAGCTCCGGGGAATCACCAAGCGGTTCCCCGGCACGCTCGCCAACGACGCCGTCGACCTGACCGTCCGCCGCGGTGAGATCCACGCGCTCATGGGCGAGAACGGCGCGGGCAAGTCGACGCTCATGTCGATCCTGTACGGCATGGAGCGCGCCGACGCCGGAACGGTCCGGATCGACGGGCAGGCCGTCAAGTACGGCTTCGCCAGCCCCTCCGACGCCATGGCCGCCGGGCTCGGCATGGTCCACCAGAGCTTCAAGCTGTTCGACTCGCTGACCGTCGCCGAGAACGTCGTGTACGCCGCCGAGCCGCGCCGCTTCGGCCTGGTGGACCGCGCGGCCGCCCGCCGCCGGGTGCGCGAACTCGCCGAGGAACACGGCCTGTCCGTCGATCCGGACGCCCGGGTCGGAGACCTGCCGGTCGGCCTGCGCCAGCGCGTGGAGATCCTCAAGCTGCTGCACCGGGGCGCCCGCACGCTCATCCTCGACGAGCCGACCGCCGTGCTCACGCCGGCCGAGGCGGACGCCCTGTTCGCGGTGCTCAAGTCGCTGGCCGCCGAGGGCCGTACGGTGATCCTGGTCACGCACAAGCTGCGTGAGGTGCTGGAGGGCAGCGACCACGTGACCGTCCTGCGGGACGGCCGGGTCGTGGCCCGGCTGATCACCGCCGAGACGTCCGCCGACGAGATCGCGGCCGCGATGACGGGCCGCGCGGTCGAGCTGGACCGCATCCATGCCCCGGGCACCCCGGGCGAGGTGGTGCTCGACACGACGGGTCTGTCCACCGACGCCGTGCACGACATCACGCTCTCGGTCCGCGCGGGCGAGATCGTCGGCATCGCCGGTGTCGCCGGCAACGGGCAGAGCGAGCTGGTCGAGGCGCTGGCCGGGCTGCGGCCGGTCACCGCCGGGCGAGTGAGGCTCAAAGACGACGACATCACCCACGCCTCGGCCACCGAACGCCGTCTCAAGGGCCTGGCGTACGTCCCCGAGGACCGCCACGCGGTCGGTACGGCCCCGGCGGCGTCCGTGGCCGACAACCTCGCGATGGGACACCACCGTACGTCCCTGTCGCACCGCGGCCTGCTGCCGCCGACGTCCGTCCGGGCGCACGCACGGCGGCTGATCGAGCGCTTCGGCATCAAGGCGTCCACGCCCGACGTGCCGGCCTCCGCCCTGTCCGGCGGCAACCTCCAGAAGCTGCTGATCGGCCGCGAACTCGCCCATGACGCCCCGCTGTTGCTCGTCGAGCAGCCGACGCGCGGCGTCGACATCGGCGCGATCCAGAACATCCACGACCAGCTGATCGCCTACCGCGACGCCGGTCACGCCGTCCTCCTCGTCTCGGCCGAGCTGAGCGAGATCCGGGGGCTCGCGGACCGGGTGCTGGTGATGTACGAGGGCCGGATCACGACGACGTACGACAAGACCGAGGCGGACGAACGGACGCTGGGGCTCGCGATGGCGGGCGGGACGAGCGCACGAGTGGAAGCCGCCGACTGACATGAATCCAGCACGCATCACCGGAGCCCTGCGCTCCCCCGTCACCTTCTCCGTGCTCGCGGGCGTCCTCATCGGCGCGCTCTTCCTCGTCGGCACCGGCGCGGACCCGATCACGGCCTACGAGGCGGTCCTGACCGGCGCGCTCGGCGCCGACGGCATCGGCTCCACCCTGACCACGACCACCAGCGTGCTCGGCATGGCGCTCGCGCTGGCGATCCCGCTGCGCGCCCGGCTCATCAACCTCGGCGGTGACGGGCAGATGGTGCTGGGTGGCATCACCGCGGCCGTCACCGGCCTGTACTCACCGCTGCCGGCCCCCCTGACCGTCGTCCTCGCCCTCCTCGCGGGCATGGCGGCCGGTGCGGCCTACGCGACCCTCGCCGCCCTGTGCGAGAACCACCTCGGCGTCCCGCTGCTGGTCAGCAGCCTGCTGCTCAGCTACCCCGCGGTGTCGTTGGCCTCCTACCTGGCCCGCTACCCGCTCAAGGAGCCCGGCTCCAGCCTCCCCCAGACCCGGGCGATGCCCGACGGGGTGGAGCTGCCCTCCTTCGGCGACTCGACCGTGACCGTCGGGCTGGTGCTCGTCGCCGTCGCGGCCGCCGCGTACTGTTTCACGGATCGGCGCACCGCCGTCGGGTACGAGATACGCATGACCGGCCTCAACGCGCGCTTCTCGGCCTACGCCGGTGTCGAACGCCGGGGCCTGACCCTGAAGTTGATGTCCGTCTCGGGCGCGCTCGCCGGACTGGTGGGCGCGATCGGGGTGTTGAGCTTCCCGTACCGCTTCGTCGACGGCTCGCTCACCGCGCCGGGCTACACCTGGACGGGGCTCACGGCCGCGCTGCTGGCGATGGCGGCCCCGATCGGCACGGTGATCTCCTCGTTCTTCTTCGCGGTCCTCCAGGTCGGCGGGCTCGCGATGGAGCGGACGACCGAGGTGCCGCGCGAGCTGACGCAGGTGCTCCAGGCGATCGTGATCGTGTTCCTGGCGGCCCGGTTGCGCTTCCCCGGCCGCTGGTTCGACCGCCGTAAGGAGGCGGTGTGATGTTCTTCGACTCCGATCTGCTGATGTCGGCGCTGCGCGCGCTCACCCCGATCCTGCTGGCCGCGCTCGGCGGCGCGATCTGCGAGCGGGCGGGCGTGTTCAACATCGGCCTCGAAGGCATGATGCTGATGGGCTGCTTCACGGCGGTGGCCACCAGCTGGTTCACCGGCAGCCCTTGGCTCGGCGTCCTGGCGGCGGCGCTCGCGGCGGCCGGGTACTCGCTGATCCTGGCCGTGGGTGCGGTGACGCTGCGCGGGGACGCGGTCG
Source organism: Streptomyces sp. T12 (assembly GCF_028736035.1). NCBI lineage: Bacteria > Bacillati > Actinomycetota > Actinomycetes > Kitasatosporales > Streptomycetaceae > Streptomyces > Streptomyces sp. T12. The sequence continues at coordinate 2,024,010 of NZ_CP117866.1, forward strand.
TTCTGGGCGTGGCCATGAATCTCCTGGCCGTCGGCCTGACCGGCTTCCTGCTGCGTACGGTCTTCGGCGTGCAGGGCACCTTTGACGACCCGTCGCTCGCCGGGCTCCCGCTGATCGGTGGCTTCACCCCGCTCACCTATCTGTCGTGGGCGGCGGTCGCGGTGGCCGCGGTGCTGCTGTCCCGGCACGTGTGGGGGCTCAGGCTCCGCGGGGTCGGCGAGGCTCCGGACGCGGCGGCGACCCTCGGGGTGAGCCCGGTCAGGTACAAGTACGGGGCGATCCTGGTCTCCGGTGTCCTGTGCGGGCTGGCGGGCGCCCAACTCGCCCTGGGTAACGTCACCTTGTTCACCGAGAACATGACCGCGGGCCGCGGCTGGATCGCCGTCGTCGCCGTCATGCTCGGCCGCGCCGCCCCGGTCGGTGTCCTGCTGGCCGCCCTGTTGTTCGGCCTCGCCGAGGCGGCCGGCTTCCGCCTCCAGGGCCTCGGTCTGCCGCAGCAGGCGACCGACGCCGCGCCGTACGTCGTCACGCTCGGCGCCCTGTTCCTCACGACGGCCCGCCGCCGTCGCCGTATCCGCCCCTCCGGAGCCGCTTCATGAGCCAGGACCTGCCCCAGGACCTGCTGCCCGTCACCCGCATACCCCGCACCGGGCTCCCGGCGCGCGCGGTCGTCGTCGGCGACCCGGCGCGCGCGGCGGCCGTCGCCGCCCTGCTGGACGGTGCCGAGGAGGTGTCCCACCACCGTGAGTACCGCGTGTTCAGCGGGAGTTGGAAAGGCGTGCCGGTCACCGTCGCCTCGCACGGGGTGGGCGGGCCGGGCGCGATCCTGATGTTCCAGGAGCTCGCGGACGCGGGGGTCCACACCATCCTCCGGTTCGGTACGGCGGGTGCGATGCGGCCGGGTATCGGCGACGGCGACCTCGTCGTCGCGGAGGCGGCCGTACGGGACGACGGGGTCACCCAGCAGTTGCTGCCGCCGGAGTACCCGGCGGTGGCCGCGCCCGAGGCGGTGCTCGCGCTGCAGCGGGCCGCGCGGGAGGCCGGAGCCCCGCACCACCGGGGCATCGTGTGGACGCGGGCGGCGTTCCAGCCGGGGCTGCTGCCGCTGTTCTCGTACGAAGGTGCCGGGCTCGCGGCGATCGAGATGGAGCTGTCGGCACTGCTGGTGACGGCCTCGCTGCGGGGCCTGGTCGCCGGAGGCGTGCTGGTCGTCGACGGCGCCAACGCCGACGAACTCGTCGACGAGGACGCAACCGGCGGGTACAACCCGCACCGGGAGGTCGTCGCGGCCGGTGTGGAGCGGGGCGCGGTGGTGTCGCTGGAGGCGCTGCGGCTGCTGGCGGAGGAGTATGCCGCCGACCGCCCGGAGGGGAGCGCGGCGTGAGCGCGATCGACCTGTTGGTCCACGGCGGTGACGTCCTGACGGTCGACGACGCCGGAACCGTCGTACGGGACGGGGCGGTCGCCGTCCACGAGGGCGAGATCGTCGCCGTCGGTTCCGCCGGGGAGCTGTGTACGCGGTTCACAGCGACGGAGTCCCTCGACGCCGCGGGCTGTCTCGTCCTCCCCGGTCTGATCAACACCCACACCCACCTCGCGATGACCCTGCTGCGCGGCCGTGCCGACGACGTCACGCTCCAGGGCTTCCTGGAGCGGGTGCTGCGGTGGGAGGCCGAGCTGCTGGCCCCGAAGAACGTGGCGGCGGCGGTGCGGGTGGCGGTGGCCGAGAGCGTACGGGCCGGGGTGACCTCGGCGCTGGACATGTACTGGTTCCACGAGGCGGCCGAGCGGGCGGCCCGCGAGTCGGGCTGGCGGCTGCTGACCGGGCCCACCTTCATGGACGTACCGGAGCCGCCGGACAAGCTCGCCTACGAGGACCGGATGGCGTGGGCCCGCCGTGACCTGGAGGCACGCGGACCGGCACGCCATGGCGTCCGCCCTGTCGTCTTCGCGCACTCCACCTACACCCTCTCCCCCGACCAGCTCACCGAGATCGCCGCCCTGGCACGGGAGTTCGGGGCACTGCTGCACATCCACGCCGCCGAGAACGCGACCGAGGTCGCCACCGTCGAGGTGCGGTACGGCAAGCGCCCCGTGGAACTGCTCGACTCCCTCGGGCTGCTCGGTCCCGACCTGCTGCTCGCCCACGCCGTGGAGCTCACCGGACCGGAGATCGCGGCGCTGGCCCGCACGGGCACGTCCGTGGCCCACTGTCCGGTGTCGAACCTGAAGCTGGGCTGCGGCATCGCGCCGGTACCCCGGCTGCTGAGCGCCGGGGTGACCGTCGGGCTCGGCACGGACGGGGCCGTCAGCTCCAACACCCTGGACGTGCTCGGGGCGGTGCGGCAGGCGGCGCTGGTGCACAAGGCGGGCGGCGACCCCACGGCGGTCGGCGCCGAGCGGGCCGTACGCATGGCGACGATCGAGGGAGCGCGGGCGCTGGGGCTCGGGGAGCAGCTGGGCTCGCTGGAGGCCGGCAAGCGGGCCGACCTGATCGTGCTCGACCTGAGCGCCCCGCATCTGCGTCCGCTGCACGATCCGTGGTCCACGCTGGCGTACGCGGCACACTCGGCGGACGTGCGGGACACGGTCGTCGAGGGGCGCGTGCTGATGCGGGACCGGGCGCTGCAGACGCTGGACGAGGAAGCGGTGATCGCCGACCTGGAGGCGCTCGTGTGAACAGACCGCATAATGTGACTGAGACGTCGGATGTCTTGCGCGACATCCTGAACGACCGGGAGGGCGGCCATGGCAGTAACCGACGAGGCGATCGAGAAGATCAAGGGCATGATCGTCTCCGGCGCGCTGCGCCCCGGCGAGCGGCTCCCCAAGGAGAGCGAGCTCGCCGCCGACCTCGGGCTCTCCCGCAACTCCCTGCGCGAGGCCGTGCGCGCCCTGTCACTGATCCGGATCCTGGACGTGCGGCAGGGCGACGGCACGTACGTCACGAGCCTGGACCCGCAGCTGCTGCTGGAGGCGCTGAGCTTCGTCGTCGACTTCCACCGCGACGACACGGTGCTGGAGTTCCTCGCCGTGCGCCGCATCCTGGAGCCGGCCGCCACGGCGATGGCGGCGTCGCGGATCAGCGAGCAGCAACTGGACGCGCTGGCCAACCAGTTGGACAAGCTCGGCAGCGCTCCGTCGGTGGAGGAGCTCGTCGCCAGTGACCTGGAGTTCCACCGGGGCATCGTGCAGAGCTCGGGGAACTCGGTGCTGTGCTCGCTCCTCGATGGCCTGTCGGGGCCGACGACGCGGGCGCGTATCTGGCGGGGACTGACCCAGGAGGACGCGGTGAGCCGGACCCTGCACGAGCACCGGGCGATCCTGGAGGCACTGCGGGACCGGGACGCGGAGGCAGCGCGGTCGTGGGCGACGGTGCACATCGCGAGCGTGGAGCAGTGGCTGCGGTCGACGCTGTGAGTCACGGCCCGGGGCGGAGGTCCCCTTCGGCGAGGCGGTGCTGCACTTCGATGGGGCGGAACTGGTGGACGGCGCCGGTGCGCCCGGTCAGCAGCGAGGGGACCAGCCCGACCGCGTAGACCCGGTGCCGGCTCTCGGTCGACGGGGACCGTCCACAGACCGTCCAGGAGCAGGCAGGCCGCCGCGAACCACGCCCACCTGGAGTGCCGCGCAGCCCGCCGCGACTGGATCGGCGGGCGCGATGTACCGCCGGGTGGACCCGCCCGAGCCCAGCTCCGCAGGGCCCGGAAGGCCCCCCCTCTGCCTGCCCCCCGGCCGGGGGGTTGTACACGGACCGCGCCAGGGACACCCTCGGCGGGCTCCTGAGCGCCCCTGCCGTCGGCGCATCCGTGCGCAGCAACGCCACCACCGGCTCCCACCGCGCCGCGGCCGGCGTATCGCCCCCGGCCGCGTCGACGCCCCCGTCCGGGGCCGCAGCGCCGCCCGGTACTCCGCGGGCCTGCTCGACAGCACCAGCCCGCAGCCGTACGGCAACGCCTCACCGATCCGGTGCAGCGCCAACCCGCTCATTTCGGCGGGCAGTTCGTCGAACCCGTCGAGCACGGGCAGCACCAGACGCCGGTCCAGCAGCACCCCGGCAAGCGTCGGACCCCGTACTCACCCGGCGCCGCCGCCCCCAACTCGGCGTAGTCCACAGACAGGCGCCCGCCCCAGGGGCAGATACACGATCCCGGCGCGCCGCACGCGTGACCTGGGGGCAACTCCGCTCACCCGACGCACAGTTCCGCACCCACAGGGCACCGGGCGGCCGATCGCCCGGCCTTCACATGGGCGGGTGATACCGCCCGACCTGCCCCGCCGCTTGCCATTCGTCGGACATCGGATCTCTAGCGGGTGTTCCGGGGTGGCGAACGGGGCAGTGATCCGTTCACTCCCCCGTGCAAGGGGGCTGCGGACGCCCCCGCCGCACGCCGTAAGGTTGGGTGGTCAAGCGAGGGCACGTCGGAAGGAGGCACTGGGTGATCGAGCTCGAGGGGGTTCCCGAGCTGATCGACCCGGTCATGGTGGCCGCGTTCGAGGGCTGGAACGATGCCGGCGACGCCGCCTCCACCGCGGTCGCGCATCTGGACAGGGAGTGGAAGGGCGAGGTGTTCGCGGCGCTGGACGCCGAGGACTACTACGACTTCCAGGTCAACCGCCCCACGGTGTGGATGGATGCCGGGGTGAGGAAGATCACTTGGCCGACGACAAGGTTGTCGGTGGTCCGCGTCGGCGGCGAGAAGCCACGTGATCTCGTACTCGTCCGAGGTATCGAACCGTCCATGCGGTGGCGCTCGTTCTGCAACGAGCTGCTCGGCTTCGCGCACGAGCTGGGCGTGGAGCTGGTGGTCATCCTGGGCGCTCTGCTCGGCGACACCCCGCACACGCGCCCGGTCCCGATCAGCGGCACCACGTCCGACGCGGACCTGGCCCGCCGGATGGACCTGGAGGAGACCAAGTACGAGGGCCCCACGGGCATCGTCGGCGTCCTCCAGGAAGCCTGTACGCACGCCGGCGTACCGGCGGTGTCGCTGTGGGCCGCCGTACCGCACTACGTCTCGCAGCCGCCCAACCCGAAGGCGACGCTGGCCCTCCTCAACCGCCTGGAGGACCTGATCGACGTGCGTATCCCGCTGGGCGAACTGCCCGAGGACGCGCGCGCCTGGCAGGTGGGTGTGGACCAGCTGGCCGCCGAGGACAGCGAGGTCGCCGAGTACGTGCAGTCGCTGGAGGAGGCCCGGGACACCGCGGAGCTGCCGGAGGCGTCGGGCGAGGCGATCGCCCGTGAGTTCGAGCGGTATCTGCGCAGACGGGACGGCGGCGGTCCGTCGGCCGGCGGGCACGCAACGGCGGACGGCGGGGAGGCCGGTCCCTTCCTGAGGGACAACCCGAGCGGCCGTGCGAAGCCGCCCAAGCCGCCGAAGCCGAGCGGCACGGACGACGACGAGTCGTCGGAGGAGTGAGGACGAGGGCGGTGCGCGGGGCGCACCGCCCTCGTCCGTCCCGCGGGGACGGGCTCGTCAGGCCGATACGGAGATCACGTCGTACGTCGTCTCAGGCGTCGGTGTCGTGGTGAAGCGCGCGTTGGGCAGGTAGAGGCGGCCCTGGTGGGCGGCCACCGTGGTCGGCACGTCGAAGAGCGGGTCGGTGATGCGGCTCTGGAAGACGCCGCTGCGGCCGTCGGCGGCCAGCTCGAACACGTCGATGGCGTTCTGCCGGTTCTGCACGACGTAGAGCGTGCGCCCGATCAGCAGCAGGCCGTCGCCGTTGGTGAGCGGGGCCGCGTCGCCGAGGTCGACGAGCTCGGTGACGCCGGTGCGCGGGTGCACGCGGTGCAGGCCGCCGACCCCGGACTGCACGACGAGGAGGGCCGAGCCGTCGGGGGTGCGGGTGATGCCGTTGGCGTTCACGACCTCGCCGGGGACCTGGCTCCAGTCGCCGCTCAGCGTGACCGTCACGACGTCGTCCGGGTCCGGCAGTTCGCCGTGCCGACCGAGCGGCAGGGCGTACAGCGCGGGCTGGTAGGAGTCGGTGAACCAGGCGGTGCGCGGGGTCAGGAACACGTCGTTGGCGAAGGTCGGGGTCGCCGTGGTGAGGACGTACGAGGCGAGGATCGCGCCGGTGCGGGCGTCCACGACGCGGGCGCCCTGGCCGCGTCCGGCGACGAACAGGCGTCCCCGGTCGTCGAGTTTGAGTCCGACCGAGGGCGTGCCCGGGCCGGTGGAGATGATGCCGCCCTCTCCGGTGCGCAGGTCGGCGCGGTAGATCGAGCCGTCGCCGAGCGAGCCGAGGTAGGCGTACGGTCCGCCGCCGACGGCGATGCCCTCCGGGCGGAAGCCGTTCGGGAGGTGGATCACGGTGGGCCGGGTCTTTCCGGCCGCTGCCGCGGGGGTGCCGGCAGACCCGACGAGTACGGCACCGGCGGTGGCGGCGCCGGCCGTGAAGAGTCTGCGGCGGGTGGGATGAGGTGCGAAGGAGCGGTGTTCGGGGGCCACTGTGCGTCCTTCCGCGGACAGGACCGGCCAACAGCTGGTCCAACGGTCAACTGACTCGTCCACCCCATCACACGCCCGGCGCCTCCGCAGCAATGGACGGCCTCTCGACAGCGTCTGGACAGTATCTGGCCCGATTGTGGCGTGACATCTCTTTCAGGACGGATTGGGCGCGGTACCCAATTCAACTTACTTAAAACCGACTTGGCGAAATAAGTCTGGACGGACCGGGCCGGGAGTGCTTGGTTGTCCTGCGAAGGCGCGCCGCACCACCCGCACTTGGTACCCGCAGGACCGAAGGGAGCGGCAGACGATGAGCGACCAGGCACAGCCGGCGCAGGGCCCGGGAGCGTCCGGGCCGGGGCCCGACGGAGCGGGATTCACCTATCGAGGAGCCGAGCAGGAACTGATCGTCGTCGCCCGCCCGGAGTCCAGGCTGCGCGCCCAGGCCGAGGGTGTCCGGTCGGTGGCGGGCGCCGACATGTCGGCCCTCAACATGTTCCTCACCGACGAACAACTCGCGCTGGAGCCGCTGTTCGGCAGCGAGGAGCGACTTCAGCAGGCCCCCGGCGCCGAGGACGTGCCCGACCTCGCGCTGTTCTACCGGGTGCGCGGCGGGGAGAGCCGCGCCGAGGAGCTGCGGGCGCGCATCGCCGCGCTGCCGGGGATCGACTCGGCGTATGTGAAGCCGGGAGCGGTGCCGGCCGTCCTCGGACAGATCGGGGAGGACAGCGGGCGCCTGAAGGAGGGCGCGCCGGTCACCCCCGACTACAGCGGCCGGCAGGGCTATCTGCGGCCGGCGCCCGAGGGCATCGACGCGCACTGGGCCTGGCAGCGGCCCGGCGGCACCGGTCAGGACGTGACCGTGATCGACGTGGAGGGCTCCTGGCAGCTGGGCCACGAGGACCTGGCGGCCAAGCTGGCCGGCGTCGTCGTCGGCACCCCGCTGTCCGACCTCGCCTGGCGCAACCACGGCACCGCCGTGATCGGGGTGATCGGCGGTGACCGGGGCGAGTTCGGCATCACCGGCATCGTGCCGGACACGGTGACCGCGGCCGCGTCCTTCCAGGGCATCGGCACGGCGGCCGCGATCCACGCGGCCGCCGACCGGCTCGGCCCCGGCGACATCGTGCTGATCGAACTGCACCGCCCGGGGCCCCGGTTCGAGTACGCCGACCGCGACGACCAGCGCGGCTACATCGCGCTCGAGTGGTGGCCGGACGACCTCGCCGCCATCCGCTACGCCACCGCCAAGGGCGTCCTGGTGGTGGCGGCCGCGGGCAACGGCGCCGAGTCGCTCGACGACGCGGTCTACGAGCGTCGACCGGACGGCTTCCCGGAGACGTGGCGCAACCCGTTCAACCCGTCCAACCCGTCCTCCGGCGCCGTCCTGGTCGGCGCGGGCGCACCGCCGCCCGGCACGCACGGCCGCGACCACGGCCCGGACCGCTCACGGCTCGCGTTCTCCAACTACGGCGCCCGGGTGGACGCGCAGGGCTGGGGGCGCGAGGTGACGACGACCGGCGGCTTCTGGGACAAGCCCGGCGATCTGCAGGGCGGGCCCGAGGAGATCGCCTGGTACACCGACACGTTCTCGGGGACGTCGTCCGCCTCCCCGGTGGTGGTCGGCGCGCTGGCCGCGCTGCAGGGGATGCTCAAGGCGGCCGGCCAGCAGCCGATGTCCCCGGAACGTGCGCGTGCGGTGCTGCGGGCCACCGGGTCCCCGCAGCAGGACGCGCCGGGCCGGCCCGCCTCCCAGCGGATCGGCCACCGGCCCGACATCAAGGCGGCGGTGACCCATCTGGTGCCGCAGGCGGTCGGCTCGGGCAAGGCCGAGCGGTACTGGGACGAGTTGCTGCCGTATCCGCCTGAACTTCCGCCCAGGCTCCGGCTGTTCGTGGCCGGCGAGTGGCGCAACCTCAATCATCCGTCCCCGGAGATCCGCCAGGCGGTCCACACCGCCTTCGCGGGGGGACGGCCCGATGTCCGAGTGTGGTTCTCGGACGACGAGATCGTCGGCCTGGTGATCACCGGCTGACGCAGCCCATCACATCAAGGGAAGGTGACACCCGTATGAGCACCACCCCGCAGATGAGTCACATGGGACAACAGCAGGGCCAGCAGTTCCCGAGCACGTCGCCGTACCAGCAGCAGCCGTTCGGCCAGCAGCAGGGCTACGGCCAACAGCAGGGCTACGGCCAGCAGCAGCCGTACGGCATGAGCGGCTCCCTGGAGCAGCTCCAGCAGCTCGGCCAGCAGCAGCCCTTCCAGCAGTTGCTGCAGCAGCTCGGACAGCAGCAGGGCTACGGCCGGCAACCGCTCCAGGGCGACCAGCAGCAACAGCAGGCCGAGCAGCAGGTGCTGCAGCTGATGCAGCAGGTCACGCAGGCCGCGGTCCAGCAGGTCCAGACGGAGGTCCTGCAGGCCGGTATCGCGAACGGCTACATCGACATCGTCCAGCCGCTGCCGGGGCAGCCCTCGCAGATCTTCCTGCGCATCAACAACGTGTTCCGGGTCTTCAACAACCCGAACCTGCAGACCCACGACCAGGTCCAGGAGGCCTTCGCGTTCGGCCACCAGGTCATCGGCGTGTGGGACAGCAACCAGCCGCTGGTCCTGCGGGGCATCCAGATCCGCAGGATCTGACCGGCCCGGGAACCATCTGACCGGCACAGGAACCAAAGGGGCGCTTCCTCCCGCGGGAGGAAGCGCCCCTGTCTCGTTCTCAGGCCCCTACAGGGCCACGCCCAGCAGCGCGTCCACGGCCCGCGACACGACACCGGGGGCGCCGATGTCCGTACCGCCCTGCTCGTGCTGGAGCTCGACCCAGCGGTCGACCGCGGTGAGCGCGGCCGGGGCGTCGAGGTCGTTCGCGAGGGCCTCGCGGATCTCCTCGACGAGCGCGTCGGCGGACGGCCCGTCGGGCCGGGACACCGCGGCACGCCAGCGGTCGAGGCGGGCGAGGGCGTCCTGGAGGACCTGGTCGGTCCACTCCCAGTCGGCCCGGTAGTGGTGGGCGAGGAGGGCGAGCCGGATGGCGGCGGGGTCGACGCCCTCGCGCCGCAGCTGCGACACGAAGACCAGATTCCCCTTGGACTTGGACATCTTCTCGCCGTGCAGGGCGACCATGCCGGCATGGACGTACGCCTTGGCCATGGGGAACTCGCCGGTCAGCACCTGGGCGTGCGAGGCACCCATCTCGTGGTGCGGGAAGGCGAGGTCGGAGCCGCCGCCCTGGACGTCGAAGCCCATGCCGAGGTGGTCGAGGGCGATGGCGACGCACTCGATGTGCCAGCCGGGCCGGCCGCGTCCGAGCGAACCGCCGTCCCAGCTGGGCTCGCCCTCGCGGGCGGCCATCCACAGCATCGGGTCGAGCGGGTTCTTCTTGCCCGGACGGTCCGGGTCGCCGCCGCGCTCGGCGGACAGCAGTCGCATGGCGGCGGCGTCGAGGCCCGACACCTTGCCGAAGTCGGGGTCGGACTCGACGGAGAAGTAGATGTCCCCCTCGAGCTCGTAGGCGGCGCCGGCGTCCCTCAGGCGCTCGACGAGCGGCACGATGCCGGGTATGGCCTCGACAGCGCCGATGTAGTGCTGCGGGGGCAGCATGCGCAGGGCGGTCATGTCCTCGCGGAAGAGGGCGGTCTCCTTCTCGGCGAGGGCGACCCAGTCGATGTTGTCGCGCGCCGCCCGTTCCAGCAGCGGATCGTCGACGTCGGTGACGTTCTGGACGTAGTGAACCTGCCGCTTGGTGTCGAGCCACACGCGCTGCACGAGGTCGAACGCGTTGTAGGTCGCCGCGTGACCGAGGTGGGTCGCGTCGTACGGGGTGATGCCGCAGACGTAGATACGGGCGACGGGACCGGGGTCGAGGGTGACCAGACCGCCGGTCGCGGTGTCGTGGATCCTCAGGTCGCGGCCCTGACCAGGCAGGGCGGGGACCTCAGAAGCGGGCCAGGCATACATGTCATGAGCCTAACCGGACGGATGTTCCGGATACGAACCGGACCAGACCGGATGGCCGGTAAGGCCTTCTTGCGCGATACCGGCCATTGTGCTGCTAGACAGGCGGCCAGGGAATGGCCGGCCACTCCCCGCTCGGCTCCGGATGCCGCCCGGATGCGAGCAGCGCGTCGACACGCGCGCGTGTGGCCGCCGCTTCCGCGGCTGTGATCAGGCCGGCCAGCCGTACGGCCAGCGCGCCACCCTCCCTCAGCCCTTCCCGCAGGGAGCCGAGCGCCTCGACCGCCTCCGCCGTCAGTGCCTCCCCCGCCCACCCCCACAGCAGCGTCCGCAGCTTGTTTTCGACGTTGAAGGTGACGCCGTGGTCGATGCCGTACAGGTGGCCGCCCTGGGTGGGCAGCAGATGCCCGCCCTTGCGGTCGGCGTTGTTGATCACCGCGTCCAGGACCGCGAGCCGCCGCAGCCGCTCGTCGTCGGCGTGCACCAGCAGGGCTGTCCTGCCCTCGCCGACCTCGGCGAGACCAACCGCCTTCCAGCCGGGCTCGGGCTCCTCGCCGTCGACCAGGGCGAGCAGCTCGGCCTCGGGCGTCACGTCGATCCACAGCTGGACCATGCCCTCGCCGTTCGGCCCGTCCCGCAGCACGGTGGGCGGTACGAGCCCCCAGCCGGTCGCCTCGGAGACCTCGTAGGCGGCGACCTCGCGCTGCGCGAGCGTCCCGTCGGGGAAGTCCCACAGCGGCCGCTCACCGGCGACCGGCTTGTACACGCAGGACGCCTCCTGCCCCTCGTACGCGACCGTGCAGAACAGCGCCGCGTTGGACGCCTCGCGGATGCGTCCGCGCACGGTCAGCTCACCCTCGGCGAGCAGGTCCACCGGGGTCACGCTCCGCGGCGGTATCCGTTCTGGCGCGGACATACATGTCCTTCCGGGTCGAGCGGGAGGCTGCACAGCGGGCACGGCGGCCGCCCGGCGTTGACGACGTCCAGGGCGCGCTTGGCGAAGGCCCTCGCCTGCGCGCCGGTGAGCCGGACCCGCAGCATCGGGGGCCCGTTCTCCTCGTCCTGCAGCAGCCGCTCCTCGGCCTCGGCGAGGTCCTCCTCGGAGTCGGCGTCGAGCTCGACGAGGGCCTGCGCCTCCACGATCATGCGCTGCTCCTCGCCGTCCCAGGCCAGCGCCATGGTGCCGACGCGGAACTCCTCCTCGACGGGGGCCTCCAGCGGGGCGGTGTCGGAGATCTCGGTGGGCGCCACGGCGGGGACGGCGGCGCTGCCGCCACTACGCCGTACGACCTCGTCGAGCAGCTCGTCCATGCGCTCGGCGAGGGCGGCGACCTGGGTCTTCTCCAGGGCCACGCTGGTCACCCGGGAGCCTGCGGTGGCCTGGAGGAAGAACGTACGGCGTCCGGGAAGCCCGACCGTACCGGCCACGAAGCGGTCCGGGGGGTCGTAGAGGAACACCTGACGGGACACGTCCTGTCTCCATTGGAATCGTGAGTACGGCGAAATCGTGCGTGCGGCGAAATCGTGAGTACGAGCGCTACTTCGACCGCTTCACCCTACTGCGCCGGACGATCACGGTGCGCCCGCGCCGCCCCCGACGGTGGCGTCGCCGGCCGGCGGTTCCTCGCGGGGGGCGAGGGACGCGAAATCACCGGTGTCCCCGAGGCGTACGAGGAACGGCCTCAGGCGTGTGTAACGGATCGCGGTGATGGAACACGGTTCAACGGAAATCCTCTGGAAGAGGTCGAGATGAAGACCGAGTGCGTCCGCGACGAGGGACTTGATGACGTCGCCGTGCGAGCACATCAGATACACCGCGTCGGCCCCGTGATCGCGCTCCACGCGCGCGTTCCACTCGCGTACGGCCTCGGCGGCGCGGGTCTGCATCGCCCGCATCGACTCACCGCCGGGGAACGCCGCCGCCGACGGATGCGCCTGGACGACCTCCATCAGCGGCTCGTCCCCCAGCTCGGCGAGCTTGCGGCCGGACCAGTCGCCGTAGTGGCACTCCCCGATCCGCTCGTCGGTGTGGGCGCGCAGGCCGGGGCGGGCCTCGAGCAGCGGCGCGATCGTCTCCTGGCAGCGCTGCAGGGGGCTGCTGACGACCTCGGAGATCGGCAGCCCGTCGAGCCGCCCGGGCAGGGCGGCGGCCTGCGCGGCGCCGCGCTCGTCCAGGGCGACGCCGGGCGTCCACCCGGCGAGCAGTCCCTCGGTGTTGGCGGTGGAACGTCCGTGCCGGACCAGGATCAGCGTGGGCATGCCGCCCAGCGTAGGCGCACGACGCTCGCCGAAGGGCCGCGCCGGTGTCGAGAGGTCGAGCGCGCGGAGGCCCGAAGGGTCGAGCACGGTCGGGCTCTCGACACCGGCTTGGGCGGCCCGGAGGCGAAAATGTCAGCGTGCATTTGCCGCCGGACGGCGGGACAATACGCTCCGTGATCGTCGACTGCGCCATCTACCGGGACGGGCGCCGGACAGAGGGGCCCGAGGACCTCTCCGACGCCCTGGATCTGTGCCGTCTACAGGACGATGCGTTCGTCTGGATCGGGCTGTACGAGCCCACGGAGAAGGAGTTCGACCGGGTCACGGAGGAGTTCGCGCTGCACCCGCTGGCCGTCGAGGACGCCCTGAAGGCGCACCAGCGGCCGAAGCTGGAGGTGTACGACGACTCGCTGTTCATGGTCCTCAAGCCGGTCGGGTACGAGCCGAAGAGCGACATCGTCTCCTCCGGCGAGGTCATGGTCTTCATCGGCGACTCGTTCGTGGTGACGGTCCGGCACGGCGAGGAGGCGCCCCTCGGGGTCGTACGGCGCCGTCTGGAGCACGAACCCGAGATGCTCCGGCACGGTCCCACGGCGGTGCTGTACACGATCGCCGACGCGGTGGTCGACCACTACGTCGACGTGGTCGGCGAGCTGGGCACCGACCTGGAGGAGCTGGAGACGGAGGTCTTCTCGCCGACCGGGGGCGGCTCACGGCACTCGGCGTCGCGCATCTACGCCTTCAAGCGGCAGATCCTGGAGTTCCGCAGGGCCACGGGCCCACTGGCCCAGCCGCTGTCCCGGCTCGCGGGAACCGGCATGATCGGCGCGCGCGTGCCCTTCGTGCACGACAAGGCGCAGCCCTTCTTCCGCGACGTGAGCGACCACCTCACGCGCGTGAACGAGGCGGTGGAGGGCCTGGACCGGCTGGTCTCCGACATCCTCTCGGCACATCTCGCGCAGATGAGCGTCCGGCAGAACGACGACATGCGGAAGATCTCCGCGTGGGCGGCCATGGCCGCGATCCCCACGATGATCGCGGGGATCTACGGCATGAACTTCGACCACATGCCGGAGCTGGACTGGCGGTGGTCGTATCCGGTGCTGATCGCGGGGATGGCCGCCCTCGAGGTGCTGCTGTACCGGCTGTTCAAGAGCCGGGGTTGGTTGTAGCGACCCGCACGGCGTCAGGCGAACTCGGGTGCCGAGGTGGCGGGTCCGCCGAGCGCGTCGCGTCGTTCCGGCATCTTCAGGGACACCATGCGCCGCCAGCCCGCGACCCGCTCCCAGGCGTACACCGCGTGGATGCCGGCCGCGAGCACCGCCGCCTTCGCCCTCGGCCAGCCGAGGATGCGCCCCATGTGGTCCATGACCGCGAGGCTGACGTCCCGGTAGATCCGGATCTCCGCGAGCGCGCACTCGCGCAGCGTCCGCTGGATGGCCCGGCCGTGTCCCTGGGCCGCGAAGCGCAGCAACTCCTCGTGGCAGTAGGCGAGGTGGTTGTCCTCGTCGTGGGAGATCATCCTGACCGGGCGGCCGAGGTCGGGGTGGTCGGCGAAGTGCTTGCGCAGCAACTCCATCTGCTCCGAGGCGCGCTGCTCGGTGACCCTGCTGTGCGACAGGTAGGTGACGATGTCCTGGACGGTGAGCGGCTCGTCGCCCTTGAGCTTGTCGTGGGCGAGACCGATGCCGTGGTTCTCCAGGAGCATCGTGTAGTCGGTCTCGGGCGGGACGGGCACCGGTCGCAGGCCGCGCTTCTTCATCAGGGCGTTGAAGATCCGACCGTGCTTGTCCTCGTCCGCGCCGTGCCGGGTGATCTTGGGTGCGAGAGGGCGCTCGCTCTCCGGGACGAGCGCGGCGATGCGGGCGTTCTCCCAGCCGCCCTGGGACTCCCCGCTGGCCGCGATGGAGCAGAACAGGCGGAAGGACTCGTCGTTGTCGAGGATCTCCTGGAACAGACTCTTGGCCGAAAGCATCGTTGGACACCTCTCTGCAGGGCGCAGGACGCCGGACTCCGCAGGATTCCGCAAAGAACGAGTCAAATGCGGCGAGAGAGGCACTGCAACAGCTGTGTCGGACAACTCCGCCAAAAGAATGACCAGCCGGGGCGCGAGGGGGCGTAACCGCGCGGCCACGCGCGCGTTGTTCTGCGTAACGGCCGTGGCGGGGAAGACCCCCGAGCCCCCACCACGGCCGCAGGAAACTTCCGGCACTCTCCCCCGTGCTACGCCAGTCCGGCGCGCTCCAGGGCCTCGGTGCCGGCGCGGAGCGAGGCGAGCCGCTCGTCGAGCGTGAAGCCCGCGGGAGCGAGGCTGAGGGTGGTGACCCCGGCCGCCGCGTACTCCTTCATCCGGTCCGCGATGCGGTCGACGGAGCCGAGCAGCGTCGTCTTGTCGATCAGCTCGTGCGGGATGGCGGCCGCGGCGCCCTGCTTGTCGCCGGACAGGTACTTCTCCTGGACCTCGGCGGCCGCGGCCTCGAACCCCATGCGCTGCGCGAGCTGGTTGTAGAAGTTCTGCTTGGCGCTGCCCATGCCGCCGACGTACAGCGCGGTGTAGGGACGGAAGGTGTCGGCGAGCGTGGTCACGTCCTTGTCCTCGCCGACGGCGAGCGGGAGCGTCGGGCAGACGTCGAACCCGTCGAGGGTCTTGCCGGCCTTCTCGCGCCCCGCGCGCAGGTGCCAGATCGTGGTCTCCTCGAGGTGCTCGGCGGAGGGGAAGATCACGAGCGCGCCGTCGGCGATCTCGCCGGTCTGCTCCAGGTTCTTCGGGCCGATGGCGGCGATGTACAGCGGGATGTGCTCGCGCTGCGGGTGCACGGTCAGCTTGATCGGCTTGCCGGGACCGCCGGGCAGCGGCAGCGTCCAGTGCTGCCCCTCGTACGACAGGCGCTCGCGCGTCATGGCCTTGCGGACGATCTCGACGTACTCACGCGTGCGTGCCAGCGGCTTGTCGAACTTGACGCCGTACCAGCCCTCGGAGACCTGCGGTCCGGAGACGCCGAGGCCGAGCCGGAAGCGGCCGCCGGAGAGCGAGTCCAGGGTCGCGGCCGTCATCGCGGTCATCGCCGGCTGGCGGGCCGGGATCTGGAAGATGGCGGAGCCCACGTCGATGCGCTCGGTCTGGGCGGCGACCCAGGAGAGCACGGTGGCCGCGTCCGAGCCGTACGCCTCTGCGGCCCAGCACACGGCGTATCCCAGCCGGTCGGCCTCCTGCGCGACGGCGAGATTGTCCGCGTCCATTCCGGCGCCCCAGTAGCCGAGGTTGATCCCGAGCTGCATGGCGGATTCCCCTTACCGATCAGTAACGTCCCTTGTGGGGCCGACCCTAGCGCGACGGACCTCTCACGGGGAGGCCGGTGTGGCGGGCGTCGCCCGGCCGGCCCTCGGCATCCCCGGTCACCGTCCCGGAAACTGGTCATCCACAGGCCCCCACATGGCAGGTTCTGGCCAGTAATCTCGGCGTTCATGGAGCAGAGGCATCTCGGCCGCACCGGCCTGCGCGTGTCCCGGATCGGGCTCGGCACCCTCACCTGGGGCAGGGACACCGACGAGCACGACGCCGCGGACGTCCTGAAGACGTTCTGGGAGGCGGGCGGCACCCTCGTCGACACGGCGGACGTGTACGGCGACGGAGAGGCCGAGTATCTGCTCGGACGGCTCATAGAAGGGCTGGTCCCGCGCCGGGACCTGGTCATCTCGACGAAGGCGGGCAGCGTGCCCGACCCCGACCGCCGCTTCGACGGCTCGCGCGGCCACCTGCTCTCCGCGCTGGACGCCTCGCTGACCCGGCTCGGCACGGACTACGTCGACGTCTGGCACATCCACGCCTTCGACCCGGACACCCCGCTGGAGGAGACCCTCCAGGCCCTCGACCTGGCGGTCAGCAGCGGCCGCGCCCGCTACGCCGGTGTCTCCAACTTCTGCGGCTGGCAGCTCGCCAAGGCCGCGACCTGGCAGCTGGCGGCGCCGGGCATACGGACCCGGCTGGCGAGCACACAGCTGGAGTACTCGCTGCTCCAGCGCGGCGTGGAACGCGAGGTGCTGCCGGCCGCGCTGGATCTGGGCATCGGTCTGCTGCCGTCCTCGCCGCTGGGGCGCGGGGTGCTGACGGGCAAGTACCGCAATGCGACGCCGCCCGACTCACGCGGCGCCTCGGAACATCTGGCACCGTTCGTCGCGCCGTACCTCGACGACACGGCGAGCCGCATCGTGGACGCCGTGCAGACAGCGGCCGACGGGCTCGCCGTGACCCCGCTCCAGGTCGCCCTCGCCTGGGTCCGCGACCGGCCCGGCGTGGCCGCGCCCGTCATAGGCGCGCGCAACGCACAGCAGCTCACGGCGGCGTTGTCAGTGGAGGCCCTTAGTCTTCCTGACGAGATCTGCCGGGCGCTCGACGACGTGTCGGCGCCCGTGCACCGCTATCCCGATCACGACTGGAGCACGCTGTGAGCACGGAGCCGCCCGAGACCACGGAGGACACGGAGCCGGGGACGCCGGGGGCCGAGCCCGAGGGCGGGACGCCGGGGGCCGGCAACGGCGACACCACTGCCCGGAGTTCCACGGCCGAAGACGGTGACGGTGACGGCGGGGCACAGTCGTCGGAGGACCAGAAGGGCGACGGCGGATCCCCCACGGAGTCGTCCCCGACAGAGTCGTCCGCGGCGCAGTTGTCCGAGGCCGAGGCCGAGATCGCCGCTCAGCGGATCGAGCGGGAGCGGATCGAGCGGCGCAAGGCCGAGAAGGCGGGACCCCTCGAGAGCGGGGCCAAGCTCAGCGGGAAGGCCGCCGATCTGCTCGCCGCCGTACGGGCCGTGGAGAGCGGTGCGAAGCCCGTGGCCAACGTCTTCAGCGAGCCCGAACCACCGCGCCGCCCCGCCCCTGAGCCGGTACGCCGGCCGCAGCCCGTGGTGGCCGAAGCGCCCGCGGGCCCCGCTCAGGAGACCGTCGAGTCCGTGCGGCGCGTGCTGACCGAAGGCGGCGCCCCCGAGACTCTCGCCCCGCAGGTCGCCGCGGTCCTCGGCGAGGGCGCGGGCGACCAACTGCGGGCGGACCCCTGGCAGTTGCTGCGCGTCGGCGGAGTACGGCCGGAGCAGGCCGACGGGTTCGCGCGGGCGCTGCTCGGCGCGGAGGCCGGACCGGACGACGAGCGGCGCGGCCGGGCGGTCACCGTCTGGCTCCTGGAGCAGGCGGCCCTGGCCGGGCACACGGCCCTGGAGATGCCCGCACTCACCGCCGCGCTGGCCCAACGGGGTGTGCCGGACGCCGATACGGCCGTGCAGGACACCCTGGCCGAGGGCGAGGCCCTGGTCTTCCAGGACGCCTTGGACGAGCCCGCAACCCCGGCCCGCCGGGACGAGGAGCTGGCGGAGGACGAGGAACGGCCCGTCCGTGTCCTCGTCGGCCTGGAGCGGTACGCCCTCGCGGAGGAGAGCCTCGCCGACGGACTGGCCCGCCTGATCAACTCGGTGCCGAAGCAGGACGGTTCGGCCGAGGAGTGGGAGCGGGCCGCGGCCGCCGCGGGCTCCGCCGCCGACCTGATCCGCGCGGTCGCCGCGCACGGCCTGGTCCTCCACACCGGCGGGGAAGCGTCCCTGACCGAACCGGCGGCACTGCTGCGCACGGCGCAGGCTCTCGGCGTGCGGGCCTGGGCGGCCACCCACGGCCCGGTCGGCCGGGGGCGCTTCTCGGCGCTGCTGAGCGGGGCACTCCAGCCGGATAACCCCACGCAGGCGGAGTCCGCGCCCGGCGTCGCCACCGTGGCCGGTCTGCTCTCCGGTGCCGAAGGACCCGGTCGGGACGCGGACGGGGCGTTCGACCTCGATCTGCTCGTCGTGCTCGACGCGCCTCAGCTGGACGTCGAGACGGCGGCTCTGCTCACGGAGTCGTTGCCGGACGGGGCCCGGCTGGTGCTGGCCGGGGATCCGGCGGTGCTGTGGTCGGCGGGCCCCGGGCGGGTGTTCGCCGATCTGCTGACGGCGCGGATCTGCCCGCAGATCGCCTCGCGGCGACCGGATCCCGGCCCGCTGGGCGAGCTGGTGTCCGGTATCGGCATCGGCGAGCTGAACCAGGTCGAGGCGCCCGGCAAGGAGGTCGTGATCGTGCCGGTGCGGGACGCGGGCGAGGCCGTGCACCGTACCGTGCAGCTCGTCGCGGACTCGGTGCCACGCGCGATCGGCGTCCCGACCGAGGAGACCCAGGTGATCACGCCGGGCCACGGCGGTGCGGCCGGCACACGCGCCCTCAACGCCGCGCTCAAGGAACGGCTCAACCCCGGCCCCGGCCGCTTCGCCGGCTTCGACCCCGGTGACCGCATCGCCTACTCCCCCGCGCCGGGCCGTACGGTGCCGGGACAGGTGGTGAAGGCCGACGCCGAGGGGCTGCACCTGACCTGCGCGGGCGAGGCCGTCGTCGTACCGAAGGAGCGGGTGGAGCAGTCCCTACGGCACGGCTGGGCCCTGACCGCGCACCAGGCGGCCGGCACTCGCTGGCCGGCGGTCGTCGTGGTCCTCCCTGGCGACGCGGCCCAGGCCCTGAGCCGCCCCTGGGTCTACACGGCCTTCAGCCGCGCCGACCGCCACCTCTCCGTGGTCCACGGCGCGGAACAGGCCCTCCCCCGAGCGGTCGCCGAAATCCCGGCCAAGCCCCGCACGACCCGCCTGCCGGCGTTGCTGGCACCCCAGCTGACGACGGCCGGCTGATCGGTCGGCCGCCGACACCAACACCCCCGCCCCCGCCCCCGCCCCCGTCAAACAACGGCGGCGGTCACGGAAGCCCCAGCTCCCATGACCGCCGCCCTCCCACAGCCGTCGCCTCCGCTCAGCGGTCCGAGTCCAGCGGCTCCAGGTCCTCGTCCTCGTCCAGCTCCGTGTCGAGGTCGTCATCGATGTCGTCGGAGTCGTCGGCGTCCTCGTCGCCCTCGTCCGCCTCGTCGAGGTCTTCCAGCTCGTCGTCGAACACCGTGCTGACGTCGAAGCGGCAGACCACCCGCTGGGGATCGACCCCCTCGAAGGGCGCTTCCAGCCACTCGCCGGGGTCGGCCTGCTCGTCCGAGGCGGTGACCCAGAGCGTGGAGTCGCCCTCCTCCAGGCCGAACTCCTTGTGCCGGGAGGCGATCTCATCCGGCTCGAACTCGCCGAACAGGATGCCCAGCGCCCCGTGCACCGTGCCGGAGGCATCCGTGTCCGCACCGTCGTCGTAGTCCGCCGCCTCGACCCGCTGGGCCTGCGCCAGCAGCCGCTGCGGCTCCACGACGGAGTAGTCGCGGCGGATCAGCACGCTCACCGCGTTCGGTTCCTCGGGGCCCGTGTACGGCGGCAGGGCGTCCTCCGTACCGGGGATCTCGAAGGGCGTAACCTCGTCGTAGCGGTCGTAGAGCAGCTCGTCGTAGGTCTCGGCGGCCGCGGCCAGCTGGTTGAACGCCTCGTAGACGGCCGGGTCGTCCTCCCCCGACCGGCCTTCGACCGCGGCCAGGTGGCGGTCGAGCGCGGTCTTGACCGCCTCGGCGGCGGCGCGTACCTCGGCAGCGGTGGGCTGCACAGCATCAGACATAGTGCAGACGCTATCCGTACCGGGCCCCAGCCCGCACAATAGATGCGATGCCGGAATACGAATTTGTCGACGTGTACGTACCGCGCGGGGTCTCCCGCAAGGACGCCACACGCCTGCTGACAGACCATGCCGAGTACGGACACTGGGAGTTGGACCGCCTGAGCCTGCTGCGCGACGGCAGCCGCAGGGTGCGGCTGCGCCGCCGGATCATCCGCCAGGTGCGGGCCACGTGGTGAGCTGAGGCGACAGAAAGACAGCGAAACGGGGGCAGCAGGAGAAACAACAACGGAGCGGGCCCCGTCGCGGCGGGGCCCGCTGCGTTCACGCCGGACGGCTACGGACCAGTCGTGCCGGACGGCTACCGACTACTCGTGCCGGACGACTATTGGCCTACGCCGAGGCCCGTGCCTTGCGGTACAGCACCGAGCCCGCCAGCAGCGCCCCCGCGCCGACCGGCAGGACGAGGCCCATCGGCAGGTCGCTTCCGGTCTGGGCGAGCTCTGCGTCACCCTGGGGCTGGGTGACGGACTGGGCGCCCGGCTGGTTCCCGTGCGAGGAGCCACCGCCCGGCGTCTCGCCGCCCGTGCTGGGCGGCGTGCTCGGGGTGCCGGGGTGGGTGGGCTCGACCGGGTTCTGCGGGCTTCCGGGGTTTCCGGGGTTCTCCGGATTGCCGGGGTTACCGGGGTTGCCCGGCTGCTCCGGCGACCCGGGCGGGGTCTCGTGGCCGCCGCCCGGCGGGGTGTGGCCGGAGCCACCGCCGCCGTTGGTGCAGTCGTTGCCCTCGACGGAGTTACCGATGCCGATGACGTCGACGCTGTTGCCGCACACGTTGACCGGCACATCGACCGGCGCCTCGACGTGGTTGCCGGAACCGATGCCGGGCGAGTCACTGGCGTGCCCACCCGTCGACGCCCCTGAGCCGCCACCGGAGTCCCCGTGGCCGGCGGACGCGCCGCCCTGGTTGCTGCAGCTGTTGCCGCTCGCCGGATTGAGCAGCCCGACGACGTTGACCGTGTTGCCGCACACGTTGACCGGCGCGTGCACCGGCGCCTGCACCGTGTTGCCCGACAGCACGCCGGGCGAGTTCGTGCTGGTGCCGTCCGCACCCGAGCCGGTTGCGTGGGCGGCGCCGCCCGCGGCGGCGATGACGCCGGTCGCGGCCGCCATGGTCATCAGGCCCTTGCGGGTGACCTGTCGCATTTACTGATTACCTGCCTTCGACCTTGTTCCGAAAGGACGACGTCGGAAATTCGACCGACGTTCCGAAAGGCCGGTCGGCCCCGGAGCGCATGGCGTGCGCTCCGGGGCCGACGGGCTCAGCCCCATTCACGGGGCGAGGCACAACGTCACTTGTTGATGCAGGTGTTGCCGAAGGCAGGGTTCAGCAGACCGACCACGGAGACCGTGTTGCCGCAGACGTTCACGGGGACGTGAATCGGCGCCTGAACGACGTTGCCCGACAGGATGCCCGGGGAGTGCACCGCGGCACCCTGAGCACCGGCGTCGGCAACGGCCAGGCCCGCGCCCGCGAGAACCAGCCCACCAGTGGCAGCCGCAGCAGCGACGACCTTCTTGATCATTATTCCTCCTTGTTGGCAATGCGATCACAAGTAGCTGATCGCATCACCTGTAACGAGGAGGAACTAATAGGGCTACGACCTTATGAGCGTGTTCACTCCCCTCGGTCATATCCCGTACGCCTGGCCGAATAATGAAGTGTCGTTTCAGTGGGCCAATTCAGGACGCATCGATGAACCGGTCGAGCACCCGCACCCCGAACTTCAGCCCATCCACCGGCACCCGCTCGTCGACGCCGTGGAACATGCCCGCGAAGTCCAGCTCCGGCGGCAGCTTCAGCGGCGCGAAGCCGAAGCCCCGGATGCCCAGGTCGTCGAAGGACTTGGCGTCGGTGCCGCCGGAGAGCATGTAGGGGACGGCCTTCGCGGCCGGGTCCTCGGCGACCAGCGCGGACTGCATGGCGTCCACGAGCGCCCCGTCGAAGCTCGTCTCGACGGCCTTGTCGGCGTGCACGTCCTCGCGCTTGACCTTGGGCCCGAGGATCTTGTCGAGGTCGGCGAGGAACTCCTCCTCGAACCCGGGCAGGAACCGGCCGTCGACGTGCGCGGTGGCCTCGCCGGGGATGACGTTGACCTTGTAGCCCGCGCCGAGCTGCGTGGGGTTGGCCGTGTTGCTGAGGGTCGCGCCGATGAGCTTGGCGATGCCGCCGAGCTTGGCGAGGGTGCCCTCCATGTTCTCCGGGTCGAGCTCGGTGCCGAGCGCGTCACCGAGCTCGTCGAGGAAGGCCCGGGTCGTCTTGGTGACCCGCACCGGGAACTTGTGCCGGCCCAGCCGCGCGACCGCCTCCGACAGCTCGGTGATGGCGTTGTCCCGGTGGATCATCGAGCCGTGCCCGGCGGTGCCGGCGACGGTCAGCTTCATCCAGTGCATGCCCTTCTCGGCTGTCTGGATCAGATAGAGCCGCCGCTCCTCGCTCACCGTGAACGAGAACCCGCCCACCTCACTGATCGCCTCGGTGACGCCCTCGAAGAGGTCCGGGTGCTTGTCGACGAGGAACTTGGCGCCGAACTTGCCTCCCGCCTCCTCGTCGGCGAGGAACGCGAGCACGATGTCCCGCGGCGGCCTGCGCCCGCTGCGCAGCCGGTCGCGCACGACCGCCAGGGTCATCGCGTCCATGTCCTTCATGTCGACGGCCCCGCGCCCCCACACGCACCCGTCCGCGACCTCACCGGAGAAGGGGTGGTGGGTCCAGTCGTCCGCGTTGGCCGGTACGACGTCGGTGTGGCCGTGGATGAGCAGTGCGGGCCTGGAGGGGTCCTCGCCCTCGATGCGGGCCACCGTGGAGGCGCGCCCGGGGTGCGACTCGAAGATCTTCGGCTCGAGGCCCACCTCGGCGAGCTTCTCGGCCACGTACTCGGCCGCCTTGCGCTCACCGGGACCCGAGTGGTCGCCGTAGTTGCTGGTGTCGATCTGGATCAGCTCGCGGCAGAGGTCCACGACCTCGTCCTCGCCGGTGACGCCCCTGGCCGTGTCCGTCTCGCTCACGCTGCTTCCTCCCGCACTGTTGCCGCTGGTGGTCCCCCTCATCCTCCCCCTCCCTCCGGTTGCGCCCAAGACCGGCAGCGACCCGTCACACGCCGTTCACGCCACGACGGGGGGTGATCGGCCCCCTTCGAAAGCCTGGTAATGTTTCCTCTGTCGCCGCGGGGGAAACCCCGCACGACAGACACCTTGTCCGGGTGGCGGAATGGCAGACGCGCTAGCTTGAGGTGCTAGTGCCCTTTATCGGGCGTGGGGGTTCAAGTCCCCCCTCGGACACGCGAAATGGCGAAGGCCGTGACCACGAGGTCACGGCCTTCGGCCGTTGTGTGGGGGAAGTCTCGTCGGTCGAAGATCACCAGGTCAGCGCCTGTTCCGCCGGCGCCCCGCCGCCCCGAACGGCTGCTCCGAGTGGCGTATCGAAGTGCCCGAACCTAGCGTCGTACTAAAATTTCCGGCTTGTTACGGAGCTGGAGCCGGACAACCCCAGGCAGACCTGCGGGCCCGCCAGCGCCCCGGAGCTTCCGGGATCGAGACGCGAGGACCGGATGGCAGCCATACAGGAGAGCAGCGCTCTCGGCCTGCTCGGCGAAGAGATCGGTACAGAGCTCAGCGCGGAGATCCAGCAGCGGTTCGGTGACACGGCACGTTTCTCCGGGGGTCCGGCGGCCTCCCCGCGCACCCTCGTCGACGTTTTCGAGGCGTCCGTACGGTCCTATCCGGACGAGCCGGCCCTGGACGACGGCACGACCAGCCTCACCTATCGCGCGCTGGCCGTCGAGGTGCAGCGGCTGCGACGCCGACTCGCGGCCGCCGGGGTCGGGCTCGGTGACCGGGTGGGCGTGCGGGTGCCGTCCGGGACCAATGACCTCTACGTCGCGATCCTCGCCGTGCTCGCGGCCGGTGCCGCCTACGTCCCCGTGGACGCCGAGGACCCGGACGAGCGGGCCGAGTTGGTGTTCGGGGAGGCGGACGTACGGGCCGTCGTGGGGGCCGGGCACGAGCTGACCGTCCACTCGCACAGCGAGGTTCCGGCCGCCCGTCCCGGTGCCGAGCACGACGCGTGGATCATCTTCACCTCCGGCTCGACCGGGAAGCCGAAGGGTGTCGCCGTCTCCCACCGCAGTGCCGCCGCGTTCGTGGACGCCGAGGCCGCGCTGTTCCTGACCGAGGAGCCGATCGGGCCCGGGGACCGGGTCATGGCGGGGCTGTCGGTCGCCTTCGACGCCTCCTGCGAGGAGATGTGGCTGGCCTGGCGGTACGGGGCCTGTCTGGTGCCGGTGCCGCGCTCTCAGGTCAGGAGCGGTGCCGATCTCGGACCCTGGCTGGTCGAGCAGGAGATCACCGTCGTGTCGACGGTGCCGACGCTGGCCGCGCTCTGGGAGCCGGAGACCCTCAACGACGTACGTCTGCTGATCTTCGGCGGTGAGGCCTGTCCGCCCGAGCTGGCGCAGCGGCTGGTGACCGAGGGGCGCGAGGTGTGGAACACCTACGGGCCGACCGAGGCGACCGTCGTGGCCTGTGCCTCGCTGATGAGCGGGGAGGAGCCGATCCGGATCGGGCTGCCGCTGGACGGCTGGGAGCTGGCCGTCGTCAACGAGGCCGGGGAGCCGGTGCCGATGGGCTCCAGCGGGCAGCTGGTGATCGGCGGGGTCGGGCTGGCCCGGTATCTCGATGCCGAGAAGGACGCGGAGAAGTACGCGCCGCTTGAGTCCCTGGGGTGGGAGCGGGCGTACCGCAGCGGTGACCTCGTCAAGGCGGAGCCCGAGGGGCTGGTCTTCCTCGGGCGGGCCGACGAGCAGATCAAGCTCGGCGGGAGGCGGATCGAGCTCGGTGAGGTGGATGCCGCGTTGCAGGCGCTGCCGGGGGTGGCCGGTGCGGCTGCCGCCGTGCGGACCGCTCGCAGTGGTAATCAGCTGCTCGTCGGGTACGTCGTCACCCAGGACGGCTGGGATCACGCGGCCGCGGTGGAGAAGCTGCGGGCCGAACTGCCCGCCGCGCTCGTGCCGTTGCTCGCGCCGGTCGAGGAGCTGCCGACCCGGACCTCGGGCAAGGTGGACCGGGGCGCGCTGCCCTGGCCGCTGGAGGGGCTCGAAAGCGGTGGTCCGGCCGAGCAGCTCTACGGCACCGAGGCCTGGCTCGCCGAGCAGTGGGCCGAGGTGCTCGGCATCCCGGTCTCCGGCGCCCGCGACGACTTCTTCGCGATCGGCGGCAGCAGTCTGGCCGCCGCGCAGCTGACGACACGGCTGCGTACGCGCTATCCGAGCGCGGCCGTTCTGGACATCTACCAGCAGCCGGTGCTGCGCAAGCTGGCCCGGCGCCTGGAGGAGTCCGCGCAGGACGACGGGGCGCAACGCACGATCACCCCGGTGCCCGGGCGCGCGCAGGTGATCCAACTCCTGCTTCTCGTTCCGTTGTTCACGCTGCTCGGGCTGCGCTGGACGGTCGCGCTGGCCGCGCTCGGGAATCTGCTGCCCGCCTACGCGTGGCTGCCGACGGCCCCTTGGTGGCTCGTGGCGGTCGGAGCGGTCGTCCTGTTCAGTCCGCCGGGGCGGCTGGCGCTGGCCGCCGGTGGCGCGCGGCTGCTGCTCCGGAACGTGAAGCCCGGGCGGTACGCGCGCGGTGGCAGTGTGCATCTGCGGCTGTGGACCGCCGAGCGGCTGGCCGAGTTCAGCGGGGCGACCTCGCTGACCGGGGCGTGGCTGGAGCGGTACGCGCGGGCGCTGGGCGCGAAGGTCGGGCCCGACGTCGACCTGCACTCGCTGCCGCCGGTCACCGGGCTGCTCAAGCTGGGGCGGGGCGCGGCCGTCGAGTCCGAGGTGGATCTGTCCGGGCACTGGCTGGACGGGGACCGGCTGGAGATCGGCGCGGTGAAGGTGGGCGCGCATGCCGTCGTCGGCACGCGCAGCATGCTCTTCCCCGGTGCCCGGGTGGGCAAGCGGGCAGAGGTGGCGCCCGGTTCGGCGGTCACGGGGCAGGTTCCCACCGGTCAGCGCTGGGCGGGCGCGCCCGCGGTCAAGCTGGGCAAGGCCAAGCGCAACTGGCCCAAGGACCGGCCGCGACGCGGGACGTACTGGCGTGTCATGTACGGCATCACGGGCTTGGCGCTGACCGCGCTGCCGGTGCTGGCGGGCGCGGCCGCGTTCCTCGTGGCCCAGGTGTTCTTCACGCCGGACGCGCCCCTGACGGGCGCCGCGCTGGCCCTCGTCCCGGCGACGCTCGCCTTCGGGCTGGCGTACGCCGTGCTGCTCCTGATCGCCGTACGGCTGCTGAGTCTCGGTCTGCGCGAGGGCACGCACCCGACGCACAGCCGCGTCGGCTGGCAGGCCTGGACGGTCACGCAGCTGATGGACCGCTCGCGCGAGACGCTGTTCCCGCTGTACGCCGGGCTGGTCACGCCGGTGTGGCTGCGGCTGCTCGGGATGCGGATCGGGCGGGGCGCCGAGGTGTCGACCGTCCTGGCGCTGCCCAGTCTGACCACGGTCGGCGAGGGCGCGTTCCTGGCCGACGACACGCTGACCGCGCCGTACGAGCTCGGTGGCGGCTGGATGCGGATCGGGCGGGCGGAGATCGGGCGGCGGGCCTTCCTCGGGAACTCGGGAATGACCGCGCCCGGGCGGACCGTGCCGGACGGCGGGCTGGTCGGCGTGCTGTCGGCGACGCCGAAGAAGGCCAAGAAGGGCACGTCGTATCTGGGGCTGCCGCCGGTGAAGCTGCCGCGTGCCGCCGCCGACGGCGACCAGAGCCTGACGTACGATCCGCCGGCCCGGCTGCTGTGGGCGCGTGGGCTGGTGGAGCTGTGCCGGATCGTGCCGGTGTTCTGCTCGGCGTGGCTGGCGGTGCTGACGGTGGCGGCGCTGTGTGCGCTGGGGGTCTGGGCGCCGCTGCTGTCGGGGCTGGTGCTGCTCGGCGCCGGGGTCGTGGCGGGGCTCGTGTCCATCCTCGCGAAGTGGCTGCTCGTGGGGCGGCATCACAGCGGTGAGCATCCGCTGTGGTCCTCCTTCGTGTGGCGCAACGAGCTGGCGGACACCTTCGTGGAGGTGCTGGCCGTGCCGTGGCTGGCGGGTTCGGTTCCGGGTACGCCGGTGATGACGGCGTGGCTGCGCGGGCTCGGCGCGCGGATCGGCAAGGGCGTATGGGTGGAGAGCTACTGGCTGCCGGAGACGGATCTGGTGACGCTTGAGGACGCGGCCACCGTGAACCGGGGCTGTGTGCTGCAGACGCACCTCTTCCACGACCGGATCTTGCGGACGGATACTGTGGTCCTCCGTGAGGGCGCGACGCTGGGTCCTGGCGGGATCGTCCTGCCCGGCAGCGCGATCGGGGCCCGTACGACGCTGGGTCCCGCCTCGCTCGTCATGGCCGCGGAGTCCGTCCCCGACGACACCCGTTGGCTCGGCAATCCGATCGAGGCATGGCGTCCCTGATGCCGGCCCACTCGGAGCCGGAGAGCGGTGGGCCGGCGGGGAGTGGCAGCAGTACGGCGCAGGGAGCACAGACAGCAGTGGCAGTTCAGCAGACGGCGGGCGCGGACCCGTACTTCCCGGAGCACGGCGACCCCCGGTACCGGGTGCACCGGTACGAGCTCGCGCTGGACTACCGCCCAGGCCCGAACCGGCTCTCGGGGACGGCCCGGATCAACGCCATCGCGGGACGGGCACCGCTCGCCGAGTTCGTGCTGAACCTGGGC
This sequence comes from Streptomyces sp. T12, assembly GCF_028736035.1. Classification (NCBI taxonomy): domain Bacteria; kingdom Bacillati; phylum Actinomycetota; class Actinomycetes; order Kitasatosporales; family Streptomycetaceae; genus Streptomyces; species Streptomyces sp. T12. The sequence continues at coordinate 2,051,976 of NZ_CP117866.1, forward strand.
GACTTCAAGATCGGGCGGGTCCGGGTCGACGGACGGCAGCCGCACTACACGCACCGTGGCGGGCGGCTGCGCGTGCGCCCCGCCAAGCCGGTCCGCGCCGGGGCGGCCTTCACGGTCGAGGTGCACTGGTCGGGCAACCCCAAGCCGGTGAACAGCCCCTGGGGCGGCCTCGGTTGGGAGGAGCTGGAGGACGGGGCGCTGGTGGCGAGCCAGCCGATCGGGGCGCCGTCGTGGTACCCGTGCAACGACCGGCCCGCGGACAAGGCGTCGTACCAGATCTCGATCACGACGCCGTCGGCGTACGCGGTGGTGGCGGGCGGGCGGCTGCTGACCCGTACGACGAAGGCGTCCACGACCACCTGGGTGTACGAGCAGTCGGCGCCGACGTCCAGCTATCTGGTCGGGCTGTCGATCGGCAAGTACCAGACGGTGCTGCTGGGCGACCCGGGCCTGGGCGGGGTGCCGCAGCACGGGCACATCCCGGCGCACCTGCTCCCGGAGTTCTCCCGGGACTTCGCCCGCCAGCCCGCGATGATGGAGCTGTTCCAGGACCTGTTCGGGCCGTACCCCTTCGACGAGTACGCGGTCGTCGTGACCGAGGAGGAACTCGATGTCCCCGTCGAGGCACAGGGGTTGTCGCTGTTCGGCGCCAACCATGTGGACGGGGCGCGGGGTTCGGAGCGGCTGGTCGCGCACGAGCTGGCACATCAGTGGTTCGGCAACAGCGTGTCCATCGCCAACTGGCGGCACATCTGGCTGAACGAGGGGTTCGCGAAGTACGCGGAGTGGCTGTGGTCGGAGCGGTCGGGCGGCCGTACGGCGCAGCAACTCGCCACTGCTGCACACCGGTTGCTGTCGACGCTGCCGCAGGATCTGCGGCTGGCGGATCCCGGGCGCAAGTCGATGTTCGACGACCGGCTCTACGAACGCGGCGGTCTCGCTCTGCACGCGGTGCGGTGCGCGCTGGGCGACATCGCCTTCTTCCGCATGCTGCGCACCTGGGGGCAACTGCACCGGGGCGGCACGGTGACGACGGCCGCCCTCACCTCGCACGTGGCCCGCTTCGCGACCGAGCCGGTGGAGGAGCTGTTCGAGGCGTGGGTGTACGGGGCGGCGCTGCCGCCGCTGCCCGGGGCCCCGACGCGGGCGGCGGGCTAGCACAATGGCGGGCATGACCTCGCGTTCCTGCCCCTGCGGGCTGCCCAAGGCGTACGACGACTGCTGCGGCCGGTATCACTCCGGAACGGCTGCCGCGCCCACCGCCGAGGCGCTGATGCGGTCGCGGTACAGCGCGTTCGTGAAGGGCGACGAGGCGTATCTTCTGCGTACCTGGCACCCCCGGACCCGGCCGCCGCGGCTCGACCTCGATCCGCGGATGCGGTGGACGGGGCTGGAGATCCTCGCGGCGGGAGACGGCACGGCGTTCCACACGACCGGCACCGTGGAGTTCCGGGCGTCCTACCGGGGCGGGTCGCTGCATGAGCGGAGCCGGTTCGAGCGGGTGGGCGGGGCCTGGGTGTACGTGGACGGGGACTTCCCCCAGTGATGGCCTAGGCGGGGTCCCTACGTGACGTACACGGCCGCCCCCGGCTCCAGCCAGTGGTCCGCTCGATGTCCAGTCGTCGGCCTGCCTCGCTCATGGCGCCAGGATGTCCAGCTCCTGGAGGGCGCCGACCGTGATCTCGCGGGTCAGGTGCTCCGCGCGCACCGCGTCGCCGGCCCGGACCGCCTCCGCGACCTGGACGTGCAGGGTGACCGCGGCCGGGTCGGGGTCCTCGAACATGACCTCGTGGTGAGTGCGGCCCGCGAGGACCTCGGCGACCACGTCGCCCAGGCGGGCGAACATCTCGTTGCCGGAGGCGTTGAGGATGACTCGGTGGAAGGCGACGTCGTGGATGAGGTAGCCCTCCAGCTGGTGGCCTCGTGAGTGGGCGACCATGCCGAGGGCGCACTCGGTGAGTGCGGCGCACTGGTCGGCGGTGGCGTACTTGGCCGCCAGGCCTGCCGCGACCGGCTCGATCGCCGAGCGCAGGACCGTGAGTGAGCGCAGCTGCTGGGGGCGGTCGGCGCCGGCCAGGCGCCAGCGGATGACCTGCGGGTCGTAGACGTTCCACTCGGCCTTGGGAAGGACCGTCACGCCGACGCGGCGGCGTGACTCCACCAGGTGCATGGACTCCAGGACGCGGACCGCCTCCCGCATCACCGAGCGCGACACGTCGAAGCGCTGGGCCAGCTCGTCCGTGCGCAGGACACTGCCCGGCGGGTACTCGCCCGCGGCGATCGCGGGGCCGAGGGTTTCCAGTACATGGCCGTGCAGCCCCCGGCCCGGTGTGCTCATGCACTCAGCGTACGGGGCAGATCACGGAATCAAAAAGTCAGACTTATTTGTCACAGGCTCTTGAATTCGTCGTACCTAATGGGTTTCAGTGTGGCCGACGTCGGATGTCGACGTCGGATGTCGAGGAAGACAGCGAGGCAGTGATGCGTACCCCCCACGTCGTCGTGGTGATGGGCGTCGCCGGCACGGGCAAGACCACGATCGGTCCTTCGCTCGCCGCCCGGCTCGGCGTCCCGTATGCCGAGGGCGACGACTTCCACCCGCAGGCCAACATCGCCAAGATGTCGGCCGGTACCCCGCTCGACGACGCGGACAGGTGGCCGTGGCTGGACGCCATCGGCGCCTGGGCGCACGGGCGGGCCGGGCTCGGTGGGGTGGTCAGCTGCTCGGCGCTGAAGCGGTCGTACCGTGACCGGCTCAGGGCCGCCGCGCCCGGGGTGGTGTTCGTGCACCTCACGGGCGACCGGGAGGTCATCGAGGACCGGATGGCGCATCGGCAGGGCCACTTCATGCCGACCGCGCTGCTCGACTCCCAGTTCGCCACGCTCCAGCCGCTCCAGGCCGACGAGGCCGGAGTCGCCGTGGACGTCGCCGGGAGCCCCGAGGAGATCACCGAGCGAGCCGTCAAGGCGCTGAGCGAACTTCCCGACTGACACCGGCAACGCCGGTAGCCCCCACCGGTGGCACCACCGGCAAGCGCCGGTAACACCCCCCACGCGTCCCCCATCCCCGTACCTGCAAGGGAACCCCCGTGACCAGACTCAGCGTCGAGATGCTGGCAGCGGACACCGTCGAGCCCATCACCTCGGCCGGCCACGCTCAGCTGGGCATCGCCGTCCTGGCGGGCATCGCCGTCATCGTCCTGCTCATCACCCAGTTCAAGCTCCACGCGTTCCTGTCGCTGACCCTCGGAACGCTCGTGCTCGGCGCGATCGCCGGGGCGCCGCTCGACAAGGCCATCGCCAGCTTCACCACCGGCCTCGGCACCACGGTCGCCGGTGTCGGCGTACTGATCGCGCTCGGCGCGATTCTCGGCAAGATGCTCGCCGACTCCGGCGGCGCCGACCAGATCGTCGACACGATCCTCGCCAAGGCGGGCGGCCGTTCGATGCCGTGGGCGATGGTGCTGATCGCCTCCGTGATCGGCCTGCCGCTGTTCTTCGAGGTCGGCGTCGTACTGCTGATCCCGGTCGTGCTGATGGTCGCCAAGCGCGGCAACTACTCGCTGATGCGCATCGGCATCCCCGCCCTCGCCGGCCTGTCCGTGATGCACGGCCTGGTCCCGCCGCACCCCGGCCCGCTGGTCGCGATCGACGCGGTCGGCGCCGACCTCGGTGTCACGCTGGCGCTCGGCGTCCTCGTCGCCATACCGACCGTGATCATCGCCGGTCCGCTGTTCTCGCGCTACGCCGCCCGCTGGGTGGACGTCCCGGCCCCGGACCGGATGATCCCGCAGCGTCCCTCCGAGGAATCCGACGAACTGGGCAAGCGCAAGCTCCCCGGCTTCGGGCCCACGCTGATCACGATCCTCCTCCCGGTCGTCCTGATGCTCTCCAAGGCGCTGGTCGACATCGTGATCGACGACCCGGCCAACACCGTCCAGCGTGTCTTCGACGTCATCGGCTCCCCGATGATCGCGCTGCTCGCCGCCGTGCTCCTGGGCATCTTCACGCTGCTCGCGCCCGCCGGGTTCGGCAAGGAGCGCATCTCTCCGCTGGTCGAGAAGGGTCTCGCACCCATCGCGGGCATCCTGCTCATCGTCGGTGCGGGCGGCGGCTTCAAGCAGACGCTGATCGACACCGGTGTGGGCCAGATGGTCCTGGACATCTCCGAGGACTGGTCGATCCCGGCACTGCTGCTGGCCTGGCTGATCGCGGTGGCCATCCGCCTCGCGACGGGTTCGGCGACGGTGGCGACGGTCTCGGCGGCCGGCCTGGTCGCCCCGCTCGCGGCCGACATGTCGACGACCCACGCGGCCCTGCTGGTCCTGGCGATCGGCGCCGGCTCGCTCTTCTTCAGCCATGTCAACGACGCCGGATTCTGGCTGGTGAAGGAGTACTTCGGCCTGAACGTCGGACAGACCATCAAGACCTGGTCCGTCATGGAGACGATCATCTCGGTCGTCGCCGGTGGCGTGGTCCTGCTGTTGTCCTTGGTCATCTAGCGGTCATCCAGCGCCTTTTCAGTACGACTTCAGGAGTACGACGATGACGGCTCACCCCCTCTTCGACATCGGCGGCCGCACGGCCCTGGTCACCGGCTCCAGCCGGGGCATCGGCCTCGCGCTCGCCCGCGGTCTGGCTCAGGCCGGCTGCACGGTGGTCCTCAACGGGCGGGACGGCGAACGCCTCACCAAGGCCGCCGCCGAACTGCCCGGCGACGTCCACACGGCCGCGTTCGACGTGACCGACGGCCCGTCGGTGGCCGCCGGGATCGCGGACGTCGAGGAGCGGGTGGGCCCGCTCGACATCCTGGTCAACAACGCGGGCATGCAACTGCGCGCGCCCTTGCTGGAGTTCACTGACTCCGACTGGCACCGGATCTTGAACACCAACCTCACCAGCGCGTTCCTGGTCGGCCGGGAGGCCGCCCGGCGGATGACGGAACGCGGCCACGGAAAGATCATCAACATCTGCTCGCTGCAGAGCGAGGTCGTCCGCCCCGGCATCGCCCCCTACGCCGCCACCAAGGGCGCGCTGAAGATGCTCACCAAGGGCATGTGCGCGGACTGGGGCCCGCACGGCGTCCAGGTCAACGGCCTGGGCCCCGGCTACATCGAGACCGAGCTCACCCAACCTCTCGTCGAGGACGAGGAGTTCAGCGCCTGGGTGCGGCGACGCACCCCGGCCGGGCGCTGGGGGCGTACCGAGGACCTGGTGGGCGGGGTGCTGTTCCTCGCCTCTCCCGCCGCGGACTTCGTCAGCGGTCAGGTGCTGTACGTCGACGGCGGCATGACGAGCGTGCTGTGAAGGAGGCTTCGGGGATGCTCGGTTGCGTGATCCACGGGCAGGACGACCTGCGGGTCGAGGAGCTGCCGGTGCCGGTTCCCGGCCCGGGACAGGCGCTGGTGGCCGTGCGGTACGGCGGGGTCTGCGGCTCCGACCTGCACTACTGGCGGCACGGCGGGGTCGGCGACTTCCGGCTCAGGGAGCCGATGGTGCTCGGGCACGAGGTGGTAGGGACGGTCGTCTCGTACGGTGACGGGGCATCAGGTCCGGTCGCCGGTACGGCCGTCGCGGTCCACCCGGCCACCCCCTGCTCGGTCTGCCCCGAGTGCGCGGACGGGCGGCGCAACGTCTGCCGGGACACCCGCTACCTCGGCAGCGCGGCACGCTTCCCGCATGTGCAGGGCGGGTTTGTGGCCCAAGTGGTCGTGCCCGCCGACCAGTTGAGGGCCCTCCCGGCCGGGCTCGACCTGCGGCGGGCGGCGCTCGCCGAGCCGCTGTCCGTCGCACTGCACGCGGTGCGGCGGGCCGGAGAGGTGGCCGGGAGGCATGTCCTGGTCACCGGTGCCGGGCCCATCGGGTGTCTGGTGGTCGCGGCGGCGAAGGCAGCCGGGGCGGCGCACGTGACGGTGACGGACCTGCTGCCGACGGCGCTGGAGTACGCGCGGATCGCCGGCGCCGACAGCCTCGTACGGGCCGATGATCCCGGCGATGCCGGGTGGCCTTCCGAGGTGGACGTGGCGATCGAGGCGTCGGGGGTCGCCGCGGGGCTGGACGCGTGCCTGCGGCTGGTGCGGCGCGGGGGTGCCGTGGTGCAGCTCGGGATGCTGCCGCCGGGACTGAGTCCGTTCGCGGGGAACCTCGTCGTGAGCCGGGAGATCGAGCTGCGGGGGGCGTTCCGCTTCGACGGGGAGTTCGACGCGGCACTGGAACTGCTCGCCGCCGAGCCCTCGTTCGACGGGCTGGTCAGCGCGGTGGTGCCGGTGCGGGAGGCCGAGTCGGCGTTCGCGCTCGCCGCGGACCGGAGCCGGTCGTGCAAGGTGCTGCTGGACTTCGGGGGCTGAACAGCCGGGGTCGCGCAGGGGTTCCGCTTCGTGGGATCGCCATGTCCCAGTGCCTGAACTCACTCTGGCGATCGCATGAAGCGGCTTCCCCAAGGGCGCCCTCGGCCCGATGATGAGGTGACCCTTGGCGGCTGCCGCAGCCGTCGGGGGCGGGAACATCGGGGGGCGTCATGGCGGTTTCCCTCGGGATGCGTATCTCGGGGCTGCTCGTTGCGGGGGCGGTGGCGGTCGCCGCCGCGGCCTTCACGAGTGACGGGGGTGTCACTGCGGACGGCAGGGGCGGCGGGGGCACGATCGTCACCGCCGAGCCCTCCGACGGCACGCGGAGGCTGCCGGCCGGTGCGCCGGGCAGTTCCCCGCCTCCGGTACGGCAGTCACCGGACGGCCACTTCGCAGTGCCCGCGGCCACCGGCACGCCCCGCGCCTCCCAGGGCGGAGCGGTGAGCGAGAGTCCGAGCCCCTCCTCCCCCAGCCCCTCCATGAGCGAGAAGCTCCTAGAGGTCCCCGCCTGGCTCCCGCCCGGCCCCGACTCACCGGACATCGACGGCACGCCGGACCCGGCGAGCGTGTACGACCTGCTCCGCTCCCCCACCGAGTGCCGGACCGCGCTGAATGTGATCCCCCGGACGCCGGCCGACGCGGAGTGGACGCTGCTGCGCGGGCTGGCCTCCGCCTGTCTGGCCGTGCAGGGCCAGGGCGGCAGCTGGGGGCAGGCGGTTCGGGACCATGCCGCTCCGGCGGACAAGGCCGACACCTGCAAGGGCCGTGCCGCGTACGCCGTCCTGGGCTCCCTGCTCGACTTCCATCGGCGCCATCCCGGCGACATCGTGCGGTTGAAGCCCTCGCCGAGCGGTACTCCCGCGGCGTGCGGCTACCGGATCGCCGGGGTGGACACGGGCGGTGATGCCGAGGCGCGGCCCGGCAACACGATCGGGATCGAGCTGGCGGGCACCTACTTCGACCCCGCCGAACTGCCGCGGGACACGACCGTGGTCGTCGGGGGCCGGCAGGTACCCGAAGTGCCCGTCCTGACGTCGGAGTCGGGCGACCGGCTGGTGCTGTCCGTCGTCGTACCGGTCCTGGAGCCGGGCCCGGTCGACGTGGCCGTCCGGCACGCGGGCACCGAGGTACGCCTGCCGGCCGCCTTCACCGTCCCCGCTCCCGACGTGGACCCCGAACCGAGCGTGGGCACGGAGCCGGGCCCGGGCGCTTCCGCCGCCCTGGCCACAGGGACCTCCGGCGGATCGGAGCCGCTGCTCAGCGCGTCGGTGCCGTCCCCCGGCGATCCTGCGGAGCTCCTCCCCGCACCACCGCCCCCGGCGCTCACCGCCTCACGGACGCCACAGCGGGTGCTCCCGCTCGGCCCACTCCCGGCTCACCGAGCCGGTCCGCATGCCCCGGCGGGCCTCCGGATCCCCTAGTGCCATGCCGATGTGGCCGGCGAGGACGATGCCGATGGTCAGGGCCAGCCAGTCGTGGACGAACGTCGCGCTGGTGCGCCACACCAGGGGCGTGAGGTGGGTGAACCACATCATCAGACCGGTGCCGAGCATCACCAGCGTCGCCCCGGCGATCCAGGCCGCATAGATCTTCTGCCCGGCGTTGAACTTGCCCGCAGGACGGGACGCGGCCCGCTTGTCACGGCGGAACGCGGCGCGCAGCCACACGCGGTCGTGCGAGCCGAAGCGGTTGAGGAAGCCCAGGTCGGCGCGGAACGCACGGGAGGCGAGGCCGGCCAGGACCGGCACGGGCAGGGCGAGGCCGGCCCACTCGTGGATGCGGACCACCAGCTCGCGGCGCCCGACGAGTTCGGCGAGCTGCGGAACGTACAGGCAGGCCGCGGTCACCACGCACACGCCCATCAGCGCGGCCGTCGTGCGGTGCACCCAGCGCTCGGCCCGGCTGAAGCGCCGGACGCCGGTGGACCGGCCGGGTGCGTCAACTCGTAGGCTCATCGTCGCGTCCGTTCGAGCGGCCGACCCAGGCGTCGACGTCGTAGCCCCGTTCCTCCCAGTAGCCCGGCTTCACGTCCTTGGTGACGGTGATGCCGGAGAGCCACTTGGCGGACTTGTAGAAGTACATGGGGGCCACATAGAGGCGGACCGGGCCGCCGTGGCTGTGGCCCAGGTCCTTGTCCTGCATGCGCAGGGCGACCAGGACGTCCGCGCGGCGGGCCTGGTCGAGGGTGAGGCTCTCGGTGTAGGTGCCGTCGAAGCAGGTGAAGCGCACCGCCCCGCCCTCCTGGCGCACTCCCGCGGCGTCGAGCAGCCGGGACAGGCGTACGCCTTCGAAGGGTGTGCCGGGGACCCGCCAGCCGGTGACGCACTGGACGTCGCGCACCATCCGGGTCTGCGGCAGGGCGCGCAGGTCGGCGAGCGTGTAGGTGCGGGGGTGGTCGACCAGGCCGTCGACCGTGAGGCGGTAACTGGTCGCGTTCTTGTGGGGTACGGAGGAGGCGACCGAGTAGTAGCGGAAGCCGCCGCCGTTGGGGAGCAGGCCCGTCAGGCCGGTCGGGTCCTTGTCGGAGGCGCCCGCGAGGAAGGACTCCAGGCCGCGCTGCAGGGTCGGCGCGGTGACCACGCCGAGGGTGCCCAGGCCGAGGGTGCCGAGGAAGACGCGGCGGCCGACGGGCTTGCCCTTCTGCTCGCCCTTCGCTTCGGAGGCTTCGGGCTGTTCGGGATTCACCTGTCCATTCGAACACCCGCGACCCGGGCGGGACCAGGAATCGCGGGTGCTCGTCAGGGTTCCGTAATCACTTCTTACGGGATTCTCAGAGTGGCGGCCCTCTGCTACGACGGCTCCGTCTGCTACGACGCCTCCGTCGCCGCCTTCTCCAGCTGGAACGCCTCGTTGCCGAGCCCGATGCGGGCGTGCTTCTCGGGGGCGCGGGAGCGCAGGAGCAGGCCCTGGACCAGGCCGACGGCCAGGGCGAGGGCGATGACGGCGGGAAGCGCCCAGCTCAGGGACGAACCCGGGCCCGCCCCGATCAGGACGTCGAAGTCCTTGACGGTGTAGACGACGATGAAGGCCAGCGCGAGGACGGCGAGCGCGGAGGCGGCCAGCCGCCAGAACTGGGCGGCGACGGCGCCCCGGCGGACGAAGAAGACGATGACCGAGACCGAGGCGGCGGCCATCAGTGCGGCGACGCCCAGCGCGCCGAGGCTGCCCATCCAGGTGAACAGGTGCAGGACCGGGGCGGTCGGGTCGCCGGCCGGCTTGTCGTCGGTGAACGCGAAGACGGCGACGACCACGAGTGAGATCACGGTCTGCAGCAGCGAACCCGTGCCCGGGGCGCCGCTCGCGCCGCTGGTGCGGCCGAAGCCGGCGGGCAGCAGTCCCTCGCGGCCCATGGCGAAGGCGTAACGGGCGACGACGTTGTGGAAGCTGAGCATCGCCGCGAACATGCCGGTCACGAACAGCACGTGCAGGGTGTCGGTGAAGCCGGTGCCGAGCAGGTCCTCGGTGAGGAAGAACAGCAGCCCGGCGCTCTGCTCCTGCGCGGTGCCGACGATCGCCGAGGGGCCGGCGGCGACGGTGTACGCCCAGCAGCTGATCGTGTAGAACACCGCGATACCGCCGATGGCCAGGAACATCACGCGGGGCACGAGGACGTGCGGGCGGCTGGTCTCCTCGGCGTAGACGGGGGCCTGCTCGAAGCCGAGGAAGGCGGCGACGCAGAAGCACAGGGCGGTGCCGATGCCCGCGCCGGTGAGGGTGTCCGGGTTGAAGGCGTGCAGCGACAGGCCCTCCTTGCCGGGGTCGGCGAGCGCGGCGACGTCGAAGATGACCACGAGGGCGACCTCGATGATCAGCAGAACGCCGAGCACGCGCGCGTTGAGGTCGATCTTCAGCCAGCTGAGTGCGCCGACGAGGAGTACGGCCACCAGCGCCGGTATCCACCAGGCGACCTCGGTGTCGAGGTAGGTGGCGCACAGCCCGGAGACCTCGAACCCGAAGATGCCGTAGATGCCGACCTGGAGCGCGCTGTAGGCGACGAGCGCGACCATCGCGGCACCGGCGCCGGCGGTGCCGCCGAGGCCGCGGGAGATGTACGCGTAGAAGGCACCGGCGTTGTGGACGTGCCGGCTCATCTCGGCGTACCCGACGCTGAACAGGGCGAGCACGAGGCCGAGGATCACGAAGAGCAGCGGCTGCCCGAGGACGCCCATCACCCCGAAGGTCGTGGGCATGACACCCGCGACCACCATGAGGGGTGCCGTTGCGGCGAGCACGGACAGCAGCAGGCCCGTCGTACCCAGCCGGTCGGCGCGCAGGGCTCGGTCCTGCCCCTTGAACGTACTGATGCCGCCGCCGTCCGCGGTGGCCCTGCTCGTGCTGGAACTGCCCGTCGTCATCGCAATGACCGTCCTTTGTCGGGTCGGGGGTGGGGGGCGTGTGTGGTCGGGGGTGGGCGCTGGGTGCCTGCTCGGGGCGGGTGCTGGGTGCGGGTCGGGGGCGGGCGCTGGGGGTGCGGGTCGGGGGCGGAAGCGCTGCGTGTGTGGTCGGGGCGGGGGCACTGGCGTCCGGTCGGGGGTCGGCGGCGCTGGGTGCGGGTCAGGGTCGGCGACGCTGGGTGTGTGGTCGGGTCGGGGGCGTTGGGGCGGGTGGACGGGGGCCGTGTGGTTACGACGTGCCGAGTGCAGTGGCGCGGGCGGCGCGGAAGGCGGGATACGGATCGAGGTCCGGGTACGACCAGGGCGACGGGGTGGCGTGCTCACCGATGCGGTGGAACAGGGCGGCCGCCTCGGCGCTGCGGCCCTCGCGGACCTTGGCGTGGGCGAGGAAGTTCAGGTCGATGAGGCGGCGCGGGTGACCCTCCTGCTCCCACTCCAGCCACCAGTCGAAGGCGGCCCGCATCACCTGCCGGGCCCGGCGGCCGGTCCAGTGCCCGGAGGCGGCCGTGTCGCGGGGCTGGTGGCCCGCCGCGGCGAGGACGCGGTAGCGCTCGGTGTGGGCGATGACCGGGAGGATGGCGAGCGGGGAGTCGGCGGGGGCCCGCTCGGCGGCGTCGTTGGCGAAGTCGTAGACCTCGTGGAGCGGGTCGGGACCGGCGCCGGGGTGGCGCTCGGCGAGCCGGGCGACCATCAGGTGATGGGCGTGGTGGTGGTCGGCGTACCGGGCACGGACCTCGGCGAAGAGGCGCCGCACCTCCTCCTCGGCGCCCAGGGCGCTCTCCAGCATCAGCAGGCCGAGCCAGGGCGTGGGGTCGGCGGGCGTGAGCGCGGCGGCGGCGTGGCAGGACTCGCGGGCGCGGACCGGCTTCTCCTTGCCGCGCAGGGTGCGCCGGACCAGGGCGAGGGCGAGCAGGACGGCGGCGTCGGCGGAGTCGGGTTCGGCGAGCAGCCAGTCACGGACCCAAGGGGCGCAGTACGGCTCCTGGGCGAGGACGGTGACGCGGTGCCCTCTGCGGTCCCAGTCGTCGCCGGTCCGGGTGAGCAGTGAGCGGGCCGTCTGCCACCTGCCCTGGGCCAATGCGGTGCGGGCCGCGGCGAGCTCGGCGTCGTCGAGGGCCGCGTCGAAGGTGTGGGCTGCGCGCTTTCGGCCGCGGCCGAGGGGTGGCGGAGGTGGGGACACCGTTTTGAGTTCTGTAGGGGGGAAGTGTGGACAGTCATCAACCGATCACTCACAGCAAATCCGCAGCCAACGCTTCGCGTCAAGGGCCGCTGCCGCGTTACACGCGTCAACTTCTGTTACTGGTGGGATAGTTGTGACACCACCCCCGCCCGTAATGCCCGATTTGTTCGGAGTATGTGAAGTACGTCATGGCGTCGCCGTCGTCGGCATCGGAGGATTGCGGGAACGCGCATGCCGGGCTCGGGGCCGCTACAGTCGGCCCTTACGCATCCCGTCCGCCCGGCAGGATTCGAGGTACGCAGCGTGTCGCTTCAGATTCTGATACTCGCCGTGAGTGCTGCATGCTGCCTGGGCTTCGGCTTCGTACTGCAGCAGAACGCGGCCCAGAAGGCGCCACTGAGCGACTTCCTCTCCCCCCGGATCCTGCTCGACCTGATGAAGGTGCCGCGCTGGCTGGGCGGCATCGGGCTCATGGTGGTCGGCATGGCGCTCGGCGCGATGGCACTGGGCCAGGGCGAGATCTCCCTGGTGGAGCCGCTGCTGGCGACGAACCTGCTGTTCGCGCTCATGCTCTCCCGCCGCCAGACCAAGCAGCCACTGGGCCGCCAGGGCTGGGCGGGCCTCGCCCTGCTCGCGGGCGGTGTGACGGCGTTCATCGTCGCCGGCCAGCCGCACGGCGGAACGGCGCCCAGCGATCCCTTCCGGCAGTGGCTGATCATCGGCGTCATGGTCGGGGTGGCCCTGCTGCTCACGGCGTACGCCAAGCGCTCGCGGCTCAGCTCGGGTCCGGCGCTGCTGGCGACGGCCGCCGGTCTGCTGTACGGCGTGCAGGACGCGCTGACGCGGGTGACCGGCCAGCGTTTCGCCGAGGGCGGCATGGCGGAGGTCCTGACCGGCTGGCAGCCGTACGCCGTGGTGGCGCTCGGCCTCACCGGGCTGATCCTGGTCCAGAGCGCGTTCGAGACGGCGTCGCTGCGCATGTCCCTGCCCGCCCTGACCGCGGCCCAGCCCCTGGCCGGCATCGCCTGCGGCGTCGGCTTCCTCGGCGACCGGCTCCGCACCGACGCGGGTGCGCTGGCGTGGGAGGCGGCCGGACTCACGGGCATCGTGGTGGGCATCATCCTGCTCGGCATGCACCCGGCGATGCCGTGCGGGACGAAGCAGCCGCAACGGACGCCGGCACTGCAGACCGCGGGGTGACGGCGGCGCCGGGGCGGGGCCTCCCCCCGACCGGCCGGATGGCCCCCTGCTGGATGGCCCCTGTCGCACGGCCCCCTGCTTGGATGGGCCCATGAGCGCTGCTGACGAGATTCTCGACATCGTCGACGAGCACGACCAGGTCATCGGGCAGTCCCCCCGCGGCGAGGCCTACGCCAAGGGGCTGCGCCATCGCGCCGTCTTCATCGAGGCCCGGGACGCGCAGGGCCGCCTCTTCGTGCACCGCCGTACGCCCACCAAGCTGGTCTTCCCCTCGCGGTACGACATGTTCGTCGGCGGAGTGGTCGGCGCGGGTGAGTCCTACGACGTTGCCGCCCTGCGCGAGGCCGAGGAGGAACTCGGCGTGCGCGGCCTTCCCCGACCGGCGTTCCTGTTCAAGTTCCTGTACGACGACGGCGCCGGGCAGACCTGGTGGTCGGCGGTGTACGAGGTGCGCTGCGAGCTGCCCGTGAGCCCGCAGGTGGAGGAGGTCGCCTGGCACGACTTCCTGCCCGAGGCCGAGGTGGAGCGACGGCTGACGGAGTGGGCGTGGGTGCCGGACGGGCTGGCGGCCTACGAGCGCCTCAGGGCCCACCGGGCGGGCGGCGGAGCGACCGGCTGATCGACGGCGAAGCGATCTGCTGACCGCGCAGGCCTGCGCGACCGGCTGATCGCGGCTAACCCGCCCTCGGACCCCCCGCAAGCGCATCGGCAAGAGCCCGCTCCTGGTCGGCGGTGATGCCCGAACCGAGCGGAACGGTGCGCGGGTTGTACCGCCCGTCGCACAGGGGCAGCGGACGGGGCTCGGCCGCGGTGCCGCTGAGCGGGCTGCGGCCCTGCGTCGTCCAGGTGGGCCCGTCCCAGAAGTCGTGGTCCAGGAGCCGCTCCGCCACGTCCGGCGCCGCCTTGGCGGGCACCCCCACCGCCCTGAGCGCACCGGATATCCGGTCCACCGCCTCCGCCTCGGGCACGTCCGCGTCGCCGAAGGCCGGCAGCAGCAGGAGCAGCCGCAGGCCGGGATCCACGACGCCCTGCGCACCGGCCGGAGCGGACTCGGCGACGGCGACCAGCTCGGGCCAGGACAGTCCCGGCCCGCTGTAGTGGCCTTCGATCGACGCCAGGTAGGCGTGGCGGTCCCAGTCGGGGTGGGCGATCAGGTAGTCCGTGCCGGAGTCGTCCGGGAAGTTGCGGTGGACGATCCACAGCATGTGCCCGCCCGCCATGGGTATGCGGAACGCGGGCCAGACCTCCTGCGCCCCGTACAGCACCGCGGCCGCCTCGTCGACGTCCGCCGAGTCGGCACCGAAAATCTCGGGTTCGTCCGCGAACTCGTCCCAGACCGGGGCGTAGAACGCCGGCCAGAAGCCGGGCAGGCCGAGCAGCTGCTCGGCGGGGGCGATGCCGTGTCCGGGCATCGCGTACCCGGCCAGTGACATGGGAGCATCCATGGCCCGAACCGTAGCGGGCGGCACTGACAACGCCCCCCGGCAGGCGCCCGGATAGGGTCGTGCATGTGATCGAGTTCGTACGAAACGTCCGGCTGTGGTTCGCGCCGCAGCAGATCCGGCAGGAGGGCGGCACCCCCGACTACCGCTTCTCGCTGGCGAACGAGCGCACCTTCCTGGCGTGGCTGCGTACCGCGCTCGCGCTCATCGGCGGCGGCTTCGCGGTGGACCAGTTCCTGCCGGACCTGCGCTGGGGCTGGCGCGTGGGGCTGGCGCTCGCACTGCTCGCGGCCGGCGTGCTGTGCTCGTTGCGCGCGGTCAACCACTGGGTGCGCTGCGAGCGGGCGATGCGCCGGGGCGAGGACCTGCCGGTGTCACGGTTCCCGGCGGTGCTGGGCGTCGTAGTCGCGGTCGTGGCCGTCGCGATGGTCGTCGTGGTGCTCGTGGGGTGGGAAGGGTGAGCGCCGGTGCGGTCGCGGAGCCGGTGCGGGATCCGGGGCTGCAGCCCGAGCGGACGCGCCTGGCGTGGCGTCGTACGACACTGGCCGGCACCGTGGCCGCCGTACTCGCCATGAAGACCGCGCTGCACGGCCGGGTCTCGGTGGTCGGCATCGTCGTCTGCGCCCTCTGTTTCGGCCTGTGGCTGGGCTTCCTGGCCCTCGCCCACCGCCGTATCCGCGTCCTGTCCTCGTCGGCCGAACCGGTGGCGCTCTCCCCTCGGCATGCCGCGGCCACGGCCCTGTTCACCGTGGCCCTGGCCGTGTGCGGCGCCGCCCTCGTCTTCTGAGCCGGCCACCTGTGGGCCGCACTGGACAGACCTAGTCCGCCGCCTGCCACAGCCCCTCCGGCGCCACCGCCTCCTCCGTCTCCCAGTCCACCGTCACCACGATCTTGCCGCGCGTACGGCCCTCCTCGTTGAGCCGGTGCGCGTCCGCCGCCCGCTCCAGCGGGAACGTCTGCGAGACATGCACGGACACCACCCCCTCCTCCGCCAGCTCGGACAGCCGCAGCAGGTCCTCGGCGTCGGGGCGGACGAAGTAGTAGCGGCCGCCGTAGTCGAAGACGTCCGGGTCGGCGATCGACACCAGGCGGCCCTCGGGGGCCAGGAGGTTGGCCGAGGCCTTCAGCGCCTCGCCGCCGACCGTGTCGAAGGCCGCGTCCACGCCTTCGGGCGCCAGCCCGCGCACCCGCTCGGTCAGCCCGTCGCCGTACTCGACCGGCTCGCCGCCGAGGCCGCGTACGAAGTCGTGGTTGTGCCCGCTCGCCGTACCGATGACCCGGGCACCCAGATGGCGGGCGAGCTGGACGGCGATGGAACCCACCCCGCCGGCCGCGGCGTGCACGAGGACGGTCTCGCCGCGCTTGACCTGGAGCACCTTGATCAGCACCTGATATGCCGTCAGCCCCACCAGGGGCAGCCCGGCGGCCTCCTCCCAGGTGAGGTTGCGGGGCTTGCGGGCGAGGGTGCGCAGCGGGGCCGCGACGTACTCGGCGAAGGTGCCGCGGGACAGGAGGTCCTCGCGCACATAGCCGATGACCTCGTCGCCGACGCCGAACTCCGTCACGGACACACCCGGTTGGACCACGACACCCGACACGTCCCACCCCGGGACCACCGGGAAGGCCGGCTCGAGCATCCGGTCCATATAGCCCTCGCGGCACTTCCAGTCGACCGGGTTGACGGCCGCCGCCCGCACCTTGACCAGCACCGAGTCGGGGCCGACCTTCGGGTCGCGCACCTCTCCGTATGCGAGCACCTCGGGGCCGCCATAGCGTGTGTAGCTGATGCCCTTCATGGCTTCGACCCTCTGCGGTCACAGGACGCCACGCAAGCCGAATAACCCGATATGCGCCGTTCGCGTGGCAGCCTGTCCGTCGTCACCACCTGCACCTCCGAAGGCGAGCACCATGACCACCCTGCACGTGGAACACCCCTCCCACACGCACAGCCACGGCGCCGACTGCGGGCACACCGCGGTACCGCACGGCGACCACACCGACTACGCGCACGACGGCCACCTCCACCGCGAGCACAGCGGCCACTGGGACGAGTGCGAGTCGGAAGGACACGTCGCGCACGAGGGCCACACCCATCAGCACGGCGCCGACTGCGGGCACGAGAGCGTCCTGCACGGCGACCACGTCGACTACGTCCACGACGGCCACCGGCACGCCGCCCACGCCGGCCATTGGGACGACCACTGAGCGCGGCCGTACTGGCCGAGAAGGCACCACGACAGCTCCCCGGCGCACCGCGCGGGGAGCTGTCGGCCTATCGTGGCCCCGATCACGTTCGACTTCCGCACTGGACTACATACCGACTGGTCGGCATCATGAGTCAGGTCCGGTTCACCTGCCTGAGGAGCGATGTATGAGCCCCGACCATCCGCCCGGTCTCGATCTCGACCGGCTGCGCGGCCTGCTCGAGCGCGAGCAGCCCGGTCTGGCGCAGGGTCCGCTGACCGGCCGGCTGATCGAGGGCGGACGATCGAACCTCACCTACCTGATGTCCGACGGCACGTCGAAGTGGGTCGTACGGCGTCCACCGCTCGGCCACGTTCTCGCCACCGCGCACGACATGAAGCGCGAGCACCGGGTCATCAGCGCGCTGCACCCGACGAACGTACCGGTGCCGCGGCCGGTGCTGCTGTGCGAGGACGAGGAGGTGCTCGGGGCGCCGTTCTACGTCATGGAGTTCGTCGAGGGCACCCCGTACCGCACCGCCGACGAGCTGGCCCCGCTCGGCCCGGAGCGCACCCGGGGCGCGGTGCTGTCGCTGGTGGACACGCTCGTCGAGCTGCACGCGGTGGATCCGGCGGAGGTGGGGCTCGCGGACTTCGGCCGCCCCGAGGGCTTCCTGGACCGGCAACTGCGCCGCTGGGGCAAGCAGTTGGACGCCTCCCGCAACCGCGACCTGGCCGGCATCGACGAGCTGCACGCGACCCTCGGACGGCGGCTGCCCACCTCCCCCGCCCCGGCCGTCGTGCACGGCGACTACCGGCTGGACAACGTCCTGATCGGTGAGGACGACCGGATCAAGGCGATCCTGGACTGGGAGATGTCCACGCTCGGCGATCCGCTGACCGACCTGGGCCTGCTGGTGATGTACAGCATCCCGCTGAGCATGGCGAACTCCCCGGTCTCCACGACCGCCGAGGCTCCCGGCCATCCCGCGCCCGCCGAACTGATCGAGCGGTACGCCGCGCGCTCGGGGCGCGACGTCTCCGCGGTCGCCTGGTACACGGCGTTCGCCTGGTTCAAGCTCGCCGTGATCCTGGAGGGCATCCACTACCGCTACACGCTGGGCCAGACGGTCGGCCGCGGCTTCGACCGCATCGGCGACCTGGTTCCCGTCTTCATCGAGCACGGTCTGAACACTCTTCAGGAAGGCTGACGCACATGGACTTCGCGTTCGACGCGCGTACCGAGGAACTGCGCGGCAAGCTGCTGGCCTTCATGGACGAGTACGTCTATCCGGCCGAGGCCGTGGCGGAGGAGCAGCGCGCACAGCTGGCCTCGCCGTGGGACACCCCGGCCGTGGTCGAGGAGCTCAAGGCCGAGGCGCGCAGGCAGGGGCTGTGGAACCTCTTCCTCCCCGACGCCGAGTACGGCGCCGGGCTGACCAACCTCCAGTACGCCCCGCTCGCCGAGATCACCGGCCGCTCCCCGCAGCTCGCGCCCACCGCGCTGAACTGCGCGGCGCCGGACACCGGGAACATGGAAGTGCTGTCGCAGTTCGGCGACGAGCAGCACAAGAAGCAGTGGCTGGAGCCGCTGCTGGCCGGGGAGATCCGCTCGGCGTTCGCGATGACCGAGCCGGAGGTGGCTTCCTCGGACGCCACCAACATCACCACGCACATCGAGCGGGACGGCGACGAGTACGTCATCACCGGGCGCAAGTGGTACATCTCCGGGGCGATGAACCCGGACTGCAGGATCTTCATCGTGATGGGCAAGACGGACCCGGACGGCGAGGACATCCGCCGCCAGCAGTCCATGGTCCTGGTGCCCCGCGACACCCCGGGCGTCACCGTCAAGCGCGCGATGCAGGTGTTCGGCTACGAGGACCACTACCACGGCGGCCACGCCGAGGTGATCTTCGACCACGCGCGTGTGCCGGTGTCCCACCTGATCGGCGAGGAGGGCGGGGGCTTCGCCATCGCCCAGGCGCGGCTCGGGCCCGGCCGTATCCACCACTGCATGCGGCTGATCGGCATGGCGGAGCGGGCGATCGAGCTGATGTGCCGCAGGGCCGTGTCCCGTACGGCCTTCGGCAAGGCGCTGGCCCAGCAGGGCGTGGTGCACAACTGGATCGCCGACGCGCGCGTGACGGTCGAGCAGCTGCGGCTGCTGGTGCTGAAGACGGCCTGGCTGATGGACACCGTCGGCAACCGGGGCGCCCACACGGAGATCCAGTCCATCAAGATCGCCACCCCGCGTGCGGTCGTCGACATCATCGACCGGGCGATCCAGCTGCACGGCGCGGGCGGTGTCAGCCAGGACTTCCCGCTGGCCGAGCTGTATGCGGGCGCGCGGACGCTGATGATCGCGGACGGTCCGGACGAGGTGCATCAGCGGTCGCTGGCGCGGCGGGAGTTGAAGAAGTACGTGTGACTCCGTGGGGCGGCCAGGGGTTTTTCGCCCCCGCCGCCCCTACCCGTCCCGTCCCAGGGGGCAGAGCCCCCTGGCGGGGGCGAGAAACTTCTCGGCCCTCAGGGACGCAGCGCCCGCAGCAGCAAGTCCGCCAAATGGTCCGCGACCTCCTGGGGGCTCATCGGGCCGTCCGGGCGGTACCAGGTCGACAGATGGTGGATGGACCCGAAGTGGTAGTCCACGACCAGGTCGGCGGGGGTCGCCTTCGAGAAGACGCCCGCCTTCTGGCCCTCCTCGACGAGCGCGCGGAAGCGTTCGTGGTAGCGCCGGCGCTCGGCGCGCACCTGCTTGTTCTTCTCCGGGCTCAGGTGGTGCATGGACCGCCAGAAGATCATCGCGTCGTCGAGGTTGTCGATGGTCGTCACCACGACGTCCGCCGCCGCGGCCCGCAGCCGCTGCTCCACCGGCTCGTCGGCCTGCGCGAAGGCGTCCAGGCGCTCCTGCTGGAGGCGCAGCACGCGCGCGTACACCTCGTGCAGGAGGTCGTCCTTGGAGCCGAAGTAGTGGTACAGCGCCCCCTTGGTGACGCCGGCCGCCTCGACGATCTCCTGCACCGAGGTGCGGTCGTAGCCCTGCTCTGCGAAGAGCCGGGTGGCGGCGGCGAGCAGCCGCTGCGGGACGGGCGTACCGTCACCGTCCGTCGTCCTGGCCACTGTGCCGCCACCTGCCTTTCCGAGATGTCTGGCTGTTGTCTAGCCGTCGTTGGCGCGGGAACGAAGTTCCCGACGGAGGATCTTCCCACTTGCCGTCTTGGGCAAGTCGGGCAGGATCTCCACCTGACGGGGATATTTGTAGGCGGCCAGTCTCTCCCTGCAGTACGCGGCGAGTGCGTCGGGGTCCGTTTCCGCACCCGGACGGAGGCTGATGTACGCCTTGACGGTCTCTCCGCGGTATCCGTCGGGCACCCCGACGACGGCCGCCTCGCGCACCGCCGGGTGGGTGTAGAGCACGTCCTCGACCTCGCGCGGCCAGACCTTGAAGCCGGACGCGTTGATCATGTCCTTCTTGCGGTCGACGACGTAGAGCCAGCCGTCGGCGTCCATGAAGCCGATGTCGCCGGTGCGCAGTTCGCCGTCCGGGAAGGTCTCGGCGGTGGCGTCGGGGCGCCGCCAGTAGCCGGGCACGACCTGCGGACCGCGTACGAGGATCTCGCCCTGCTCGCCGAACGGCACCTCCTCGCCCGCGTCGCCGACGATCCGTACGACCGTCTCGGGCCCCGGCAGGCCCACGGCGAGCGTCCCGGAGACCGGGTCGACGGGGGCCTCCCGGCCGGGCGGGACGGAGGCACAGGGGGCGGTGCACTCGGTGAGGCCGTAGCCGTTGCGGATGTACGGCCCCAGGCCGGCCCGGAACTTCTCCACCAGGGCGGGCGGCAGCGGGGCGCCGCCGGAGGAGATCATCCGGAAGGAGGCGAAGTGGTCGCGGGTGACCGCCGGGTGGGCGGCCAGCGCCATGAACGCGGTCGACGGGCCGACGGTGTAGTGGGGCGCGTGCTCGGCGAACGCGTCGAGCACGACACCCGCCTCGAAGCGGTAGGCCAGCACGAGCGTGCCCGCGCTGTCGAGACAGGCGCCGAGCTGGCAGACCATCCCGGTGATGTGGAACAGGGGCGCCATCGCGAAGTAGACGGGCGCCTCGGGCAGCTCCAGTCCGGTCCGCTGCCGCTCGGCGTTGTACATGATGTTGCCGTGCGTGTTGGTGGCGCCCTTGGGGGTGCCGCTGGTGCCCGAGGTGTAGCTGATCAGCGCGATGTCGGACGGGCCGAGGTCACGGCCCTGCGGCGCCTTGTGCCCGGCGCGTGCGACGACCGCCAGGTCCTCGGCGTCGTCGGCCTGCGGCAGCCGCTCGAAGGACAGCACGCGCGCGTCGTTGCGAGTCTGGAAATCCAACTCACAGCCGGTGAGTGCGATCCTCACCGGCGACCCGGCCGCCGTCTCACGCAGGTACGACTCCCAGGCCCGGTCGGAACAGATCAGTGCGGCCACCTCACCGTCCCGCAGGACGTGACCGACCTCCCCCGACTTGTACATCGGGTTGACGGGCACGACGATCGCGCCCGCCTTCCAGGCGCCCAGCAGCGCGAGCACGAAGTGCGGGGAGTTCTGCAGCAGGATCGCCACCCGGTCGCCGCGCTCCAGGCCGCGGGCGGCGAGGTGTCCGGCGACGGAGTCGCTGAGCTCGTCGACCTCGCGGTAGGTCAGGCGGCCGTCGAAGTAGGCGAGGAAAGTGCGCTCCGGGGTCTCGGCGACCACCCGGCGCAGGGCGTGCACGAGGGTGTCGGCCGGGTCGATCGGGGCGCGCTGGGCGTCGCTGAGCAGGGCCAGCCAGGGCTTGGCCGCGTAGGCGGAGGCGTCGGTCACCGGTTCGCCTCCCACTTCTGCTGGAGGTGGTTCATGCTGGTCAGCCAGCGGTCCGGTTCGGTGGCCCGCGCCTGGTAGAACCCGGCGACCTCGGGGTGCGGCAGGATCAGGAAACGGTCCTCCTCCATGCCCTTGAACAGGGCGTCCGCGACGTCGTCCGGCTCGATGGCCGTCGGGTGGAGCACCAGGTCGCCCGCGCTGCCGGTGGCGGCGAGCATGTCGGTGCGCACGCCCTGCGGGCAGATGGCGTGGACCTTGATCCCACGGTGGCGGTACGTCAGCGACAGATACTCGGCGAAGGCATAGGCGCCGTGCTTGGTGACGGCGTAGGGCGCGGCGCCGATCATGGTGAGCAGCCCGGCGGCGGAGACGGTGGACACGAAGCGCCCGCTGCCCCGCTCCAGCCACTCGGGGAGCAGCTCATGGGCCGCACGGACGTGGGCCATGACGTTGACGTCCCAGGACAGCTCCCACGACTTCGCATCGGCGAGGTCGGCCACGTCCGGCCCACCGAAGGCGACGCCGGCGTTGGCGCAGTAGACGTCGACCGCGCCGCCGAGCGCGTCCCGGGCATCGGCGACGATGGCGGAGGCATCACCGGGAACCGCGATGCCGCCGATCTCATCGGCGACCGCTTCGGCCTTCCCGGCATCCAGGTCATTGACAACGACCCGGGCTCCTTCGGCAGCGAACCGACGGGCCAGCGCGGCCCCGATACCGCCCCCCGCTCCGGTGACGACCACTCGGGCGTCCTGCACGGCTTCCACCATCGGTCTCCTTCGGCTGCGGCTCTCCTGCGGCGACCAGACTAACCGGTCGGTATGTAACAAGAAAGGGGTACTGCCACGCCCTCTCCCCACAACCTGCGGGAGCGCATACCTTGCACCTCATGCGCCTATCCAGACGAGCCCTACTCGCAGCGACAACGGCGGCAATCTCCCTCCCCACGGCCACACCGGCCCACTCGGCCGACCGCCGCAGGCAAACCGGCTTCGAGCGCCTCGTCGCCGGAGGCTACGCCGTCCTCGACGACCAGCGCGTCGGTATCGTGACGAACCCCACCGGCGTAACCCGCGACGTACGTCACATCGTCGACGTCATGCACGCCGACGACCGGGTGAACCTAGCGGCCGTCTTCGGCCCCGAACACGGCTTCCGCGGCACCGCCCAGGCCGGCGGCTCCGAGGGCCGCTACGACGACCCGGCAACCGGCCTCCCGGTCTACGACACGTACCTGAAGAGCGGCCGCCCCCTCGCCGACATCTTCACCGCGTCCGGCGTGGACACGATCGTCTTCGACATCCAGGACGTGGGCGCCCGCTTCTACACGTACATCTGGACGCTCTACGACTGCATGGAGGCGGCCCAACTCGCGGGCAAACGCTTCGTCGTACTCGACCGCCCGAACCCCGTGACCGGTCGCTCGGCCCAAGGCCCCGTCCTCCACGAGGAGTTCGCCACCTTCGTCGGCCGCCGGCCCATCTCCCAGGCGCACGGCATGACGGTCGCCGAGCTGGCGCGCCTGTTCAACGGGGAGTTCCTCACCACCCCGGTCCCCCTGGAGACCGTACGGATGACGGGCTGGAAACGGTCCGAGTTCTACGACGCCTGGGGCCTGCCGTGGGTGCCGCCGAGCCCGAACATGCCGACCCCGGACACCGCGCTGGTGTACTCGGGGACCTGCCTCTTCGAAGGCACGAACCTGTCGGAGGGGCGCGGCACCACCCGCCCGTTCGAACTGCTGGGCGCGGAAGGCATCGACGGACGCTGGGCGGCCTCCGTGAGCGAACTCGACCTGCCCGGCGTGCACTTCAGGGAGGCCTACTTCGCGCCCACGTTCTCGAAGTTCCAGGGCAAGACCATCGGCGGCGTACAGATCCATGTGCACGACCGGGCCGCGTACGACCCCGTCCGCACCGGGATCGCCCTGCTCGTGACCGCCAAGAAGGCCTGGAGCGGCTTCGGCTGGCGCCCCGACAACTGGATCGACAAGCTCACCGGCTCCGCCCAGGTGCGCACGATGATCGACGCGGGCGCGAGCGCCGACGAGGTGGTGGCGGGCTGGCAGCAGGAGCTGGCGGCGTTCCGGCGGGTCCGCAGGGAGTACCTGCTGTACAAATGAGCGCCCCCATTGTGTGCCCCGGATGAGTGACGACGTATGGCCATTTGCGCCCGGTAGCAGGACGATGCGCCCGTATCGCACCACTACGGGGGACAGGGGGCCTGTGATGGCGAATCCGGCAGTGAGCGTGACTCCCTACTGGGAGCTGACCTTCGACGCGGACGGGGACCCGGACGCCGGCAAGCGGGACCGGGTGCTGGCCGGGGTGGCGCAGCACCACGTCCGTGATCTGATCGTCTTCGCGCACGGCTGGAACACCGACCGCTCGGGGGCGACCCGGCTCTACGACCGCTTCTTCGCGCCGATCCCGCAGCTCGCTCCGGCGGCGAAGATCGGGTACGTGGGCGTGGTCTGGCCGTCGATGCGGTTCTCGGACGAGCCGATCCCGGACTTTCCGCGGGCCG
Source organism: Streptomyces sp. T12 (assembly GCF_028736035.1). Lineage (NCBI taxonomy): Bacteria > Bacillati > Actinomycetota > Actinomycetes > Kitasatosporales > Streptomycetaceae > Streptomyces > Streptomyces sp. T12. The sequence continues at coordinate 2,076,078 of NZ_CP117866.1, forward strand.
TGGCGGCCGAGATGCCCCGCCGCCCGGCGCTCGACAAGGACACGCGGCACGCGCTGCTGGAGACGTTCCCGGGGCGGGCGACGGTGATCGACCAGATCGCGCGGATGCTGGACCAGCAGCCGCGCGAGGAAGCCGAGTTGGAGGAGTTCGGGCGGCTGGTGCGGATGCTGGTGGACATCGTGCCGCCGGGGCCGCAGGCGCTGTTCGCGGCGGACACCCTGGCGGAGGGGGTGCCGCAGAGCTCGCCGGACATGTTCTCGGCGTCCACGGCTGCCGTGTGCGAGGAGTTCGCGCAGGCGCTGACGCATCTCGAAGCGCCGAACGGAACGCCGGACGGTGCGGCCACCTTCTCGTTGCCGAACCCCTGGGAGGGTGCGCACGAACTGCTGCGGCAGGCGACGTACTACGCCATGAAGCGGCGCGCGGGGACGGTCGGTGAGCGTGGGCTCGGCCGGGTGGTCGGGCAGCTGGCCGCGCGCTCGCCCGAGGTGCGGGTGCATCTGGTCGGGCACAGCTTCGGCGCGCGGCTGGTGTCGTTCGCTCTGCGAGGGCTGCCGAAGGGCGTGCGCACGGTGAAGTCCGTGACACTGCTCCAAGGCGCCTTCTCGCACTACGCGTTCGCGTCCCGGCTGCCGCACGACGCGCGGGCGGGCGGGGTGCTGGAGGGCCAGCACAACCGTATCGACGGACCGCTGGTGTGCTGCTACTCGCGGCACGACGCGGCCCTGTCCACGATGTATCCGCTGGCCTCCCGCATGGCGCGGGACGCGCGAGGCATCGCGGCTGTGGACATCGGCCGGATGCTGGGTGCCAAGTGGGGTGCGATGGGGCACGACGGGGTGCAGGCGGTGCCGGGGACACGGTCGCTCAGGCTGCCCGACGTGCTGAGGGCAGAGCTGCCCGCTTCGGGGTGCGTGAACATCGACGCGGCGGCGGTCGTCCAACGTGGCGGACCGCCGGCGGGAGCGCACAGCGACATCGTGCACCGGGAGTTGGCGCAAGTGGTGCTGGCGGCGGGCCGCATCCGCTGACCCGCCGCCGCTCATACGTCACCTCACACGTCACCGATGTGACGTGAACTCCACCACCTGCTGATAGGTCGGCCGGTTCTGCCAGCTGATCTTGGAGTGCTTGATGCCGCCCAGTGTCCGCTGGACGATCGAGTCGGCACACCACTGGTCGCCCGCCGAGCACTGGTCGTCGCCGGGGTAGACCTGGGCCGCGGTCTTGCCGGCGGCCTCCTTCAGGGTGCTGATCAGGATGTCCCGGCAGGCGCTGAGGCTGCCGCCGCCGCAGTACTTCCGGTCGAGCGGACCCTGCACCGACTCACCCAGCACGGCCCGGATGTCCTTGTCGACGTAGCTCCACCAGCCGTACTGGAAGGAGCTTCCGGCGTGCGAGCCGGTCGGGCCGTGTGCGGCGGACGGGGACTCGTCGATGGGCAGGTTGTTCGTCATCGCGCCGTACAGCTCGCTCCCGAGGCCCGGTTCGAACTCGGCCTTGACCAGCAGCGGCCACCACGCGTCCAGGATGCGGATCGCGTCGGCGTCGGCGTACGTCTTCGAGCCGGCCGACGTCTCGGTGCGCTTGGCGCCCGCCGAGATCCACGCCTGGAGCTTGCTCACGGCCGCCGCGGCCGTGGAGTCGGTCACCGTGGAGCTGCCCACAACCTTGAGCAGGTCCGGCAGCACGTCCTCGGCCCGCAGGTCGGCCAGGCCCGCGTCAGCCATCGCCTTCACCAGCGAGGACCGGGTCACGCCGCCCGCGGCGACCAGCTTCTTCACCCGGTTCTCCAGCAGGTTGCCGCGGTGGACCGAGCCGTCGCCCCAGGGAGCGGTCGTGTAGTCCTTGGCCTGCTTGTTGTTCCAGGAGATGTAGTAGTCCTGGTCGATGGAGTTGGGGTGGGCCGACGGCGGGGTGTACTGCGCCGTGTTCGTCGTCGGGTCCCAGCCCCGCCACTCGTACGCCGACTGCGCCCACACCGGGAACTCCGCGTCGACGCCGGTCGCCCGGACCGGGTTGTCGCCGCTGTTGTAGTAGGCGGTGTGCGCGGAGTCGGCGTAGAACCAGTTGAAGGTGTAGTTGATGTGCTGCACCGCCTTCTGGAAGTCCTCCGGGCCCTTGACGTAGTCCGGGTCGTTCAGCATCTGGAAGCCGATGATCGAGTCGGCCTCGTGCAGGTAGGACGAGCGCAGGGTGGTGTAGGCGACCTTCTTGCCGCCGACGGTCGCGCGGTGTGTGACGGGACCGTACTTCGTGCGCCAGACCCGCATCGTGTACGAGCCCTCGGCGGTCCCGTCGGCGGTCGTCGGCTTCCAGGCGTTCTTCTGCTCGACCTTCTCCATCGCGGTGCAGGTGCCGCGGTACAGGTAGTGGTAGTCGTCCTGGCACAGCTCGACTGCGTAGGTGTCGATGATGTCCTGGCCGGAGGTCGTGGCACTCCACGAGTAGTCCTGGCCGCGTCCGAGCTCGACGTACATGCTCAGGCCGGCGAAGGAGGCGCCGCGGGCGCTGATGCCGGGGCCCTGGATCTCCTGGAGCAGGAGCAGCTGGGGTGCGAAGTAGCCGGTCTGCGGGCCGAAGACGGCGACCGGGTGGCCGCTCGCGGTGTGTTCGCCGCTCACCACGAGGGCGTTGGACATGCCGCGCTTGGCCGAGGTCATGGCGGTCTCGGCCGCTGTGGTGGAGGCGGTGGTCGCGGCGGAGCCGGCCGCGCTGCCCGTACGGTCGTAGACCAGCTGTTCCTCGGTCACCGAGTCGGCGTCGGGCAGGGCCTCGCCCTGCGGGTCGGCGGGCTTGGTGGCGTACGGGAAGCTCTTGTCGTGGACGGTGACGACCGCTTCCGGGTCGTTGCGCTCGCGGAACGACTCCCACAGCTTCGTGCCCTCGGCCACGCCGTACTTCTCCTGGGCGGCCAGCAGGGACACGGCGTTGTTGACCTCGCCGCCGCCTCCGGAGCCGAACAGGGCGCCGATCACGGACGCCAGGGCGACCAGGTCGGTGGGCTTGAAGTGCTCGATCGTGCCGGCGTTGGTGACCGAGTCCTTGTGACCGGTCAGGACGTACTCGCCGGGGAAGTAGCGGCCGCTGTCGGAGGCGTCGATGTAGGAGTTGATGCCGGCGACGTAGGCGTTGACGTCGGCGAGGGCCTGCTCGCCCCGGGCGCCGGCCGCGGCGACGGCGTTGTCGATCTGTGCCTGCAGATCTGCCTCGGTGTACGGCGCGTGGCGGTAGAACTCCTGCTCAAGGCCCTGGTTGGACGCCGCGCCGCCGGCGAACGAGGTCAACTGACCGCGTCCGACGTGCCGGAAGACGTCCATCAGCCACAGCCGGTCCTGGGCGGCCGCATAGCCGGCACCGAACTCCGTGCCGTATCTGGTGGTACCGGTGATGTGCGGCACACCCGTCTTCTTGTCACGGACGATCGTCACGTCACTGCGCCCGGCGGGACTCACGGTGGAGGCCACTTGATCGGACGGGACGCCGAACGAGGCGTCGTTGAAGAAGTTGTTGATCGTCGCGTTGGTCAGACCGGAGTAGCCCTTGGCCAGGTTGGCGTAGGGGCCCAGCTGGTCCGCGGCGTGTTCGGGCTGGGTGCCGAAGGCCTGGTTGAGCAGGATCTGGGCGAGGGTGGCGTTGCCGTTCTGGCCGGGTGGCAGGATGTCGGAGCACTGGTTCCCGCAGTAGTCGTTCGCGGCCGTGGCCTCGGCCGCCGCGGCATCGGGCGCGGTCGCGGCTTGGGAAAGTGGCGACAAAAGACCGGCAATCAGGGCGCATATGGATGCCGTCTTCAGGAACCCGGGGAACCTGCCGGGAGTTCTCAGTCTGTCGAGGGCGTTGCGTGGGGTACGCCGTGGCATGGCAGCTCCTACCGACGAGGGTGGGCCGGATGTTACCGGCGGTATCCCCGGGATTGAAGATGAACATGCGTCACTTTTTGAAGTCACCAGGGCGCGCTATGGAGGTCATCGGAAATCGAATGGAGCCAAATCGCTTGTCGATACGTCTATTCGTCAACGTCGCGCGAAGTCCGTGCGACAACGCCGAAGTGACCGAAGTACAGGTGCAGATGTGACGGAGGTGCAGGGCGATGGCCGGTTTCCGGAGTCTGGCGAGACAGGTGCGAGACCCACGGTGCGATCTGGCGCTGCGGCGCTACTCGCTGCGTAAGTGCCTTGAGCGGTTCGCCCCTTATGGGCACCGGGCGACCTGGGACCACTTGTGCTCCCGGGCAGGGTTCGGTCCGGAGGACCGGTCCCCCGATCCGGCGCGGCTCGTGGCCGCGTTGGACGAGCTGGAGGAAGCGCGTTCGGTCTGGCTGGCCTACGAGGTCGACTTCGCCGAGCGACGCAAAAGGGAAAAGCACGACGGACTGCGCAGGCCGGGCACCGTGGACGACTGGCACCGGCTGACCTGGGGCGGTTTCGGAGTCGCCTGGTGCGACAACCCCCGGGTCCACCCGCATGAACCACTGGCCGAGGTGCTGCGCCGACTGATCTCCGCGCTGGAGCGCGAACCGGGCTCGGAGTGCCCGGTGTGTGGCGGTGAGCGGCTGATCTGGCAGTACGACCTGGCCCATGAACCGTCGTCGGGGCCCGTCTGCACGGACTGCGGAATCGTGGTGCCGCGTCCGGTTCTCACGCCCGAAGCGCTGTCGGCGTCGCGGCGCGAACGGCGGCTGCTGATGTCCGCCTAGTACGACGGGGGTGCGCTGGGGATGCCGCACCCCCTATTTGGCGCCGTAAGTTCGCTGCCTCGCCTTCTCACTCCCGTTGCCGGTGCCTTGTCAACCGCCCCCGTTGTCAGTGGCGGCTGGCACCATCGAGCCATGATCCAGGTGTGTCTGAACGGGCCCCGAGGGGCGGGCGACGGTGCGGTGGTGCCTCTCTCACCGGAGGCACTGGCCGACTCCGCGGCCGAGGCCGTCGCGGCGGGGGCCACGGACATCCATGTCCACCCCAAGACTCCCTGCGGACAGGACAGCCTGTCGCCGCGCGTGCTCGCTCCGACGCTGGAGGCGATACGGGCCCGGGTGCCGGTGCCGGTCGGCGTGACGACGGGCGCGTGGGCGGAACCGGATGCGGCGGACCGGGTGGCGCGGATCCGGAGCTGGACGGTGCTCCCGGTGCTCCCCGACCACGCCTCGGTCAACTGGCATGAGCCGGGCGCCGAGGAGGTGGCGGCGGCGCTGCTGGAGCGGGGCGTGGGCGTGGAGGCGGGCATCTGGTCGGGCACGGACGGGGCGGCGCGGTTCGCGGTCTCGCCGCTCGGGCCGAAGGTGCTGCGGGTGCTGGCCGAGGTGAGGGACACCTCGGCAAAGACGGCCGAGGAGTCCGCGCATGCGCTGCTGACCGACCTGGGCGCGGCGTTCGGCCGTCCGGTGCTGCTGCACGGGGAGGACGCAGGGGCGTGGCCGGTGCTGCGACTGGCGGGGCGGCTGGGGCTGGCGACGCGCATCGGCCTGGAGGACACGCTGGTCCTGCCGGACGGGGAACGGGCCGGGTCCAACGCTCAGTTGGTGGCGGAGGGTTTGTACCAGTACGGGTGGGCCCAGCGGTCGTCGTAGGGCAGGGCGAGGAGTTCGGCCTCCGTCGCGAGGCCGGGCTCGCCTTGGGCGCGGAGGCGGGCGGGAGCGTTGCGAGCGAACCAGGACTGCAACTCCGCGACGGCCCCCTCCTTGCCCTCGTCGAACCCGCAGGTGAGCGGCAGGTCATCGGCGAGGAGGTCGGCCATCCACCGGCGTGCGCAGGACACGAGGTGTGTGTCGGCGACGGGATGCCGGATCCAGTCGGCAAGGAAGGGGGTCACGGTCCCGGCGATCGAGGAACAGGAGTCGAATACGTCGGTGACCGGATGCGGCGGCTCGGGGGACGCGAGGGCATCCCGCCACCAGGCGGTCAGGAACGCCTGGATGGCGTCGGACTGCTCCGTCGGCCAGGAGTGCCAGTCCACGCGGGTCAGCCCGTGCCCCCACCACGCCACGTCCATGCTGCCGTCCGCCATCGCCCGCGCCGTCTGCGGCAGCAGGCGCCGCATCACGGCGGCGTGGTCCTCGAAGTGATCGGGGACCTTGAAGACGAACCTGCGGACCAGGTCGGCGGGCACACGCGTGTACGGCGTGCGCAGATACGCCGTCTCCTGCGGATCGAAGCACCGCTCGCAGCCGATCTCCGTAGGGCTGGCGAACCCGTTGAAGACCGTGTCGATGTCCGCGAGAGCGGCGTCAAGGGCAGGTGAGGGCATGGAGGTCGACCCCGTCAGGACTCCGTGCGCGGCGGCGTGCCGCCGGCCGAAGATCGCGACGATACCAGCCGCTAATCGGCTCGCTCCAGCCCTTTCCCGTCCGGACAGTTGGGAGCGATGAAACACACCTGAGGACGACCGAGGAGTCCCCGATGTCGACGCTGCGCGTCACCGCCGAAGTGCTGACCGTCCACGAACACCCCAACGCCGACGCCCTGGAGCTGGCCCAGGTGGGTCTGTACCGGGCCGTCGTCGCCAAGGGCGCGTACCGCACCGGTGAGGCCGCCGTGTACATCCCCGAGCAGTCCGTGCTGCCGGCCGAACTGATCGAGGAACTGGGGCTGACCGGGCGGCTGGCGGGGAGCGGGGCCGACCGGGTCAAGGCGGTGCGGCTGCGCGGTGAGCTGTCGCAGGGGATCGTGTGCCGGCCGAAGGTGCTGGCCGACGTCGATCTGGCGCGGGCGGCTGCGGAGGGGACCGACTTCGCGGAGCTGCTCGGGGTCACCAAGTGGGTGCCGCCGATCCCGCCGACGATGTCCGGTGAGGTGGAGTCGGCGCCGGATCTGCTGCCCTGGGTCGACATCGAGAACATCCAGCGGTATCCGGACATCTTCGTGCCGGGTGAGCCCGTGATCCTGACCGAGAAACTGCACGGATCGGCGTGCCTGCTGACGTATGTCGCCGACGAGGACCGGGTGTACGTCTCCTCCAAGGGCTTCGGGGCGAAGTCGCTGGCGCTGAAGGAGGAGTCGCGGAATCTGTACTGGCGGGCGATGCGGGGGCACGGCGTCGCCGAGGCGGCGGCTCGGCTGGCCGCGCGACTGGGTGCCCGCCGGGTGGGCATCTTCGGCGAGGTGTACGGCGCGGGCGTGCAGGACCTGACATATGGCGCCGACGGTCGACGGGAGACCTTGGGGTACGCCGTGTTCGATGTGTCCGCTGAGATCGACGGTCGGGTGCGGTGGCTGGACGCCGCGGAGGTACTGGAGGGGGAACTGCCCCTGGTACCACGGCTGTTCGAGGGACCGTTCGACATCGAGCGGGTACTGGAGGTTGCCACGGGGCGCGAGACCGTCTCGGGGCGGGAGCTGCATCTGCGGGAGGGCGTGGTGATACGACCGGTTGTCGAGCGGCACAGCACGGTGACCGGGGGGCGGGCGATCGCGAAGGCGGTGAGCCCGGCGTATCTGACGCGGAAGGGCGGGACCGAGTACGAGTGACTCAGGGCCGTCGCCCGACTGCCGACGACGCTGCAGCACGCCAGGGGCGCGGGACTGGATCGATATGCGGCTCCGCCGCGTGGGCGCCCCTGGCCACCCAGCGTGTCAGCAGCGGTCCCCGGCCTCCTGCTCCCGCTTCCCGCCCGTACCCGGTGCCGCCTTCTGCCGACCCCCCGGCTCCGCCAGCAGACGGGACCCCGTGAGCCGTTCGCCGAAGACGTCGTCCGGGTTGGAGAGGACGCACGTGTCCAGGGAGAGGCAGCCGCAGCCGATGCAGTCGGTCAAGTGGTCGCGGAGGCGGTTCAGTTGCTTGATGCGCTCCTCCAGCTCCGAGCGCCAGGCCTCCGACAATCGCGCCCAGTCCTCATGGGTGGGCGTGCGTTCCTCGGGGAGTTCGGCGAGGGCGTCGCGGATCGTGGCCAGGGGGATGCCGACGCGCTGCGCGGCCCGGACGAAGGCGACCCGGCGCAGGGTGTCACGGGTGTAGCGTCGCTGGTTGCCGGAGGTGCGGCGGCTGCTGATCAGGCCCTTGGACTCATAGAAGTGCAGGGCGGAGACGGCGGCGCCGCTCCGGGCGGCGAGCTGGCCGACCGTGAGCTCGTGGATCTTCTCGGGGATCTGGGGCACGCCTCAAACCTACCTATCGCGTCACAGCCCGGTTCCGTTGACAGAGGCTTCACGGCCTAGCATGCTAAGCAGTCGCTTAGGCATTGGTCATCCGAGACATCCGAGACAGACGACGCGAGAGGCCTGGACATGGCAGAGCCGAGGATCTTCACCTCCGCCGACGACCTGAAGGCGGCGGTGGGCGAGCAGCTGGGGTACACGGACTGGCTGGAGGTCGACCAGAAGCGGATCGATCTCTTCGCGGAGGCCACCGGTGACCACCAGTGGATCCACGTCGATCCGGAGAAGGCCGCCGCCGGGCCCTTCGGGACCACCATCGCCCACGGGTATCTCACCCTCTCGCTGCTTCCGCTCTTCGGACCCCAGCTCATCAAGGTCGAAGGCGTGAAGATGGGCGTCAACTACGGGACGAACAAGGTCCGTTTCCCCGCCCCGGTGCCGGTCGGCTCGCGGCTGCGTGCCACCGCCACGATCACCGGCGTGGACGACGTGGCGGGCGGCGTCCAGGTCACCATCGCGTTCAGCGTGGAGCGCGAGGGCGGGGACAAGCCCGTATGCGTCGCCGAGTCCGTCTCGCGGTACTACCTGTAGCCGAGCGGCGCAAGGAGCCGGGAGGCCTACTTCGCTCCCACCATCCGCAGCACGAGGTCGGCGTACAGCGCGCCGACCTCGTCGGGCGTCCAGGGGCCGTCGACGCTGAACCAGCGGGCCACGTCGATGCACAGGGAGAGCACGGCGAGGGTCGTGCCCTTCACGTCCAGCACGTCGAACTCGCCGGCCGCCACACCGTCCTCGATGATCCCGCGCACCTCGGCGTCACACTGCCGGCGCAGCGCGAGGATCTCGGCGCGGGCATCCGGGCCGAGCGAGTCCAGCTCGTACTGCACGACCCGGGCAGTCGTGCGCCCGCCGGCGTGCCAGCGGACGAAGGAGCTCACCGCGTCGGCGAGCCGCTCGGCCGCCGTGCCCTCGCGGCGGGAAGCCGTACGCAGGATCTCGAGCGCCTTCTCGTGGCCGATCCTGCTGATGCGGTGGAGCAGCTCTTCCTTGGTCTTGTAGTGGATGTAGAGCGCGGCGGGGCTCATCCCGGCGCGGCCCGCGATGTCACGGGTCGTCGTGGCGTGGTAGCCGCGCTCGGCGAAGGCCTCCACGGCAGCGATCAGCAGCCGCCTGGCCGCGTCGGGCGTAACCTCACCCCACGCCGACGTGTCGCCGCCGGCCGTCTCCTCCGCCGTACTCATCGCTCACTCGCCCCTCTCGATGACAGAACCCCCACCATACCGCTGAAGCTGAGCGGGCGCTTAGTGTGCCCGCTCAGCGGCGTACGGGTCCGGCTCAGATCTTCTCGAACGGGTCGTGCTCGGCGAGCAGCTTCTCCAGTCGCGCCTGGTCGACCCGGCTGACGATCTGCCCGGCCTCCTGGCGGTCCCGGATGACCTTGGCCAGCGTGAAGGCGGAGGTGACCAGGTAGAGCACGGCGATCGCGAGGAAGCCTCGCACCCATGCGTCGGCGTTCAGCCGGAAGATTCCGATGGCGGTGGCCGCCATCGCGACGGCAAAGGAGGCGACCGCCTGGCCGTAGAAGGCGGCCGTGCTCTGCTGCTTGACCGGTGTGTCACTCATGCGGCCAAGCTTCGGCGGACGCGGCGCCGGCCACATCCGCCCAAGTACTCAGGAGGATACTCAGAACGCTGAAACCCCCGTCAGCGCCCGCCCGATGAGCAGCTTCTGGATCTGGCTCGTGCCCTCGTAGAGGGTCATCACGCGGGCGTCGCGCAGCAGTTTGCCCGCCGGGTACTCGTCGATGTAGCCGTAACCGCCGAAGACCTGCAGGGCGTTGTTGGCGGCGCGGACGGCGGCCTCGGAGGCGAAGAGCTTGGCCTTGGAGGACTCGACGGCGAAGGGCTGCCCGCGGTCGATCAGGTCGGCGACCCGCCAGGTCAGCAGCCGGGCCGCGTCCACGTCCACGGCGATGTCGCTGATCAGCTCCTGGACCAGCTGATGGTGGGCGATGGTCCGGCCGAACTGCTCGCGTTCACCGGCGTATCGGACGGCCGCCTCCAGCGCGGCCTGGGCTATGCCGACGCACCCCGCGGCGACCGACATCCGCCCCTTGGCCAGGGCCGACATCGCGACCGAGAAGCCCTTGCCCTCCTCCCCCAGCATGGCCTCGGCAGGCACCCGTACGTCCTCCAGCACCAGCTCGGCGGTGGCCTGACCGCGCAGGCCGAGCTTGCCGTGGATGGTGCGGCGGGTCAGGCCGGGGGTGTCGGTGGGGACCAGGAAGGCGGAGACGCCCTTGTGGCCGGGCGCGTCGGTGGAGCGGGCGAAGAGCAGGACGACATCGGCCCAGGTGCCGTTGGTGATGAACATCTTGGTGCCGCTGATGACGTAGTCCTCGCCGTCGCGGACCGCACGGGTGGTGAGGTTGCCCGCGTCGGACCCGGTGCCCGGTTCGGTGAGGCCGAAGCAGCCGACGTACTCGCCGGCGGTGAGCCCCGGCAGCCAGTGCCGCTTCTGCTCCTCGCTCCCCCAGGCGGCGATCGTCTTGGCGACCAGGCCGAGCGAGACGGACACGATCCCGCGCACGGACGAGTCGCCGCGGCCGAGTTCCTCGGTCACCAGGCAGTACGCGAGATGGTCGCCGCCCGAGCCGCCGTACTCCTCGTCGATCGTCAGGCCCAGGAAGCCGACCTCGCCGAGCTTCTTCACGACTGCGCGGTCGACCTCCTCGGCGCGGTCCCAGGCGACGACATGGGGGACGATCTCGCGCTCCACGAAGTCCCGGGCGAGCCGCCGGACGGCGGTCTGCTCCTCGCTGAGCTCCAGGTTCATGCCGAATCACCCCACTGACAGTGGACATTGAAAGCCGTACATTTAAATTAGCACTGCTAGTTTCTGTTCGGCAGCCCTACTATGTGCGCCATGGCCCGACCGCGCAAGCCCCTGCTGAGCTACGACCGGATCGTCGAGACGGCGCGCGCACTCGTGGACACGGAGGGCCTGGCCGCCGTCTCCACGCGTCGGCTCGCCGCCGAGCTGGGGGTGAGCGGGCCGTCCCTCTACAACCACTTCCGCACGAAGGACGAGATCCTGGAGGCGGTCGCGGACTCGGTGAGTGCCCAGGTCGACCTGTCGATGTTCGAGGACGGCCGGGACTGGCGGACCGCACTGCACGACTGGGCCGTCTCCTACCGGGCCGCCCTGCGCGACCACCCGAACATCGTCCCGATCCTGGCCACGGGTCCGGGGCGTCGCCCGGCCGGGCTGAAGCTCGCCGACGCGGTCTACGGCGCGATGGTCGACGCGGGCTGGCCGCCGGCGCAGGCCACGTCCATCGGGGCGCTGATGCGGTACTTCATCATGGGCTCCGCGCTGGGCTCGTTCGCCGGGGGCTTCGTCGACGACGCCAGCGCGTACGACCCGGCCGACTATCCGCACCTCGGACAGGCCCACCTCCTCCCCGAGCGGCAGGAGAAGATCGACGAGCGGGCCTTCGAGACGGGGCTGGCGGCGCTGCTGGACGGGCTGGCGGGGCAGTACGAGCAGGTCGGGCGCACCGCATAACACGCTTCGGCGTTCACCGAAGTGTCCGTGGCCCATGCTGGGAGGCATGACCACCAGGGACCCCCAGGCGCCGCAACTGGCCCGGCTCGCCGGGCTCATCGCCGACGAGACCCGGGCGGCCTGTCTGCTGGCGCTGCTCGACGGGCGGGCGTGGACCGCCGGCGAGCTGGCGCGGCACGCCGGGGTCGCCGCGTCGACGCTGAGCGAGCATCTGAGCAAGCTCGTCGCGGGCGGGCTGCTCACCGAGGAGCGGCAGGGGCGGCACCGGTACGTACGGCTGGCCGGCGCGCGCGTCGCGCAACTGGTGGAGGACCTGGCCGCGCAGGTGTCGCCGAGTGCCACCGTACGGCCGCGGAACCTGCGGGAGTCCAGCGCCGGGTCGGCCATGGCGCGCGGCCGTACCTGCTACGACCATCTCGCCGGGCGGCTCGGCATCGCGGTCACGGACGCGCTGACCGCGCACGGGCTGCTGCGGCAGGACACCGGGTTCGCGCTCACGGACGCGGGCCTCGGCTGGTTCGACACCGCCGGTATCCGCCTCGACCGCACCGGCCGCCGCCCGCTGGCCCGCGCCTGCCTCGACTGGACCGAACGCCGACCGCATCTCGCGGGCGTCGCGGGTGCGGCCCTGTGCCGGCACGCGCTGGACGCGGGGTGGTGTGTGCGGATCGGGTCCGAGCGGGCGGTGAAGGTGACTGCGTCGGGTGAGCGGGCCCTGTCCGAGCTGCTGGGCATTGATGAGGCAACGCTGCGCTGAGCGCCTCGATAGGGGCCCGGAGCTGTATCGACATGCGGCTCCGCCGCGTGGGCGCGACGAGCCCCCCACGCACCCGCAGACGGCCAACGACCTGTCCGAAATCCGCGAGCTTCCGAACCCCTGCATCCCTAGCCTCTGGAGCATGATGACCACCTCTGCGACCCGTCCGCCCCACCGCACCGAACTACTCGCCGCCGGTGCCGCCACCGTCACCGTCGTGCTGTGGGCCTCCGCCTTCGTCTCCATCCGCAGCGCGGGTGAGGAGTACTCGCCGGGCGCGCTCGCGCTGGGGCGGCTGCTCGTCGGCGCCCTGGTGCTGGGGGTGATCTGCCTCGTCCGTCGGGAGGGGCTGCCTCCTCGGGCGGCCTGGCCCGGGATCGCGATATCGGGCCTGCTGTGGTTCGGCTTCTACAGCGTCGTGCTGAACTGGGGCGAGCAGCAGGTGGACGCCGGTACGGCGGCTCTCGTCGTGAACATCGGGCCCATCCTCATCGCGCTGCTGGGCGCCCGGCTGCTCGGGGACCCGACGCCGCCGCGGCTGCTGGCGGGGATGGCGGTGTCGTTCGCCGGTGCGGTGACCGTGGGTCTGTCGATGTCGGGCGGGGGCGGCTCCTCGGTGCTCGGGGTGGTGCTGTGCCTGCTCGCCGCGGTCGGGTACGCGGGCGGTGTGGTGGCGCAGAAGCCGGCGCTGGGCCATGCGAGCCCGCTCCAGGTGACGACGTTCGGGTGTCTGGTCGGCGCGGTCGTCTGCCTGCCGTTCAGCGGGCAGCTCATCGACGACGTGGCCGATGCCTCCGTCCCCGCGACCCTCAACCTGGTCTATCTGGGCGTCTTTTCGCTGGCGCTCGCCTTCACGACCTGGGCCTACGCCCTGGCCCGTACGACCGCCAGCCGCATGGGCGCGACCACGTACGCGGTGCCCGCCCTTGTCGTGCTGATGTCGTGGCTGGCGCTGGGCGAGGTGCCGGGGCCGCTCACCCTGGCGGGCGGCGCGCTGTGCCTGGCCGGGGTCGCCGTGTCGCGGTCCCGGACCCGGGCGGCCAGGCCCTGCCGTCACATTCCCGTCGTCCGCCGTCGCCGGGCAGGCGGGAATGTGACGGCAGGGCCTGGGGTCGTGGCGGTGGCACCACAACCCGAGCAGACCCGGGAATCAGCGTGAACGCGCCCTGTCCGCAAGGACCTTGATGGACAGCAGGGCGATCACCGACAGGCCGATGATGTAGCCGGAGACCGCCATCGAGGTGCCGGTGGCCTCCAGCAGCAGCACCATGACGAACGGGGCGAGGCCACCGCCGAGCACGGCCGCGATCTGGTAGCCGAGGGAGGCGCCCGTGTAGCGCATCTCGGGCGTGAACAGCTCGGCGAACAAGGCCGCCTGGGGGCCGTACATGATGCTGAGGAAACAGCTGGCCACGAACGTGCCGACCGCCAGCCACAGCAGCGACCCGGTGTCGATCAGCAGGAACAGCGGTACGGCCCACAGGCCGATGCCGGCCGCGCCGAGCGCGTAGATGCGGATACGGCCGATCTTGTCCGAGAGCGCGGCGGCAGCCGGGATCAGCACCAGCTGGGTGAGGCTGATGCAGAGCGAGACGGTGAGGACGGCGCTCTTCTTCATGCCGAGCTCGCGGGTCGTGTAGTCGAGCACGCCGGTGATGATGATGTAGAAGGTCGCGGTGTTCACGGCGAAGGAGCCGCCGGCGAGCAGCACCGTGCCGAGGTGGCCGCGCAGGATCGTGCGCAGCGGGGAGGACTGCTCCGACTTCTCCTTCTCGGCCAGCGCCTTCTCCGCCTCCCGGAATTCGGGGGTCTCCTCGACGCGCGTGTGGATGTACCAGGCGAGCACGAGGACGAGCAGGCCGACGAGGAACGGCACGCGCCAGGCCCAGGCCGCGAACTCGGAGTCGGTGGTGAAGGCTCCGGCGAGCAGGAACACCGTGTTGGCGGTCACCACGCCGATGGGCACGCCGAGCTGGACGAAGCTGCCGTAGATACCGCGCTTGCCCTCGGGGGCGTACTCGGTGGCCATCAGCATCGCGCCGCCCCACTGGGCGCCGACGGCGATGCCCTGCAGCACGCGGAAGAGGACCAGCAGGATCGGCGCGGCGACGCCGATGGTGTCGTACGTCGGGAGCAGGCCGATGCCGGTGGTGGCGAGGCCCATGAGGGTGAGCGCGAGGACCAGCATCGGCTTGCGGCCGCGCTTGTCGCCGAGGTGGCCTGCGACGATGCCGCCGAGGGGGCGGGCCAGGAAGCCGACGGCGAAGGTGGCGAAGGAGGCGAGTACTCCCGCGGTGGGGCTGCCGGACGGGAAGTACAGATCGCCCAGGACGAGCGCGGCGGCGATGCCGAAGACGAAGTAGTCGTACCACTCGACGGCTGAGGCGAGGGCTGCGGCGGTGGCGACGCGGCGGCGGTTGGCGGAGGGCGGAGCAGTCGAGGTGGGAGCGGGGGGAGCGGAAGGGAACGTGTCCATGCGTGCACACTCCGGTGGGTGCGGTGGGGACGTTCCGGGGAACATACTGACTGGACGGTATGGGGTCAACGGGTGTGCGCGAAGGTTGCCCGGAGCACCTGAGCGCTCCGGGCAACCATGGGTCTCAGAACACCACCAGCGCCCGGCCGCCCTTGCCCGCAAGCATGTTCTCGAACGCCGCCGGGATGCCCTCCAACCCGATCCGTTCCGTCACCAGCGCGCCCAGGTCCAGGCGGCCCGCGCGGACGTGCTCGGCCAGTACCGGCAGGTCACGGGCCGGGTCGGAGTTGCCGTAGACGCAGCCGGAGAGGGTTCGGCCCCAGTGGAAGATCTCCAGGGCGTTGAAGGTGACCTGCTGGTCCTTGCCGCCGATGCCGACGACCGTGGTGCGGCCGCCGCGGCGGGTGGAGTCCCAGGCGGTGCGGATCGTCGTCGCGCGGCCCACGCACTCGACGGCCACGTCGACGCCCTGCTTGCCGGTGAGGGCACGGATCTCGCGGGCCGTGTTCTCGGAGGCGCCGACGTAGTCCGTGGCGCCCGCCGCCCGGGCCAGCTCCTCCTTCTCCGGGGAGACATCGACCGCGACGATCTTCGCCGCGCCCGCGATCCTGGCGGCCTGCAGTGCGGCGAGGCCCACTCCCCCGACGCCGTACACCGCGACCGTCTCGCCCGGCTGGACCCGCGCCGAGTGGTGCACGGCGCCGTAGCCGGTGAGGACGGCACAGCCCAGCAGGGCGGCGTCGGTGAGCGGGACGCCGTCCGGGAGCGGCAGCAGGCAGCCCGCCGACACGACCGTCTCCTCGGCGAACGCGGCGACGTTCAGGCCGGGGTGGAGGTCGGTGCCCTCGGCGGTACAGGCGTAGACGTCGGCGGCGCCGTTCAACGCGTTGGCGCACAGCCAGACCTCGCCGAGCGAGCAGGCATGACAACTTCCGCAGGAGGGCGCCCAGTTGAGGACAACGCCGTCGCCCGGTGCGACGTCGGTGACGCCCTCACCCACGGCCACGACCGTGCCGGCGCCCTCGTGGCCGAGGACCGCGGGGACCGGGACGCGCATGGTGCCGTTGGACAGGGACAGGTCGGAGTGACAGACGCCGGCGGCGGCGAGGCGGACGCGGACCTGGCCGGGGCCGGGGTCGGGCAGGTCGATGTCGGTGATCTCCAGCGGGGAGCCGATGGCGGGCAGGACGGCGGCGCGGACAGCCATGATGAAGGAAACTCCCCTAGAACTGGAGGGACTTGGTCTGGAGGTACTCGGTCAGGCCGTGCGCGCCGAGTTCGCGGCCCACACCCGACTGCTTGTAGCCGCCGAAGGGGGCGAGCGGGTTGAAGCGGCCGCCGTTGATGTCGACCTGCCCGGTGTCCATACGGCGCGCGAAGGCCACCGCCTCCGCCTCCTCGCCCGCCCAGACGGCGCCCGCGAGGCCGTAGACGGTGCCGTTGGCGATCCGCAGGGCGTCCTCTTCGTCGTCGTACCGCAGAATCGACAGGACCGGGCCGAAGATCTCCTCCTGCGCGATGGTCATCTCGGGCGTCACGTCGGCGAAGACGGTCGGGCTGACGAAGTAGCCCTGCTCGCGCGGCGCTTCGGGACCGCCCGCGACCAGCCGCGCGCCCTCGGCCACGCCCTTCTCGATGTAGCCGCGCACCCGCTCCTGCTGCTTGGCGCTCACCACCGGCCCGATGCGCTCGCCGTACTTCGCGGCGGCGTCCGCGGCCAGCTGCACGGCCTCGTCGTACTGGTCCCGGTGCACCAGCATCCGCGTCCAGGCGCTGCACGTCTGCCCGGAGTTGGACATGACGTTGGCGACGCCGACGTTGACGGCCTTGGCGAGGTCGGCGCTCGGCAGGATGACGTTGGCGGACTTGCCGCCCAGCTCCAGGGCGACCTTCTTGATCGCCGCGCCGGCCACCGCGGCGATCTGCCGGCCGACGGCCGTGGAGCCGGTGAAGGAGACCAGGTCGACGCCCGGATGCTCGGCGAGCGCCTGGCCGGCCACCGGGCCACGGCCGGTGACCAGGTTGAAGACGCCGGCGGGGACACCGGCCTCGTGCACCGCCTCGGCAAAGAGCTGGGCGACCAGCGGGGTGTCCTCGGCGGGCTTCAGCACCACCGTGCAGCCCGCCGCCAGCGCCGGGGCGGCCTTGGCGACGATCTGGTGGAGCGGGTAGTTCCAGGGCGTGATGGCGCCGACCACGCCGATGGGCTCGTGGTGGACGGTCGAGTTGCCGACCTTCTCCTCGAAGGCGTACGTCGCCGCCAGCTCGGCGTACGAGCCCGCGACCGCGATCGGCACGCCCGCGTGCACCCCCTGCGAGAACTTCAGCGGGGAGCCGAGCTCGGCGGTGACCGTCTCGGCGATCTCGTCCTTGCGGGCCTCCAGGACGTCCCGGAGGGCGGCCAGCCGCGCGGCCCGTTCGGCGGGCGGGGTCGCGGCCCAGCCCGGGAGGGCGGCGCGGGCGGCCCGTACGGCGGTGTCGACGTCCTCGGCGGTGCCGGCCGGGACCCGGCCGACGACCTGCTCGTCGGCCGGGTTGACCACCTCGATCACGTCCCGGCCCGCGGCAGGGCGCCACGCACCGTCGATGTACATGCCGTCGTGTGCCTTCATTGCGCTTCCTCCAGGGCGGGCTGCCTCGTCGTCAGGCTCATAAACTAGCGGCGTTAGTTTTTGTGCGCCAGCCGTATCGACAGCCGGCACCGCCGCGCGGCCCATGACATCAGAAGTCGACGCGCGCCTCGTCGTCCACCCTCCCCACCGCCTCCTGACCGAAGGCCTTCTCGTAGGCGCGGCGGATCTCCTCGATCTTGCGGTCGCTGCTCTGCGCCCGCGCCTGCGGATAGAGCAGGATCAGCTCGTACGACCGCTCCTTCTCGATCGTGCCGTTCGCGTCCCGCCACTGCCCGCGCCCGGCCTGGATCGTGAGCCCGTCCGGGAAGTCCGGCGTGACCTCCTTGTCGACGAACGCCATGAACTGCTTGTCGCTGACGGCCGGACCACCGCCTGGGCGCGCGGTGCCGAAGAAGAGCTGCGTCTCGACGTACGGCTCCCCCCGGGACGACACGGAGGGCGCGGCCGGCGCCGCGGTGGCGCCGTCGTCGAGGGTGGCGTACGCGGTCGGCGCGGCGACGGCCAGCAGCAGACCGGCCACCGTGAAGGCGGCCCGGGTGCGGGTGAGTTGCACAGTCATGCGCCCATACGTACCTGTATCTGACGAACTTCACTCCTCCAGATCGGGCAACCGCGCCGGCGCCGGGCAGATCCGTTCGCCGTGCTGGTCGAAGACGAACAGGTGGGCGAGGTCGACGAGGAGGGGGACCTGCATGCCGTGCCGGAAGTCGATGTCGGGCGTGGTGCGGACGATGAGGTCACCGGGGAGGCGGCCCTCGGGCGGCGCCGGATCGGGGGCGGCGTCGTCCGGCTGGTCGAGGACCACCACCGGCCCGGCGCGCAGGGCGCCCGCGCGTTCCCGGAGGCGGTCCAGGACCGTGCCGTCCCGGCCGGCGGCACGGCGACGGCGCCTCGTGGGCCGGGCCGCGACGCGCGGCGCTTCGAGGTCGGGTACGACCGCGGGGCGGGAGCCGGTGTTGAAGTGGACGAGGACCTCGTGCCCCTGGAACTCCACATGCTCGACCAGGCCGGTGATGTGCACCTCACCGGGGCGGGCGGCGGAGGGTTTGGCGATGCGGACCGCCTCGGAGCGCAGGCCCACGATGACCTCGCGGCCCTGCTGGACGCGGAGCAACTGGTGGTCCGGGGACAGAGGTTCGGGCAGGCGGAGGTACTGCTTGCCGAGGCTGATGGTCATGGCGCCGTCGAGCGGAGCGCGTACGACGCCCCGCAGGAGGTTGATGCGCGGGGTGCCGATGAAGGCGGCGACGAAGACGTTGCGGGGCAGGGCGTACACCGAGCGCGGGGTGCCGACCTGCTGGAGGACGCCGCCGCGCAGGACGGCGACCCGGTCGCCGAGCGACATCGCCTCGGCCTGGTCGTGGGTGACGTACACGGTGGTGACGCCCAGCTTCCGGGTGAGGCCGGAGATCTCGGCGCGCAGGTGGCCCCGGAGCTTGGCGTCGAGGTTGGACAGCGGCTCGTCCATCAGGAACGCGGTGGGGTGGCGGGCGATGGCCCGGCCCATGGCCACGCGCTGGCGTTCGCCGCCGGAGAGCTGGCCGGGGAAGCGGTCGAGGAGACCCTCGATGCCCAGCATGCGAGCGGTGGCGTCCACCCGGGGGGCCGGGTCCGCGCCGGGTGCCTCGATGCGCAGCGGGAAGCCGATGTTGTCGCGGCTGGTCATGCTCGGGTAGAGGGCGAAGTTCTGGAAGACCATCGCCATGTGCCGGGCGGCGGGCACCAGGTCGTTGGCGTACTCGCCGTCCAGCAGCAACTCGCCCTCGTCGATCTCCTCCAGGCCGGCGATCATTCTCAGGACGGTGGACTTGCCGCAGCCGGAGGGACCGAGGAGGACGAGGAACTCGCCGGGCTCGATGTCCAGCGAGAGCCGGTCCACGACGCGGACGCCTCGCGTGTATGTCTTGCTCACGTCGTGCAGAGAGATGGCGCGTGTCATGACTGCTGCCTCCGGGGGCTGTCCGGAGCGCCGCTGCTCCGTGTGTCCTGGGCCCTGTCGTCACATTCCCGTCATCCGCCCGGGGGGGGCGAGCGCACGCACCGGACGTCGCCGGGCAGGCGGGAGTCTGACGACAGGGCCCAAAGCCTCGTGCGGGTCGTACGGGGCCCGTGAGTCACGGAAGCTAACGGAATGTGCCCGGTCGGGGAAGGGCCCGGTCACTTCGTGGCGGTCAGGTGGGCGAAGACCACCACGTTGCTGGTGTATCCCGTCCGCCGGCCGAACAGGCCACCGCAGGTGATCACGCGGAGTTCCGGGCGCCCGGTGGGGCCGTAGACCTCCTTGTCGGGGAAGCCCGCCTTGTCGTAGACCTTCACCCGGTCCACGGTGTACACGGCGCTGCGGCCGTCCGCGCGCCGCGCCTCGATCTGCTTGCCGCGCTTCACCGAGGCGAGACCGGCGAACACGGCGGCACCGGTCCTGGTGTCACGGTGGCCGACTGCGACGGCGGTGCCGGGCTCGCCGGGGGTGGGGCCGCCCCGGTACCAGCCGACGATGTTCGGGTTGTCGATGGGCGGTGTCTCCAACTCCTGGTTCCCGTCGAGCCCGAGGCCCGTGATCGGGGCGTCGATGCCCAGGGCCGGGATGCGCAGGGACGTCGGCCTCGAGCGCGGCAAGGGGCGGGGCGGGGGCGTCGGCTTGGCGGGGGCGGCAGCGTGGGCCCGGCCTGCGGTCGGCGTGCCCTGTCCGTCGCACCGCACCACCACCATGACCAGGACGACCGTGAGCATGGCAGTCCTGGCCAGGCGGTAGGCGCGGGTCCGGTGCCAGGGCCTGCGTCTGCGCCTACGCGGCACCATCGGGCCGCCGGCGGGTCCTGCGGACGTACGCGGTGCCGCCGACGGCGACCAGGCCCACGGCAGCCGCGGCGGTCACCGGTGCGTACGCGGCCGCGGTGTCGATGAGACCGCCGCCACCCGCATGCACACCGCCCTTCGGGCCGTGGTCGCCCCGCCCCCATCCCTCGTTGTGGCCGTGGTCCTCGATGCGCCCCTCCGGACCGTGCCTTCCCTCCCGCCTGTCGCCGCACTTGACACGGAAGAGCTTTCTCTTGGTGTTGGTGACGTCCACGGTCCAGGTGATCATGTATTGCCCGTCCGCCAACCCCAGCAAGTCGGTGTGCCCGGCGCCCCCCGCGAGCTGGATGGTGCCGGTGACGGTAGCGGCGCTGGGCAGCGGAGGCTGCGGCGTGATGGTGTACTCGATCGAGGGGAGAGTGTCGAAGTTGACGGCATCGAGGTAGAACCTGCAGACCACCGCCTCGTCATCCGGGGTGCCGTAGGGCATGCCCTCGCCATGGATCCTGATGTCGCCGTTCGCCTGGGCCGACGCGGTCGGCGCCGCCACCCACGACGCACCCGCCGCGGCGAGGGCCGTGAGGACGACAGTGGCGCCCGCGCGGGCGCGGAACGTACGTGAGGGTGTCAGGGTCGGCATGCGCGCTCCTCTGATTCAGACGATTTTCATACAAATCGCTCCTTCGCCTGACTCTCCGCTACGCGTACAGCGACTCGCCGCACCGATGTCCGGCGCGTCGTCAAAGATCGCTCGTCCGGCGGAATCCTGAGCGCTTCGGCCGCTCCGCCGCGGCCGGTCCGGGCCCTTCGGGCCGCTTCGGGGTCCGTGCGGCGATGCCCGCCGACAGCACCAGCAACGCCCCCAGCATCAGGAACGGCGCCGCCACCCCCGCGATGCCGGCGACCAGGCCCGCGGAGGCCGGCGCGGCCACCTGGCCGAGGCGGTTGCCGGTCAGCCGCAGGGCGAGGGCGGTGGAGCGGGCGCCGTCGGGGGCCGCCTGGACGACCGTCGTCATGGACAGCGGCTGGCCGACGCCGAGGCAGAAGCCCAGCACCGCCAGCATCAGGGCCAGCGCCCACACCGGCACCGGCAGCGCGATCCCGGCGCACAGCAGGGCCGCCAGCAGACAGGTCACGGTCAGCAGCAGGGTGCGGCCGAGCAGCCGCAGCAGGGGCGTCAGGACCAGACGGCACGCGATGCTGGCCGCCGCGCGCAGGCTCAGCAGGAGGCCGATCACCGACGGCGCGATGCCCCGGTGCTCGCCGACCACCGGGAGGTAGGCGGTGAGGATGTCGGTCGCGGACAGCACGGCGAGGCTGATGAAGATGCCGGCGGGCACCCCCCGGGCACGCAGGATGCGCCGCACGGGGACCCGTTCGCCTTGTTCCTCGCGGGACTTGGACGTCGTACGGCTCTCTATGTGCCACAGCGAGGTGAGCGCGACCGCGCCGCCCGCGCCCGCCACCAGCAGGGCGAAGGCGCTCGTGCCCGCCATGTCCCGGCCGCCGATCAGCGCGCCCGCGGCGATCGGGCCGACCAGCTGGCCGAGGGAGGCGCCGATGGTGAAGTGACCGAAGTTGCGGTCCTGTTCGTGCGGGGCGGACTGGCGGGCGACGAGCGACTGGGCGCCGATGACGAAGCAGAGATGGCCGAGGCCCATCACACCGCTCCAGACCGCCATCCCCCACAGGGAGTTCGCGATACCGCTCATCGCGCAGCCGCCCGATATCAGCACGACCCCGACGGGCAGCAGCGGCGCACAGCGGCCGTGGTCGGTGCGGCGGCCCAGCGGGACGGCGGCGAACAGCGGGAGCAGGGCGTACACACCCGCGATCACACCGATCGCCCGCTCGTCCGCGCCCAACGCCAGCGCCCGGTAGGAGACGGCGGGCCGGGCCATGGACACCGCCCCCTGCGCGAAGCTGAAGGCGATGACGAGGCGGAGCAGCCAGCCGCGGTTCCCACCGGGCGCCATGAACGTGTCCTCCTGGAAAGGTGCGTGCGGATCGGATGGTCCAGACGGTTCAGATGATGCCGAAGAGCATGCCCGCCGCGAGGATGATCAGGCAGGTGAGCGCCGCCCACTTCACCACGAACTTGGTGTGGTCGCCGAACTCCACCTTGGCCATGCCGACCAGGACGTACACGGCCGGGACGAGCGGGCTCGACATGTGCAGCGGCTGGCCGACCAGGGAGGCGCGGGCCATCTCCAGCGGGGTGACGCCGTGCGCCGCGCCGGCCTCGGCGAGGACCGGGAGGACGCCGAAGTAGAAGCCGTCGTTCGACATGAAGTACGTGAGCGGAAGGCTCAGCAGACCGGTGACCAGGGCCATGTGCGGGCCCATGCCCTCGGGGATGACGTCGACCATCCAGCGGGCCATGTGGTCGACCATGCCGGTGCCCTGCAGGACGCCGGTGAAGACGGCGGCGGCGAAGACCATGCCGGCGACGTTCAGGACGTTGTCGGCGTGCGCGGCGAGGCGGGCCTTCTGGTCGGGGATGTGCGGGAAGTTCACGGTGAGCACGAGCGCAGCGCCGAGCAGGAACAGCACCGGGATCGGCAGCCACTCCATGATCATGGCGGTGAGCAGGACGACCGTGACCAGCGCGTTGAACCAGTACAGCTTGGGGCGCAGGGTGGCGCGATTCGGGTCGAGGACCGTGAAGCGCTCCTCCTCCTCGTCATCTTCGGCGTCGGTGCCGGAGCCGGCGCCGCCGGTGGTCACGGGGGTCTTCGAGTCACCGGAGCCGCCGGCGCCCACGAGAACCGTCTCGGACTCCTTCTCCTCGGCCTTCTCCTCGACCAGGATCTCGTCCAGCGTCAGCACACCGAGCCGCTTGCGCTCGCGCAGGCCCAGGAAGTACGAGAGGACGAAGACGCCCAGCAGGCCGACGAGCAGGGCCGGGATCATCGGGACAAAGATGTCGCTGGCATCGAGCTTGAGCGCGGTGGCGGCGCGGGCGGTCGGGCCGCCCCACGGCAGGGTGTTCATCACGCCGTTGGCCATGGCGGCCACACCGGTCATCACGACCAGGCTCATCTTCAGGCGCTTGTACAGCGGGTACATCGCCGAGACCGTGATCATGAAGGTGGTCGAGCCGTCGCCGTCGAGCGAGACGATCGCGGCGAGGATCGCCGTACCGACGACGATGCGCATCGGGTCGGCCTTGGCGAACTTCAGGATCCCCCGAACGATCGGGTCGAAGAGGCCGACATCGATCATCACACCGAAGTAGACGATCGCGAACATGAGCATCGCCGCGGTGGGGGCGAGGCTGGTGACGCCGTCGATGACGTAGTCACCGAGCTTGGCGCCCTTCCCGACGAAGACGCAGAACAGTGCCGGAATCAGCACGAGCGCCGCGATCGGCGACATCTTCTTCATCATGATCAGGACCAGGAAGGTCGCGATCATGGCGAAGCCAAGAATGGTCAGCATGAGTGGATACCTAACGTTCGCCCTTGAACGACCCACCAGGGCCGGCGGTGGGACGACGTTAGGTCTCTTCAAACAGCGTTAACAAGACGTTGACATGCGAGCAATAAGCGCAAAACTCCAGGTCAGAGCTTTGCTCAGGTCAGAGCCGTGATCTTTTCGGCCACCGGGACCACTTCGACCGGCACCCCGTTGAGCACCGCGTTGCCCGACAGGGGGTCGAGCAGGCTGCCGTCGAGGAGCTGGTTGACGTTGACTCCGGGGTCGGCGGCGGCGTGGCTGAGGCGGGTGCCGGGGCGGTCGTGACCCCAGCCGTGCGGCAGGCTCACCACGCCCGGGCGCACGCCGTCGGTGACCTCGGTGGGGGCGGTCACCTCTCCCCCGGCGCCCTTGAGGCGTACGGCCGCCCCGTTCCGTACGCCGAGCCGCTCGGCGTCCTCGGGGTGGATGTGCAGGGTGCAGCGGTTGGTGCCGCCGGTGAGGGCGGGCACGTTGTGCATCCAGCTGTTGTTGGAGCGCAGATGACGGCGGCCGACGAGGACGAGCCCGTCGGGGCGGTCCCGCAGCGCCGCACGGAGGCGGGGCAGGTCGTCGGCGATGGGCTGCGGCAGCAGCTCGACCTTGCCGCTGACGGTCTTCAGCGGCTGCGGCAGGCGAGGGCGGAGCGGGCCGAGGTCGATGCCGTGCGGGTGGTCCAGCAGCTTCTGCAGGGTCAGGCCGTCGGGGCGGGCGCCGAAGCCGTCGCCGTACGGGCCGAGGCGCAGCATCATGTCCAGGCGCCGCTCGGGGCCGTTGACGCCGGTGAGCTGCGCGGCGAGTTCGCGCGGGTCCCTTCCGTGCACGGGTGAGTGCGGCTCCTTCACCGCCTTGCCGAGGGTCTGGCCGATGACCAGGTCGTCCACCGCGGACGGGTCGGCGCCGTGCATGCCGGTGGCAGCGAGGATCAGCCGGGCCAGAATCTCGGTCTCGGCCATGCGGCCCGGCTCCAGCGGGACGGCGGGGCGGGTGTAGCGGACCTGGTTGCGGACGGCGAGGGTGTTGAAGGCGAAGTCGTGGTGCGGGCTCTGCGAGGGCGGGGGCGGCGGCAGCACGACGTGGGCGTGGCGCGAGGTCTCGTTGAGGTACGGGTCGACGCTGACCATGAAGTCGAGCGAGCCGAGGGCCTTGTCGAGGCGGTCGCCGTCAGGGGCGGACAGCACCGGGTTGCTGGCGACCGCGATGAGCGCCCGGATCGGCTCGCCCTCCTCGGTGGCGGTGTCGATCTCCTCGGCGAGCGCGGAGAGCGGCAACTCCCCCTTCGCCTCGGGGTGCCGCCCGACCCGGGAGCGCCAGCGCCCCAGCGCGAAGCCGTGGCCGGGCCCCGCGGGGCGGGGCGTCCTGTCGGTGGCCGCCTGGGGGAAGAGGGCGCCGCCGGGGCGGTCGAGGTTGCCGGTGAGGATGTTGAGGACATCGACGAGCCAGCTGGCCAGCGTGCCGTGCGGGACGGTGCAGCTGCCGATGCGGCCGTAGACGGCGGCGGTGGGGGCGGCGGCGAGTTCGCGGGCGAGGGTGCGGATCGTACCGGCGTCCACGTCGCAGGCGTCGGCGACGGCTTCGGGGGTGAATTCCCGTACGGCGTCCCGGAGTTCGTCGAGTCCCTGGAGGTGCGGGGTCAGCTCCCGCGGATCGGCGAGGCCTTCCTCGAAGAGCGCGTAGGCCATCGCGGCGAGCAGCAGCGCGTCGGTGCCGGGCCGGATCGCGATGTGCCGGTCGGCGAGTTTCGCGGTGCGGGTGCGGCGCGGGTCGATGACGGTGAGGGTGCCGCCGCGGGCCTTGAGTGCCTTCAGCTTGCCGGGGAAGTCGGGGGCGGTGCACAGGCTGCCGTTGGACTCCAGGGGGTTGGCACCGATCAGGAGCAGATGGTCGGTGTGGTCCAGGTCCGGCACGGGGATCGCGTTGGCGTCGCCGTAGAGCAGGCCGCTGGAGACGTGCTTGGGCATCTGGTCGACCGTGGACGCGGTGAAGAGGCTGCGGGTGCGCAGGCCGGCCAGCAGCACCGTCGGGTAGAGGGCGCCGGCCATGGTGTGCACGTTGGGGTTGCCGAGCACGATGCCGACCGCGTTCGCGCCGTACCGCTCGACGACCGGGCGGATACCGGCGGCGACCGCGTCGAAGGCCTCCTCCCAGGTGGCCTCGCGCAGCTCGCCGTCCTTGCGCACGAGCGGGGTGCGCAGCCGGTCGGGGTCGCCGTCGACGGCCCCGAAGGAGGCGCCCTTGGGGCAGATGAACCCCTGGCTGAACACGTCGTCGCGGTCACCGCGGGCACCGGTGACCTTCGTCCCCTCGATGGTGAGCGTCAGGCCGCAGGTGGCCTCACACAGGGGGCAGATGCGCAGTGCGGTGCGGGACACGGGTCCTCCCGGGGTGGCGGCAGCGGTGACGCACGGACTCGGCCGAGCATACCGACCGGTATGCATGGAGGGGAGCCCCTGCCGGGGACGAAGTCGGAAATTCACGAACCGGTGCCCCGGAGGCCGGCCGGACCTCTCAGCCGGGTACCCGCGTCAGTCCAGCACCCGTGCCAGATACGCCCGCAGCATCTCCCGCGCCTCGCCGATGATCCGCTCGTCGCCCTCCGGCGCCACCCGGAAGGCGAGGTGGACCAGGGTGTCGGCGGTCTCGACGGCGACGAGGAAGATGCGGCGCAGATCTTCGTCCGGTTCGCGGTCGAGGTAGCCGGAGAGCAGGTCGGTGAGGCGGTCGGCGACGCGGTGGTTGGGTTCGCTGCGGGTGCCGACCGGGATCTGGTTGCCGAAGTCGACGAGGGAGAAGCCGGGCGCGGTGCGCTTCATGGCGAGGTACTCGTCGAGCACGGCATCCATGGCCGCCCGCCAGCCTCCGTCACCGGCCTCCTTGAGGCGCTCGGTGACGCGGACGGTGTAGCGATCGAGGTTGCGCTGGGCGAGGGCGTCGGCCATCTGGCGTTTGTTGCCGAAGAAGCGGTAGACCGAGCCGATGGGAACGCCCGCGCGCTGGGCGACGGCCCGCGTGCTCAGGTCGTCGTAGCCGACCTCGTCGAGGAGGTCGGCGCAGGCGTCGAGGATCCTGGTGAGCCGTTCGGCGCTGCGCCGCTGCACGGGCGCCCGGCGAAGCGTTTCTGGGTGGGGCACGGTCTTCATGATGCCTTTCCGCCTCGGTCCGGTGAACCTCGCCCCCCTGTACGGAGGCGGGTGCCCGGCGCACTCAGTGCCGCGGTGGACGGGGTCGGCGTCGGCGTCGGCGTCACGGTCGCTTCCGCCTCCGATGCCGTGATGTCGGCCGCGCTCTCGACGGGGTCGCCGTTCACCGCCCACACCGTGCCGTCGTCGGCGTACAGGCGGACGGTGACCTTGTGCGTGCCGCGTGGGACGAGGTCGGCCGCGAGGCGGTACTCGGGGGTGCGGAGCCTGGTGACGAGGCGGCCGTCCACGAAGAGGTACGCGAGCCCGCGGCCGGCCACCGCCTGCGCCTTCGTACCGGCGGGCGAGAAGCGGAAACCGCGGACAGTCAGCCGTACGTCCCAGCTGCCGTCGCCGCTGACCGGGTCCGGCTGCACCTCGATGCCGACCTCGGGCGCGCCGCCCTCGTCCACCTCGCGGTAGTGCCGCCCGTCGTCGTCGGTGTCGTCGAGGACCTTGCCCACCGGGGAGGGCGAGGCGCCGCTCTCCCCCTGGTCCCGGGCATCACTGGAGCCGCAGCCCGCGGATCCGGTCAACAGCAGGACACAGACCGCGAGCGCGGCGAGCAGGCTCCGCGTCCACGACATGCCGGGAGACTAGAACACCGGTCCGACAGCCGGATCCCCCTGAAGGCTGGTTGGCGTCCGGTTCTCGTCGTACCTCCAGAGGAGGATCAGCGCATCTCTTGCGCTCACGAAACCGCAATCCTACGGTGAAGCATAGGAATCAGATCTCAAGGGAGCGATCATGAGCGGGGACGCGCGGAAGACCGCGGAAGGGCTGACCTACCTTTCCGGTTTCGGCAACGAACACAGCTCGGAGGCGGTGCCCGGCGCCCTTCCCGAGGGCCGCAACTCACCCCAGCGCGCCCCGCTCGGCCTCTACGCCGAGCAGCTGAGCGGATCGGCGTTCACCGAGCCGCGGGCCCACAACCGCCGCTCATGGCTGTACCGCATCCGCCCGTCGGCCGCGCACCCGGCGTTCACCCGCACGGACAACGGCGCGATCCGCACGGCCCCCTTCACGGAGTCCGTGCCGGACCCGAACCGTCTGCGCTGGAACCCCCTGCCCGAGCCCGCGCCCGGGACCGACTTCCTGGCCGGCCTGTGGACCGTCGGCGGCAACGGCGACGCGACCCAGCGCACCGGGATGGCCGTGCACCTGTATCACGCCAACTCCTCCATGGATCGCGTCTTCAGCGACGCCGACGGCGAGCTGCTGATCGTGCCGGAGCGCGGCGGGCTGCTGCTGCGCACGGAGTTCGGGCTGCTGCATGTGGAGCCGGGACATGTGGCGCTGGTTCCACGTGGGGTGCGCTTCCGTGTGGAGCTGCTGGACGCCGCATCCGACGGCGCGCGGAGCGCGACCGCCCGCGGCTATGTGTGCGAGAACTATGGGGCCCCCTTCCACCTCCCCGACCTCGGCCCGATCGGCGCCAACGGCCTCGCCAACGCCCGGGACTTCAGGGCGCCGGTCGCCGCGTACGAGGACGTCGAGGGGCCGGTGGAGGTGGTGAACAAGTTCTGCGGCAACCTCTGGACGGCCACCTACGACCACTCACCGCTCGACGTGGTCGCCTGGCACGGCAACCATGTGCCGTACGTCTATGACCTGCGCCGTTTCAATGTGATCGGCACCATCTCCTACGACCACCCCGACCCGTCGATCTTCACGGTGCTGACGTCCCCGTCCGACACCCCTGGCCTGGCCGGCGTCGACTTCGTGGTCTTCGCGCCGCGCTGGCTGGTGGGCGAGGACACCTTCCGCCCGCCGTACTTCCACCGGAACGTGATGAGCGAGTACATGGGCCTCATCGAGGGCGCCTACGACGCGAAGGCGGAGGGCTTTGTGCCGGGCGGCGGCTCGCTGCACAACATGATGTCGGCGCACGGACCGGACCGGGAGACGTTCGACCGGGCGAGCGCGGCCGAGCTGAGGCCGCAGAAGATCGACGACGGGCTGGCCTTCATGTTCGAAACCCGCTGGCCCGTGACGCTGACACCGCAGGCGGCCGGGGCTGAGCACCTGCAACAGCGCTACGACGACGTCTGGCAGGGTCTGGAGCGCCATTTCCGCCCCTTGCACTGATCATTCCCTACCGGTACGGATGACCCCGTGACCTCCTTCGCCCCGGACTCCATCGTCCTGAACCGCAAGCTGCCGCTCTGGTACCAGGTGTCGCAGTCGCTGCGCGCCTCGATTCTGGGCCGCCGGCCGCAGGACCCGATGCGGCTGCCCACCGAGGAGCAGTTGGCGGAGCACTACGGCGTGAGCGTGCTGACCATGCGGCAGGCGCTGAAGGAGCTGGAGGACGAGGGCCTGATCACACGCCACCGCAGACGCGGCACCTTCATCGAGCCGGACGTCCGCCGGGGCACCCCCGTGCGGCTGCTCGGCTCGGTGGACGCGATCGTGGCCCAGCAGTCCGGCATGGTGACGGAGCTGCTGGACCACGGCAAGGCGCCGGTGCCGGCCGAAGTGGCCGAGTACTTCCCCGACGTCGACGAGGTGGCGACCTACCACCGCCTGCGCAGCGACGAGAAGACCGGCGAGCCGACCAACCATGCCCGCAACTACGTCCGCCCCGAACTGGCCGCGCGCATCGACCTGGACGACCTCGTCCGCTGGCCGATGACCAAAGTGCTGCGGGATGTCGTCGGGGCGGACATCAGCCGCATCACGGACACGGTCGAGGCCCGCCTGGCCGACCCGGAGACGGCCCGGCTGCTCCAAGTCCCGCTGCTGAGCCCGATCCTGCACTACACGGGCGTGACGTACGACACGGACGGCCGGGTGCTGGACGCGGCGGTCATCCACTACCGAGGCGACCGCTTCTCCTTCACGGTGACCTTGGAAGCCAACTGACCCGTGTGTCGCAGCCAGGTCGTACGATGCCCAGCGTGACGCACGACGACGCTCCGCTGCTGGCGGACCTCATGCCGTGGTCCGTCGCACCGCCGCGGCTCGGCCGGGGGTGGCCGACGGGCCCCGACCCGGCGTCCCTGAAGGCCCGCTGGGACGCCTTCGTGAAGGCCGAGGGCCCGGACCGGGAAGCCCTGCTCGAACCGACGCGCTCGCGCACCCTGCACTCGGCGGTCGGCCAACTGCCGGGCCAGTCCACCGGCACGGAGAAGCTGATCCGCGCTTCGGGCCCGTGCGCCGAGCCGGTCCGTGTGCTGCGCGCCCCCTTCGACGAGCAGTGGCTGATCCCCGACCACCGCCTGATCGACGCGGCCCGCCCCGAGCTGTGGCGGGTGGCGGACGAGCACCAGGTCTTCGTCGTGGAGACGCCCGACTCCCCCTTGCTGGCGACCTCGCTGCTCCCCCTGCTCCGCCCGGGCCGCATCCACCCCCTCTACCGCCGCCCCGGCAGCCAGGAACCCAATCTGACCCCGGGCCTGCTGCACCACCTGACGTCCCGACTCGGCCACTCCCCCACGCCGGCGGACGTCCTGGCCTGGATCCTGGCCGCCGCCCGACCCGACCTCACCGTCCCCCTCACGCACGACCCCGAACTCTGGTCGCGAGGCGTCGAGTTGGGCCACCGCCTGCTGTGGCTGATGCGCCGCGACGGCGACCGCCCGAAGCTCCCCGGCGGCCGCCGCCCCTACGTCCGCGCCCCACTCCCGGCCCACCCGCTGACCCTGCACTACGACCGCGACGAGGAGACCCTCCACCTCGACGACGGCCGCATCTCCCCTGTACCGCCGGAGGCCTGGGACTTCGAGGTGAGCGGGGTGCGGGTCCTTCAGGAGTGGTTCACGGCCCGCACCACCGAGCCGGAACCGGGCACGCTGACGGCGATCCGCCCGCCGACCTGGCCACAGACATGGACGTCGGAGCTCCTGGAGCTGATCACCGTCTTGGCGCTGCTCGCCGAACTCGCGCCGCAGCGCGAGGAGTTGACGGTGACGGCCCCGATCACGACGGCGGAGTTGAGGAAAGCGGGCGTACTTCCGGTGCCGGAGACGGCACGCCGCCCGGCATCGGTCCTGGACCACCACGAGGAAGGCCCGGAGGGCCAATTCGCGTTGCTCTAGTCCCTGGGCCCGAAGGCGTCCAGCATCCGGTTCAGCATCAACTCGAACGCCCCCTCGAGATCGATCGGCCCCGGGTCCTCCGTGAACGCCGCCGCCAGCCTCGGATAGGCGCCGGTGGCCACCTGGCTCCCGAAGTAGGCGATCCGGACCGCGTTCTCCTGCTCCTGCGACCACGGCAGCGACCGCGTCCGCTCAGCGCCGGCCAGTTCGGTCGCGACGTACGACGTCACACAGCCGTTCAGCATCCCGACGAGCTGCATCTTCATGCCGTAGGGCGCCTGAAGCGGATCCAGGCAGGCCAGACAGTGCTCCAGGTACCGCAGGGCGTTCGGGCTGAAGCCGTAGACCGGTGACATCAGCCGCGTCAGCCACGGATGCCGGTGCATCAGCGCCCGGGTCTGCTGGGCGACGCGGCGCATGTCCGCCCGCCAGTCGCCGCCCGGCTCCCACAGCTCGTGCTCCGCGCTGACCGCGTCGACCATCAGCTCGTGCAGGTCCTCCTTGCGGGGGACGTAGTTGTACAGCGACATCGTGCCGCACCCCAGCTCGCCGGCCACCCGCCGCATCGACACCGCGTCCAGCCCCTCGGCGTCGGCGATCCGCACCGCCGCCGCCGCGATGTCGGCACGGGTGTACGCCGGCTTCGGCCCGCGCCCCGTCCGTTCGGGCCGGGCCCAGATCACCCCGGGTTCGGCCGCCTTGCCCGCCATCGATCATCACCTCTGCCACCATCCTAGTTACGTACACCGTACGTAGTGCGCTATGGTCGAGCCATGACTTCTACGTACGCTGTACTTAGTGAAGGCCTGGAGAGGCGGTTCGGCGAGGTCCACGCCCTGCGCGGGCTGGACCTCGCGGTCGCGGAGGGGACGATCTGCGGGGTCCTCGGGCCCAACGGCGCGGGCAAGACGACGGCCGTACGTCTGCTGACGACCCTGCTCCGTCCGGACGCGGGCTCGGCGCGCGTCGCCGGGCACGACCTGGTGCGGGAGGCGGCAGCCGTCCGGCACCGGATCGGCGTCACCGGGCAGTACGCGTCGGTCGACGGGGAGCTCACCGGCCGCCAGAACCTCCAGCTGTTCGCCCGGCTGCACCGGGTGCGCGGGCCGGCCGGGCGAGCCGGCGAGCTCCTGCACCGCTTCGGGCTGGCCGAGGCGGCCGACCGGCCGGTGTCCACGTACTCGGGCGGTATGCGGCGCCGCCTGGACCTGGCGGCGAGTCTCGTCCGCCGCCCGGACGTCCTCTTCCTCGACGAACCGACGACCGGCCTCGACCCCGCCAGCCGCAACCAGATCTGGGACGCGGTGCGCGCGCTGACCGCCGACGGCACGACCGTGCTGCTGACCACGCAGTACCTGGAGGAAGCCGACCGGCTCGCCGACGACATCGCCCTCGTGGACCGCGGCCGGGTCGCGCACACGGGTTCACCGGCCCAGTTCAAGGCGCTGATCGGCGCACATGTCGAGGTCGTCGTCACCGACCCCGACGTCATGGTGAAGGCGGCGGCCGTACTGGATCAACTCACCGGCGCCGAGCCGTCGTTCGACCACGAGCGGCGCGCCGTCACCGCGGTCACCCGCGACCGCACACTCACACTCCCCCGCCTGGTGCGCGAACTCGACGCGGCGGGCGTGCCGTTGCTCGACGCGAGCCTCAAACCACCGACTCTCGACGACGTGTTCCTGCGACTCACCCAGGAAGCTCAGGAGACCCAGGAAGAGGAGCGTGCGGCATGAGCACCCTGGCGTACGACGGCGGCGCGATGCTGGGCCGGCAGCTGCGGCGGATCCGGAACAACCCGGGGCTGCTGATCCTGACCCAGACCATGCCGATCACCATGCTGCTGTTCTTCGGCTACGTCTTCGGCAGCGCGCTGGCGATGCCCGGCGCGCAGTACCGGTCCTTCCTGGTGCCCGGCCTGCTGGTGGCGACCGCGGCCAACGGGCTCATGACCGGCATGTTCCAGGCCGCCCAGGACACGCACCGCGGCGTGATGGACCGTTTCCGGACGCTGCCGATGAGCCGGGCCGCCGTGCCGCTGGGGCAGGCGGCCGCGGATCTGCTCGTGACGGCCGCCGGGACCGTGCCGTTCCTGCTGGTCGGGCTCGCGGTGGGCTGGCGGATCGAGGGGTCGGCGCTCGAAGCCGTGGGCGCGGTGGCGCTGTTGCTGCTGTTCCGGTTCGCGACGGCGTGGGTCGGGATATTCCTCGGGCTGCTCACCCGGAGCGAGGAGGCCGCCGGTCAGCTGGGTGGGGCGACCTTCATCCTGCCGCTGCTGTCCAACGCTTACATTCCGACCGACGGTCTGCCGGGCTGGCTGCGCACGCTCGCCGAGTGGAACCCGATCAGCGCGGTCACGACGGCCCTGCGGGACCTCTTCGGGAACGCGCCGGTACCGGAGGGCGCCGCCTGGCCGGTCGCTCATCCCGTCGCCGGGTCGCTCGCCTGGTGCGCCGTACTGATCGCGGTGTTCGCGCCGCTCGCCGTGCGCAGGTACGCACACGGCGAGCGGTGACGATGAAGCCGGAAGACTGAGTGGGGGTCGGGGGGGTTATGCCCGCGCTCGGCCTGCACGCCGGGGCGCCGCTGCGTGCCGTGGGGATGACGGACGGCGGCAACGCAGTACGGCGGCGGGACGGTGTGGCATGTCGAGCGCGGGCCTTCGAAGACTCTCTGCGGGAAGCCGGTGTGACTCAGCGCCCGCCGAACAGCGAACGGCGCAGCCGACGCAGCGGGGCGAAGAGCGACACGCGGCGAACCCGCGCACCCCGGTCGCTGCGCTCGCGCGTGTTGTCACGAGTGGTCAGTTCACGCATCAGCGAGGTCGCTTCGGCCGCCTCTGTCTGTGGCACGGCGGGTCCCGCCAGCACCGAGAGATGGCGGTCGAGGCGCGAACTGGTCGCGCTGCTCCCGCAGGTGATCGCAGGGACCCTCGCCCTGCTGCGCACTGTTATCTGATCCATGTCACTCCCCACCCGTACGAGTCCACCCGGCCCGGGCAGGTTAACCCTATCGCCCCGGTGGGGCACGCGTGTATCGCGGTCACAGGATTCACCTTCCCCGTAAGGGTGTTGACCACCCATCCCCGATTACTCTCCGAATCCAACCGATTTCAGGGCGAGTTGGACAACCGGCTGGCTGGTGGGTTGCGGTGAGCCTCCGTCAGGCTCGACGGTCACAGCCAGTGACGTCGCGGACTTGTCGAGACCGGACGCGACCAAGGGCGTGTCGCCGTCGAAGAGCCCCAGGGAGCGCGGTTGCTCATCGGGGCGCATAAGCCAGAGCTGGTGCACTCGGCCGCTCGACAGCTCGCCGTATCCGCTCAGAGTGACGACGGCACGCCCCGCCGATGCGGAGGCAATCACTCCGATTGTCCGCCCCTGCGCGTCCTCGCCGGCGGCCGCCCGGGCGTCGGGTGCCGCCAGAACGTTAGCGATCTCACTTGCCCGGGCTCGCTGCGCGTCCAGCTGATCCTGCGTCTTGTCGGCCTGGACGGCGAAGAGGGAGGCGACGACGAGCGCCGCGGCGGCCGTGGCGGTGGCGAACGGCACCAGCAGGGGGCGCGACCTGGGCGCCCGGCTGCGCGGCGGCGGCTGGGTGCCCCACACGTGCGGCGGCAGCTGGGGCGCACGCGCGCGTGCCGACTCCCACCCGGCGGACTCCTGCGGAGTCGTGCGTACGGCGGCCAGGACCCGGTCGCGCATCGCGGCCGGCGCCGGGGCGGCCGTCGACCAGGCGAGGCGGACGGCGTCCTCGGACAGCGCCCGCACCTCGGCGGCGCAGCTGTCGCAGGTCTTGAGGTGCTTCTCGAAGCGGAGCCGCTCGGCGGGTTCCAGGGCGTCGAGGGCGTAAGGGGCGGCGAGGGAGTGCAGGTCCGCGCGCCGGAGCAGTCGGTCGGTGAAACTCACGCGGCGCCTCCCAGGCACTTGCGCAGCTGGGTGAGTCCGTCGCGCATCCGGGTCTTGACCGTGCCCAGCGGCAGGGAGAGCCGCTCGGCCACTTCACGGTACGTGTAGCCGTCGTAGTAGGCGAGGGTGACGGACTGGCGCTGCAGGGCGGTGAGGCGGTCCAGGCAGCGGCGCACCCACTCGCGTTCGAGGCCGGCCTCGACCTCCTCGGCGACGTGGTCGAAGGCCGGCTGGTTCGCGCGCAGTGCCTCACGCTGCTCGCGCTCGCCGGCCGCGCGGGCGCTGCGCACCCGGTCGACGGCTCGGCGGTGGGCGAGGGTGAGGATCCAGGACAGGGCGCTGCCCCGGCCGGGGTCGAACTTCGCGGCGGACCGCCACAGTTCGAGCAGCACTTCCTGGGCCACCTCCTCGGACTGGGCGGGGTCGCGCACCACCCGCCGCACGAGCCCGTACACCGGCCCGGAGACCAGCCCGTACAGCTCCTCGAACGCCTTCTGGTCACCGCCCGCCACGAGCACCAGCAGTTCGTCCGCCTCCAACTCGTCTCCCCCTCCGCCCAGACCGCAGCGCGGCCGTCTCGTCCCACGAGGCATTCGCAACGAACCCACCTCCGGATGGGGTTACGTATCAGCGCGCCGAAAACGCGGGTCGCCCGCCGATGAAACAACTCACCGGTTCCGCCGTAAGAACGCTTGGGATTCGACCAATCCACCCTGGCGACGGCTCCGAATCGGGTTCGTCAGGCAAGTTGGCACTGAGGACGGACGGCATGACACCTAATTCCAGGAGCGGCGCGGGACGCAAGGGCCTCGTGACCCTCGTATGCGGTGCGCTGGCCGCCGGGGGGCTCACAGCCGCCGGCGTCGCCGCGCTGGCACCGGGGGCGGCCTCCGCCTCCAGCCACCGGGAGGCCCCGCTGATCTCGGGGACGCCGCAGTACGACAACACGGACGTGTACGCGTTCGTCAGCCCGGACAAGCCGGACACGACGACGATCATCGCGAACTGGATCCCGTTCGAGGAGCCGGCCGGCGGCCCGAACTTCTTCACGTTCGCCGAGGACGCCCAGTACGACATCCACATCGACAACAACGGTGACGCGCAGGGCGATCTGCTCTACCGCTTCACCTTCGACACCCACGTCAAGAACAAGAAGACGTTCCTGTACAACACCGGTCCGGTCGAGAGCCTCGACGACAAGGACCTCAACATCACGCAGACGTACGACATCGAGCTGATCAAGCTCAAGGACCAGTACCCGGTGTCGAAGACGAAGGTCGCCAACGACGTCCCGGTGGCGCCGTCGAACGTCGGCAAGGCGTCCATGCCGGACTACGCCAAGCTGCGTGAACAGGCCGTCCACAAGCTCGCGGGCGACGCGACGTCGTTCGCCGGGCAGGCCGACGACCCGTTCTTCCTGGACCTGCGCGTCTTCGACCTGCTGTACGGCGGGAACCTCTCCGAGGTCGGCAACGACACGCTCAAGGGCTACAACGTCAACTCCATCGCCCTGCAGGTCCCGACCCACATGATCGCCGAGTCGGCGGACCAGCCGGTCGTGGGCATCTGGTCCACGACCCAGCGCCAGAACGCGAAGGGCTACTACGAGCAGGTCTCGCGTCTCGGCAGCCCGCTGGTGAACGAGGTGGTCAACCCCCTCAAGGACAAGGACAAGTTCAACGCGTCCTCGCCCTGGGACGACGGCCAGTTCCTGAAGAACGTCACCAACCCCGAGCTGCCGAAGCTCATCGAGGCGATCTACAAGATCCCGGCGCCCGACGAGCCGCGCAACGACCTGGTGGACGTCTTCCTCAAGGGTGTGAAGGACCTCAACCAGCCGCCGCACGTGACGCCGTCGGAGATGCTGCGCCTGAACACCTCGATCGAGCCCACGGCCAAGCCCAAGCGGCTCGGAGTCCTCGACGGCGACAACGCGGGCTTCCCGAACGGCCGTCGCCTCACCGACGACGTGATCGACGCCTCGCTCCAGGTCGTCGAGGGTGAACTGCTCGGCGCCAAGAACGACTTGGGCGACGCGGTCGACAAGAACGACAAGGACTTCGAGAAGGCCTTCCCGTATGTCGCCCTGCCCACCGAGGGCTCTCGCGGCCCGCTCGCCAAGGGCACGGACGGCGAGACCGACGTCCGCAGCCAGCTCGGCGACGCCCTCCAGCCGGCCGGTGCCTCCGGCGCCACCGACGACAGGACGCTGATCGCCGCGTCGGCAGGCGCCGGCGCCATCGGAGTCCTGCTGATCGGCGCGGCCCTGATGTGGTGGCGCCGGATGCGGGACCGGGCGTACTAGGCCCTTCCCACGGGCGGGGGTCACCTCGCTCCCTCAGCTGGCGCGGCCCGCGCAGTACTCATCCCCCACGGCGCGGGCCGCGCCGCCGCACGCGACAACGACCGCTGCCGAAACCGCAAAGCCGACCGAGGAGAGGGCATGGCCCCGCGCACGAACGACACAGCACCGGAAAACGAGGAGAAGAGGTCCACCACCGGTGCGGATGCCGCTGCCGCGGGGGGCGAGGGGGAAGCCGGGACCGATGAGCGGGTTGCCGCCGTGCGGCGGGTGGGGGCCGCGAGGCGGCGGGAGCGGCAGGAACCGTCGGGCGAGGTACTGGGCGACGAGACGCCCGGCGAAACGCGAGAGCGCGGGCTCGGCCTCTCGGCGCCGGTCCGCGCATTTCAGCCCGTCCGGGGGTACCCCCTCTGGGGGAGATTGAGGACGAGGCCCGTTCAGGGCCGAAGCGGGGGTCTGGGGGCCGCCAGCCGCCAGGGAGCGGGGTCGAAGGGGCGGCAGCCCCTGGAGGACGGGACGAGTAGGGGCGGCGGGGGCGAGGAAACCCCTGATCAGCGCATCGCCACCGTACGCCGCGCCGCCGCAGCCGCCCGACGCCGCCGCGCCCTCCACCTCGCCGGCTGCACCGCCCTCCTGGCCATCGCCTTCACCGCCGGCTCCCTCGCCCTCGGCGCCGCCCACGGCAACACCGACCAGAGTGTCGAAGCCGCATCCGCCGCCCTGTCACCGGGCCTGCTCGCCGGCGGAGACCTAGACGCCGGCATCTCCTCCCTCCAGGCCCACCTCCGTGACCAGCCAAGGGACTTCAGCAGCTGGTCGACCCTCGGTCTCGCCTACGTGGAGCAGGCCCGCACCAAGGGCGACCCCTCCCGCTACCCCCAGGCCGACCGGGCCTTCGAGCGCTCCCTCTCACTCGAACCCGACAACGACCAGGCCCTCGCCGGCCGCGCCGCCCTCGCCGCAGCCCGGCACGACTTCGAGGACGCCCTGAAGTACGCCGACCAGTCCCTGAAGGTGAACCCCTACAGCGAACGCGCCCTGTGCACCCGCGTCGACGCCCTCGTCGAACTCGGCCGCTACGCCGACGCCGCCAAGGCAGCCGACACCGCCGACGACCGCCGCCCGGGCATCCCGGTCTTCACGCGGTACGCCTACGTGAGGGAGCTGCGCGGCGACGTACGCACCGCCGAGCGCGTGCTGGAACAGGCGCTCTCCTCCGCCGTCACGCCCGGCGACATCGCGTACGTCGCCACCCAGCTCGGCCAACTCGCCTGGAACCAGGGCGACTACGACACGGCCCTCACCCACTACGCCCGCGCCCTGGCCGCCGACGAGAACTACGTCCCCGCCCTGGAAGGCCGCGCCCGCGCCCAGGCAGCGAGCGGCGACAGGGCCGGCGCGCTCAAGGGCCTGAGGGACGTCGTCTCCCGCTACCCCCTCCCCGGCCCGCTCGTCGAACTCGGCGAGCTGTACGAAGCGGCCGGCGACAAGGTCAAGGCCGACGACCAGTACGCCCTGGTCGACGCCTGGACGGCCCTCGCCCGCGCCAACGGCGTCAACGCCGACCTCGACACCGCCCTCGCGGCCGCCGACCACGGCGACAAGGCCTCCGCCCTGCGCGCCGCCCGCGCCGAGTGGGACCGCCGCCGGACCGTGCACACGGCGGACGCCCTCGCCTGGGCGCTGCACGTCAACGGCAAGGACGAGGAAGCCCTTCCCTACGCCCGCAGGGCCACGGCCACCGGCTACCGCAACGCCGCGTTCCACTACCACCGCGGGATGATCGAGCGCGCCACCGGCCACACCGAGGACGCCCGCGAACACCTGCAGGCCGCGCTGAAGCTGAACCCCGGCTTCTCACCGCTGGGCGCCCGCGAAGCCCGTACGGCACTCAAGGATCTGGAGCCGGCCAAGTGACCCCTCGTCGTCTGTTCGCCTCCGCCGCCGCCGTCCTGACGTCGGCCTGCGCGCTCGCGCTGCTGCCCTCCCCTCCCGCGAGCGCGCACCCCCTCGGCAACTTCACCGTCAACCGCTACGACGGCCTCGTCGCCGCCCCCGGCGAACTGCGGGTCCACCATGTCGAGGACCTCGCCGAGATCCCGGCGACGCAGGCCAAGCCGGACATCGAGAAGGCGGGCACGGCGGGGTGGGCCCGGCAGCGCTGTGAGAGCGCCGCGCGGGGCAGCGAGGTCACGGTGGACGGCCGGACGGTCACGCTGACGCTGAACAGCAGCCACGCGCGCGTGCGGCCCGGTCAGGCGGGGCTCGACACCCTCCGCGTGGAATGCCGGCTGACGGCACCGCTCCCCGAGGACGCCTCGGTCGCCCTCGGCTTCCGCGGC
Source organism: Streptomyces sp. T12 (assembly GCF_028736035.1). Classification (NCBI taxonomy): domain Bacteria; kingdom Bacillati; phylum Actinomycetota; class Actinomycetes; order Kitasatosporales; family Streptomycetaceae; genus Streptomyces; species Streptomyces sp. T12. The sequence goes on from NZ_CP117866.1 coordinate 2,115,624, forward strand.
GCGGGCGCGGAATCCGGCCCGGGCTGGCGGGAGATCACCGCGCGCGGCGACCGTACGACACTCACCGCCTCGGACGTGCCGAAGGAGTCCGTCTCCCGCGAACTGACCCAGTACCCCGAGGAGTTGCTCTCCTCCCCGGCCGACACCAAGACCGCGTCCGTGCGCGTACGCCCCGGCGGACCGGCCCTGGCCGAGGCGGAGCAGGACACCGCCACCTCCTCCGTCCTGCCGCGCGGCGCCGACCGCTGGACGCGTGCCCTGGACAGCCTGGTCTCCCGCCAGGACCTCACCGTCGGCTTCGCCGCCCTCGCCCTGGTCATCGCGGTCTTCCTCGGCGCGATGCACGCGCTCGCCCCGGGCCACGGCAAGACCCTGATGGCCGCGGTGGCGGCGGCCCGCGGCGGCCGGGCCCGCATGAAGGACGTCCTGCCCCTGGCCGCCTCGGTGACGATCACGCACACCCTGGGCGTGGTCACCCTGGGCCTCCTGGTCACGGCCGGCTCGGCGGCGGCGCCCTCGGTGATCACCTGGCTGGGCATCGCGAGCGGCGCCCTGGTGATCGCGGCGGGCGCGACCCTCGTACGCCGGGCCTGGCACCTCCGCAGGCAGGGACACCCGCACACAGCCGGGCACGGGCACTCCCACGACCACCACCACACGCACGAGCACACTCACAAGACCGACCCCGCCCACGAGCGCCAACCGGTCCTGGTCGCCGCGCACACCCACGCCGCGACGGCGGCCCCGGCACCCACGCCGGGCCACGTCCGAGCACGTGCGCACACGCACACAGACCACGACCACGACCACCAGCACGACCACAACCACAACCACGGTCACACCCACGCCCACGGCCTGCTCACCCACACCCACAACGGCTTCACCCACACCCACTCCACCGCCCCCACCCTCCGCGGCACGATCCTCCTCGGCTTCGCCGGTGGGCTCGTGCCCAGTCCCTCCGCGGTCGTCGTGCTCGTCGGCGCGGCGGCGCTCGGGAAGGCTTGGTTCGGGCTGCTGCTCGTCGTCGCGTACGGCGTCGGGCTCGCACTCACCCTCACCGCGGCCGGGTTCGCCGTCGTGAGGCTGGGTACCGGAGTGACGCGGGTGCTGGACAAGCAGCCCCGCTGGACGGCCCACCCCCTGACGGTCTTCGTCCGCAGGACCGCACCACTGGGATCCGCGGTGCTCGTCGTGCTGATCGGGGCCGGATTGGTTCTCCAGGGGGCGGCATCCGCACTCGGCTGAGCTACTTTTGTGGAGAATGCGCACGGATGCGAATGGGGGACGCCCGTGTCCGAAGAACTGGGCAGTGAACGTCTGATCGCCGGCCGCTACCGCCTCCTGTCCCCGCTCGGCGAGGGCGGCATGGGCACCGTGTGGCGGGCCCGCGATGAGCTGCTGCACCGCGAGGTCGCCGTCAAGGAGGTGCGCGCGCCGCACGGGCTGCCGGGCCCGGAGGTCGAGCGGATGTACGCCCGGCTGGAGCGCGAGGCGTGGGCGGCGGCGCGGGTCGCCAACCGCAATGTCGTCACGGTGTACGACGTGGCCACGCAGGACGGCAGACCCTGGATCGTGATGGAGCTGGTCCGCGGGATCTCGCTGGCCGAGCTGCTGGACGCCGAGGGCCCGCTGAGTCCGCAGCGCGTCGCGCACATCGGCGCCGAGGTGCTGGCCGCGCTGCGGGCCGCGCACGAGGCCGGGGTGCTGCACCGGGACGTGAAGCCGGCCAACGTGCTGATGTCGAACGACGGCCGGGTCGTCCTGACCGACTTCGGTATCGCCATGGTCGAGGGCAGCTCCGCGCTGACGATGACCGGGGAGGTCATCGGCTCCCCCGAGTTCCTCGCCCCGGAGCGGGCGCTGGGCCGCACGCCGGGTCCGGAGTCCGATCTGTGGTCGCTCGGCGTACTCCTGTACGCGGCCGTGGAGGGCAACTCCCCGTTCCGCCAGAACACCCCGCTCAGCACCCTGCGCGCGATCGTCGACGAGGAGCTGCCGCCGCCCCGCCGGGCCGGGCCGCTGACCCCCGTCATCGAAGGGCTGCTGCGCAAGGACCCGGCCGAGCGGCTGCCGGCCGACCTGGCCGAACAGGACCTGCGGATCATCGGCGCTGGGGGTACCCCCTCTGGGGGAGGCACGCCGAGCGCGGACACGGGGCGGGCGACCCCGTACAGCCCGACCGTCGCGGCGTTCCCGGCACCGGCGCAGACCGCCCCGACGGCCCCGGTCCCGCCGCCCGCGCCGACCCGGCCCGTCACCGGCGCCCCCGCCTCGACCACGGCTCCCGTCCGCGCCGACCGCAACCGTCGGGCCGCCCTCACCCTGATCGCGGGCATCGCCGTCCTCGCACTGGCCGTGGCGGGACTGACGTACGCCCTCCTGAACCGCGGGGGCGACAGGGACAAGGCGGGCGGAGAGGGCACCACCAGCCAGACCAGCGGCGGGACTTCACCGAGGGAGACCGAGGACGAGAACGCCTCCGGAGGGGGCCGGAGCCCGACACCGAGCCCGAGCGGCAGTGACACGCCCTCTGCGGCCCCGCAGTCCGTGAAGGTGTCGCTGGCGGGCTCGAACCTGGAGTACTCCGGGTCCTGTCCGCCACCGAGCGGCCAGGCGCCGTCCTTCACGGCGACGTTCACGGTGGGGCGGCTGCCGGCGCAGGTCAGCTACCGCTGGGTGTCCAAGGACGGCGAGGTCATGGATCAGGGCTGGAAGACCCTGTCGTTCCCGGAGGGCGGCGGACGGACCAAGCAGGACAGGGCGTTCGTGACGACGTACGACGAGAGCGGGACGTTCGAGAACGAGATCAGCGTCGAGGTCCGCGACCCGGTGGAGACGAAGTCCAACTCGGTGCCGTTCTCGGTGACCTGCGTGACGGAGACCCCGACGGGCGGGGTCTCGCCATCGCCTACGGTGTCGCCGAGCTCGTAGGGGATCAGGCCACGCTGTTGAGCACCGGCAGATAACCACCCGACTGGCCCGCGGCCGTCGGGTGGTACGACTCCGGGATGTTGAGCCAGTTCACGGCGTGCATCCACGAGCTGCCGGAGCAGATCTCGTGCCCGGTGAAGGTGGGCCGCACGTCGCCGAAGGTGAACCCGTGGTCCAGGGCGCGCTTCTCGGTCGCGGCGTCGATGTAGTCGGCCGCCTCGTTGAGCGCCCTCCGCTTGGTCTCGGACAGGCCGAGGCACCCGGACGCGCCCAGCTTGTAGAAGCGGGGGTAGCCGAGTACGACCACATGGGCGGACGGAGCCTTGGTCCGGATGGCCGTGTAGACGCTGTCGAGCCTGCCGGGCAGCGTCGAGTCGACGAACGCCTTCGCGGTGTTGATCCGTGCGACGCAGGCGCTGTCGGACTGGAGCACACAGGTCGTCATGATGTCGGCGAAGCCTGCGTCGTTGCCGCCGATGGTGATGGACACGAGTGCGGTGGTGGAGTTGAGCGGGCCGAGCTGACCGGCCGTGACATCACTCGTACGAGCGCCCGAGCAGGCGGTGAAGTCGAAGGACGAGGGTGAGTTCGCGGCGGCCCACAGGTACGGATACGCCTTCGTGCTGCGCTTGCAGTCGCCGCTGCCGCTGACGTAGCTGCCCGCGCCGAGGCCGGAGGAGTAGGAGTCGCCGAGGGCCACATAGCCGCCGGTGGCGGCGGTGTCGTCGGCCTGCGCGGCGGCGGCCCCGGTGAAGGCGGTGCCGACGGCGAGGAGGAGCGAGGCGACGTATACGGAAAGTCGGGAACGTCTCATGGAACCTCCCTATAGCAGGATCTCTGCCATAACCGTCGTACCAACTACGCGTGTTGACGGGAAGTGTCCATGCCAAGACTTTTCCGGTCATCGCGGGCTTCAACCTATGGGTTCACTGTGGGTTTGATTTCATGTTCATGACAGCATTGTTGACAGGTCGTCAACTCCCTTGTTCTTCATGTCTGGAGCACAGATCCTTTACCTCGACTTGGAACGGGAACGCGACGTTCCGGGCCGTGCGTGCGAGGACGCGCGCACCCCCCACATGTGCGCGCACCACCCATGCGCGCCGCCAAGAGGAGGACTCCCTCGTAATGGCACAACTGCGTAGCAAGAAGTTCCGGTTCGCCGCGATAACCAGCCTGGCGACCGCCGCCCTCGTCGGCGGACTCACGTCCCTCCCCGCCCAGGCCGCCCCGGCCGAGGGCAAGGTCCTGGCCGCCGGCTCCCCCACTGCGATCAAGGACAGCTACATCGTCACGCTCAAGAAGAGCGCCGGGCTCAAGGCCGCCTCGAGCGCGGGCAAGAGCCTGATCAAGGAGTACGGCGGCTCGGTGAACAAGACGTTCGGCACCGCGCTGAACGGCTATGCCGCCACCCTCTCCGCGACCGAGGCCAAGAGACTCGCCGCCGACCCGGCGGTGGCCTCGGTCGAGCAGAACCAGCGCGTCAAGATGGACGCCACGCAGTCCAGCGCCCCCTGGGGCCTGGACCGCATCGACCAGACCTCGCTTCCGCTCTCCGGCACCTACACGTACCCGGACACCGCGGGCAGCGGCGTGACCGTGTACGTCATCGACACCGGCGTCCGCATCACGCACCAGCAGATCAGCGGCCGTGCCTCCTACGGCTACGACGCCGTCGACGGCGACACCACCGCCTCCGACGGCAACGGCCACGGCACCCATGTGGCCACCACGATCGCGGGTACCACCTACGGTGTCGCCAAGCAGGCGAAGATCGTGGCGGTGCGCGTGCTCGACAACGCGGGCTCCGGCACCACCGCGGGCGTGATCGCGGGCATCGACTGGGTGACCAACAACCACTCCGGTCCCTCGGTCGCCAACATGTCGCTCGGCGGCGGCGCCTCCACCTCGCTGGACACCGCGGTCGCCAACTCGATCGCCAGCGGAGTGACCTACGCGGTCGCGGCGGGCAACAGCAGCGCCAACGCCTCCTCGTACTCCCCGGCCCGTGTCTCGGCGGCGATCACGGTCGGCGCCACCACCAGCTCGGATGCCCGGGCCAGCTACTCGAACTACGGCTCGGTCCTGGACATCTTCGCGCCCGGCTCCTCGATCACGGCGGGCTGGAACACCAGCGACACCGCGACGAACACCATCTCCGGTACGTCGATGGCCACCCCGCACGTCGCGGGCGCGGCCGCGGTCTACCTGGCGAGCCACACCTCGGCCACCCCGGCCGCGGTCGCCTCGGCCCTGACGAGCGGCGCCACCACCAACGCGGTCACCAGCCCCGGCAGCGGCTCGCCCAACCGGCTGCTGAAGCTCGTCCCGTAGCAGCTCCCGTGACAACTCCCGTCACAGCACACCGCACGATCTGAACGAACCGTTCCCCGGAGACGCCCGCCGTCTCCGGGGAACGTCTTGACGGCCCCCACGGAGCTGAGCCACATTGAAGCCCGGCATCCGGCGCTTCGGGGGGCAAAGTCGCCAATGCAGACCTTACGTATCAAGACAGCTTCATCCAGAGCCAAAGCTCAGGACACCGAGCGTGCGCGGCCAGGACCGGGGAGGGACCTGACGCCGCTGCTCGCGGGCGCCGCCACGGCGGCGGGGGGATTCGGCGCGGCTCTCGCGCTGGCCGACTCGGGCTCGCCGCTGCGCGGGCCGTTCACGCTGTTCTTCCTGCTCGCCGCACCGGCCGCGGCGGTCGCCGCCGCGCTGCGCGGGCTGGAACCCTTCGGCCGGACCGTCGCCGCGGTTGCGGGCGCGGTCGTCGTCAACATGCTGGTGGCCCAGGGCATGCTCGCCGTGCACCGGTGGTCGGTGCGCGGCGGGATCGTGGCCGTGACCGCGATCAGCGCCGTCGTCCTCCTGCTGGTTCTGCTGCGGCGGCTGCGCGGCCGTACGACGCGAAGGCGGACTGACTGACGTGGACATCAGCGTGTACCGTCCCGGCGAGTTCAGCTCCGCCGACCGGGCGGCGTGGACATCGATGCAGTCCAAGGCCCATCTGCAGGGCTCGCCCGAGCTGGGCAACCCCTTCCTGTCCCCCGAGTTCGCGCTCGCGGTCGGCCGTTGCCGGCGCGGGGTGCGGATCGCGGTCGTACGGGAGGGCGGCGAGCCGGCCGCGTTCCTCCCGTTCCAGCGGACGGCGACCGGTGTCGGCCGGGCCATCGGCCTCGGCGTCTCGGACGCCCAGGGTCTGGTGCACCGGCCCGGGTTCAGCTGGGACGCCCGGGAGCTGCTGAAGGCGTGCGGGCTCGCCGTATGGGAGTTCGACCACCTGGTGGAGGGCCAGGCGGCGTTCGAGGCGGGGGCGTCCGGCACGTTCCCGTCCCCGGTCATGGATGTCGACCAGGGGTACGAGGCGTATCTGAAGCAACTCCGCGAACGGTCACCGAAGTTCACCAGGACGACGCTCGCCAAGGAGCGCAAGCTGGGCCGGGACCACGAGGGCGTGCGGTACGTGCACGACGAGCGCGATCCGGCGGCGCTGCGCACGCTGATGGCCTGGAAGTCCGCGCAGTACCGCAGGACGGGGCGCAGCGACCGCTTCGCGCACGAGTGGATCACCCGGCTCGTGGAGCAGCTGTTCCACACGCGCTCCGAGCCGTTCGCGGGGATCCTGTCGGTGCTGTACGCGGGCGGCAAGCCGATCGCCGCGCACTTCGGGCTGCGCACCGAGCGGGTGCTGGCCTGCTGGTTCCCGGCCTACGACCCGGCGTTCTCGAAGTACTCGCCGGGCCTGGTCCTGCATCTGCGCATGGCCGAGGCGGCCGCCGCCGACGGCATCGCGTACCTGGACCTCGGCCGGGGCCAGAAAGAATACAAGGACTCCCTGAAGACACGCGAGCTGAAGGTGTCGGAGGGGTGGGTGACCCGGCGTCACCCGGTCGCGTTCGGACACCGGGCACGCCGTGCCCCGGTCCGGGCGCTGCGCAACACCGTGCAGACACGGCCGGAACTGTTCGAACCGGCGGACCGGGTCCTCAAACGTATGGGGAAGATCCGCTCGATAGGCAGGTAACTCCGGTCAAACCATCAAAAACGTGAGGGCTCGTTCCAGCTCTTGCCATACAGGCTCAATCATCAATACCGTCGTACATCTGACGCGCATCGGACTGTCGAAGCGGCTCTAGGGGAGGGCTCAAGGACCGCGACAGTCCCGGCGCGGGGCGTGGTAGGGGGGTGCTCGGTGACGGTGTTCGCATGTGTGACCGAGTCGTGCCGCGCGACCGGCTGCCGTTTTCCCGGTGGTCGGCCAGATTTGCCAGCTCACCACACGTGCACGGAGAGACAGTTGTCCGTGCCGTGAGTGAGAACCCCCCTTTCGAACCGGACAAAAAGCCGGGCCGCCCAGGGGCGGGCGGTCCACCGGACGAGAGGGACCAGACTCATGAGTTCAGTTCTGCGCCCGGCGGTTGCGGACGAAGGTCTGTCAACGGTCGGCAAGTACCGCCCTGTCTCCTCGCACATGGCCATCACCCCGCCGGTGAGCGTGGTGATTCCGGCCATGAACGAAGCCGAGAATCTCCCGTACGTCTTCAAGACGCTTCCGGACTGGATACACGAAGTCGTCCTGGTGGACGGCAACTCCACCGACGACACCGTCGAAGTGGCCCGTGAGCTGTGGCCGGAGGTCAAGGTCGTGCGGCAGCGCGGCAAGGGCAAGGGGGATGCCCTGATCACCGGGTTCGAGGCGGCCACCGGCGACATCATCGTGATGGTCGACGCGGACGGCTCGGCCGACGGCCAGGAGATCGTCAGTTACGTCTCCGCGCTGGTCTCGGGCGCTGACTTCGCCAAGGGGTCCCGCTTCGCCAACGGCGGCGGCACTGATGACATGACGCCGATCCGCAAGCTCGGCAACTGGGCACTGTGCACGGCCGTCAACCGCAAGTTCGGTGCCCGCTACACCGATCTCTGCTACGGATACAACGCGTTCTGGCGGCACTGCCTGGACAAGATCGACCTCGACTGCACCGGCTTCGAGGTGGAGACCCTGATGAACATCCGGGTCGTCAAGGCGGGGCTGAAGGTGCAGGAGATACCCAGCCACGAGTACCTCCGCATCCACGGCACGAGCAATCTGCGGGCCGTGCGGGACGGGCTGCGGGTGCTCAAAGTGATCCTCAAGGAGCGCTCCAACCGGCGTGCCCTGCGCCGCCGGGCGCCCCACTCCCCGATGCTCGACTCGGTGCGGGGAGAGGTGTCTTGAGCGGTCCCGACATCTCCGTCGTGATCTGCGTGTACACGGAGGACCGCTGGGAGGACATCCTCGCGGCGGTCTCCTCGGTGCGCGCGCAGTCGTACCCGGCCCTGGAGACGCTGCTGGTCGTCGACCACAACGAGGCGCTCCTGGACCGGCTGACGAAGGAACACAAAGAGGCCAAGGATGTGCGGGTGCTCGCCAACGCGGGCCCCCGCGGGCTGTCCGCGGGCCGCAACACCGGTATCGCCGCCTCGTACGGCGAGGTCATCGCGTTCCTCGACGACGACGCCGTGGCCGAGCGGGACTGGCTCCGGCACTTCGCCGCGGGGTACGCCGATCCGCACGTCATGGCCGTCGGCGGGCGCACCGAGCCGATCTGGGCGTCGGGGCGCCGGCCGGCCTGGTTCCCGGAGGAGTTCGACTGGGTGGTCGGCTGCACCTACCGGGGCCTGCCGCGCGGCCGGGTGAAGGTGCGCAACGTCCTCGGCGGCAACGCCTCCTTCCGGCGTACGGCCTTCGACTTCGCGGGCGGCTTCGCCTCCGGCATCGGGCGCGACGGCGACCGGCTGCCGCTGGGCTGCGAGGAGACGGAGCTGTGCATCCGGCTGACCCGGGCCCGGCCCGAGGCGGTCCTGCTGATCGACGACCGTGCGGTGATCCACCACCGGGTGCCCTCAGCACGCGAGCACTTCCGGTACTTCCGCACGCGCGCGTACGCCGAGGGTCTGTCGAAGGCACTGGTGGCCCGAAGTGTGGGCGCCGACAAGGGACTTGAGTCCGAACGCCGGTACACCACCCGGGTCCTGCCGGCCGGGGTGGCGCGCGGGCTGCGGGACGCCGTGCTGGCCCGGCCGGGCGGTGCGGGGCGGGCGGGCGCGATCGTCGCCGGGGTACTCACGGCGGCCGGTGGGTACGTCGTGGGGAGTGTCCGGGCCCGCCGGGGCGGCGTTACGTACTCGGTGGCGGGGATCGACAGGGAAGCCGGCGAGGGGGAAGCCGGCAGCGAGGGGGGCATCAGATGAGCGACGCGCGCGTGCCGATTCTCATGTACCACGCCGTCTCCACCTCGCCGAACGACGCCACCCGCGATCTGTCGGTGGCGCCGGAGGCGTTCGCGGAGCAGATGGCGCTGATCGGCGATCTGGGCCTGACTCCGGTCAGGACGGCCGATCTCGCGGCGCGCTGGCGCTCCGGCAAACCCCTGCCCGAGCGGCCGGTGCTGATCACCTTCGACGACGGCTACGAGGGGGTGCACCGGCACGCCCTGCCCGTGCTCGCGGGGCACGGCTTCCCGGCCACGCTGTTCGTCTCCACGGGCTGGCTGAAGGGCCCGCACGACACCGGCGGCGGCCTGGACACCATGCTCGACTGGGCCCAGGTCCGCGAACTCGCCGAGGCGGACGTCGAGATCGGCGGCCACAGCCACACCCACCCGCAGCTCGACCAGCTCCCGGACGGGCGGCTGCGCTCCGAGCTGATCCTGTGCAAGGAGATCATCGGCGACGAACTCGGCACCGTCCCGGCCTCGTTCGCCTACCCGTACGGCTACTCCAGCCGCCGGGTGCGCGAGGCGGTGCACGAGACCGGGTACGCCCAGGCGCTCGCCGTCAACAACGGCCTCGCGCGGCGGCGGCAGGGGCCGTACGCCCTCACCCGTCTCACCGTGCGCCGAGGCACCGGCATCGAGGAGTTCCGGCGGATGGTCGAGGGCCGTGCGATCACCCGCGCCTTCGCCCGGGACCGTGCCCTGACCAAGGGGTACGCCGTGGTCCGCAGAGCCCGGCAGGTCCGCCGGAAGGCCGGCCGTTCCCGTGTCTGACACCACGACCACGACCGAGCCCGCATCGACCGACGCGGCGGCGCCCGAGCAGTCGGGGCGCCGGCTTCGCCTGCCCGGCATGGGCGGGTCCTCCGGGGGCAGTCAGCTGTTCCGCAACGCCTACGCCCTGATGATCAACACCGGCATCTCCGCCGTGCTGGGGCTCGGTTTCTGGCTGGCCGCCGCCCGCTACTACTCCGAGTCCGCGGTCGGCCAGGGCTCCGCGGCGATCGCCGCGATGAAGTTCCTCGCGGGTCTGACCGCGGTGACGCTGACGGGCGCGCTGGCCCGCTTCATCCCGGTGGCGGGACGCAGGAGCCTCCGCCTGATCTTCCAGACGTACGCGGGCAGTTGCGTGGTCGTGGCGCTCGCCGCGGGGGTCTTCCTGCTGACGCTGGACCTGTGGGGGCCGTCGTACCGGTTCCTGAACGGGGCGGCGGGCGGGCTCTTCTTCGTCGTGGCCGTCATCGCCTGGAACCTGCTCACGCTGCAGGACGGCGTGCTGACCGGGCTGCGCAGTGCGGTGTGGGTGCCGGTCGGCAACACCGTGTTCTCCGCGGTGAAGCTGGGTCTGCTGGTGGCCTTCGCGGTGGCGATCCCCACCGCCGGTGTCTTCGTGTCCTGGGTCGCGGCGATCGCGGTGTCCGTGCTGCCGCTGGGCTGGCTGGTGTTCCGGCGCCTGGTGCCGCGCCATGAGGAGGCGACCGAGGAGCACGCCCGCCCGCCGTCCCTGAAGGAGATCGGGAAGTTCCTGGCGGGCGACTACACCGGCTCGCTGTTCTCCCTCGCCGTGGTCTATCTGATCCCCGTGATCGTGGCCGCGCAGGTCTCCGCCGAGAACAACGCGTACTTCTACATCACGGCCACCATCGGCGGCACGGTCAATCTGCTCGCCATCAACATGGGCGCCTCCCTCACGGTCGAGGGCTCGCACGACCCCGGGCGGCTGGCGGCCAACACCCGTGCCGCGCTGCGGCGCATGGCGCGGATCATGGTGCCGGTCTGCGCGATCCTGTTCTTCGGGGCGCCCTGGATCCTGGGCGTCTTCGGCCAGGGCTACGCGGACGCGGCGACCCCGCTGCTGCGCTGGTTCGCCGTCGGCGCGCTGCTGCGGGTCGTGATGGAGACCTACTTCGCGGTCCTGCGCGCACAGAGCCGCACCGCCGGACTGGCCTGGCTGCAGGGCCTGCTGTGCGCCCTGGTGCTCGGCCTGACGCTGCTGCTGCTCCCCCGCATGGGTCTGACCGGCGCCGGTGTCGCCGAGATCGTCTCCCTCGCGGTGATCGTCGCGATCGCCGCGCCCAAGCTGTACCGGACCGCGCGGGCGACGTCGGCCGAGGTCCCCGAGGACGCGGCCCCCGACGGTGACCTCGCCGACCTGGGGGCACGCGAGGTGCCCGACGGGGCGCGGGGGCGGATGCCCGGCTGGGCGCTCGACACCGACACCCTCGCCCTCGCCCTCGGCATCCACGTCGACTTCGACCACCTGGAACGCCGGCCGGACGTCCGCCCCGGGCCGGGTACGCCGCCCACGGGCATGCCGCCGGTGCACCCGGACCACCGCCCGACCTGGGCGCGCAAGCCGGAAGTCGGGCTGCCGGTCCAGGATCGCGAGCCGGGCTCGGAGGCCTCGCTGGGGCCCGCCGAGGTGGACGCGCCCTTCGAGGCCGAGTTCGACGCGGGCAAGGGCGAAGAGGCCGTACCGGAGGAGCCCGAGGAGGCTGCCGAACGGGAGGAGGCCGTCGTACGGCAGGAGTCCGCCGTACGGGAAGAGCCGCCCATGCACGAAGAGCCCCTACGACAGGCCGCCGCGCCCTCGCTCACCTGGCGTGAGCGTCTGCTGCCCACCCGCCTCGGGGTCGTCCTCGGCTGTCTGCTGGTCGCCGCGCTGCTGCTGTACTGGGTGCCCGCGCTGCGGCTCGGCGAGGCCGACCTGGACGGGATGGGCGGGCTCGGGCTGATCTCCGTGCTGCCGCTGCCGACGCTGGTCGGCGCCGCGCTGCTGGCGGTGGTGTTCGCCTCGCTGCTGTGGCTGGGTCGCGAGCACCGGGCGTTGCTGCTGGTCACCCTGCTGGCGACGGTCGTGTCTCTGCACTCCCTGCCGGCCCTGATCGAGACCGAGCCGCGGTTCGCGACGGCCTGGCAGCACCTCGGCTTCCTCGACTACATCGACCGCACCGGGTCGGCCGTGCCCGACCTGGACGCGCGCTGGAGCTGGCCGGGCTTCTTCGCGGTGGCCGCGTTCGCCGCGAAGGCGTGCGGGGTCGGTGACCTCACCGAGGTCATCCGCTGGTGGCCGCTGGCCATGCAACTCCTCTATCTGGTCCCGATGTTCCTGCTCGTGCGCTCGATGCGGGCGAGCTGGCGCGCCAAGTGGACCGGCATCTGGATCTTCGTGCTGAGCGGCTGGGTGGGCCAGGACTACTTCTCGCCGCAGGGCTTCACCTATCTGCTGTACCTGGTGTTCGCGGCGATCCTGCTGGTCTGGTTCCGGGCACCACGGGTGATCTGGACGAAGCGGCGGCCCGGCGAGCTGGAGGTCGAGCCGACCGACCGGCGGCAGCGGGCCGTCCTGCTGATGGTCGTGACCGGCCTGTTCGCGGCGAGCGTCCCGGCCCACCAGCTCACGCCGTTCGTGATGCTGGGCGTGCTGACGGCGCTCGTCCTGATCGGCAGGTCCGAACTGCGCGGCCTGCCCATCCTGTTCGGCGTCATGGTGACCGTCTGGATCGGCTTCATGGCCGAGCCGTACTGGTCGGGCCACTTCGACGAACTCTTCGGGGGTGTCGGCGGCGTCGGCAGCAATGTGTCGTCCTCCGTCTCCGGCCGCATCGAGGGCGGCAGCTCCACCCACAAGCTGGTGCTGTACACGCGCGTGCTGCTGGCCGGCGGTGTGATGGCCTTCGCCTGCTGGGGCTGGTGGCGACGGCGCTTCCACCACTACCGCGAGCGCTCGCTGCTCGTCCTCACCTTCGTGCCGTTCCTCGGCTTCGGCATGCAGTCGTACGGCGGCGAGATGGCGCTGCGCGTCTTCATGTTCGCCCTGCCCGGCGCGGCCCTGCTGGCCGGACTCGCCCTCTTCCCGCGCACCGGCGTCACCGCCAAGGAGCGCGACAAGGACCGGGTGAGCCTCGCCCCGCTGGCCGCGCTGATGGCGGGCCTGGTGCTCATGGGCGGCTTCCTGGTGGCCCGTTGGGGCAACGAGCCGTTCGAGCGGGTGCGGCCCGGCGAGGTCGCCGCCATGGAGTACGTGTACGCCCATGACGATCCGACCCTGCGGCTGCTGTGGCTGAGCAGCGACCCGGTCAACGACGTGACGCCGGCAATGCCGTGGGGCTCGCGGGACATGGAGAAGGTCTCGTACGTGCCGACGCAGGCGCCGGTCGACCCGGTGCTCGTGTCGGGACTGCTGAAGGCCCTGAAGGACGCGGGCCCGAACTCGTATCTGATGATCAACCGGGGTCAGGTCACCTATCTCCGGCTGGACGTGGGCTATTCGGCGACCTGGGAGACGCGGCTGATCCAGAACCTGGACAAGCGGCAGGATCTGAAGAAGGTCTTCGTCAACGCCGACGTGACGATGTACGCGCTGAAGAAGCAGCCGGCGGGCGAGGTCCCGAAGGCCGATCCCGGTCCGATCGGGCCGCAGGTGACCTGGACGCCGTGGTCGGTGGTCGGGGGGCTCGCGGCGGTCGCGCTGATCGTGCTGCTGATGGCCCGCGAGGTCGTCCGGGTGGCGATGGCGCCCAGCGTGCGGCAACTTCGGTGGCTGCAGAGCAGCTTCTGGTTCTCGCTGCCGCTGCTGGCGGTGCTGCTGGCTTCGTTGGTGCAGCGGTTCCTGACGATCGAGTAGACGATCACGCAGGGGTGAAGGGGCTCAGCGCTTGAGCCACTTCACCTCGTACGCCTGCAGCTCGACCTTCTTGCCGTCGATCTTCGCGCTGGTCTGCCGGTCGAGGGCGTTCACGACCAGGACCACCTTGTCCGTGGCCAGGGCCCGGACCTCGGGCTCGTCCACGGACACCTTCTTGTACTCGGTCCCCGGCCGGAACTCCTTGCCGAACCGGGAGACCAGGTCGTACATCGGCAGCTTCTCGCCGCCGTCCGCGGTGTCGGTCGGCGTCCACAGACAGCCGGCGCACTCGGTGCCCTTCTCCTCCTCCGGGTTCCAGTAGAAGGCCGAGGAGGCGCCGCCCTTGGCCAACGCGATCATTCCGGCGGCCTGGACGGCGACCCGGCGGGCCTCGGACCAGCCCTTGCGATCGTCGTTGCCGTCGGCGGGCTCGACGTAGTACTCGGCCCACCACAGCGGCAGGTCACCGGTCTGCCGCCGCACCCACCGGCCCACGGCCGTGAACTTGTCGGTGGCCGTGAACTCGTCGGGCAGGAGCTCGTCGTCCCGGGTGTAGCTGGAGCCGTCCACGACGACGAAGTCGGCGCCCGCCTTGTGCTCGTTCCAGTACGCGAAGGCGTCGACGGTGCGCTGGTCCAGGGCACCCCAACTGCCCCTCAGTGCCGTCGACGCCTCCTCCGCGCGCGGGTCGACGCTGTCCATCACGAGGTACGGTCCGCCGACCATGATGTCGGGGTTGACCTTCTTCAACGCCTTGTAGACGAGGTTGTAGAGCCGGGTGTAGCCCTCGTGGTCCCAGCGGGCCTCGGCGTCGTTCCAGAAGCCCTTGAACTCGTTCCAGACGATGAAGTGCCGTACGTCCGGATAGCGCTTGGCGACGGTCACGGCCAGCGCGGCGAAGTCCTCGAAGTGCTCGGGCTCGGGCGCCGTCTCCAGGGCGGCCTGGCTCCAGTTCGTGTGGTCGACGCCGGCCTTGCCGCCCTTCATCCAGTCGGGGGCGCAGCACAGGGTGACGACGGGGGTGCTGCCGGAGGCGCGGACGAAATCGACACGGCGGTCCATCGCCTCGAAGTCGTAACGCCCCTCGACCGGCTCGGGGTTGTCGGCGCCCCAGCCCATGATGTGCTGGATCTGCGGCAGTCCCCCGGCGTCCGCGAGCCGTCCCTCGACGCGCTGCACGGCTGCGGCGGCGCCCTCGTCGGCGCTGTGCTGGGTGTGGGTGAAGCCCCAGCCCACCTCCGGATTCGTGGCGTCCGGCGTGGCGGTCGGGGTGCCGTGCACCTTGTCGCCGTCGCGTGAGGTGCCGTCGGTGTTCACGCCGTTCCCGGGAAGCGTGTTGAGGAGGGTCACGAGCAGGGCCAGAGCCGCGGCGCCCACGCCGAGCAGCGCGGTGAGCCGCCACCGCCGTGCCCCCGAATTCGACCCATGACGTCCCATCAAGGACAACGGTAACGGCGGTGACAGCCGCGCGGGCAGGTTTCGCAACTACCCGGTCCTGCAACCGGACGGAGGGGACACAGCGGAAGCTTCGGGCACGGCACCCGTCGGGCCGCCCCGGCCCCGGGCATGTCCGGGGCCGGCCCCGGACATGGCCCCGGACATGGCACGTTGGCGGGACGTCCCACGGAAACCGGGTGCACAGCCCCGCCACGTGACGGATCATGGCCCCATGTCTGCGAACCCACACGACGCTCTGCCGATCCGGCTCAACGTCGACGACAGCGACTCGCCGTCCGACGTCGTCGACGCGCTGTTCCTCGGCCGCTTCGCGACGGGCGAGCAGCCGTACTCGCACGCGGCGAACATCGACCGCGTACGGTCCGGGGCGACGCTGCTGCCGCCGGGCGCCCGTGTGCTGCGCGCCGCCCGCGACGACGACCGCAGCGCGACGCTGGCGGAGGGCGACGGCTGGACCCTGCTGGTCTCCCGCTGGAACCGGGGCGCCGACGTCACGGTGACCGCGACCAGCGAGGAACTGGCGGCGCGGGTGCTGGGCGAGGCGACGGACGGCGCGGCGGACGAGCCCGAGCCGCAGCCGGAGAACGTGACCATGGGCTTTTGGTACGTCTCCCCCAGGCGCGGCCCGCACCGCACGACCCGGCAGATCTCGGCGGGCACCTGGGACGAGGTGCGGGCCAACTACACCGCGCCGGTCGCGGACGCGATGGACCGCCTGATGAAGACGACGCCCGAGGACATCGCGGGCCGTCTGCTCCTGCTGCACGGCCCGCCGGGCACGGGCAAGACGTCGGCGCTGCGGACGCTGGCCCGCTCCTGGCGGGACTGGTGCCAGGTGGACTGCGTGCTGGACCCGGAGCGGCTGTTCAGTGACGTCGGCTATCTGATGGACATCGCGATCGGCGAGGAGGACTCGACGGGCAAGGGCCGCTGGCGGCTGCTGCTCCTGGAGGACTGCGACGAGCTGATCCGCGGCGAGGCGAAGCACACGGCGGGCCAGGCGCTGTCGCGGTTGCTGAACCTGACGGACGGCCTGCTGGGGCAGGGCCGCAACGTCCTGGTCGGCGTGACGACCAACGAGGACCTGGAGCGACTGCACCCCGCTGTCGTCCGCCCCGGCCGCTGTCTGGCCCGCATCGAGGTGGGGGCGCTGACGCGCGGGGAGGCGGTGAACTGGCTGGGCACCGACGAGGGTGTCGGCCGGGAGGGGGCGACCCTGGCAGAGCTGTACGCGCTGAAGCGGGGCACGTCCCCGACGTCGCTGCCGGACCCCCGGGACGGGGCGGACGCGGGGCTGTACCTGTAGCCCTGCGGTGCTTTCATGGGGGTATGACCCTGTTCGTCGGGACGTCGGGATGGCAGTACCGAGACTGGCGGGGTGCCTTCTACCCCACCGATGTGCCCATGCGGCTGTGGCTGGAGGAGTACACGGAGCACTTCTCCACGGTGGAGATCAACAACGCGTTCTACCGGTTGCCGACACGGGAGAACTTCGAGGCCTGGCGTGACCGGGTTCCGCGGGACTTCGTGGTCGCGGTGAAAGCGAGCCGCTACCTCACCCACATCAAGCGCCTCAAGGATCCCGAGGAGCCGGTCCAACGTCTGATGTCCCACGCGGCGGGCCTGGGCGACCGCCTGGGGCCGGTTCTCCTCCAACTCCCGCCGACCCTGCGCGCCGACCCCGGCCTCCTCGACGCCTGCCTGGCCTGCTTCCCGTCCGGAACGCGGATCGCGGTCGAGCCCCGCCACGAGTCCTGGTGGGCGTCCAACACCCGCCAGGTTCTGGAGTCCCGGGGTGCCGCCCTGTGCTGGGCCGACGTCCAGGCCCGTCCGGTGACTCCCCTGTGGCGCACCACGGACTGGGGCTACGTCCGCTTCCACGAGGGCCGCGCCCACCCCTGGCCCCGCTACGGCCGACGCTGTCTGGAGACCTGGGTCGACCGCATCGCGACCACCTGGTCCGCCGCCGAGGACACGTACGCGTATTTCAACAACGACCCCGGCGGGGCGGCGGTGCGGGACTCGGTGGTCTTCGGGAGGGCGGCGACGCGGGCGGGCCTTACGGTGACCCGTACGCCGGAGTTCGCCGCACGCCGCTGACTACTTACTCCCCGTAAGCCGCCCGAAGGGCGTCCCGCACGGCCGCCAGCGCGTCGGCTTCCGCGAGCCCAAGCCTGCGAGCCCGCTCCACGTACGCCTGTGCAGCCGACGCCAGCTCACGCTCCGCGGCCGAGCCGGCGGCCGCCACGAAGGTGCCGTTGCGCCCGCGCGTCTCGATCACCCCGTCGCTCTCCAGCGCCCGGTACGCCTTGGCGACCGTGTTGGCCGCCAGCCCCAGCGACTCCGCCAGCCCGCGCACGGTCGGCAGCCGGTATCCGACCGGCAGCACCCCCGCTCGCGCCTGCTCGGAGATCTGCGCCCGCACCTGCTCGTACGGCGGGGCACTGTCATCGATGTGGATCTTCAAGGTCACGCAGCGATTGTCCCGTACCTGCCGGAAAATGAGAGGCAGCCTGGCGGATCTCGCCAGTAGCGTGCGCCGTGATGACTATCACCGTGCGCCCCCTGCGTCCCGAGGTCCGAGCCGACGTCGAGGGCTTCGCCCACGTCCGGCACCTCGCTCTCCCCTTCTTTCTGGTGACCCCGGACTCCATCGCCTACGCCATCAGCCACACCCACCCGGACGCCCACTACCGGCCGCTCGTCGCGGAGGAGGACGGCGAGGTGATCGGCACCGCCCAGGTCGGGCTCGTCAACGACAGCCCGGAGCCCGGCCAGGCCTACGTCAACGTGTACGTCCACCCTGAGCGCACCCGCCGCGGTGCGGGCGCGCTGCTGGTCCGCACCGCCGAGGAGTACCTGGCCGAGCGAGGAGCGACCAGACTGTTCGCCTGGATCCTCGACGCACCGGGCAACCGCGCCTTCGCCGAACGGCACGGTTACCGTGAGGGCCGCTCGGCGCACTTCCTCCGCCTGGACCTGGCGCACGGCACGCTGCCCCCGCTCCAGGCCCCGCCCTCAGGCGTGGAGCTGCGCACGGGGGCCGACTTCGCGGACGATCCGCGCCCGCTGTTCGAGCTGGACGCGGAGGCGGCGTCGGACGAACCGAGCGACGTCGCCTACGAGTTCACGGACTACGAGGCCTGGCTGGAGGAGACCTGGAACCACCCCCTCCTCAGCCGCGAGCTGACCTCCGTCGTCGTCGCCGACGGCCGCCCCGTCGCCTTCAGCGTGGCCCGCACGGACGGGGGCACCCGGTACGGCACGGTCATCACCGGCACCGCCCGCGCCTTCCGCGGCCGTGGCCTCGCCAAGCTCGCCAAGAACGACTCCCTGCACCGCGCCCGCGCCGCCGGGCTCACGGAGGCGTTCACGGGCAACGACACCGGCAACGGCCCGATGCTCGCGATCAACAAGTGGTTCGGCTACGAGATCTGCGCGACGGAGGTGCGCTATGTCCGCGAACTCGGCTGACCAGGCCAGTGTGCTGGACGTGGTCCTGGTCAAGGGCGGCCGTACGAAGATCCGTTACGAGGCCGAACTGCTCTCCGACGACGGCACCCGCGTCGCCGTTCGCGCCCCCTGGGCCGGCGCCGGGGTCCGCGACTTCGGCTTCGTCCGCTTCGAGCCGGGCGACGTCTTCACCGAGTACTACTGGCGCGACCGCTGGTACGCCGTGAAGGAGGTCCGCGACGCCACGGGCGCCCTCAAGGGCTGGTACTGCGACGTCACCCGCCCGGCCACGCTGTCCGGTGCGGAGCTGGTCGTCGAGGACCTCGACCTGGACCTGTGGTGCTCCGCCGACGGCTCGGACGTACGCCGCCTGGACGAGGACGAGTTCGCCGAGAGCGGCCTCGGGCGGACGGATCCGCAGGCCGCCGCGGCCGCCGTATCCGCGCTGGACGCACTTCAGGCGCTGGCGCGCGGGGAGGGCTTCGCCGGGCTGCTGGGATAGCTCCCGGCAGTACGTCCTGGTCAGGCGACCTCCGCCACCACCGCGTACCGCTCGTCGTCCACGGCCTTCCCCCACAGCCGCGCGTCACCGGACAGTCGCTCCACTCGCACGTCCCGGGCGAGGGGTGCAAGAAGAGCGGTGAGCCGTGCCGCCGGTATGCCGACCAGCGGCACGGTCGTCCCCCACACCCCCTCGACCAGCACGAACCGCCCTCCCGGGCGCAGCAGCCCACGCCAGTGGCGCAGGACACGGCCCGGGTCGGGCAGGGTCCACAGGACATGTCGTACGAGCACCGCGTCGAACCGCTCCTCCCCCACCGGTGGCGCCGCCGCGTCACCGACGAGGAACGCGGCGTCACGCCCGGCGAGCTTGGCGCGGGCGAGGTCGACCATCGCCGGGGACCGGTCCACCCCCGTGACCCGGTGTCCCTGTTCGGCCGCGAGGAGCGACAGGCTGCCGGTGCCGCAGCCGAGGTCGAGGACGTCGCAGGGGCGCTCGGGCAGCCAGGACCGCAGCCGGGCAGCCCAGGCCTGGCGCACCTCGGGGTCGCGCAGGCCGTGGTCCGGCTCGTCGTCGAAGGAGGCGGCCTCCGCGTCCCAGTCCACATCGCTCGTACCCGCCCCTGTGATGGCGTGTTCACCGTTCGTCATGGGCCAAGAGTGACACCCGCCACTGACAGTCGATTCGTGACCACCGCCACTGACAGGACCTGCAGCGATGAGGAACTCTCGCCAAAAGGGTCTACCTCCGTGACAAAGCGGAACTCGGTGGCCCTGAAGGAGGCAGCCATGCGCCGTGTGACCGTGCAGAAGCCCCTGAAGAGGAAGACGGATGCCCGCCGGCTCCGGGAGGAGGCGGACGAGTCCTCCTCGGGACGACCGGAGGTCCGCAAGGACATCGCGCGAACCTGGTGGCCGGAGAGCTGAGACGCCCTGCCGGTCGCCTGAGACAACTCAGCCGATCCGCTTGCGGTAGTGGATGCGGTCGTACGGGCCCTCCACGCGACGCTCGACGACCTCATAGCCGTACTTCGGGTAGATCTTCTGGTTCTCCCACATCAGGGCGTTCGTGTAGAGCCTGACCTCGGGCAGGCCGAGCGCACGCGCGCGTGCGTCCACGAAGTGCAGCAGCCGCCGCCCCACGCCCCTGCCGTGCGCGTCGGGGTGGACGGCGATGCTGTCGAGGAACAGATGATCCTCGTACACCTCGAGCACGACGAGCCCGATCACGGGATCGCCCGTCACGAACACCTTCCCCCCGGCCACGTTCGCCGCGTGATCCGCCTCCATGGGCACGGGCGCCCGTCCGATGCGCTCTATGTAGTGCCGGTAGGCGGCATCGGTCACGGCCTTCACTGCGCTTACGTCGGCGGCGACCGCCGGCCTGATGTCATCGTCCGTCATAGCGCGACGGTACCTACCTGATCGCAGTCTGAGCACTCCCTTAAGACGACCCTAAAGATCGCCATCACCCGCCTCCAGCAGGCGATTTCACGGTTTCCTCGGGCTAGTTTCTGATCGCCCCCACGGGATTCACCCCACGCATCAGGACCCCCTTGAGGAGACCTTTCATGCCCGCACGCCGCAAGGCCGCCGCCGTCGCCACCCTCGGCCTGACCCCGCTCGCCCTGACCGCCCTCGCCACCGCCCCGGCCTCGGCGCACGGTTCGATGGGCGACCCGGTCAGCCGGGTCTCGCAGTGTTACGCGGAAGGCCCCGAGAGCCCGAAGTCCGGCGCCTGCAAGGCGGCGGTCGCGGCCGGCGGCACCCAGGCCCTCTACGACTGGAACGGCATACGCATCGGCGACGCGGCCGGCCGCCACCAGGAGCTGATCCCGGACGGCAAGCTGTGCAGCGCGAACAGCGACGCGTTCAAGGGCCTGGATCTGGCCCGCGCCGACTGGCCGGCGACGAGCGTGGGCAGCGGGTCGTACACCTTCAAGTACCGCGTGACCGCCCCGCACAAGGGCACCTTCAAGGTGTACATCACCAAGGCCGGTTACGACCCGACGAAGCCGCTGGCCTGGGACGACCTGGACCTGGCGAACCCGGTGGCGACGGCCACGGACCCGGCGGCCTCGGGCGGCTTCTACACCTTCTCCGGCACCCTGCCCCAGCGCTCCGGCAAGCAGCTGCTGTACGCGGTCTGGCAGCGCTCGGACAGCCCGGAGGCGTTCTACTCCTGCTCGGACGTCACGTTCGGGGGCGGCAGCGGCGACAGCGGGGGCGGCGACAGCGGCGAGGCCGCCCCGGCGCCGAGCGCCTCCGCGCCCTCCGAGGAGCAGATCGAGGACGGTGCCGACCAGTCGACGATCGAGCACCACGGCCACGGGGACCAGGACGCCGACACGTCGGCGGAGCCGGTCGCGGCCGAGCCGGTCGCGGCGGCCGAGGAGGGCCGGTCCACCGCCCCGGCCAACCGGCCGAAGGCGGCCGGCGCCACCGAGAACCTCGCCGAGACGGGCGGGGACAGCAGCACGGCGTACCTCGCGATGGGCGGTGCGGCGACCCTGGCGCTGGGTTCGGCGGTCCTGTTCGCGTCGGTGCGCAGGCGGGCGGCGGCGGGCGGTCGCCACGGCCGCTGACCCGGGCTCTGCGGCCCCAGTGCTCCGGGGCCTGACCGGCGGCTCAGGCCGGTCAGGCCCCGGCGGTGTGCTCCGTACGCATGCACGCATGCACGCATGCACTCACGTGCTCACGTGCTCACGTGCTCAACCGATCGCGGACGCGCAGGTGGTAGCGGTGGCGCGGGCCGGGTCGAGCGCGTTGGCCACCTCGTGGAAGGCGATCCGGTCGGTCAGGCCCAGGAACGCGTGCTCGGATATGTCGACCGCGCACAGGTCCTGGATCAGGACGTTCTTCACGCCGGGCCCGTTCAGGAACTGACTCCGGTAGGGCGTGACCACCTCGTCGTACTTGGTGGCGATGACCGTGTAGCGGACGCCGGGGACGGTGTCGCCGCCCTCGTTGAGCTTGGTCATGAAGTCGGATCCGACGACCTGCTGGGCGAGGGCGGGAGTGGCGGCGCTGAGCAGGTCCTCCGCGCCGGGGAAGTACGGCAGCAGGTTGGTGAGCCCTGCCAGGGTGGTGCCGTGGTTGTTGGGCGCGATGCCGACGAGGGCGTTCACCTTGGCGGCACCGCCGAGGAACTTGAGGTAGTAGCGGGGCATCATGCCGCCCTGCGAATGGCCGACGAGGTCGGCCTTGGCGGCGCCGGTCGCGGTGAGCACCTTGTCGACATAGGCGGAGAGTTGTTCCGCCGACTTGTCGATGGGGCCGAGGGCGTGGAAGAACGGCACGCCCTGCAGCTGGCCGTAGTCGAGGGAGAAGACGCAGTAGCCGCGGTTCTCCAGGTACGGCGCGAGTCCCAGCCAGTTGTCGACGGAGTTCGCGAAGGTGCCGTGTACGAGGACGACGGGGCGGGGATGGGCGGCGGACGGCTTGCAGGAGTAGTCGTTCCAGCCACTGCTCGAGGTCGCCGCCGCATCGGCCGCCTGGGCGGTGGTGGCGGCGGGGACGACGGCGACCGCGGCGGTCAGCAGCAGTGCGGTCAGAGGTCTGAGCGCTCGTTTCCAGGGCAGCATCGTGTGATCTCCTTGCGGCTCAAGGGAGGTGCGACGGCCTTACGCCCTGTGATCCGGATCACGAGGATGCTGTTCACTCGTCAAGTTACGGGCGAGTAGTAGACGTGTGAAGTTACGCGTCAGTAAAAACTTCCAGTGATAGTAAGGGGCGGTTTCACAACCCCTGATGAACCGTCACCAGGCGGGCTTGATGGGTCCATAGGGCGCGATGCGCCCCAACTGGCCGTACAGCGCCCGCACGTCACCTTCGCCGAGCACATCGACCCACGCCCGCACGGCATCCGCGGCCGCCTCCTCGGCCGCACGGGTGCAGGCCCACCCCCGCTCGGTCAGCACGACCAGCCGGGCACGCGCGTCATCGGGATGCGGCCGGCGCTCGGCATAGCCCTTGCGCACGATCTCGTCGACCAGTTGGCTCGCGGCCTGCTTGGTCACGCCGAGATGGGCAGCGAGGTCGGTCACCGTCGCGCCGTTCGGGGCGAGCCGGGCGAACGCGAAACCGTGCGCGGGCCGCAGCCCCTCGAAGCCCCGGGCGACCACGCCGTCATGGATGCGTTGCGTGAGCTCACCGGCGACGGCGAGCAGGGCGGCGGACAGGGCCATGGCTTCGGAGTTCTGCACGGAGGCATTGAAACACCCTTGACGAATCGGTCAAGCAGCTTGACCATAGTTCCATATAGTCAAGCCGCTTGACCATCTCGTACCGCCTAGGTACCGCCTACGCCCAGGAGGGCACCCGTGCCAGTCATCCGCGCATCCGAAGCCGTCACCCACGAAATCCACGGCGCCCGCTTCGTCTCGTACGCCACCCCCCGCACCGGCAGCAAGGAGCTGTGCGCCTGGCGGGGCGAGATCCCGGCCGGGACCAAGGCGCCCGCACACACCGTCAACCGCGAGGAGATCCTGCACCTGCTCGACGGCGAGCTGCTGATCACGCTCGACGACCGCACCGACCGGATCACGGCGGGCGACACCCTGATCATCAACCCGGGCGCCACCCTGACCGTCGAGAACCCGACCGACCGGACCGCCGTCACCTGGGTCACCACCTCCATCGGCCTGGCGGCGGAGCTGGCCGACGGTACGCGCATCACGCCGCCGTGGGCCAACTGACGTACAGGTTAGGGGAGTTACGCTGCCAACGCCCCCGGCATCACCGCACGCGCCCCGAACTTCGCTCGCGCGCGGTCCGCGACCTCCTCGATGCGGCGGGCCTTCTCGTCGCGCGGGTCGAAGGTGAGCTGGTAGGAGGCGTGCTCGGCGGGGTCGAGGCCCTCGGCGCGCAGAGCGAGGGCGCGGACGCGGGCGCGCTGGAGGCCGAGGGCGTCGTACATGCCGTACGCCGCCCTGGTCAGCGCCGCCGAGTGGGCCGTCGGCTCCTTCAGCGTACGGCTGCGGGTCGTCGAGGAGCGGTCGGCGTAGCGAGCGGTGAGGGTCAGGGTGCGGCAGACCTGGTCCAGGGCGCGCAGTCGGGCGCCCAGTTCCTCGGCGGCCGAGAGCAGGGCGCGGCGATGCCGGTCGGGGTCCAACTCGTCGCGGGTGAAGGGACGTTCGGTGGCCAGCGACCGCGACACGGCGTTCGGCACCACCCGGCCCCGGTCGATTCCGCTCGCCTTCTCGTGCAGCTCACGCCCGGCCTTCGCGCCGACCAGACGCTGGAGCGTGGACAGGGGCGCGGCGGCGACCAGGCCGAGGGTGTCGAGGCCGTACGCGCACAGGGTGCGGGCGGTCGCGGCGCCGACGCCGGGCAGCGCGGCGACGGGCTTCTCGGCGAGGAACTCCGCGATGGCGCCCGGCTCCTCGGGGACGGCACAGGTCACCCCGGGCCGGGCGTCCCGCAGCGCCACGCGGGCCAGCATCGGCCCCGGCCCGGCGCCGATCACGCAGTCGACGCCGTGGTGGGCGAGGGCGCGCACCCGGATCACCGACGCCAGCTCGACCGCGTCGCGCCCGAAGTACCGTTCGGCGCCCCGCAGATCGACCAGCGCCTCGTCCGGCGGCAGCGCCTGAACCACCGGCGTGAAGTCCTCCAGCAATCCGAGCAGCCCCGGCAGGGCCGCCTCGTGCATCGGCGGCAGCTGGAAACGTACGCAGAGGATGGTCATCCCGCACTCCCCGGACTCTGGTGCCACAACTTCCGTACCTGTGAGGGCTCTTGACCCGCCGGCCGCAGATCGGCCCACGGATTCAGTTCGTATCCGGTGGGCATATGGATTCGCCGGCCGCGCGCCGGATCCCCGCCGTCCCCCGTCGGCACCGCCACCGGCTCCGCCAGCCGCGCCGCCACCACGTCCAGGCCACCCTCGTCGCGCAGCTCGATCAGCTCGGCGAGGTTCCAGGCGGCGGAGCCCACCACACTCAGGCTGCGCGGCCCTCGCCGCTGCACCACCCCGCGCACCAGCAGCAGCCAGGAATGGAAGACGGTGTGGGCACACGCGTCGTGCGAGTCGTCGAAGAACGCAAGATCCACCAACCCCGTCCCGTCGTCCAGCGTGCTGAAGATGACCCGCTTGCCGGACCGGATCGGCGGCGTCTGGGTGGCCGCCTTGGCCCCCGCGACCAGCACCGTCTCCCCGTGCCGGGCATCGCGCAGCCGCTTCGCCGAGACCACGCCCAGCTCGTCGAGGAAGGCCCGGTGATCGTCCATCAGATTGCGCGAGGCATCCATCGACAGCACACCCAGCTCGGCACTGAGCCGCTCCGCCGAGCTGAGGTCGGGCAGCCCGGCCGCGGCCGTCTTCCGCCCGCCGGCCAGGGGGAGCTGTCCGCCGCCACCGCCCCGGGCGCCCCGGTGCAGCTCGGTCAGGTGCAGTTGCAGATCACGCCGGTTGGCCCCGAAGGCGTCCAACGCGCCCACCTGCGCCAGCCTTTGAGCGAGCGGTCGGCTCGGCCGCCCCCGCTCCCAGAAGTCGAGCAGCGAGGCATACGGCTGCCCCTCCGCGATCCGCGCCGCCTCGGCCTCACTGATGCCGTGCACATCGGAGAGGGCGAGCCGCAGCCCCCAAACCCCTCTCGAACCCTCCGATTCAGACACCAGTTCGATACGATGGGCGACCCCTGACACGTTCACGTCCAACGGCAGGATCGGCACCCCGCGCCGCCGCGCGTCCGCCAGCAGCAGCCGCTTCGGATACATCCCGGGGTCGTGGGTGAGCAGCCCCGCGTAGAAGGCGGCCGGGTGATGGGCCTTCAGCCAGGCCGACTGATAGGTCGGCACGGCGAAGGCGACCGCGTGCGCCTTGCAGAAGCCGTACGACCCGAAGGCCTCGACGATCTCCCAGGTCCGCCGAATGGTCTCCGCGTCGTACCCGCCCGCCGCCGCGTACTGCGCGAACCACACCCGGATCCGCCCCTGCGACTCCGGATCGGACAGCCCGCGCCGCACCCGGTCGGCCTCGTCCCGCCCGCACCCGGTCATGATGTGCACGATGTCGATGATCTGCTCGTGGAAGACGACGACCCCGTACGTCTCCCGCAGCGGCTCCTGAAGGTCCTTGTGCGGATAACGGATCGGTGCCCGCCCGTGCCGCGCCTCGATGAACGGCCGCACCATGTCGGCGGCGACCGGCCCGGGCCGGAAGAGCGAGATATCCACGACAAGATCATGAAAGGTGGCCGGCTGAAGCCGCCCGACCAGGTCCCGCTGCCCCGGCGACTCGATCTGGAAGCAGCCCAAGGTCTCGGTGGAACGAATGAGCCGGTACGTCTCCGGGTCGCCGTCCCCCCGCTCGAAGTCGAGCGCGTCCAGATCGACCCGCTCCCCCGTGACCCGCTCCACCTCCGCGACCGCGTGCGCCATCGCCGACTGCATCCGCACACCCAGCACGTCGAGCTTGAGCAGTCCGAGGTCCTCGACGTCGTCCTTGTCGAACTGCGACATGGGGAAGCCCTCGCCGCTGGTCGGCATGACGGGCGTACGGGACAGCAGGGAGGCGTCGGAGAGCAGCACCCCGCACGGATGCATGGCGATGCCCCGCGGAAGGGCGTCAAGAGCCTCCGCCAGCTCCCACAGCTTGCCGTACTTCTCCCGCTCCCCCGCCAGTTTCCTGAGCTCGGGCAGCTCGTCCAGTGCCGCCCGGGCATCCCGCGCCCGGATGTGCGGGAAGGACTTGGCGATGCGGTCGATGTCGGCCGGGTCCATGGACAGGGCGGCACCCACGTCCCGGATCGCGTGCCGCACCCGATAGGTCTCCGGCATCGAGACGGTCGCGACCCGCTCGGTCCCGAACCGGTCGATGATCGCGCGATAGACCTCCAGCCGCCGCGCGGACTCCACGTCGATGTCGATGTCGGGCAGCACCAGCCGGCGCTTGGACAGGAAGCGTTCCATCAACAGCCCGTGCTCCACGGGATCGGCGTGCGCGATGCCGAGCAGATGATTGACGAGCGACCCCGCGCCGGAGCCCCGCGCGGCCACCCGAATCCCCATCTTCCTTACGTCATCAACAACTTGAGCGACCGTCAGAAAGTAAGAAGCGAACCCGTGATGGGCGATGATGTCCAGTTCCTGGTGCATCCGCTCCCAGTACGCCCGCCGCCCGTCATAACCGCGCAGCACCATGCCCGCCACCGCCCGCGAGGCGAGCGCCCGCTGGGCGGTGCGCTGCCCGGCGCCGACGAGGTACGGCTCGGGGAAGTGAACGCTGCCGATACCGAGGTCGTCCTCGGGATCGACAAGACACCCGGCAGCGGCAGCCCCGGTCTGCTCCAACAACCGGTACGCGGCATCGCGCCGAAAGCCCGCGGCCTCGACGACCCGCTCGGCAACCCGCGCCATCTCACCCGCACCCTTGAGCCAG
Source organism: Streptomyces sp. T12 (assembly GCF_028736035.1). Lineage (NCBI taxonomy): Bacteria > Bacillati > Actinomycetota > Actinomycetes > Kitasatosporales > Streptomycetaceae > Streptomyces > Streptomyces sp. T12. The sequence goes on from NZ_CP117866.1 coordinate 2,143,237, forward strand.
GCCTCACCGGAGTCCAGTTCCTTGGTGGAGTCGATGGGCACGAGCCGGCGCGCGGCGTCCAGCACATCGGCGACCGGCCCCAGACCGGGATCCGCATACCGGACGGCATTGCTCAGCACAGGCCGCACCCGCTGCTCGGCGGCGAAGCCGACGGTACGGGCGGCCAGCCTCAGCGACCCCGGCCCGGTGCCCTTACGCCCGTGCCATACGGCCTCCAGCCGCAGGGAATCCCCGTAGACCTCCCGCCAGGGCCCGAGCAGCCTGGCCGCCCGATCAGGACGACCGGCGGCAAGCGCACGCCCCACATCGGACTCGGTACCGAGCAGGACGATCAGCCCGTCCCCCCGATTGTCGTGCCGGGGCAACAGCGGCGGCCCTTCACCGGCATGCGCAGCCGAAACGATTCGGCACAGATCGGCCCACCCACGGGCCCCGTCCCGGGCAAGAAAGGTGACACGAGGCATCGACTCATCGACGAAGGCGCCACCCCGAACCGGAACCCGACGCCGCCGCCCCACAGACTCCCCCACCCCCGAGAGCCCGAACTCCTCCACGGCCAGCTCCACACCGAACAACGGCCGCACCCCCGCCGCCGCACAGGCCTTGGCGAACCGAACCGCTCCCCCGAGCGAGTCCCGGTCGGTAAGCGCCAGGGCATCCATACCCCGCTCGGAGGCACGCTCGGCCAGCCGCTCCGGGTGCGAGGCGCCGTATCGCAAAGAGAACCCGGAGACGGTGTGCAGATGCGTGAAACCCGGCACACGCACCTCCCGACTCATGAGCCCGAGACCGGCCGAACACCAGCTCTCGAACATCAGTTCCCAACTCTCCCACCCCCACCATAGACCATTTCCGGACCGTTTCTCGAACATCCGTACGACATCCGTTCGGCCGCCTCCCACCTGCACAAACGCCCGACGGCCCGGACCGTGGGGGCATGACGCAGACCACGGGCGCCGACACTCCGCACCGCTCCTTCATGGCCGAGGTGAAGGACGCCGTCACTCCACGGGCCACGCTGCTCGTGACCGGCGTGGTCGCCCTCGCTCTGCTCTTCATCGCCTCCTACGTGGGCGCACTCCACGACCCGAAGCCCAAGGACGTGCCCTTCGGGGTCGTGGCACCCGAGGTAGCCGCCCGACAAACAGTGGACCGACTGGAAAACCTGCCCGGCGACCCCTTGGCCCCCCGCACAGCGGCCGATGCGGCAACAGCCCGCAAGCAAATCCTGAACCGCGACATCGACGGCGCCCTGCTGGTCGACCCGACCGGCACCACCGACACCCTCCTGGTAGCCACCGGAGGCGGCAGAGTCCTGGCCACCACCCTGGAGACCCTGATCGCCACGCTGGAGAAATCCGAGGCACGCACCCTCCGCACCATCGACGTGGCCCCCGCCGACCCGCACGACGCCAACGGGCTCACGTCCTTCTACGTGACCGTGGGCTGGTGCGTGGGCGGCTACCTCTGCGCCTCGATCATGACGATCAGCTCGGGCGCCGGCCGCCCCACCCCCAAACGCTCGGCGATCCGCCTCATCGCCATGGCCCTCGTCGCCCTCGTCGGCGGACTCGGCGGCGCCCTGATCGTCGGCCCGATCCTGGGCGCGCTCCCCGGCAGCATCGCCGCCCTCTGGGGCGTCGGCGCCCTGATCATCTTCGCGGTGGGCGCGGCCACGCTCGCCTTCCAGGCCATCTTCGGCCTGGCCGGCATCGGCCTGGTCATCCTGATCGTCGTCATCCTGGGCAACCCGAGCGCCGGCGGCGCCCTCCCACCCCCACTGCTCCCCCCGTTCTGGAGAGACATCGGCCCGGCACTGCCACCGGGCGCGGGTACATGGGCAACCCGCTCGATCGCCTACTTCAAGGGCAACGACACGACCGACTCACTCCTGGTCCTCTCGGCATGGGCGGCGGCAGGAATCGTAGTCACACTCCTGGCGGCGTCACTGCGAACAGGCCGGACCAAGACGCCGTAGAGACACCCGGGCGAACGCACCCGCACCCGCGTACGGCGGGAAGGGGACGTGCCGGGGGGTGTCCGCCCGCAGCGGCGGGCGTCAAGACACGGCACCTCTAGCCCAACGGCAACCGCCCGACCGAGGACGGACACCCCCCGGCACGGCCCCGACCCACAACGCACCCGCAGGCGCAACGCGCACCCCCACCCCACCCGCACAGGCCGCCGCAGGCATCCCCGCCCCCACCGCCGAAGGCACCCGCACAGGCCGCCGCAGGCATCCCCGCCCAACCGCCGGAGGCACACGCGAAAGCCCCGCCCCTCACACAAGGGGCGGGACTTCACGAAGCAACGAACGCGTCAGCCGATCTCAGTACCCGTGGCCGACAGCGCCTCCGTCACCGGCTGGAAGAACGTCTCCCCACCGGCGGTGCAGTCACCGCTGCCCCCGGAGGTGAGCCCGATCGCCTTGTCGCCGGAGAACAGCGAGCCACCACTGTCACCGGGCTCGGCGCAGACGTCGGTCTGGATCAGCCCGTTGACGATGTCACCGTTGCCGTAGTTCACGGTGGCGTCCAGGCCGGTGACCTTGCCCTCGTGCACCTGGGTGGTCGAACCGCTGCGGGTGACCGCCATGCCGACGGTGGCCTCGGCGGCACCGCTGATGGCCTGCGAGGAACCGTTGTAGAGGTTGACCTCGCTCGGGTGGTCGACCTCGGCGGTGTACTTGACCAGCCCGTAGTCGTTGTCCGGGAAGCTGGACGTCTCGTTGGTGCCGATCTCCTTGCCGCTGGAGTCCGACCAGGTGGAGATGGACTCGGTGCAGTGCCCGGCGGTCAGGAAGAAGGGCTCACCGCCCTTGACGACGTTGAAGCCGAGCGAGCAACGCCCACCGCCACCGGAGATCGCGTCACCGCCCGCGATGAAGGGCTTGAACTCACCCTTCGTCCGCTTGAGTTCCGCCGTGGCACCCAGCCCGTCGACGACCTTGCCGAGCTTGGTCCACTCGGCGTCGGACACCGTACGGTCGGCGGTGACGACGACCTTGTTCGTCGCCGGGTCCGTCACCCAGGCGGTGCCGGGAATGGTCGCGTCCTGCTTGAGCGTCGTACGGGCGCTCTTCAGCTCGGCGAGGGAGTTCTCGACGACCCGGGCCTTGGCGCCGGCCGCCTCGACGGCGTCGGCGGCGGCCTCGTCGAGGACGTTCACGACAAGGTTCTTGGTCTGCGCGTCGTAGTAGGTACCCGCGGCGTCGGCGCCGAGGTCCTTCGCCAGCGTCGAGGCGAGCTTTCCGGCCGCGCCGATCGACAGGGTCTTCGGCGCAGACGTCTCAGGTGTCTCGCTGGCGTTCGCAGTCTGCAAGGTCACTCCCGCGGCAACCAGTGCGGCGATGCCCGCACCTGCCACGGCTGCACGCCGCTTGGGTATGCGTCGGTGCTTCAACTTACGTCCTCCTGTGGGGGGTCGGCCCGAGAGGTTGTGGGGACCTCACGAACCGGAAGGCGTACGGCGACGAAAGCGGCTCACAACAAATGCCGCGTCCGGGCCGGTTGAACAACGCTCACTATTCCGATGCCCACAGGTAGCGCACAAGGTCGAGTTCCGGACGCGCGTAGAACACGGTTGCACGCCCCCGCCGTCTTGACCGTGCACAGTCAGACCCCTGTTCTTCGCACAGCAAACACCACGAGCAAGCAATCCATAAGCAGCGCGTAAGGTCTACTCCTGTCTTGAATTCGACCCTTCGCGGTCCGCATCCAAGCGCGGCTCAAGCGGCGGAGGTTCATCCTGCATTGCCTGCGGTCGCCCGGAACCAGAGGCTGCGACCTGCGCCCCTTTCTCCAGGAACCGCAACAACTCCACCGGAATCGGCAGCACCAACGTGGAGTTCTTCTCGGCCGCCACCGCCATCACCGTCTGCAGCAGCCGAAGTTGCAGAGCAGCAGGCGTATCGGCCATCTGATGTGCGGCCTCGGCCAGCTTCTTCGACGCCTGGAACTCCGCGTCGGCGTTGATCAGCCGCGCCCGCCGCTCCCGGTCGGCCTCCGCCTGCCGGGCCATCGACCGCTTCATGGTCTCGGGCAGCGACACGTCCTTGATGTCCACCCGATCGATCGTCACGCCCCACTCGACCGCGGGACTGTCGATCATCAACTCCAGTCCCTGGTTGAGCTTTTCGCGGTTGGACAGCAGATCGTCCAGCTCGCTCTTGCCGATGATGGACCGAAGCGACGTCTGCGCCATCTGCGAGACCGCGAACCGATAGTCCTCCACCCGCACGACCGCCTCGGCCGGCGAGGACACCTTGAAGTAGACGACGGCATCCACCCGCACGGTGACGTTGTCCCGAGTGATGCCCTCCTGCGCGGGCACGGGCATCGTCACGATCTGCATGTTCACCTTGCGCAGCTTGTCGACGCCCGGAACGATCATGGTGAACCCGGGCCCGCGCACCTGGGGCCGGAGCTTCCCGAGGCGGAAGACCACGCCCCGTTCGTACTGCTTGACGACCCTCGCGGCCGCCGTCACGTACACCGCACCGGCGGACGCGAGCGTCACTCCCGCCGCCACCAGCTCCTCGACCATCACGACCCCCCGGGGTCCGACGTGGGCGCATTACAGGGGAGTACTGCCTGCACTTCGACGGTAAACCCGCGACGCGGCCAAGGGCGAGCCCCCGCACGGCAGTTGCGTGCGGGGGCTCACATGCTGCTGGCTGCAGGCCAGGCCAGACGGATCAGGCCATACAGCTCAGGCCAGATGGATCAGACCAGACGGATACCGGCGTCCGACCGAACGTCAGTAGACGCTGACGCCATAGGCGCTCAGGGCCTCGGTAACCGGCTGGAAGAAGGTCGTGCCGCCGGAGGTGCAGTCGCCGCTGCCGCCGGAGGTCAGACCGTACGCGGTGCCGTTGCTGCCGTAGAGCGAACCGCCGGAGTCACCGGGCTCGGCGCAGACGGTGGTCTGGATCAGGCCGGAGACGACGTCGCCGCCGCCGTAGTTGACGGTGGCGTTCAGGGCGGTGACCCGGCCGCTGTGCGTACCGGTGGTGGAGCCGTCCCGGATGACGGTGGTGCCCACGCTCGGCGTGGCCGCGCGGGTGATGTCCACGCCGTTCGCGGTGCCGGGCCGGCTGACGGAACCGGAGTAGCGCACGATGCCGTAGTCGTTGCCCGGGAAGCTGGAGCCGGCGGTCGAGCCGATGACCGTGGTGCGGCCGGAGTTGGAGTACCAGGTCCCGGCGCCGTCGGTGCAGTGCCCGGCGGTCAGGAAGTACTGGTTGCCGCTGCTGTCCTGGACGTTGAAGCCGAGCGAGCAGCGCCAGCTACTCGCATAGATGGCGTCGCCGCCCTGGATGAACTTGCTGAACTTGCCGGGCGTGCGCTTGATCGTGAGCGCGTCGGCGTTGGTCCCGGCCTGCTGCTTGATCTTCGCTATCTCCGCCTGGGAGACCGTGCTGTCGACGGTCACCGTGACGCGGTTGGTCTTGCTGTCGACCGCCCAGGCGGTGCCCGGGATGTCGGCCTTCAGCACCGAGCCGCTGGCGCTCTTGAGCTCGGCGGTGCTGAAGGTGGTGGGAGAGTCGGCGGCGGTCGCGTTGGGGATCGCGATCGCGGCTGCGGCCACGAGGCCGGAGGAAACGGCGATCAGCCGGGTCCGTCTCGTAATGCCACTGCGGGGGGTGGTGCGCTTGATCCTCACGTTTCGTTCCCTCCAAGGGAAGTCGGGGGCCCGCGTGGGGTGGGGCCCGTGAGGCGCAGTCAGAGGGCCGCACGTCCGGATTCCGAACACGCCGTGCCCCTGACAAGCGCTGAGGGGGAGTATTCGGCCGAACAGCGGGTAGCCGCAAGGGCGCCTTTCGGCCGTCAATCTTTGAACGATCGGTGCGATTTGACCCGCTGCCGCACCCGTCAGCCCTGCTCTCGAGGCAGGTCGCGCGCGTCTCGGCAGCGGGTTGAAGTCGCCTCAGCCGCACGCCCCCTCGCACACCAACACAACCGGCCGACGCTCCCGTACACCACCCGAGCCCGGCCGGGACAACTCCGTCACCATCGGTCGCCTCTACCACAGGGATGTCCGGAAGTCGCCCCTCCACACAGCCCTCCAGTGAGCGCGAGACGGTCCCTAGCAGCCGTCGCAGGGGCAGCAGCAGTCGCAGCCGTCACAGTCGCAGTCCCGGCAGCAGCCCTCGCGCTTCTTGCGGGACCACGGGCCCTCGTACTCCTTCGCGCAGCACAGCTTGCAGGTGCAGCACAGCAGCCAGAACATCCCGCAGCCGGCCCAGAACCCACGCCGTCCCTTCGGCGGCTGAGCGGCCGGCCCACCACCGAACCCACCGAAGTCACCACCGCCACCGCCACCGCCATGGCCACCATGGCCACCGCCGGGCGCTCCCCCACCGCCCGCATACGGATTCCCGCCCGCGTACGGGTTCTGTCCCGCATACGGATTCGGCGGCGCCCCGTACGCCCCCTCCCCGTACGGCCCCTGCCCCTGCGGCGGCTGCCCCTGCTGTGGCGGCTGCCCGTAGGGCCCGGCCTGGTGCGACGAACACATCGGCACCGTGCCGAACGCCCGGTCCACCGAGCGCCGCAGCTCGTGCACGAGCAGCAGATGCGCGAGCTTGGCGTCGGTGAACTCAACCTCGCGCAGCGCCAGCCGCACCCCCTGCACGGCGTCGTCCGCGAGCCGCCGTGCCTCGGGCAGCGAGGTCCCGGTCGCGGTGAGCGGGTTCCACGCACCCGACGCGGCATCGGCCGCCTGGTCCTCCACGGCGTCCAGGAGGTGCGCCAGCCGTCCGAAGAGGCGCCCGGCCTCGGCGAGCGGCGCGGCGTTGTGCGGCCGCCCGGCCAGGATGGCGGTGTGCGCGAAGGCGGCGGCGGTCGCCGTCTCGGTCGGTTCGGTGACGGCGAGGATCGGCGTGCCGGGCCCGGCGAGCGCCTCGATGCCGACCTGCCGGTCCACGGCGTCGACGAGTACGGCGGTGTCGAACCCGACGGCCGACCCGGTACGGGCACCCGCCGCACCCCACCCCGCGGCCACCCGGCGCGCGGCGAGCGCCACCGGCTTACGGGCCAGCAGCCCGTCCCCGTCGGCCACATGGTCACGCACCTTGGCCGAGGCGAGCACCAGCGAGACGGCCGCGGCGAGCCGCGCGCCCTCCCCCTGCGCGACGGACGCGGTCCGCATCCCGCGCAACGCGCACGGCCCCGCCGTACGCCGCAGTCCGCTGTCCTGCTCGGCCTGAGCCTCCGTCAGAACAGAGATGAGGAGCCCGTCGTAGTTCGTCACGATCCGCGCGAACTGACCGTGGTCCCCGCGCAACGAGAGGCACAACCCGCACAAATGCGCCATCCACTGACCGGCGAGCTTCTCACCGAGCCGATGACGACATGGCCTGACGATTCCGAACACGACGTCCCCCTGTGGTTCTTACGACGCTTCTCACGACGCTGAGCTGCCGCATCGTATCGATCGTGGTACGGATCACCACGCCGGCCTCGTTCACCCGTACGCCCCCAGCATCACCCATACGCCGTGAAGAATCATATTTCACTCACAGTCAGCAGCCGTACGTGGCATGACCCTTGGGGGACACGGGCTCTCGACGGAATCGCTGTGCACCAGTACCGTCACAAACCCCCCGCGCGGCGTCTATCCACTTGGCGCGACGTCCGCATCATGGATGACCATAGGGATGCGGAATGTAAAAGAGACCGCTGTGAGAGGAGGCGTCCATGGGATCGGTGCGCAAGGCGAGTGCCTGGCTGGGCCTCGTTGACGACAACGATGACGAGCGTTACTACGACGACGACTACTCCGAAGGGACCGAGCCCGGGGAAGCCTGGGTCACCGACCCGCGGGTCAAGGTGGCCACGGACGTCGCCGAGGAGAAGGGCCGCCGCATCGGCACGGTCACTCCGGACAGCTTCCGGGACGCCCGCGCCATCGGCGAGCTGTTCCGGGACGGGGTTCCGGTCATCATGAACCTCACGGCCATGGAGCCGGGCGACGCCAAGCGCGTCGTCGACTTCGCGGCGGGGCTCATCTTCGGTCTGCGCGGCTCGATCGACCGCGTGTCCAACCGCGTGTTCCTGCTGACCCCGGCCGACACGGAGATCATCAACGGCGAGGCGTCGGCACACCGCACGGACGGCTTCTACAACCAGAGCTGAGGCAGGGCCGCTCGCCGGCCCTGCCCCCTGGTGGGGATCAGCGGAAGGCGTCGAGTCCGGTGAGCGCCTTGCCCAGCACGAGCTGGTGCATCTCGACGGTGCCCTCGTAGGTGAGCACCGATTCGAGGTTGGTCGCGTGCCGCATCACGGGGTATTCGAGCGAGATCCCGTTGGCACCGAGGATGGTCCGCGCCGTACGGCAGATGTCGATGGCCTCGCGGACGTTGTTGAGCTTGCCGAAGCTGACCTGCTCGGGACGCAGGCGGCCGGCGTCCATGCGCCGCCCCAGGTGATGGGCGAGCAGAATCCCCTTGTGCAGTTCGAGCGCCATGTCGGCGAGTTTGGCCTGGGTGAGCTGGAAGCCACCGATCGGCCGACCGAACTGCTCCCGCGTCTTGGCGTATTCGACGGCGGACTCGAAACAGGAACGCGCCGCGCCCATGGCCCCCCACACGATCCCGTAGCGGGCGTGCGAGAGACAGCTGAGCGGCCCCTTGAGCCCGACCACCTCGGGCAGCACGGCATCGGCGGGCAGTCGTACGTCGTCGAGGACCAGCTCACTGGTGACGGAGGCGCGCAGCGACAGCTTGTGCTTGATCTCGGGAGCGGAGAACCCGGCGCTGTCGGCCGGCACGACGAACCCGCGGATCCCCTCCTCCGTCTGCGCCCACACGACGGCCACCCCGGCGACGGACCCGTTGGTGATCCACATCTTGCGCCCATTGAGCACCCAGTCGGACCCGTCCCGCTTGGCGTAGGTCCTCATCGAGGCGGGGTCGGACCCGTGGTCCGGCTCGGTCAGCCCGAAGCACCCGATGACCTCGCCGGAGGCCATGCGGGGCAGCCACTCCTGCTTCTGCGACTCGCTCCCGAACCGGTGAATGGCGTACATGGCGAGGGACCCCTGCACGGAGACCAGGGACCGGATCCCGGAGTCGGCGGCCTCCAGCTCCAGACAGGCGAGCCCGTACTGCACGGCGGACGCACCGGCACACCCGTACCCGTTGAGCGACATCCCGAGGGCGCCGATCTCACCGAGTTCCCGGGCGATCTCGCGAATCCCCGGCAGCTCGCCCTTCTCGTACCACTCGGCGACGTACGGCACGACCCGGTCCGCGGCCCACTCCCGCACGGTGCTCCGAATCGCCAGGTCCTCGGGCTCCAGGAGGTCGTCGATGCCGAGGGGGTCGGCGGGGTCGAACGGGGGCAACTTCGAGGACGCGGACATGGGACACCCTCCGGCGAGGACTAAAACTAGCGCCGCTAGTTACTGACTCTGGGCAGACGCTACGACGCGGCGTGCCGCACGTCCAGTACGACTCCCGGGGAGGAGCAGAAGGCTGGTCAAACGGAGACGCGGGACTCCGCGACTTCCCTCGGCTTGGGCAACTCCACGGCAGGCGCCTCGCACTGCATGGCCCGCGGCAGCCGCAACGCCATCACCGCGCCCAGCAGCAGCAGAGCCGCACTCACCAGCAACGTCACATGCAGCCCGTGCACGAAGCAGTCCCGAGCCGCCCGCTGCAGAGCAACCCCCGCAGGCCCGCCCAGCTGCGCGGCAACGTCGTAGGCCTCGCCCAGCGAGTGCGAAGCCGCCGCGGAGGCCGGCGCCGGAACACCCGGAACGTTCGCCAGCCCGGGGGCATACGCCGCGTTCATCACGCTGCCCAGCAGCGCGATGCCGATCCCCGCGCCCAGCTGGTACGACGTCTCGCCGATCGCCGCCGCCCCACCGGCCTGCTCGGGCGGAGCCTCGCTCAGCATCGACTCGTACGCCCCGAAGAGCGTCGTCTCCAGCCCGAAGCCCAGCAACACGAACCCGAAGAGCAGCAGCGCGGGATTGTCCTCGCCGCCCATGGCCGTCAGCAGCAGCACCGCGACGGCCGTCAGACAGAAACCGAAGCACACCATCCGCCGCGGCCCGAACCGCCGCAGCATCCGCGCCCCCGCGAGGCCGGACGCCATCGCGGCGAACGTCAGCGGCAGCAGCCGTAGCCCCGTCTCCAGCGGCGACAGCCCCAGCACCAGCTGCAGATACTGCGCCGCGATGAGTTCGAGTCCGACGAGCGCGAGCATCGCCAGCACGATGCACCCGACGGACGTACTGAAGGCCGGCCGGGCGAACATCCGCAGGTCCACCAGCGGATACTCCCGGCGTCGCTGCCGTCGTACGAAAAGAACCAGCAGCACCGCACCGATCACCAGCGGTGCCAGGGTGAACACGCTGGCCACCGCCTCCCCGCCGCCGAGCCGCTTCACGCCCAGGACGACGCCGAACAGCCCGGCCGCCGCCATCAGCGCGCCGACCACGTCCCAGGGACCCTTGCCGTCGCCCTTCGACTCGGGCAGCAGCAGCCGTCCCACCGGGAGGCTGACCAGCATCAGCGGGATGTTGACGAGGAAGACCGAGCCCCACCAGAAGTGTTCGAGGAGGAAGCCGCCGAGCAGTGGCCCGACCGCCGCGCCCACCGCGGCCACGGCGCTCCAGATGCCGATCGCGAGGGCCCGCTCGCGCCGGTCGGGGAAGACCTGGCGCAGGATCGACAGGGTCGCGGGCATGATCATCGCGCCACCGACGCCGAGCAGGGCGCGGGCCAGGATCAGCACCTGTGGGTCGTGCGCGAGGGCCGCGAGGCCGGAGGCGAGGCCGAAGAGGCCGTATCCGAGAAGCAGGACCCGCCTGCGGCCCACACGGTCACCGAGCGTGCCGAAGAGGATCAGCAGCGAGGCGCAGACCAGCGGATAGATGTCGACGATCCAGAGCAGTTCTATCCCGCCGGGCCTGAGGTCCTCGGTGACGGCGGGCACCGCCACGTGCAGCACGGTCGCGTCGACCGCGACGAGCAGCAGGCTGGTGCAGAGGACGACGAGGACGACCCAGCGGTTGGCACCGGCCCCGGCCGCCCGACGGCGCAGCGCAGCGGCGGCCGTGGTCGTCCCGGACATGTACGTACCTCCCAGATGTTCCCTCGCCCCGGCGGGCTCACGGGGTGGGGACTCCCCGTGACTCGGCCGGAGAGGAGCGGTGGTCTCCGGCCCGCGCAACGAAGGGCGAGTGACTCGTCAGAGTACGCGAGTCCACGTCGGTGCCGAGTGGCGGACCTCTCAGACTCCGCACAGAACGCGTGTGGCGTACGCCACGTCCGGCCGCGCTCTCCCCCGTCCGCCCCTGCTCGGGGCCGGGCCCGGGGCGGTGAGCCCCAGGGGAATTCCATCCCATGATTCGGTTAACGAATTCATAAGCAGTGAAAAACGAACCGTCAGAATGATCAAAGGAATTGAAGGATGCAGCGCCCGATGATTAGGGATTCCTTGGAAATAAACCTCCTCCTGAGAGGAATCCCACATCACATCGTCATCACAAAGCCGTGGAATCGCCCTTGAACTGCGCTCACTCGCTGTAACGTCGATTGGGTGCGTACCGAACGAAAGCTGACCCGTCTGGACCGGGTCTTCGCCAGGCTGGACCGGGAACCAGAACGTCCGGCCCACATCGATGTGCCGCGGATGACCCCGCACAGGATCGTGCTGTTCGCCGCGACCCTGGCCTTCTACGGGGCCATCGTGTGGGCCGTCGTCATCACCTCGTGGCTGGTCCGGTTCGACTGGCAGGTCATGTTCTTCCGGCCGTACCAGCAGTGGGCGGAGATCCACGCGTTCGTCGACTACTACGTGGTGCTCGGCCAGCGCGGCCCCACCGCCGTGATGGTCGCGGCCTGGCTGGGCTGGCGTTCCTGGCGGCAGCACACGCTGCGGCCGCTGCTCGCGCTCGGCGTCTCACTGCTCCTGCTGAACATCACCGTCGGTGCCGCCAAGCTCGGCATGGGCCGCCTCGGACCGCACTACGCGACCACCATCGGATCCAACGAGATGGGCCTGGGCGGCGATATATTCCCCAGCGGCCACACCGCCAACGCCGTGGTGACCTGGGGAATCCTGGCCTATCTGGCCTCGACCCCGAGAGCGCGCCGCTGGCTGTCGGCCCTGTCGGCGGTGACCTCGCTGGGCGTCGGCCTGTCCACCGTCTACCTCGGTACGCACTGGCTGAGCGACGTTCTGCTCGGCTGGGCCGCCGGTCTGCTGATCATGCTCGCCCTGCCGTGGTTCGAGCCGCTGATCGCCCGCTCCGAGACCTGGATCTTCGACCTGCGCGACCGCTGGCGCGAGCGCCGGGCCGGCGCCGTTCCCGCCCCCGTGCTCGAACCGGCTCGGGCGGGGGGAACCCCATCGACCACCCCGGTCGGGGCCCCGGTGCTGCTCAAGCCGCGTGCCACGCCCGCCGACGACGAGGTCGCGGCACGCGAGGCGGCCTCCGTGCCCCGCTCACCCCGGGCGCCCGTCTATCTGGCGCCCGGCCCGCACACGACCCGCGGGGAGCGCACTCCGGTCACCCCGGTCGGCAGCCGCCGCCCGCCGCACACGGACCGCATCGCCCGCGGCGCGGCCCCGGCGGCCCGCCCCCTCACGGGCGGCTGACCTCCCCCACTCCGGACAAGCGGGGTTCGGTACGCACCACCACCCCGCAGCGCGACGGCCCCGGCTCCTCGACAGGAGCCGGGGCCGTCGCCCTGTGTCAGCCGTTCGTCAGCCCTTCCAGGCCCGCGCCACCTGGCCGTCCTTGACCTCGAAGTTCAGGCGACCGCTCCTGTACTCCATGGTGATGATCGCCCCCGGCGGCAGCGAACGCACCGTCGACCAGCCTCGGTCACGGGCCAGTCGCTCGGCCCGGTCGGCGTCGAGACCGACATATGCGTCCGGGCTGTCCTGGGGTTCGGCAGGGGGTTTCGGAATGGGTGCCATGCCGCCACGCTAGGGCCTCGGCGAAGGATCGGGCCAGAGCGGACCGGGGACCTTTGTAACGGCCATCCAGGCCACTCGTCCCCCTCCGGTCACGCTTTTGTCACAGAATCACGACGGGCGTTTCGGCCACACTTCGTCACACGGACGAGCGGTTCCGTAGGCCTTCCGCAGGCATTCCATCGTAATTTCCGCGTGTCGCACCGACCGGGCCAATAGCCCGCCGGAAAAGTTCCCGGGGAACTGCCCCCGGACTCCTTAGCGGACCCCTTTTCCCTCCGCTTCCCTCCGCCCCGGCATTGGCTGCCGCCGCAGCGGGGCGTGGGCCTCGGGAACCGGTGCCACACAGAAAGTACATGGTTCTACCACAGAACCTCCGTACGCCCCCTGTCGGAGCACCGCCGACGCGAGCATCATGGCGTGAGCTCGCGTCGGCGCGTGCGGCGCGGGCTTTCAGCGGGCCCGGGGCGCTACGAGCGAAGGGGCGAGCGATGGGGACGCAGACCGTACGGGCGACGGCACGGCCCGAGCGGACCAGACGGCCCGGACGAGTGATCGTCGACTGGCTGACCACCACCGACCACAAGAAGATCGGCCATCTCTACCTGATCACGTCGTTCGGGTTCTTCCTGGCCGGCGGCGTCATGGCCCTGCTGATGCGGGCCGAACTGGCCCGGCCCGGGATGCAGCTGCTGAGCAACGAGCAGTTCAACCAGTTGTTCACCATGCACGGCACGATCATGCTGCTGCTGTTCGCGACGCCCACCTTCGCGGGCTTCGCCAACGAGCTGATGCCGCTGCAGATCGGCGCCCCGGACGTGGCCTTCCCCCGGCTGAACATGTTCTCGTACTGGCTGTTCCTGTTCGGCGGCCTGATCGTGATGGGCTCGCTGATCGTGCCGGACGGGCCGGCCGCCTTCGGCTGGTTCGCCTACGCGCCGCTCAACAGCCTGGAGCGCTCGCCCGGCATCGGCCCCGACCTGTGGATCATGGGCCTCGCGCTGGCCGGCTTCGGCACCATCCTCGGCGCGGTCAACTTCATCACCACGATCATCGGGATGCGCGCCCCCGGCATGACGATGTTCCGGATGCCGATCTTCGTGTGGAACACGCTGTTCACGTCGATCCTGATCCTGATGGCGTTCCCGGTGCTGGCGGCGGCGCTGCTGGTGCTGGAGGCGGACCGCCGGTTCGGCTCGGTGGTGTTCGAGGCGGGCAACGGCGGGGCGCTGCTGTGGCAGCACCTGTTCTGGTTCTTCGGCCACCCCGAGGTGTACATCATCGCGCTGCCGTTCTTCGGCATCATCAGCGAGATCATCCCGGTCTTCTCGCGCAAGCCGATCTTCGGCTATCTGACGCTGGTCGGGGCGACGATGGCGATCACCGGTCTGTCGATCGTGGTGTGGGCGCACCACATGTTCGTCACGGGCGCGGTCCTGCTGCCGTTCTTCTCCTTCATGAGCTTCCTGATCGCGGTGCCGACGGGCGTGAAGTTCTTCAACTGGACCGGCACCATGATCAAGGGCTCGCTGTCCTTCGAGACCCCGATGCTGTGGGCGTTCGGCTTCCTGATGACGTTCCTGTTCGGCGGGCTGACCGGGGTGATCCTGGCGTCGCCGCCGATGGACTTCCACGTCTCCGACTCGTACTTCGTCGTCGCCCACTTCCACTACGTCGTCTTCGGCACCGTCGTCTTCGCGATCTTCGCCGGGTTCCACTTCTGGTGGCCCAAGTTCACCGGGAAGATGCTCGACGAGCGGCTGGGCAAGATCCACTTCTGGACGCTGTTCGTCGGCTTCCACACCACGTTCCTCGTGCAGCACTGGCTGGGCGCGGAGGGCATGCCCCGCCGGTACGCCGACTATCTCGCCGCCGACGGCTTCACGGCGCTGAACACGATCTCGACGATCGGCGCGTTCCTGCTCGGCATGTCGACGCTGCCGTTCCTCTACAACGTCTGGAAGACCGCGAAGTACGGCAAGAGGGTCGAGGTCGACGACCCCTGGGGCTACGGCCGCTCCCTGGAGTGGGCGACCTCCTGCCCGCCCCCGCGGCACAACTTCAACGCGCTGCCGCGGATCCGCTCCGAGTCCCCGGCGTTCGACCTGCACCACCCGGCGCACGCGTTGGAGGCTCCGCAGCCCGAGCCACAGAGCGAGCAAGCCGACCGTGGGCCGTCCTGATCGCCTCGACGAGCTCGTCCGGCTCCAGGACCGCCTGGTGCATGCGCAGGCGCTCGGCCCAGTCGCTGCCGCGGGGAGTGCCGGTGATCGCCTAGGAGCTCGGGGGTACGGGTTCGCGGGCGAGTACATGCCCGTCGTGGCTGGTCGCGCCCCGCGGCGGAGCCGCATGTCGATCCAGCCCCGCGCCCCTGGAGGGCGTTGCCCCTAACCGGGATTCGACGCTCAGGTTGCCCTGGCGGGTCTCGTACGGGACCCGAGAGGCCAGGGAGTGCACCTCCATGTCGCCCGGTGCCAAGCGGTGCGGTTCCTCGTCCGTCACGCGCGCGTACGCGTCCCAGTGGCCCTCGGGCAGGGCGACGCTGCTGGGGAGTGCGGCGCGCAGGCGGCCGTGCGCGGCCGGGGTCAGGGGCAGGCTGACCTCCTCGGGGCCCTCGCGATGGCGCAGGACGAGGTGGGCCACGACGGTGGCCCCGGCCGCGCTGACGTCGAAGGTCAGCCCGCCGGCCGAATCCGCGATGCAGTCGGCGCGCAGGGGTGCTGCCTGCGACACGGTCATACGCTGCGGTTCCTCCCTCGGCTCTGTGCTCTCTCGGTTGGACCGGCGATACGGCCTTTTGGTTGCCCGTCACGGCTGGTACGACAGCTGTGGGACCGCGAAGCACGTGGTGTTCATGTCTCCTTGGGAGACCCAGCCCCTGCCGTCCTCCCAGCGGGCCACCGACAGACAGGTCCGGCGGCTCTTCGGCGGCTCGGCCGACCGCTCGAACCTGACCGGGATCAGCAGCCCGTCGGCGGTGTATCCCTGGCTGTGGTTCATGAAGTCGTCGACGCACGCGCGCGTGATGCCCTCGGCGGCACACGACTTCGCCGCGTCCGTGAACCACATCGCCGCCGCCCAGCCCTCCAACTGCCACTGGGAGTGCGCCTTCAGCCCCTTGGTGGCGTCCCGGAACTCCCGTACGGCCTCCTGGTCCGTGTCCTCGTGGTTGCGGGACGACCCGGTCGCCCACAGGGCGTTGCGGCAGCGCGGGGAGTCCTTGTAGTCCTCGGCGACGGTGGACGTCCAGTTCTGTACGTTCGTGACCTTGGCGGTGACCTCGGCACCGACGTCGTCCATCGCCTCGCACAGCCGGGCGTTGCCGTGGGTGTCGATGGCGTCAAAGACGAGGTCGGCGCCCTGTTCCTTCAGATCGGCCGCCACCGCGCGGAAGTTGGGCAGCGCGAAGTCGACCTGCTCGGTGACCACCTTGTAGCCCTCGGCCTTCAACCCCCGCTCGACGAGCCGGGCGTAGGCGGCGGACGCGGGCTGGTTGTAGGAGACGACGGCGGCCGTACGGGCGCCGTGCTCGCGCTTGAAGTAGCGGTAGACCTCCGTGCCGCCGTACTGCTTGCCGTCCCAGCCGGTCGTGCCGTCGCGCGGCGCGAGGCTGCCGTAGATGCCGTACAGGTGCGGGTAGGTGTCGTAGGCGGCCCCGATGGGCTGGCCGCCGATGTCGGGCACACGCGCGCGTGAGACGCGGGAGGCGCCCGCGTAGTCCAGGGCGGTGGTGGCGACCAGGGCGACGACGTCGTCCTCGTCGATCAGCTCGTGCACGCACTCGTTGTTGCCGACGCCGCTGCCGCCGTCGTCGCACTCGCGCACCTCGACCCGGCGGCCGTCGATGCCGCCGCGCGCGTTCAGGCGCTCGAACCAGGCCTTGGCGCCGTCGCGCGGGCCGGTGAAGGCGCTGCCGCCGACGGGGCTGGTGGCGCTGGTGATGATGCCGACGCGGACCGGGGTGCGGTCCGCCGCGGGCGCCGAGGGCGTGCCGCGGTCGCGGTGCTCGAAGTCGCTCTCCGGCAGCCGGCTGCCGCACGCCGTACTCAGAGCCAGCACCACCACGGCGATCGCCGCCTCAGCACCCCGGGATCGGCGACCCATTGCCGCTCAGCTGGACCAGCGCGCACAGCGTCTTGGCGGACACCTTCCAGGTGCCGTCCTGTTCGACCGCGGTCCCGGAGGCGTTCGGCAGGGCGGTCGCGCCCTTCAGGGTCAGGTCGTACGTCACGTTCGCCTCGGTCGGCGAGGTGAACTCGACCTTGGAGACCGTCGCCTGGACCTGCCCGCCGCGCTCGTCACCGCTGAACGCCTGCAGGACCGGCGCCATCCGGTCGCCGTTCTCCAGGACGGTCTGCTTGTCCTCCAGGGACGTCTCCGGGTCGAAGAACTTCTGCCAGTTCTGCTTGATCTCCGTCTCGGCAGCCCCCGCGTCGGCGGGCGCCGTCGCGGCCGGCGACTGCTCGGTCGGCTCGGTCTGCTCGACGGTCGGCGTCGGCGGCGTCTCGTTGCCGCCGCCTCCCTCGTCGTCGCTGCAGGCCGCGAGGGCCGGGGCGAGGAAGAGGAGCAGGGCGGCCGCCAGCGCGGTCCCCCGTCCCGCCGCCCGTGGGCCACGCCCCCTGTGTGTGTTGCTCCGCCTGAGGTCGCTCCCGAGAACCATCTGGCTCACCACCGGGTGTCGATCCGGGCCGTGTGCGCCCGGTGCTTTCAGGGTCAGCTTGCAGGAGGCATAGTGCAAGCCATTGGCTGACATGGACAGGCACACGCGCAGAAACCCGCTGTGCGTGCACCGAAACCCGACGTGTGGGAGCCAGCGATGCGGACAGCCCGACTGCGGACCGTGCACCCCGTCCTCTGGGCCGGCTGGGCCGCGCTCGCGGCGGGCGCGGTGCTGTGCGTCATCGGCTGGTACGGCATCTCCGGTGAGCGTTTCGCCGAGCGTCAGCTGCCGTATCTCGCGTCCTGCACGGTCCCCGGCGCCGCGCTGATCATCGCCGGGGCGGTGCTGCTGACCCACGGCCGGGGCGCACTCGCCGCCGCGCGCGTGGAGGAGCTGTACGGCCTCCTGGTGGCCGCCGAGCCCGCCGACGCCGAGGAGTCCGGGTCGGCGGCCGCGGCGCCGCTGGCGGTCAGCGGGGACCTGCGGATGGTGCCCGGCGGCACCCTCTGGCACCGCGCGGACTGCCCGCTGGTCGCCGGGAAGGCGGAGGCGATTGCTGTCGATGCGAAGCTGGTGAGGAGCGGCGAACTGGGCCCGTGCCCGATCTGTGAGCCCGCCGAAGCGGATGACTGATGTCCTCCCTGACGTACGACCTCACCCTGGCCGGACTGTCGGTCGGCAGCGCCGCCGCGCTCACCGGGATCGGCCTGATCGTGACGTACCGCGCGACCGGGGTGCTGAACTTCGCGCACGGGGCGATCGCCATGGTGTGCGCGTATGTGCTGCGGCAGTGCGTGGTGGAGTGGGGCTGGCCGCTGTGGGCGGGCGCGACGGTGACACTGCTGCTGGTCGCGCCCGGGATCGGGATGGCGCTGGAACGGTTCGCCTTCCGGCCGCTCGCGGTCCTGGGCAGCGACCCGGCGCAGACCCTGGTGGCGTCCATCGGGGTGTTCGTGCTGCTGGTGGGCGGCGCGGCGCTGCTGTGGGGTCAGGGAGCGCGGGACGACGCGCCGGAGCCGGTGTCGGCGGATCCGTGGGGTCAGCTGGCGGTGGCGCTGCTGCTGGCGGCCGGGGTGGGCGCGGTGATCCACTGGACGCGTTTCGGCCGGGAGCTGCGTGCCGTGGTCGACGACCGCCAACTGGCCGTCCTGGGCGGCATCGACGCGGACCGGGTGGCGGCGGCGGGCTGGGCGTTCGGCTCGTTCACGGCGGGTCTGACGGGCGTGCTGCTGGCGCCGTACGTCCGCCTGGACCCGTACGGCATGCCGCTGCTGGTCATGGAGGTGGTCGCGGTCGCGGTGGCCGCCCGGATGCGCAGCCTGCCGCTCGCGGTGGGGACAGCGCTGGCCATCGGCGTGGCCCAGAGCCAGCTGACGCGCCTGCACCCCGCCGGCTGGAGCGCGCCCCTCCTGCAGGCCGTCAGCACGAACCTCTTCGTCGTGGCGCTGCTGATCGCCGCCCTGGCCCTCCCCCGCGTCGGCACCCGCGACGCCCTGCCCCGCACGGCCACCGCGCGCGTGCCGACCCCGCCGGGCGCCTGGATCGTGGCGACGGGGCTCTTCCTGCTCCCCCTGGGCTTCGCGGGCTCGGACCTGCATACGTCGGTGCAGGTGCCGGCGCTGGCCGTGGTGCTGCTCTCCCTGGTCGTGGTCACGGGCCGCGGCGGCCAGATCTCCCTCGGACAGGCGGCGTACGCGGGCCTCGGCGCCCTGTTCACGGCCCTCCTCGCAGCAGGCCGCTTCCCGGGCCTGCCGCGCCTGCCGGAACTCGCGGCACTGGGGCTGGCAGTGATCCTGGTGGCCCCGCTGGGCCTCCTCACCGGCTGGCCGGCGATCAGCCGCCGCGGCCTCGCCCTGGCCCTGGCGACCTTCGCGGTGGGCGTCGGTGTGAGCCGCTTCGTCTTCGCCCAGCCGTACGCGATCTCGGGCCTGTCCCTGGGCCGCCCGACCGGCTTCGAGGGCGACCGCGCGTACTACGTCCTGGAGCTCACCCTCCTCGCGGCCGCCCTGCTGACGACCTGGCTGCTGCGCCGGGGCCGCACGGGCCGGGCCCTGGCGGCGATGCGGGACCACGAGTCGGGGGCATCGGCGGCAGGCGTCCAGGTGCCCTCCTTGAAGCTCCTGGCCTTCGTCTCGGGCGCCGCCCTGGCCGCCCTGGGCGGCGGCCTGCTCGGCATGGGCCTGCGCGCCTTCGACCCGGCCGCCTACGACCCGGTCCGCGGCCTCCTCTGGTTCGCCGCGGTAGTGGTCCTGGGTGCCGACAGCACCCTGGGCGCCTTGGCCGCGGCAGCCCTGCTGGTGGGCCTGGACGCGGGTGCCCGGGGCGGGGTGGCGGCGGCCCTGATCGGCGTACTGGCGGTCCTGGTGGGCCGCTTCCCCGGGGGACCGTACGAGGCACTGCGAACGGCGACGGCGAGGCTGCGGTTGCGGAGGAGGGCGAGGCTTACGGCGTCGGGGGCGGGGGCGCGGAGGCGTCTGCGGCCGCCGGAACGAGGACCGGCGTCCAGGCCGACCCTGGCGGGGGTGACGGCGACGGGCCTGGCGGGAGCGACACACCGGGACGAACAGGGCGCCACGGCAAGCGTGGCCGAAGGCCCCGTGCCCACCCCCACACGGCCCGCCCCCACACCACCACCCGAACTCGCCCCCCTCACCACCCACCACCTCCAAGCCCGCTACGACGGCTTCACGGCCCTCGACGACGTCATGCTCACCGTCCATCCCGGCCACATCACCGCGATCATCGGCCCCAACGGCGCCGGAAAGAGCACCCTGTTCCACTGCCTGGCCGGCACCCACCGCCCCGCCCGCGGCCAAGTCCTGCTGGGCACCCGGAACATCACCCGCCTGCCCGCACACGCCCGCACCCGCCTCGGCATCGCCCGCACCTTCCAGCAACTGGCCGTATTCCCCTCCTTGACCGTGGCCGACAACGTCCGCGTAGGCGCCGAGCACGGCCGGGTCCGGGACCCCGCAGCCGTGGAACGAGCCCTCAGGCTCCTCGATCTCGACGGCCCCGTACGGGCGATGCCCGCGGCCGCCCTGCCCACCGGCACACTGCGCCGCGTCGAACTGGCCCGTGCCCTCGCGGGCAGCCCGCGCGTGCTGCTGCTCGACGAACCCGCCGCCGGCCTCGACACCGCCGAAGTCACCGCACTGGCCCGGGTCCTGAGGGCCCTCGCCGCCGACGGCACGGCCCTGCTCGTCGTCGAGCACGACCTCGACCTGGTCGCCGACCTCGCCGACACCGTGCACGTCATGGCGGCGGGCCGCATCGTCGCCTCCGGGCCACCCGACCGCGTGCTCGACGTCGCAGGCTCCCAGGAGACCCCCGTATGACCACGATCTCGCTGCGCCACGCGCGCGTGCGCTACGGCCCCCTGGAGGCCCTGCACGGCGTCACCTTCGCCGCTCCCGGCCCCGGCCTCACCGTCCTGCTGGGACGGAACGGATCCGGCCGTACGACCGCCCTGCGCGCCCTGGCCGGCACCCTGCCCCTGTCGGGCGGCGCGGTGGTGTGGGACGGCGCCGACGTGACCCGTATGCCCGCCCACGAACGGGCCCGCCGCGGACTGTGCCTGGTCCCCGAGCGGCAGGCGGCGTTCGGCTCCCTCACCGTGCGGGAGAACCTCGAACTCGCGGCTGACTCGTACGACATCGCCCTCGACGCCTACCCCCGCCTCGAACCCCTGCTCGCCCGCCGCGCCGGCACCCTCTCCGGCGGCGAGCAGCGCATGCTCGCCCTCGCCCGCGCCGTGCTGGCACGCGCGCGCGTGGTGCTCGTTGACGAGCCGGCACAGGGCATGTCGCCCACGGTCGCGATCCGTACGTACGAACTGCTGAGCGAACTCGACGCCTGTGTGGTCGTCGCCGAGCAGCGCCTGCCGCGCGTGCTGCACGGCAAGGCGGCGCTCGTCTACGAACTGCGACGGGGCGCGGTCGCGTTCAGCGGAGAGACCGGCGAGTGGGAGCGCCGTGCAGCGCGCCGAACCGGGTCGAGCCCTTCCGGATGAGCGTCGAGCCCTTCCGGATGAGCAGCGACGTCTTCGCGGTCAGCCGATCCGCGACGCTGGGTTTCTCCATGTGCATACGGCCCTTGAGCCCGTATCGCCTGGAGCAGTGCGGCCAGGCCCCCCACCCCTGCACGGCCACCACTTTCCGGGCGATCGTGATCTGCTCCTTGCGGGTGGCGAGATCCGCGCGCGGGGCGTACTTCGCGCCGCCGAAGCCCTCCCAGGTCGACTGCGAGAACTGCAGTCCCCCGTAGTGGCCGTTGCCGGTGTTGATGCGCCAATTGCCGCCGCTCTCACACTTGGCGACGCAGCCCCAGGGCCACTGGTCCTTGGCGCAACCGTAGGCCACGGGTTTGGGCGGCGGTCCGGGAGCCGGAGGTGGCGCCGTATGGACGTGCCGCGTCGGGTGTGTTGCCTGCGCCGCGTGCGACGTTCCCGGGAGAACGGCGGTGAACAGGGCGGCGGCCAGGGCGATCGTGAGTGGTGTGCATTTCATATGAGCACGCTAGGCAGCTGATTGCGGCCGAAGGGGGCGGCGCGTCCGACGGCCGCCGGGGCCCCACCCGGTCGGCGGACCGGGTGGGGCCCCGCGCCCGGGGCAGGGAGCGACGCTCAGAGTTCGAAGCGCTGCCCGGGCACGATCAGATGGGGATCACCGCCGATGACGGACTTGTTGACGGCGTAGAGCCGCTGCCAGGTGGTCCCGTGCCGGGCGGCGATGCCGCTCAGCGTGTCGCCCTGCCGGACGGTGTAGTCACCGCGGGACGAGCTGCGGTTCGTGTGTCCCGACGAACGCTCCGGCGCCTGTGACGGAGTCGACGGGGCTGCCTTGGTGGAGGAGGACGCCGAGTCGGCGCCGGAAGCCGCAGGTGCGCTCCCATTCGCTCCGGCCCGGGCCGAACAGGTCGGCCACGCGCCCCATCCCTGGGCGCGCTGGACCTTGGTGGCCACGGCGATCTGCTGGGCCTTGCTCGCCCGGTCCGCCGTCGGCGCGTAGGCCGTACCGCCGTACGCGCGCCACGTGGAGGGGGCGAACTGCAGTCCGCCGTAGTAGCCGTTGCCGGTGTTGATGTGCCAGTTGCCGCCGCTCTCGCACTGTGCGATGCGGTCCCACACTCCGCCGTCCGCCGCCGCGGCGTTGCCGGTGGCGGCCAGCAGCCCGAGCGGGGCGAGCAGTACCGCCCCGGCGAGAGCCGCCGTCGCATGAGTCCGGCTCCGGTTCGGAGCCTGCTGCGTCTTGAGAGCGTTGCCGTGAGTGTTATCGGCACAT
The DNA here is from genome assembly GCF_028736035.1 of Streptomyces sp. T12. Lineage (NCBI taxonomy): Bacteria > Bacillati > Actinomycetota > Actinomycetes > Kitasatosporales > Streptomycetaceae > Streptomyces > Streptomyces sp. T12. The sequence continues at coordinate 2,166,114 of NZ_CP117866.1, forward strand.
TCGGACATGTAGTTCCCTCTCGAAGCACTCGGGGTCCCCCAGAGCGGAACGCCACTCCCACGCCATGGGGCGCGTGAGTCGCGCTCGCCCCGTCCGCCGGATTCGGTACTGCGAGCTGGCTTGTTGCGGTCCGGCGGACGTACCCGAGCGGTGCTCGTTGCACACGGCGGAGGAATGTAGGGAGGGCGGCCGGTCGGTATCAACCAACTCCTTGTCATTCCAGGCCAGTTCGCCGCTACCTCCGGTATCGGCGATTTCCGGCCACCCACTTCATTCGCTGATTTCCGGATTTGTCGACCAGCGACCCCGGTGATCTGTGACGCACCCCACGCATCCAACTTCCTTGGTTCTCCTACGACTTGACGGTGAGTGCGCGATTCCGCACCCGAGGTGACCGTGTGCGGTGGATGGTTCGATTCCGTTCGCCGTGGTGCGTGACTCCCGCCACAGATCGTCCGTTGTCTTCTTCATGAGCCCGGCACCCGCCCGGTTCACGGACCGGGAGCCACCCGGCCCCGCCACGCACCGCATCCCGAGGGAGCCAACCGTGCCGCGCATGCTCGACGTCAGCGACGAGGTACGTGCCGAGATCGGCGACGAAGAAGCCGACCGGCTGCTCGCCGGAGAGAACGCCCCCGGCAGTTACGACTGCACGTCCTGTCGCACCCCGGGCGACTCCGAACAGGAGCGCACCAGCACCGTCCTGTTCATCGGGGACGAGACCGCCGTCCTCGCCTTCGCCCACGCCACCTGCCTGCCCTCGCAGGTCGTCCAGGTCACCGAGGAGCAGTTGCAGGGTGCCGTGAAGTCCATCACCGGCGACCGGGTCGATCTGGAGCCGGAGTCGATCGTGCCGGAGCAGGCCGTGCTCGGCGTGACCAGCGGACTGGTGCTGATCGCCGGGGAGCTGCACCCCGCCCTGGTCGTCGAGCCGACCGGCCCCATCATGCGACCCGGGGCGATCGGCGCCGGGGACGACTTCCTGCCACTGCTCATCGAACAGGGGTTCATGCCGGTGACGGAGCTGGCCGATGCGCCGCCGGTACTGCACGGCTGGTCCGTGCTGTTGGCCATGGGCCAGCTGCACGCGGTCCTGCAGCCGGGGACCAACGGGGGGCAGCCGGTCGCCTGGTGGCAGGCGCATCAGCCGCTGCTGGTCACCGACGGATGGCGGGCCGCAGCGAACAAGCATCAGCAGGTACTGATGTTCGCGGCACCGGTGGGTTCGATCGGGCGTCAGCCCCGGGAGGACCTGCTGCGGGAGGCGCTGGACAAGGCGGCGGCGAACGGAAAGTTGGTCGGGGCGGCGTTGCCTCTCGCGGGGACGTGAGTGCGCCTGAGGGGCGGGAGCTGCGGGTTGCACGGCGGCGGCGGGTCGGTTGTGGCTGGTCGCGCCGTTCCTCGCGCCCCTAAAGGGGTGTGACCGACCGCATCTCATCAGGCTCGGGGTCGTTTGGACATACGTGCATGCATACGACGTTCCCCGCCTCCAGGGCGGCCCCTCGCCCACGCCGATCTACGACGCGCTCTACGCCGAGTACGTCAAATCCTTCCGCTCTCTGCCGGGTGACCGCAGCGGTGAGGAAGACCTGGGGTTCACCGCGTTCGGGAACATCCCGCGGAGTACGGGCTCGTACGGAGGTCACCGCCCGGGGTCGTTCAGCAGCTCGTACACCGCCTACAGCGCGGGGGCCCACAGCGCGCGCCAGGGCCACGGTCAGCAGCCGCAGTGGCAGCGCGTCGGACATATCGGCCCGCAGGGCACGGGGATGCACCACGTCCCGGCCGCGCTGCCGCCGGCGCGCAGAGGCTGAGCACACGAAAGGGCGGCCCGTACCCGGGCCGCCCTTCAGCTGTGTGCAGTTTGCGGTTGCTTCTTCTGCTCGCAGTTACTTCTTCTTGCTTCCGCGCTTCTCCCGCACCCGCACGGAGATGTGGATCGGCGTGCCCGCGAAGCCGAACTCCTCGCGCAGCCGGCGCTCGATGAAGCGGCGGTAGCCCGCCTCGATGAAGCCTGAGGCGAAGAGCACGAACCGCGGGGGCTTGGTGCCGGCCTGGGTGCCGAACAGGATCCGGGGCTGCTTGCCGCCGCGGATCGGGTGGGGGTGGGCGGCGACCAGCTCACCGAGGAAGGCGTTCAGGCGGCCGGTCGGGACGCGGGTCTCCCAGCCGGCGAGGGCGGTCTCGATGGCGGGGACCAGCTTCTCCATGTGACGGCCGGTGCGCGCGGAGACATTGACCCGCGGCGCCCAGGCGACCTGACCGAACTCGGTCTCGATCTCCCGCTCCAGGTAGTAGCGGCGCTCCTCGTCGAGGGTGTCCCACTTGTTGTAGGCGATCACCATCGCGCGGCCCGCTTCCACGGCCATCGTGACGATGCGCTGGTCCTGAACCGAGATGGACTCGGAGCCGTCGATCAGGACGACGGCGACCTCGGCCTTCTCGACGGCGGCCGCGGTGCGCAGCGAGGCGTAGTAGTCGGCGCCCTGCTGGAGGTGGACGCGCTTGCGGATGCCCGCCGTGTCGACGAACTTCCAGGTCACGCCGCCCAGTTCGATGAGCTCGTCGACCGGGTCGCGGGTGGTGCCGGCCAGCTCGTCGACGACGACGCGCTCCTCGCCCGCCACCTTGTTCAGCAGGGAGGACTTGCCGACGTTCGGACGGCCGATCAGGGCGATGCGGCGCGGGCCGCCAACGCCGCCCCCGCCGAAGGACTCGCGCGGTGCTTCCGGCAGCGCCTCCAGGACGGCGTCCAGCATGTCGCCGGTGCCACGGCCGTGCAGCGCGGAGACGGGGTGCGGCTCCCCCAGGCCCAGCGACCACAGATACGTGGCGTCCGCCTCACCGCTGGGGCCGTCGACCTTGTTGGCGCACAGCACGACGGGCTTGCCGGCCTTGCGCAGCAGTCGTACGACCGCCTCGTCGGTGTCGGTCGCACCGACCTTGGCGTCGACGACGAACACGACGGCGTCGGCGGCCTCGATCGCGAACTCGGCCTGCGCGGCCACGGAGGCGTCGATACCGAAGACGTCCTGCTCCCAGCCGCCGGTGTCGACGACCTTGAAGCGGCGGCCCGCCCACTCGGCCTCGTAGGTCACGCGGTCACGGGTGACGCCGGGCTTGTCCTCGACGACCGCCTCACGCCGCCCGATGATCCGGTTGACGAGAGTCGACTTGCCGACATTGGGGCGGCCTACGACGGCGAGGACGGGCAGCGGTCCGTGCCCGGCGGCCTCGATGGCCCCCTCGACGTCCTCGAGGTCGAAGCCCTCTTCCGCGGCGAGCTCCATGAACTCCGCGTACTCGGCATCGCCAAGCTCTCCGTGGTCGTGCTCTTCGAGCGAGCCCTCGGAGTGGATGTGGTCGTTCATGAAGTCCGTACCTCGTTCATCGTGGTGATCGGTGGACCGCCCGGTGCCTTTGTGCCGGTCTGATCCACTACTCAGTGTCGCCTAGCGGCCGGTCAGCCGCCTGGCGTTTTCCAGGTGCGCGGTGAGCTGCTTCTGGATGCGCTCGGTCGCCTCGTCCAGCGCCTTGCGGGTACGCCGTCCGCTGCCGTCGCCCGCCTCGAAGGGGTCGCCGAAGACGACGTCGATACGGCTGCGCAGCGGAGGCAGCCCCTTTATCAACCGTCCCTGCCGTTCGGAACTTCCCAGCACGGCGATCGGGACCACCGGCGCCCCGCTGCGCACCGCGAAGTACGCGAGCCCGGCGCGCAGGGAGGCGAAGTCGCCCTCGCCTCGGGTGCCCTCCGGGAAGATGCCGAGGACACCGCCGGCCGACAGGACGCCGAGCGCCTGCGTGATGGCCGTACGGTCGGCGGAATGACGGTCCACCTTCAGCTGGCCGATGCCGGTCAGGAAGGGGTCGAGCGGACCGACGAACGCCTCCTTCTTGATCAGGAAGTGCGTCGGCCGGGGTGCCACGCCCATGACCATCGGGCCGTCGACGTTGTGGGAGTGGTTGACGGCGAATATCACCGGACCGGTCGCGGGCACCTTCCAGGCGCCGAGCACACGCGGCTTGAACAGCCCGTACATCAGGCCGACACCGATGCGCCGCCCGACCTCGGCGCCCTTCTGCGAGGGTGTTGTCACTTTCCGGCTCGCTTCTCCTCGACGAGGGTGACGACGCACTCGATGACCTGCTGCAGCGTGAGCGCGGTGGTGTCCACCTCGACCGCGTCGTCCGCCTTGGCGAGCGGCGAGGTCTTGCGGCTGGAGTCGGCCGCGTCCCGCTTCAGCAGTGCCTCGCGGGTCGTGTGCACGTCGGCGCCCTTCAGCTCGCCGCTGCGGCGGGCCGCGCGGGCCTCCGGGGAGGCGGTGAGGAAGATCTTCAGGTGGGCGTCGGGCAGCACGGTCGTACCGATGTCACGGCCCTCGACGACGATGCCGATCTCCGCGGAGGTCGCCAGGGAGCGCTGCAGCTCGGTGATCCGGGCACGCACCTCGGGCACCGCGCTGACCGCGCTGACCTTGGAGGTGACCTCCTGGGTGCGGATCGGGCCGGCCACGTCGGTGCCGTCGACGGTGATCGTCGGGTTCGCCGGGTCGGTGCCGGAGACGATCTCGGGCTTTCCGGCCACGGCGGCGATCGCGGACGGGTCCTCGATGTCGATCCCGTTGGTCACCATCCACCAGGTGATCGCCCGGTACTGGGCGCCGGTGTCGAGGTAGCTCAGCCCGAGCTGCGCGGCGACGGCCTTCGACGTGCTCGACTTGCCCGTGCCGGAGGGGCCGTCGATGGCGACAATCACGGGCTTGGCGGCACCGTTTTCCACGGGGGAACACCTTCCTGGTGCGGTGAGGCGGGAGGGGCGGGGCGCGAATGTGCCCCGCACAAGGTTACTGGGTGCGGGTCACTCGTCCGGCCGCGCGTGAGCTGACGGGACGGCCACGGGGTGGGGACGGCGGGGGCGAACCCTCCTACTGACGGATCGCCCAGCCCCACTCCCGCAACGCCGCCGACAACACGGGCGCCGCCTTCGGCTCCACCATCAACTGCACCAGACCGGCCTGCTGCCCCGTCGCATGCTCGATCCGCACGTCCTCGATGTTGACCCCGGCCCGCCCCGCATCCGCGAAGATCCGGGCCAGCTGCCCCGGCTGGTCGTCGATCAGCACCGCGACGACCTCGTAGACCCGAGGAGCCGCCCCGTGCTTACCGGGCACGCGCACCTGCCCCGCGTTCCCGCGCCGCAGCACGTCCTCGATCCCGGACGTCCCCTCCAGCCGTTTGGCGTCGTCGGACGACTGCAGCGCCCGCAGCGCCCGCACCGTCTCCTCCAGGTCCGCGGCGACATCCGTGAGCAGGTCGGCGACCGGCCCCGGGTTCGCGGAGAGGATGTCGATCCACATCCGGGGGTCCGACGCGGCGATCCGGGTCACGTCACGAATGCCCTGACCGCACAGCCGTACGGCCGCCTCCTCGGCGTTCTCCAGCCGCGCGGCGACCATGCTGGACACCAGATGAGGCATGTGCGACACCAGGGCGACCGCACGGTCGTGGGCGTCGGCGTCCATCACCACCGGCACGGCACGGCAGTGCGAGACCAGCTCCAGGGCGAGGTTCAGCACCTCGGTGTCGGTGTCGCGGGTCGGCGTCAGCACCCAGGGCCGGCCCTCGAAGAGGTCCCCGGTCGCGGCCAGCGGTCCGGACTTCTCCCGGCCGGACATGGGATGCGTACCGATGTACGCGGACAGATCCAGCCCCAGCGCCTCCAGCTCACGCCGCGGCCCGCCCTTGACGCTGGCCACGTCGAGGTAGCCGCGGGCCACCCCCCGGCGCATGGCGTCGGCGAGCACCCCGGCCACGTGCGCGGGCGGGGCGGCGACGATCGCGAGGTCCACGGGACCCTCGGGCGCCTCGTCCGTGCCGGCGCCGAGCGCGGCCGCCGTACGGGCCTGCTCCAGGTCGTGGTCGGCGAGGTGGACGACGACACCGCGCCCCGCCAGCGCCAGGGCGGCGGACGTACCGATGAGACCGGTACCGATGACGAGTGCGGTTCTCACTGGGCGATGTCCTTGCGCAAGGCGGCCGCGGCACCGAGGTAGACGTGCGCGATGTCGGCGCGGGGCTTGTCGGACTCAATGTGCGCGAGGACGCGCACGACCCGGGGCATGGCGCCCGCGATGTCCAGTTCCTGGGCGCAGATCAGCGGTACGTCGACGATGCCGAGCTTGCGGGCGGCGGCCGCCGGGAAGTCGCTGTGCAGATCGGGCGTGGCCGTGAACCAGATGCTGATCAGGTCGTCCGCGCCCAGGCCGTTGCGCTCCAGGATCGCGGTGAGCAGGGCGCCGACCTGCTCGGCCATGTGCTCGGCCTCGTCCCGCTCCAGTTGGACGGCCCCCCGGACCGCTCGTACCGCCACGGCTTGGCTCCTTGCTGCTGTACGGATCGGCTCTTTCGCCGGTCCAGCCTAGTCAGCCCGGATGCGGCAGACGTATGTCGCCCGCCCGCTGAGACACCGACAGTCACCCGAAGTCGGCTTTGGGCCACTGTCACCCGTCCATCCCGATTTCGCTACCGGACCGCGAACACCTCCGTGCGCCTCTGGACGCCGGGGCACGGGTCCGCTCTCATGGGCAGGAAGCTCGCCTCGGGGGAGGCCTCATGAAGCGTCCCGGACCCTTGCTCACCCTTCTCGCGGGACTGTTGGTCGGCGTGTTCATGCTGTCGCTCAACGCGACGACAGGGACGAAGAACACAGCGTCTTCGTCCCCGTCTTCGTCCGCGGACACCACGAACGAGTCGCCCACGGCGACGGCGTCACCGACGCCCGCCAGAACGACCCCGCCCCCCTCACCCTCGCCGACCACACCCCCCGTCCGCGATGCCCGCTACGCCGGCCGCACCGACGACGACTCCTCCGCCGTCGCCCTCACCCTGCGCGACGGAAGGGCGATCGCGTACTTCTGCGACGGCCGCGCCAAGGAGTCCTGGCTGCGGGGCGATGTGAACGACGACGGGACCATGCGGCTCACCGGCAAGGACGGTTCCGTCCTGAGCGGCACCCTCCAGGAGGGCAAGCGGATCCGCGGCACGGTCGACATCGACGGCGGGCGCTACGCCTTCACCGCCGGCCGGACGAAGAAGCCGTCGGGCCTGTACCGGGCCACCTCCACCGTGCGCGGCAGCGAGGTCGACGGCGGCTGGATCGTGCTGCCGGACGGCCGACAGGTCGGCGTCCTCACCCGCGACGGCGAGCCCTCGCGCGCCCCGCGGCTCGACCCGCAGACGGGCGCGGTGACGGTCGACGGACAGCAGCTCACGGCCCGCCCCGCCGCCCCCTGATCCCGCTCCTCGATCCCCCTCCTCACGGGAGTCGATCATGACCGTCGACCCGAACGCCGTCACCCAGGACTTCCCGTCCCCGCACCCCGGCCACCGCCGCCCGCACCCGGCCCGCTACCTGCTCCCGGCACTGGTCGCGGGCGCCGTCGCCGTGGCCCTGGGCGTGTACGGCAAGGTCCATGACCCGTCCGGGACGGCCTTCAATCTCGCCGGGTTCAGCAGCACCGGCGCGGTCAAGTCATGGCTGGCGACGGCGGCGATCTTCTTCGCGCTGGTCCAGCTGGTCTCCGCGTTCATGGTGTACGGCAAGCTGCCGGGGCCGGGGTGGTCGTCCGCGCTGCACCGCTGGTCGGGACGCGCGGCGTTCCTGGTCTCCGTACCCGTGGCGGTGCACTGCCTGTACGCCATGGGCTACCAGACGTACGAAACGCGCGTTTTCTGGCACTCCCTCCTGGGTTGCTTCTTCTTCGGTGCTTTCAGTGCAAAGATGCTGCTGCTCCGCTCGGAGCGACTCCCCGGCTGGCTGCTGCCGATCGTCGGCGGGCTGGTCCTCACCGCTCTCACGATCATCTGGCTGACTTCCGCCCTCTGGTTCTTCCGCACCTTCGGAGTGACGACATGACCAACGGTCCGACGCGACGCACGATCCTCATCGCGACGGGCGCGACGGGTGCGGCGGCGCTCGTCGCGAGCTGTGGCGATTCCGACGGCAAGAGCAGCTCGGCCCCGACCCTCTCTCCCGGCCAGGAGCTGGTCACCACGGCCGACGTCCCGGTGGGCGGCGGCACGATCCTCAAGGACGAGAAGGTGGTGGTGACCCAGCCGAAGTCCGGCGAGTTCAAGGCCTTCTCCGCCATCTGCACGCACCAGCAGTGCACGGTCGGCAGTGTCTCGGGCGGCACGATCAACTGCCCCTGCCACGGCAGCAAGTTCAACATCACCGACGGCTCGGTCGCCAACCCTCCGGCGACGAGGCCGCTGCCCGAGAAGAAGATCACCGTGGACGGAAATTCGATCCGCCTGGCGTGATCCGCCCCGTACGCTGCGGGGCATGCACCCCGAGACCCTGGTACGCGACCACACGATCTACGCCTGCGTCATGGGCTCGCGCGCCTTCGGTCTGGCGACGGACGGCAGCGACACCGACCGCCGGGGCGTGTTCCTCGCTCCCACCGCCCTCTTCTGGCGCTTCGACAAGCCGCCGACGCACGTCGAAGGCCCGCTGGAGGAGCAGTTCAGCTGGGAACTGGAACGCTTCTGCGAGCTGGCCCTGCGCGCCAACCCGAACATCCTGGAGTGCCTGCACTCCCCACTCGTGGAGCACGTCGACGACACGGGGCGCGAGCTCCTCGCCCTGCGCGAGGCGTTCCTGTCCCGCCAGGCCCATGAGACGTTCGCCCGCTACGCCCTGGGCCAGCGCAAGAAGCTGGACGCCGACGTCCGTGTGCACGGCGCGCCGCGCTGGAAGCACGCGATGCACCTCCTCCGCCTCCTGACGAGCGCCCGCGACCTGCTGCGCACCGGCCACCTGACGATCGACGTGGGCGACCAGCGCGAGCCGCTGCTGGCGGTCAAGCGCGGCGAGGTCCCCTGGCCGGAGGTGGAGTCCTGGATGACCCGACTGGCGAGCGAGGCCGAGGCGGCCACCCACCGCAGCCCGCTCCCGACCGAGCCGGACCGCCGCCGGGTGGAGGACTTCCTGATCCGCGTCCGCCTCGCCTCAGCCCTCCAGCCGGGTCCGTACGACGAAGGCGTGCAGGGCGTCGTAGGCGCTCGGAGCGTCGGGCAGCGCTGAGGCCGCCTGCGCCTCGTCCAGCACACTGTGCAGTTGCTCGACGTCGGCCGCCACGCGCGCGTGCTCGACGTCGGCGGCCCCGTGCTCCTGCTCGGCCTTGGCGTTGATCAGCTCCGGCAGATAGGCGGGCGCGTCGACCTCCCGGATCAACGTCGGCAGATGCGGCTGTATCTCACCACTGCGCATCAGATGGATGCCGGTGAGCAGCACGCGGAAGGTGTAGAGCAGGGGCTTGAGCTCGCCGGTCTTCTCGAAGAGCCGCCACTGCGTGCTGGCGAACCCCCGGTAGTGATGCGCGTGGTGGCTGGTGACGACGCCAGGCGCGAGTTCGGCCAGCTCCCGGTGGGCGTCCGTGGTGTGCACGACGAGCGGCGACAACAGCTGCTCCAGGACATAGCCGTTACGCCGCAGCATCAGCCGTACGAACTTGCGCAGGTCGTGCGTGACCAGGTCCATCTCGACGCCGTCCCGCACCCACATCCGTGACCGCGTCTCGTCGGGCTCCCGGAGCCCGACGAGGTCGGCGGTCGGCAGCAGATGCACGCCCCGCAGGTCGACGTCCGAGTCGCGCGACGGGAAGCCGTAAAGGTGCGCGCCGGAGACCGTCGCGAACAGCACCGGGTCGGGCTGTTCGGCGACGACGGGCATGAGGTCGATGTCCAGGGCGTCGATCATCCGTCAAGCGTCCCAGAGCGCCCCGAGGGTCAGCAGATCCCCCCGGTACTCGATCCGGTCCGCCCATTCCGTCGGCCAGGCGTCGGCCCCGAGCCAGGCGCCCGCGAACGCGCCCGTCAGGCATGCGATCGAGTCCGAGTCCCCGGACGTGCAGGCGGCCCGGCGCAGGGCCGTCAGCGGCTCGTCGACGAACATCAGGAAGCACAGCAACCCGGTCGCGAGGGCCTCTTCGGCGATCCAGCCCGCGCCGGTGGCCAGGCAGGGGTCGGTTTCGGGCGAGGCCGTGCGTACGGCGTCCTGGAGACGGCCGAGGATCTCCAGGCACTCGTCCCAGCCGCGCGCGATGAAGTGCTCGGGGGTGGCGTCCTGGCTGCGGGTCCACAAGTCGCCGAGCCAGCGCTCGTGATACCGGCTGCGGTTCTCATAGGCGTACGACCGCAGCAACCCGACCAGCCCGGTCGGCTCGGCGCCCTGCGCGAGCAGCCGTACGGCGTGTGCGGTCAGGTCGGACGCGGCGAGCGCCGTCGGATGCCCGTGGGTGAGGGCGGACTGCAACTGGGCGGCGCCCGCGCGCTGTTCGTCGCTCAGGCCCGGGACGAGTCCGATCGGCGCCACGCGCATGTTGGCGCCGCAGCCCTTGGAGCCGATCTGGCTCGCGTCCTGCCAGGACCTGCTCTCACTCTTCAGCAGATTGCAGGCGACCAGGCAGGTCCGGCCCGGCGCACGATTGTTCTCGGGCGACTGGTACCAGTCGACGAACTCCTCCCGCACCGGCCGCTCCAGCCGCTTCGGTGTGAGCACACCCCGGTCCATCGCCGTGCGCAGCCCCTTCCCCAACGCCAGTGTCATCTGGGTGTCGTCGGTGACGATCGCCGGCGTCGGCAGTTCCATCTCGCGCCAGGGCCCGCACTTGGCGAGGATCGACGGCACGTCGTTGAACTCGGTCGGGAAGCCGAGCGCGTCGCCGAGGGCGAGGCCGAGCAGGGAGCCGGTGGCGGCGCGCTTGCGGACGGTGGTCGTGGTCATGCGGGGCGTCCTTCCGGGGTGGGCCGCAGCAGGGGCGGGTGGAGGGCGGTGGCGGTGCCCGCGCGGTACAGCGCGGCCGGTTTGCCGCGGCCGCCGGTGAGCCGGGCGGCGCCGGGTACGGGTTCGACGAAGCCCGGCGTGGCGAGCACCTTGCGGCGGAAGTTGGGCCGGTCGAGGGCAGTGCCCCACACCGTCTCGTAGACCTGTTGCAGCTCGCCGAGTGTGAACTCGGGCGGGCAGAAGGCGGTGGCGAGACAGGTGTACTCGAGTTTGGCGCCGACGCGTTCATGGGCGTCGGCCAGGATCCGGTCGTGGTCGAAGGCGAGCGGCCCCGCCTTGTCGTACGGCACCCAGCGCGCCTGCGCCGCGTCGCTGCCGCCGTGCGGTTCGGGCGGGTGGGGCAGCAGCGCGGTGAAGGCGACCGTCACGACCCGCATCCGGGGGTCGCGGTCGGGCTCGCTGTAGGTCCGCAGCTGCTCCAGATGCAGCCCGGAGACGTCCGACAGAGCGGTCTCCTCGGCGAGTTCACGCCGGGCGGCCGTCTCCGCCGACTCGTCCGGCTGCACGAACCCGCCGGGCAAGGCCCAATGCCCCTTGTACGGCTCCTGCCCGCGCTCGACGAGCAGGGCGTGCAGGACGCCGTCGCGGATGGTGAGGACGGCGAGGTCGGCGGTGACGGCGAAGGGCTCGTGGGCGTACTTGTCGTAGCCCTCGGGCGCGATGGGTCCCGGCATGCCGCTCACCTCTTTATAGTCAGCACGACTATTAGTCACTTCGACTGTAAAGAGAGGGGCCCGGTTCCACAACCCCCGGAAGGCAAAACCGGCACCGGCGCGCAGGCGAGCGATCGTTCCAGCGGCTGCCGAAGTTCACGACAGGCCCCAGAAGGCCCCCAGCGGCCCCTCAGGCGCCCGGCACGACTCGACCGGCCCTGGAGCAACCCAGAACCGGCCGGCGCATGGCGAAGACGCAGGAAGGGCCTACAGATCGACTTCCTGCATCAGCATCCCGACCTCGGTGTTCGACAGCCGTCGCAGCCAGCCCGACTTTTGGTCGCCGAGGGTGATCGGCCCGAAGGAGGTGCGCACCAGCTTCTCGACGGGGAAGCCCGCCTCCGCCAGCATGCGGCGGACGATGTGCTTGCGGCCCTCGTGCAGGGTGACCTCGACCAGGTAGTTCTTGCCGGTCTGCTCGACGACCCGGAAGTGGTCCGCGCGCGCGTAGCCGTCCTCCAGCTGGATGCCGTCCTTGAGCTTCTTGCCCAGGTCGCGCGGGATCGGGCCCACGATCGCGGCGAGGTAGGTCTTCTTCACGCCGTACTTGGGGTGGGTCAGCCGGTGGGCCAGCTCACCGTGGTTGGTGAGCAGGATGACGCCCTCGGTCTCGGTGTCGAGCCGGCCGACGTGGAAGAGCCGGGTCTCGCGGTTGGTGACGTAGTCGCCGAGGCACTGACGGCCCTCGGGGTCCTCCATCGTCGAGACGACACCGGCGGGCTTGTTGAGCGAGAAGAACTGGTACGACTGCGTGGCGACCGTCAGGCCGTCCACCTTGATCTCGTCCTTCTCCGGGTCGACGCGCTTGCCCTGCTCCAGGACGATCTCGCCGTTGACCTCGACCCGCGCCTGCTCTACGAGCTCCTCGCAGGCACGCCGGGAGCCGTAGCCCGCGCGCGCGAGCACCTTCTGCAGCCGCTCGCCCTCCTGCTCGGCGCCCGGGAAGGTCTTGGGCAGCTTGACGTCCTTCTTGCCCGCGTACCGCTCGCGGTTGCGCTCCTCGGCGCGCGCGTCGTACTCGCGGGAACTCGCCGGGACCGAACGGCCCCGGCCGGTGCCGCGCTGCTGGCCCTGCTTGGGCCCGCCCTTGGCGCCGCCGCGCGCCGAAGCGCCACGCCCCGACTTCGGGCCGTCCTGGGTGGCGGCGGGGCCCACGTCGTAGCGCCGCTCCTCCGGGCGCGGCTTCTTCGGCCGGCCGCCCTGCTTGTCGTCGCGGTTGTTACCGGCGCCACGGAAATTACCGCGGCCCCCGCTGCTCCCGCCGCGGCCGCCGCTGTTGCCACCACGGCTCCCGCCGTTGTTTCCGCTGCTGTTCCTGCCGCTGCTGCTTCGCATCAAAGTTCCGTCTTGTCGTCTGCGTCCTCGGAATCCGGAGCATCCGGATCGAACGACGGGACTCCTTCCAGTGTCTCGGCCTCGATCGCCTCCGCCTCCGGGAGGAAGGGCGCGAGCTCCGGGAGCTCGTCCAGGCCGCGCAGGCCCATCCGCTCCAGGAAGTAGTTCGTCGTCCTGTACAGGATCGCACCTGTTTCGGGTTCCGTGCCCGCCTCCTCGACCAGACCGCGCTGAAGGAGGGTGCGCATGACACCGTCGCAGTTCACTCCGCGCACCGCCGAGACCCGGCTGCGGCTCACCGGCTGGCGGTACGCGACGACCGCGAGCGTCTCCAGGGCGGCCTGCGTGAGGCGCGCCGTCTGGCCGTCCAGAACGAGTCGTTCCACGGCCGCCGCGTACTCGGACCGGGTGTAGAAACGCCAGCCGCCCGCGACGAACCGCAGCTCGAAGCCGCGTCCCTGCATCGCGTACTCGTCGGCGAGCTCCCGCAGGGCGTCGGCGATCTGGCGCCGCGGCCGCTCCAGGAGCTTCGCGAGCCGCTCCTCGGTCGCGGGTTCGTCCACGACCATGAGCATCGCCTCCAGGGCGGGCTTGAGATCGAGGTCCGCGACGGTACGCAGCCCGACCGGAAGCTCGGTGGTCTCCTCACTCACGCCTTCTTCTCCTCCTCGGGCAGCTCCGGCGGCCGGTCGAACTCGTCGGTCACCGTGGGCGTCTCGTCCCCCTCGCCGCCGGTCCACCGCACGGTGAGCTCCCCGAGCGCGGTCTCCTGGTCGAGGGCCACGGCCTTCTCGCGGTACAGCTCCAGGAGAGCCAGGAAGCGCGCTACGACGGTCAGGGTGTCGTCGGTGTCCTCTACCAGGGCCCGGAAGCTGGCCTCGCCGAGCTCCTTCAGCCGCGCGACGACGATCCCGGCCTGCTCCTGCACGCTCACGAGCGGCGCGTGGATGTGATCGACGTACACCTGCGGCTTGGGTTTGGGCTGCATCGCCTTGACCGCGAGCTTGGCGAATCCTTCCGCCCCGATGCTGATGACGACCTCGGGCAACAGCTCGGCATGGTGCGGTTCGAGCCCGACGGTCCGCGGATAGCGCCGGGCCTCGTCGTCGAGCCGCCGGCTGAAGATGTCGGCGATCTGTTTGTATGCGCGGTACTGCAGCAGCCGCGCGAACAGCAGGTCCCTCGCCTCCAGCAGCGCGAGGTCGGCCTCGTCCTCCACCTCGGCGGAGGGCAGCAGCCGGGCCGCCTTGAGGTCGAGCAAGGTGGCCGCGACCACGAGAAACTCGGTCGTCTCGTCGAGATCCCAGTCCGACCCCAGCGCCCTGATGTGGGCCATGAACTCGTCGGTCACCTTGGACAACGCGACTTCGGTGACGTCGAGCTTGTGCTTGGAGATCAGCTGGAGGAGGAGGTCGAAGGGGCCCTCGAAGTTGGAGAGGCGGACCTTGAAGACGCCGTCGTCGGGTTCCTCGGGAGCAACGGGGTCGGGCTCGGCAGTGGAGACCTCGGGCACCGGATCAGGCTCGTCGGCCTGAGGCTCCGGTTCCGGTACGACGACCTCGGGTTCCGGCTCCGGAACGACAGACACCGGCTCCGGCTCCACCGGCTCCGGAGCTTCCACGGGTACCGGTTCGACCGGCGAGGCCACTGGCGCAGCGCCCGGCCCCCGCCCCAACGCACGCCGACGACCGGCTGATGCGCCGGAGGCCGAGGCGGGAACGTCGTTCGAGGTCATGGCCCCCGCAGGCTACCGCTACCGCCCGCGAAGCCGTCGTACGAGGATGCTGGCGTCTCCGCGGGTCTCCAGATCCGCGAGGACCACGGCCACCGCCTCGCGGACGATCCGCCCGCGGTCGACGGCCAGACCGTGCTCACCGCGGAGCACCAGACGCGCGTGCTCCAGATCCATGAGCTCCTCGGCGGAGACGTACACGGTGATCTTCTCGTCGTGCCGTTCGCGACCACTGGGCCGACGCGAGGCCGACCGTCCACGCTTGCGGGGCGCGGCGGCAGAGGCGGCAGAAGCAGCCGCACCGGACGCGGCGGAACCGCCCGCGGCACCCGCGGACGCCCCGGCAGAACCTTCCTGCGCCCCCTGACGTCGCGCGGAGCGCTCCGCGGCCGCGGTACGGCTGCGCGACTCACCGGCGTCGACCGACTCCGTGTCGGCCGCCACGTGCTCCGCGCCGTCGCCGTCGCCGCCCTGGGCGGGCACCGACTGCGGCGCGTCCTCCGCGGCGGCAGCGGCATCGCTCTCCCCCGCGGGAGCCGGCACCCGGGCCTCGCCGTTGGCCGGGCGCCGGGGAGTGGACGGCTGGAGCGCCATACCCCCTGTCGTGCGGAACAGTTCGTCGGCCCCCGGCAGACTCACTCGGCGTGACACCGGGCGAGCACCTCCCTGGCGAGCTGGCGATAGGCGGCGGCACCGACGGAGTTGGAGGCGTACGTGGTGATCGGCTCACCGGCGACCGTGGTCTCCGGGAAGCGGACCGTGCGCCCGATGACCGTGTGGTAGACGTGGTCGTCGAACGCCTCGACGACACGCGCGAGCACCTCACGGCTGTGCACCGTGCGCGAGTCGTACATCGTGGCGAGGATCCCGTCGAGCTCCAGCTCCGGGTTGAGCCGCTCCTGGACCTTCTCGATGGTCTCCGTCAGCAGCGCGACACCTCGCAGGGCGAAGAACTCGCACTCCAGGGGCACGATCACCTTGTGGGCGGCCGTCAGCGCGTTCACCGTGAGCAGACCCAGCGAGGGCTGGCAGTCGATCACGATGAAGTCGTAGTCCGGCAGCAGCGGCTTCAGGGCGCGCTGGAGCGTGGACTCGCGCGCGACCTCGCTCACCAGCTGGACCTCGGCGGCCGACAGGTCGATGTTGCTCGGCAGCAGGTCCATGTTGGGGACCGCCGTCTTCAGGAGCACCTCGTCCGCCGACATGCCCCGCTCCATGAGCAGGTTGTAGACGGTGAGGTCGAGCTCCATCGGGTTGACGCCGAGGCCGACCGACAGCGCGCCCTGCGGGTCGAAGTCGACGAGCAGGACCCGGCGTCCGTACTCCGCGAGCGCGGCACCCAGGTTGATGGTCGACGTCGTCTTGCCGACGCCGCCCTTCTGGTTGCACATCGCGATGATCTTCGCGGGACCGTGATCGGTCAGCGGGCCCGGAATCGGGAAGTACGGCAGCGGGCGCCCGGTCGGGCCGATGCGCTCACGGCGCTGACGGGCAGCGTCGGGCGCGAGCGTGGCCGCGTACTCGGGGTCGGGCTCGTACTCCGCGTCGGGGTCGTAGAAGTGCCCCTCGGGCAGTTCGTCGTAGTCGGCGAAGTGGTTGTGGGGCGCGCCACTTCCGTCGCCGGCCATGGCGTTCACGTGATGGCCATCCATGCTCATGTTTGCTGGCTGAGTCACCCCTGAGGTCAGGTGACCCTGGTGGGCTGCGAAGGTGCGCACCGCGACGGAGCCGACAGCCTCGAATCCCGCGGGACCCTGGCCCCGTACCGGCATTCCTGGTTGACCACCCCCGGGAGAAAATGTCGACTCATTCACAAGTCGTCTTACCTCCTTGGGGACCAGGAAACTTCTAGACAGGTCAGCGTGGCACCATGCCGACGGTTGGCGACTCTATGGCGTGTCGGCGGTCCGCAGCAACACAATCCGCCGGACCGGGCAGATGTGTCGACAATGAAACATCCCGCTGTCAAGGGCGTACGGCCGTCGCACGGCAGGTTTCACCGGTGTACGAATCGGTCTAAGGGTTGCGTTCGAGGCGAGTTGACCGAGAGTCGCAAAGTGACCATACACACATCCGGCCGGACCTTTTCGGGCAAGGTCCGGCCAGGTGCGTTCGGTTGACGACTCGTGTTGACGTATCGCCTTTACCAGAAAGTGACTTAGCCGATCGGCTCAGCCGAGCAGCGTTTCGAGCTCCACGTGCTCCAGGTCGTGCGCCTCGGCGACCTCCCGGTAAACCACCTTGCCGTCATGCGTGTTGAGGCCCTTGGCCAGCGCGGGGTCGCGGCGCAGGGCCTCCACCCAGCCGCGGTTGGCCAGTTCGACGATGTACGGCAGCGTGGCGTTGGTCAGCGCGTAGGTGGAGGTGTTGGGCACCGCGCCGGGCATGTTGGCGACGCAGTAGAAGACCGAGTTGTGGACCTGGAAGGTCGGCTCGGCGTGCGTCGTCGGGCGCGAGTCCTCGAAGCAGCCGCCCTGGTCGATCGCGATGTCGACAAGGACACTTCCCGGCTTCATCCGGGAGACCAGCTCGTTGGTGACCAGCTTCGGGGCCTTGGCGCCGGGGATCAGCACGGCGCCGATGACGAGGTCGGCCTCCAGGACGGCCTTCTCCAGCTCGAAGGCGTTGGACATGATCGCCCGGACCTTGGTGCCGAAGACCTTGTCCGCCTCGCGCAGCTTGTTGATGTCGCGGTCGAGCAGCGTGACGTGGAAGCCCATGCCGACGGCGATCTGCGTCGCGTTCCAGCCGGAGACACCGCCGCCGATGACGACGGCCTTCGCGGGCTGGGTGCCGGGGACGCCACCGGGGAGCACGCCACGGCCGCCGGCCGAGCGCATCAGGTGGTAGGCGCCGACCTGCGGGGCGAGGCGGCCCGCGACCTCGGACATGGGGGCGAGCAGCGGGAGGGCGCGGCTGGGCAGCTCGACGGTCTCGTATGCGATCGCCGTGGTGCCGGACTCGATGAGCGCGTCCGTGCACTCCTTGGAGGCGGCCAGGTGCAGGTAGGTGAAGAGCGTCTGGTCCTTGCGGAGGCGGTGGTACTCCTCGGCGATGGGCTCCTTGACCTTCAGCAGCAGGTCGGCGGTGGCCCAGACCTCGTCGGCGGTCGGCAGGATCCGGGCGCCTGCGGCAACGTACTCGCTGTCCGGGATCGACGAGCCGATACCGGCGCCCTGCTCGATGACGACCTGGTGGCCGTGGCGCACCAGCTCGTGCACGCCGGCGGGGGTGATGGCCACCCGGAACTCGTTGTTCTTGACCTCGCGGGGGATGCCGACCTTCACGTCGATCACGGTCCTTGGCTCAGAGGGTGTGGGGGCATTGCAAGACATTCCCAGGCATGCAGGGCACACCGGGAGACACCGCAGGAGAAGGTGCGGCAGAGCCAGTCTAATGAAGGTGTTCTCTCTGTCTAGCCTTTCATTGCATCAATCTTTGGCGGATGTACTACGGATTTCGCAGGCGTTAGCGTCGTGTTCCGGCTCGAAAGCCTCTTGCTCGGGCCCAGGCTCGGCCGCATCGGACTCCTGAGGCTCCTCCCCCAGCATCCGCTGGGCGGCGCCCCGGTGCAGCTGGGCCGCCGCGGGATCGCCGAGGCGTTCCAGGGTGTCGGCGAGCCGCAGGTACAGCGCCGCCTGCAACCGGGTGTCCTCGGCGCGCCGCGCCAACTCCACCGCCTCCCGGCAGGTACGCAGCGATTCCTCGGGCCGCCCCGCGTACTCCTGGACCCGCGCCAGCTCGCTCAACGCCCGTGCGTGGCCCGCGACATCGCCGTTCTTGCGGTGCCCGGCGACCGCGGCCCGCCAGTTGCGCAGCGCCTCGCCGTACCGGCCCGCGAAGGTGTGGGCGGCGCCGATACGGCCGTACAGCCGGGCGGCGTCCGCGCGCTCGCCCCGGGCCAGCCGCTGGGCCAGCGCCCGGCCGAACCAGTCGGCGGCCCGGTCGTAGTCCCCGAGCTCCAGGTGGGCGCCGCCTACGGATTCCATCGCGCGACCGGTCGCGTACGGGTCGTTCGCCTCCCGCCCGGCGTCCAGCGCGGCCCGATAGCTCACCAGCGCCGCCTTCGTCCGCCCGGTCCGGGCGTCGAGGTCGCCGAGGTTCAGCAGGGCCGCGGCCTTCTCGCGGGGCAGGTTCCGGCGCTCGGCCACGTCCAGGACCAGGCGGTGGATGCCGTACAGGTCGCCGGCGGCCGCCTGCGTGCCGAAGTGCGCGACCATGGCCCTGACCAGCTGGGACATCAGGCGCCGGGCCAGGGTGTCCAGCTCCCCGTCGGCGACCGCGGCGCGGGCCGAGGCCAGCAGGGCGGGCCTGCGGACGCCGATCCAGTCCGCGGCCGCCCGGGGGTTGGGAAAGCGCAGGGCGCGGGGCGTGCCGAGGAGCTTCTGCCGGGCCTCGGGGTCGTCGGTCTCGGTGATCGCCCGGCAGGACTGCAGCAGCCGTACGGTCCGCTCCAGCATGCGGGCGCGCGCCAGCTGGATCTCGCCGGGGCGGTCCTGGGTCTCGGTGAGGGTCGTGAGGAGGGGGTGCAGGCAGGCCGGGACCTCGTACTGCGGCAGCGGCGAGTCGACGACGTGCAGCAGGCCGAGGGCGACGAAGTCGTCCAGGGTGGCGCAGGCACCGTCGACCGAGCAGCCGGCCAGGGCGGAGGCGGTGTGCGGGTCGACCAGGCCGCCCGGCGCGAGGGAGAGCAGCCGCAGTATCCGGGCGGCGGGACCCGGCAGGGACGCGTAGACGAGCCGGAAGACCCGGCTGAGCGGTGTGCCCTCGTCGCCCTCGGCGTGCACCTGCTTGGCGAGGTCGGCGACGGCCACCTTGGGGCGGGCGGCGAGCCAGCCACCCGCCAGCATCAGTGCGGCGGGCTGCCCCTGGCAGACCTCGGCGAGGCCCTCGGCGGCCCGCGGGTCGACGGTGACGCGGACCGAGCCGGCGCGCCGGGACAGCAACTCCACCGCCGACTTGGTGTCCAGGCCGCCCAGCGTGCAGGGCCGCACGCCCGAGATCCCGGTCAGCGGGCCGTGGGAGACGGCCACGACCAGGCACTGAGGGGTGTCCGGCAGCAAGGCGTCGACCTGCTCCGCCTCGGCCGCGTCGTCGAGCAGGAGCAGGACCCGGCGCTCCGCCAGAGCCTCCCGGAGGGCCGCCGTGAGGTCGTCCTCGGCGGCGCCGGGCGGGTTCGGCCGGTCCAGGGCGGTGAGCAGTTCGCGGGCGGTGCGCTCGACGGGGACGGGGGTGCCGTCGGGCTCGCTCAGGCGGGCGCGCAGCACGCCGTCCGGGTAGCGGTCCGCCACCTGCCGTACCAGTTCCGCGGCGAGCGCGGTGCGGCCCGAGCCGGGGCGGCCGGCGATGAGCAGCACGCGCGCGCGTGGCGCCTTGCGGCCGGAGAGGGTGTCCAGGCCCGCGCGCTCGATGTCGGCGCGGAGCTCCTTCAATTCGCGTGTGCGGCCCAGGAATTGGCTCTGGTCGGACGCCTGTGCCGACACCTGCGGGCCGCCTGTGTCCACCACCTGATCCGTCACGGGCCACACTCCCGTCCCACCACACGCGCAAGCCCGCCGGGACTCCGGTTCGGGCGTATTCAGAGCCTAGTTCACGCTCTGCTACGTTCCGCGCGGAGCACGGGGGCACGGCGAGGACGTCCCTCGATCGGATCAGCCGATCTTCACACCGGAAGCGGGGTGCGGGGGTTCAGGACACGAAGGGGCGCGCGGGCCAGGGCGCCTCCGCCGGACGGAGCGCGTCCAGCCCGTCGCCGTTCCTCGCGGCGACCAGCGACAGCGCGCCCACGACGAGGCAGTTGTTGTGCAACTCGCCCGCGAGCACCGCCCGGACGAGCTCGTCGACCGGCACGCGCGCGTGCTCCATGTCGGCCTCCTCGTCCTCCACCTCGAAGCGCTCCCCGTCGGCCTCCGACAGGTTGCGGGCGAGGAAGATCCGTACGGCCTCGTCGCAGCCGCCGGGCGTGGTGTACACGTCGGTCAGCACCCGCCAGTCCTCGGCCTTGACGTGGGCCTCCTCGTACAGCTCGCGCTGTGCGGCGTGCAGCGGGTTCTCGCCGGGGATGTCGAGCAGGCCGGCCGGGATCTCCCACAGCTTCTGCCGCACCGGGTGGCGGTACTGCTTGATCAGCAGGACGCGGTCCTCGTCGTCGAGGGCGAGGACGGCCACCGAGCCCGGGTGGACCTGGTAGTCGCGCCGCACCACCGAGCCGCCGGGCATGACCACGTCGTCCGTGCGGACGGAGGTCTTGTTGCCCACGAAGGGGGTCTCCGTCGCCCGGATCTCCCACTGCTCGGGGGTGTCCTTGATCGTCATGCCCTGCCCTTCCACGTGCGCAAAGAAAACCGGGGTGCACACCTTTGAAGGTTTGCACCCCGGCCACCGTACAACTGTCGTGTCACTTCGAATTCTTGCCGACGCCCTCGGCCTGCTGGCGCTCGACAGCCGCCTTCACCAGCCCGGCGAACAGCGGGTGCGGGCGCGTCGGGCGCGAGCGCAGCTCGGGGTGGGCCTGCGTGGCCACCAGGTAGGGGTGGACCTCGCGCGGGTACTCCACGTACTCCACGAGCTTGCCGTCGGGCGACGTGCCGGAGAACAGGATGCCGGCCTTCTTCTCCAGCTCCGCCCGGTAGGCGTTGTTCACCTCGTACCGGTGACGGTGCCGCTCCTCGACGTACTCCTTGCCGTCGTACACCTCGCGCACGATCGAGCCCTCGGCCAGCTTGGCCGGGTACATGCCGAGCCGCATCGTGCCACCCATGTCGCCCTCACCGGCGACGATGTCGAGCTGCTCGGCCATGGTGGAGATGACCGGGTGGGAGGTGGCCGGATCGAACTCGGTGGAGTTGGCGTCTCCGATGTCGGCGAGGTGGCGGGCCGCCTCGATCACGATGCACTGCAGGCCCAGGCACAGGCCCAGCAGCGGGATCCGGTTCTCGCGGGCGTACTTGATCGCGCCGACCTTGCCGAGCACACCGCGGTCGCCGAAGCCGCCCGGGATGCAGATGCCGTCCACGTCGGCGAGCTGCTGCTTGGCGCCGGCCGGGGTCTTGCAGTCGTCGGAGGTGACCCACTTGATCTTCACGCGGGCCTTGTTGGCGAAGCCGCCCGCGCGCAGCGCCTCGGTGACCGAGAGGTAGGCGTCGGGCAGGTCGATGTACTTGCCGACCAGTGCGAGGGTGATCTCGTGGTCGGGGTTGTGGACGCGGTCGAGCAGGTCGTCCCAGGTCGTCCAGTCCACGTCGCGGAACGGCAGGTCCAGCTTGCGGACGACATAGGCGTCCAGGCCCTCGCCGTGCACGGTCTTCGGGATGTCGTAGATCGAGCGGGCGTCGGGGCAGGCCACCACGGCCGCCTCGTCGACGTCGCACATCAGGCTGATCTTCCGCTTGATCGCGGTCGGCACCTCACGGTCGCAGCGCAGCACGATCGCATCTGGCTGAATACCGATGTTGCGCAGAGCCGCAACCGAGTGCTGGGTCGGCTTCGTCTTCAGCTCTCCCGAGGGGCCGATGTACGGCAGGAGCGAGATGTGGACGACGAAGACGTTGTCACGACCGACCTCGTGACGGACCTGGCGGACGGTCTCCAGGAACGGCAGCGACTCGATGTCGCCGACCGTGCCGCCGACCTCCGTGATCACGACGTCGACCTCGTCCGTCGCCATGCGGCGGATGCGGTGCTTGATCTCGTTGGTGATGTGCGGGATGACCTGCACGGTGTCGCCCAGGTACTCGCCGCGCCGCTCCTTGGCGATCACGGTCGAGTACACCTGACCGGTGGTGACGTTCGCGGATCCGTCCAGGTCACGGTCGAGGAAGCGCTCGTAGTGGCCGATGTCCAGGTCGGTCTCGGCGCCGTCGTTGGTGACGAACACCTCACCGTGCTGGAAAGGGTTCATCGTGCCAGGGTCGACATTGAGGTACGGGTCCAGCTTCTGCATCACCACGCGCAGGCCCCGCGCCTTGAGGAGCATGCCGAGGCTGGAGGCCGTCAGGCCCTTGCCGAGCGAGGAGGCGACACCCCCGGTGACGAAGATGTGCTTGGTCGTCGTGGCTGCGTTGGATCGAAAAGCAGCGGGCGGCATGGCCAAAGGGGGGCTCCCGTGGTCGCGGTCTGGGGTGCGGTACGGCTGCCTGACCGGAGAGTTCTCCGGGGTCGCCGTCGCTGCGGTTCGGGGGTTTTTCTCCCACCGGTCCACGGGCTACCAGGGTATCAGCGACCGAGAGCGATGGCTTCCGGCCACGCTCCGCACACGAGTCACCACGAACCTGCACAGGCGCCCCGGTTTCTCACCCGTTGCTCACCCGTTCGGCCGACCCAGGTTGCCCGGAGCGGCACGCAGATCATCTACGTGCGTCGTATCCTGCTCGGACATTCGCTGCCGAGCCCGGCCGGCAACACGGCACCACCCCTCGCCCGTAACCACCGGAACAACGAGAGCTCGTCAGTTCGTTGAGCAGAGATTGTTGAGAAGAGACTGTCGTTTTGCCTCACGGCCGAGACGACTGCTTTGCTTCACCGCTCAACGACGCATTACAAAACCCACCCCTTGACCGCACTAGCGAGAGCCCCCTTGCCAGAAGAGGGGGTGACGTGGCCGTTCGACTGGAGTTGCACGTGGCCGGGCGCATCGAAGACTACGCACTCATCGGAGACATGCAGACCGCAGCGCTGGTCTGCCGGGACGGCACAGTGGACTGGCTGTGCCTGCCCCGCTTCGACTCGCATGCCATCTTCGCCGGCCTGCTGGGCACCGAGGAACACGGCTTCTGGCGGCTCGGTCCCGCCCACGCCTCCGACGCCGAACCGCCCACCGCGGCCCGCAGAAGCTACCGCGGCGACTCCCTGATCCTGGAGTCCGAGTGGGACACGCCGCGCGGCACGGTCCGGGTGATCGACTTCATGCCCCCGCGTGACGGCGCGCCCCAGCTGATCCGGATCGTGGAGGGCGTCTCGGGCCGGGTGCCGATGCGCTCGGCGCTCAGGATGCGTTTCTCGTACGGCCGGATCGTGCCGTGGGTGCACAAGCACGAGGGGCGCACCGTGGCCGTGGCGGGCCCGGACTCGGTGTGGTTCGACACCGACCGCGAGACGTACGGCAAGTCGCTGACGACGTACTCCGACTTCACGGTCGGACCGGGCGACCGCTTCGCGTTCACGATCTCCTGGCAGGCCTCGCACAAGGAGCCGCCGCCGCTGCCGGAGCCGGAGCAGTCGCTGGAGGCGACGGAGGACTTCTGGCGGGAGTGGGTCGAGCACTGCACGTACCACGGGCCCTACCGCGAGGCCGTGATCCGCTCGCTGATCACGCTGAAGGCGCTGACGTACGCCCCCACCGGCGGCATCGTCGCCGCGCCCACCACCTCCCTGCCGGAGGAGATCGGCGGCGTCCGCAACTGGGACTACCGCTACACCTGGCTGCGCGACGCGGCGATCACCCTGTCCTCGCTGCTGCGCACCGGCTACCGCGAGGAGGCCCGTGCCTGGCGCGAGTGGCTGCTCAGGGCGGTCGCGGGCGACCCGGAGAACCTGCAGATCATGTACGGCATCGCGGGCGAGCGCGAGCTCGGCGAGGCCGAGCTGGACTGGCTGCCCGGCTACGAGAGCTCCGCGCCGGTCCGGGTCGGCAACGGCGCCGCGCACCAGCTCCAGCTGGACGTGTACGGCGAGGTCACCGAGGCCCTGCACCTGGCCCACATGACCGGCCTGGCCCGCAGCGACTACGCCTCGCTGCTCCAGCTCAAGCTGATCCGCTACCTCGAGGACCACTGGGACCAGCCGGACGAGGGCATCTGGGAGGTGCGCGGTCCGCGCCGGCACTTCGTGCACTCCAAGGTCATGGCCTGGGTCGCCGTCGACCGCACGATCAAGCTCATCGAGTCCGGCGACGCCGACGGCCCGCTGGAGCGCTGGCGCGAGCTGCGCGACGACATCCACCGGGACGTGTGTGAGAAGGGTTACGACAAGGAGCGCAACACCTTCACGCAGTCGTACGGCTCGAAGGAGCTGGACGCCTCCCTGCTGCTGATCCCGCAGATGGGCTTCCTGCCGCCCGACGACAAGCGCGTCATCGGCACCATCGAGGCGATCCAGCGTGAGCTGTCCACCGAGGACGGCTTCATCCTGCGCTACCCGACGCAGGGCGACGACGAGGGCGTCGACGGGCTCCCCGGCGACGAGGGCGCCTTCCTGGCCTGCTCGTTCTGGATGGCCGACGACCTGGCGATGATCGGCCGCGTCGACGAGGCCCGCAAGCTGTTCGAGAAGCTGCTGTCGCTGCGCAACGACCTCGGTCTGCTGGCCGAGGAGTGGGACCCGCGCCTGCAGCGCCAGGTCGGCAACTTCCCACAGGCCTTCAGCCACGTTCCGCTGATCGACACCGCCCTGCGGCTGACGGCGTCCGGCGCGTACGGCGGCTGACAGGGCCTGCGGAAAGGCCCGCCGTATCGCCGCCCAACACGCCCAACAGGACGGACGGAACGCGCCCGCCTAGCCTGGAAGCCAGCGATTGCCCCTGTTCGGAAGGGGGCTGCCATGGCTTCCCACTCGAAGGCGGGCGCGGCCCTCGCCGCGCTGCGCGAGGATCTCTCGGGTGATGTGTTCGCCCCGGGGGATTTCGGTTACGACGACGTCCGGGTCGTCTTCAACGCCATGATCGACCGGCGGCCCGCGGTGATCGCGCAGTGCGTGGACGAGGACGACGTGGTGCGGGCCGTGCGGTTCGGCCGGGAGCTGGATCTCAACATCGCGGTGCGCGGCGGCGGGCACAGCGTCGCGGGCATGGCGCTGAACGACAACGGCCTTGTCGTCGACCTACGCCATATGCGCGCCGTCACCGTCCACCCCGCGGCCGAGGCGGCGCGGATCGCGGGCGGCGCCACGATCAGCGACCTGGACCGCGCCACGCAGCCGTACGGACTCGCCACGACCGGTGGCCGTGCCTCGACCACCGGCGTCGGCGGCTTCGTGCTGGGCGGCGGCAGCGGCTGGCTGGAGCGCTCCTGCGGGCTGGCCGCCGACAACCTTCTCGGCGTCGAGCTGGTCACCGCCGAGGGCACGAAGATCCACGCGAACGCCGACGAGAACCCCGAGCTGTTCTGGGGCCTGCACGGCGGCGGCGGGAACTTCGGCATCGCCACCGCGCTCACTCTGAAGCTGCACGAGCTGCCCGACTTCTCCATCGCGCTGCTGATGTACCTCCCCGAGTTCGGCCCCGAAGTCATCCGCACCTATCGCGAGCTCATCGCTGTCGCTCCGGTGGAGGCGGGCGGCGGCGTCCTGTACCTCACCGGCCCGCCCGCGGAGTTCGTACCACCGCACCTGGTCGGGACGCTGCTGTGCGGTGCGCTGCTGGCGTACGCCGGGCCCGAGGAGGACATCCGCAAGCTCGCCGAGCCACTGCTGGCGCTGCCGCACGCGGCGGAGATCGTGACCGGGATCCCGTACGCCGACTTCCAGTGCATGCTCGACGATCCGCCCGGGCTGCGGAACTACTGGTCGGCCGAGTACCTGGCGAGCCTGCCCGACGACCTCGTCGACGTCTTCTGCGCCCGCGCGGACTCCATGCCCGTGCCGTCCAACTCCCAGCACGTGCTGTTCCCGCTGGGCGGTGCGATCGCCACCGGTCCCGCCGAGTACCCCGTGCCCTACCGGGACGCGGCCTGGTCGGTGCACCCCTTCGGCCTCTGGGCGGACCCGGCCGACGACGAACAGGGCATCCAGTGGGTCCGGGACCTCCGCGCCGACGTCCGGCCGTGGAGCACCGGCGCCGTCTACCTCAATTTCATCGGCGACGAGGGCGCGGAGCGTGTGGTGGCGGGGCTCGGCGCCGAGAACACCCGGCGGCTGGCGGAGCTGAAGCGGCGGTACGACCCGGACAACGTCTTCCGGTTCAACCACAACATCAGGCCGGCCTGAGCGCCGTCAGCGTCCGCTCCCCACCCGGATCACCCGCGGTCGCCGGGACGAGGGCGATCTCGTCGAGGCCTGCCTCGGCGTACTCCTCGACACGCGCGCGTACGGCGTCCAGGTCCCCCACCAGCCCGACCACGTCGGCCGCCGCGGCGGGCAGCGCCCGGACCAGCGCGCCGGGATCGGCACCGGTACGGGCCAGTTCGACGGCCTCCCCGAAGCCGGCCGCCTCGAACATGTCGCTGTAGCCCGGCACCGTCAGGTACCCGGCGATGCTCCGCAGGACCTGCGCAAGGGACTCCGGGTCCGGGTCGACGGCGGCCGGCAGCCAGGCAGCCAGGGTCGGCGGCGACGTACGGCCCGCGCGCTCGGCGGCCGCTTCGAGCTTGGCCCGCAGCAGGCGGACCTGTTCCGGCGAGACGAGGTCGAGCAGCATACGGTCGGAGTGCGCTACCGCCGTGGCGATCGCGCGGTCGCCGAACGCCGCCACGGTGAGCGGGCCGCCGGGAGGCGGGAGGCGGCGCGGGAAGGCGCTGCCGGGGACGACCGGCTCGCCGGGCTTGCCGTGCAGGAAGACGCGCAGGGCTGCCGCCGAGGCCTCCATCGCCGCCGCGGGCCGCACCCGCGGCACCCCGTGCACGCCCTCGACCACCCGCTTGCTGGAGGTCCCCAGCGCCACCCCGACCGGCCGCCCGGTGACGGCGGCGACCGAGGCGGCACCCCGCGCGATGCCGAACGGCTCACGCACCGACACCGCCACGGGACCGGCCGTCAACGCGACCCGCTCGGTGGCCCGCCCGATCGCCGCGGCGAGGACGAAGGAGTCCCAGGTCGGCCCCTCCCCCGCCCACACCTCGCGGTACCCGAGCCGATCGGCGACCACCGCCACCCGCAACGGCTCCTCGACCGGACTGTCGTCCTCCCGTGCCACGGCAACCACGCTGAAGTCCATGCCGACGCCGCTACCCCGCAGTAGGCGCCCCAACCGGGGTTTGCGTTCGCTCAGCCGAGTCCTCCAGCACGATCCGGCCGATGATGTCGTACCGCTCCGGCCGCCGCACCTTCAGATACCAACCGAGCCCGAGACCGCCGAAGAAGACCAGCCCCACGATCCACGGGATGGCCTTGAAGAACAGCGAGTCGGCGGCCGTACCGGCCGCGGTGTCCAGGTTGGTCACCAGCAGCCCCACGACCGCGATCATGCCGATGCCGCCGAGCAGCGGGGCGGTGAGCGTGCGGAACCAGTGGCGGTCCTCGGGGTGGTTCTTGCGGAAGTAGCCGATGACCGCGAAGGAGCACAGGGTCTGCACGATGAGGATCGCCATCGTGCCGAGGATCGCCAGCAGTGTGTACAGGTGGATGTACGGGTCCTGCCCGGTCAGCCAGAAGGCGCCGACGAGCCCGACCGCGATGACCGACTGCACGATGGAGGCGATGTACGGCGACCCGTGCCGGGCGTGCGTACGGCCGAGCGCGGGGTGCAGGAAGCCCTCGCGGCCGATGGCGTACAGATAGCGGGCCGCACACTGGTGGAAGGCCATCCCGCAGGCGAACGACCCGGTGATCAGCAGCCACTGGAACGCGTCGACCGCCCAGGCGCCGAGGTAGGAGTGCGCCGGGTCGAAGAACAGGTCGAGCGGGCTGGTGCCGGCGGAGATCTCGACGGAGGCCTTGAGTCCGTTGCCGGCGATGGTCATCCAGGACACGTAGATGTAGAAGATCCCGACCCCGATGACGGAGATCAGCGTCGCGCGCGGGATGACGCGCTTGGGGTCGCGGGACTCCTCGCCGTACATCGCCGTCGACTCGAAGCCGACCCACGACCAGAACGCGAAGAACAGGCCGAGACCGGCGGAGGCTCCGGTGAAGGCGTTCTTGGGGTTGACGGGCTCGACGGGGATGCCGTCGGGGCCGCCGCCGTTCAGCAGCACGGCCGTGGCGACCACGAACAGGACCGCGATCTCGGCGATCAGCATCACGCCGAGGGCCTTCGCGGTGAGGTTGATGTCGAAGTACGCCAGGACCGCGGTGACGAGCAGCATGGCGGCGGCGTACAGGATCCAGGGAAGGTCGACGCCGAGCTGGTCGTGGACCGTCGTCTGCGCGAAGTACGAGAAGACGCCCACGATGGACGCCTCGAAGACGATGTACGCCAGCACGGCGAGCATCCCCGAGGCCATGCCGGTGATCCGGCCGAGGCCGTGCGAGATGTAGCCGTAGAAGGCGCCGGCGGCGGTGATACGGCGGGCCATGGCGACGTATCCGACGGAGAACACCGTCAGCACGAGCGTGGCGAAGAGGTAGCCGGCGGGCGCGCCCGTGCCGTTGCCGAAGCCGACCGCGATGGGCAGGTTGCCGGTCATCGCGGTGATCGGCGCGGCGGTGGCGACCGCCATGAAGACGACGCCCGTCAGGCCCACGGAATTCGCCTTGAGCCGGTGTACCTCACGCGCGGGTGTTTCCGTCATTCCGTCCCTCTCGACGTGCTTTCGCAACGAAATCCGAAGGTGAAGGGGCACTTCGCTTCGGATGTGTCAGTGTGGCGGTGTCGTGACGCACGCCACAACAGACAGGCGGTCCGGCAATCCGCCGGGCGCGACGCTTTGTCGGGCGCAGACGGCCGTTGATCGTCTCCGTAACGGTCCGGATATGTCGTGGAAGCATGACCGCGGGTAGCGTCCGGCACATGGACAGCGGTACGGACAGCGGCACGGGCGGTACGGACAGCGGATTCGGCACTCACGGCGCCGGGATCACCGTGCGGCGGGCGCTGGAGCTGCCAGGCCTGCGCAGCGGGCTCCCCGAGGTCATCGCGGGCGCCGACCGGCTGGGGCGGACCGTGCGCTGGGTGCACGCGGGCGAGGTGCCCCACATCGCCTCCCTGCTGAAGGGCGGGGAGCTGCTGCTGACCACGGGCTACGGCCTCGGCACCCGTCCGGCCGACCAGCGCGCGTTCGTGCGCACCCTGGCCGAGCGCGGCATCGCGGCCCTCGTCATCGAGCTGGGCCCGCGCTTCACGCGCCTGCCCGCCGCGCTGGTCGACACGGCACGTACGGCCGGTCTGCCGCTGGTCCAGCTGCATCGCGAGGTGCCCTTCGTGACGGTCACCGAGGAGATCCACACCGAGATCGTCAACGGCCACTACGCGCTGCTGCAACGGGCGGAGGAGGTGCACCGCCGGTGCACGGAAGCACTGCTCGGCGGCGGCGGTGTGCCCCAAGTGCTCGGCATCCTGGCCGACTTCAGCGGCAACCCGGTCTTCCTGGAGACGACGGACGGCAGGCTGCTGTACGCCGCCGGGGCCGGCCCCGAGGGCGCGGATCCGTTGCAGGTGTGGGAGGGGCTGCGGGGGCAGCACAAGGACGCGCCGCCGCCCGCCGGGTCGGTGCTGGTGGATGTGCCGGGGGGCGGCCCGGGGACGGGTTCGGTCCGGGCCCGTCTCGCGCTCCTGCCCGTGCGGGGCCCTCTCGCGCCCGTGCACCGGATCGCCACCGAGCGGGCCGCGGGCATCCTGGCCGTGGTGCTGATGCAGGCACGCCAGGAGGAGGAGCTGGCGGCACGCGGTCGCGGCGACTTCCTGACCGACCTCGCGGAGGGCCGTGTCGCCGCCGAGGACGCCCCGGCACAGGCGCGCGTACTGGGCTTCAAGCCGGGTGACAGCCCGCTGCTGCCGGTCGTGATGCGGCTGGGGGACGCGCTGTCCCCCGGCGGCGGCTGGGCGGTACTGGCGCGCGCGGTCGGGGAGGAGCTGGCGTCCGTAGGAGTTCCGGTCCTGCTGGGCGTACGCCCGGTCGAAGGCCGCGTCCCCCTGCTGCTGGGCCTGCGTGCGGAGTCGGAGCGGTCGGCGGTCGCGGACCGGGTCGCGGCGGCGCTGCGCGCGGGTGTCGAGCGGGCCGGGTTCCAGCGGCCGGGCGCGCAGCCGCCGGTCGTGGTCGTCGGCGTCGCGGGCAGCTGGGCGGCCGCCTCGGCGGGCCTCAGGCACGCGGCGGAGACGGCGACGGCGGCGCAGGGCCTTTCCGACCGCCCCTGGTACGACGCCCGGCGCCTGGACATCGACCTGCTGCTGTGGCGGCTGCGCGACCACCCGGACCTCGCGGCCTTCGTGGACCGCGCGATCGGCCCGCTCCGCGACCACGACAACCGCTCCCGGCCACCCCTGCTGCCCACCCTGGAGACGTACTTGGCGCACGCGGGCCGCAAGGCGGAGACGGCCCGCGAGCTGCACCTCAACCGGCAGACGCTCTACAACCGCCTCGCCCGCATCGGCGAGTTGCTCGGCACCGACCTCGACGACCCCCAGACGGTGCTGGCGTTGAGCCTGGCGCTACGGGCGCGAAGGCACGCAGGGTAGAGAGGGAGAGGCGGAGGGAGAGGGAGAGACGGGCAGTGATGCCGTCGGCGTCTAGATCATGGGCTGCGGCTGCGTCAACTCGTCGTACACGCTGAGCACTTGGGCAACGGTCTCGTCCTCGGTCGGCCAGGTCGTCACCTGCCGCCCGCCCCGCTCCTTGAGCAGCTCCCGGCGCTCGGGATCGCCGAGCAGCCGTACGACGGCGTCGGCGAGCGCCTCCGGGTCGCCGTACGGGACGAGTTCCGCCGCGTCGCCGACGAGTTCCGGCACGCCACCGACCTCGGTGGCGACGAGCGGCACGCGCGCGTGCAGGGCCTCCTGGGCGAGGACGGACCGTGACTCCCAACTGCTCGGCAGGAGCGCGATGTCGGCGGCGGCTAGCAGCTCGGAGACGTCGTCGCGTCGCCCGATGAGCCGTACGGGCAGCCCCTCGTCCTCGATCCGGCGCTGCAGCGCGGCCCGCAGCGCCCCCTCCCCCGCGATCACGACCAACGGCACGGGATCGAGCCGCAGCCACGCGCGCGAGGCGTCCAGCAGCACGTCGTACCCGCGATGCCGCTCCAGCGAGCCGACGGCGATCAGCAACGGGCGCCCGGTGGCCCCGAGTTCGGCCCTGACCTTGGGCCGCAGCCGGTCGGGATCGTCCAGCTCGGCGACACGGCGCGGCCCGGGCATCGCGACGGCGCCGAGGCGTGCGTCTCGCGCACCGGTCCGGCGGGCCCGGTCCACGAGCGCCGAGGTGGTCCCGAGCACGACGGAGGCGGCCTTGACGACCCGCCGCTCCAACAGCCGTACGAGATGCGCGCGGGCCCCCTCGGCATGCGCCCGGTCGTGCCAGGTGACGACGAGCGGAGTACGCCGCCCGCTGAGCGCGAGCACGGCACGGAAGGAGGCGTGCAGCCCGTGCGCGTGCACCAGGTCGGCGTCGGCGCACGCGGCCCGCAGAGCTGCCACGGACGCGGGATCACTGCTGCGTGGCACGTGTACGTGCTCGGCGCCGGCCCCGGTGAAGTCGTAGGCACGATCGGCCTCGACCGGGGCGCACACGGTGACCCGCACGCCCCGCGCGACCAGCCCCGAGGCCAGCGATCGCACATGCGCGCTGCTGCCGGCGTTGCCGCCGCCCAGCACCTGCACGGTGCGCAGCGACGACTGGCCGTGCGGTGAGTGGCTGCTCACGGGGGTCACGTGGCCGGGGCTCCTGGTTCGGGTCGGGCGGTCACGAAGAACGTACAGAAGGATCGGGCGGAGGGGGTGCACCGCGAGGATCCCTACGCGTACGACATGTTTACGCCAAGGATGCCAGGCCGTACGGGCGTTCCGGGAACGGCGGGAGGCCGAAGGCGGCGCAGACGCCGGGCAACGCGGCGGGGCGAGTCACCTGCACGAGTGAGGCGGGGTGGGAGGTGTGGCCGAACATGCGCACGTGGAGCATGGGGAGGATGCGGTTTCCCAGGGCATCCTCCACGCGTCGGCAAGGCAGTTGCGCAACACGGCGGGACAGTCCCGGCAGACGGCTCGGCGCGCGAGACAGTAGAGAGAACGAACCCCCTGAGCCTGAGCGACACGGCCGTGCGCCTCGACGACGCACGGCCCGCTCCGCCGGTGCTCGCGCTACATGTCCGCCCGAGCCGTCGCCAGCAGCTCCTCCGCGTGCGCCCGCGCGGTCTCCGAGTCCTCCTGCCCGGCGAGCATCCGGGACAGCTCCCGGACCCGCTCCTCGCCCTCCAGCACCTTCACCCCGGACCGGGTGACCGACCCGTCGTTGGTCTTCTCGACGAGCAACTGCCGGTCCGCGAAGGCGGCGACCTGCGGCAGGTGGGTGACCACGACGACCTGCGCGCTCTTCGCCAGCCGGGCCAACCTCCGCCCGATCTCCACGGCCGCCTTGCCACCGACGCCGGCGTCGACCTCGTCGAAGAGATACGTCGGCACGGGATCGGTCCCCGCGAACACGACCTCGACGGCGAGCATCACGCGCGAGAGCTCACCGCCGGACGCGCCCTTGGCGATGGGCCGGGGCGGCGCTCCCGGATGCGGCGCGAGCAGCAGCTCGACCTCGTCCACACCGGACGGCCCGTAGGCGACCGCACGACCGCCGACCTCGACACCCTCCGGGTCCTCGGTCTGCCGGATGTCGAAGGACACGCGCGCGTGCGGCATGGCGAGCGAGGCCAGCTCCGCCGTCACGGCGGCGGCGAACCGCTCGGCGGCCTCCGTCCGCGCATCGGTCAACGCCTGCGCCAACCCGCCCAGCTCGGCCCGCAGCGCGTCCCGTTCGGCGGTCAGCTCGTCGATCCGCTCGTCGTCGCTGTCCAGTTCGGTCAGCCGCGCCGCGCTCTCTTCGGCCCAGGCGAGCACGGAGGCGATGTTCTCGCCGTACTTCCGCGTGAGCCCGTTCAGCGCGGCCCGGCGCTCCTCGACGGCCGCGAGCCGCAACGGGTCCGCGTCCAGATCATCGGCGTACCCCGCCAACTCCCCGGCGACATCGCCCAGCAGGATCCCGATCTCGCCGAGCCGCTCTGCCAGCGCGGCCAGCGCCGGGTCGTGCGACCGCACGGCGTCCAGGGCCCGCTGCGCACCGGCGACCAGCGTCGACGCGTCGATGCCCTCGGGGTCCTCGGGATTGCCGGCCAGCGCGGCGTGAGCGGCCGTGGCGGCCGACGACAGCGCCTCCGCGTGCCCCAGCCGCTCGGCTTCCTCCGCGAGCTCCACGTCCTCGCCGGCCCGCGGCTCGACACCCGCGATCTCGTCGAGCCCGAACCGCAGCAGGTCGGCTTCCTGAGCCCGCTCACGCGCGCGCGTGACGATCTCGTCCAGCTCGACGGAGACGGCCCGCAGTCGGCGATAGGCCTCGGTGTACTTGGCGAGCGGCACAGCGACGGAATCCCCCGCGTACCGGTCGAGCGCCTGCCGCTGCCGGGCCAGCTTCAGCAACCCCTGCTGATCGGTCTGCCCGTGCACGGCCACCAGCTCGTCGGCGAGCTCGGCCAGCATCCCCACGGGCACACTGCGCCCCCCGAGATGCGCCCGCGACCGCCCCTCGGCGGAAACGGTACGGCTGATCAGCAACGCCCCGTCGTCGAGCTCGGCCCCGGCCTCCTCGACCCGTACGACGACCGGCGCGCCCGGAGGCACGGCGATCCGCCCCTCGACGACCGCCTTCTCGGCCCCGATCCGCACAAGCGCCGGGTCCGCCCGCCCACCGAGCAACAGCCCCAGGCTGGTGACCACCATGGTCTTGCCGGCACCCGTCTCACCCGTGACAGCGGTGAATCCAGGCGACAGCTCGACGACCGCATCGTCGATGACCCCGAGCGACCGTATCCGCATCTCCTCCAACACGGACACGACCTTACGAGGTCGGGGGCGGGGAGTGCGACGGCCCCCGGGTCCGTGATGTGAAGGTGCAGGTGACGAATGTGTATCGGCAGCACATGTCACCCAGGCGAGTGCAACACCGCAAGGGGCGCGGGGAACTGCGCGACAAGCCACGACGGACCCGCAGCCGCCGACGCACTCCCCCACACCACGGCGAGTCGGCTAATGCGGCGCCCCTCGCCATCCAGAAACCGGCAACGCAAACTTCGCCACGAGCCGGTCGGTGAACGACGCGTGATGCAGCCGAGCCAGCCGCACCGGCACAGCCCCCCGCCGCACCTCAACCCGCGCCCCGGGCGGCAACTCCACCGTCCGCCGCCCGTCACACCACAAC
This sequence comes from Streptomyces sp. T12, assembly GCF_028736035.1. NCBI lineage: Bacteria > Bacillati > Actinomycetota > Actinomycetes > Kitasatosporales > Streptomycetaceae > Streptomyces > Streptomyces sp. T12. The sequence continues at coordinate 2,200,722 of NZ_CP117866.1, forward strand.
ACCCCCGGCGGGATATGCGGCAGAACCTCCACAGCCAGCACAGAATCCGGCGACGTCACCAGCGGCTTGGCAAACAGCGCGTGCGCCGAGATCGGCACCATCAACAGCGCCTCGACCTCCGGCCACACCACAGGCCCGCCCGCGGAGAAGGCATAGGCCGTGGACCCGGTCGGCGTGGACAGCACGATGCCGTCGCACCCGAACCCCGTCACCGGCCGCCCGTCGATCTCCAGCACGACCTCGAGCAGCTTCTCGGCACCGGCCTTCTGCACGGCGGCCTCGTTCAGCGCCCAGTCGGTATGCACGATGTCGCCGTTCTGATGCACGACGACGTCGACGGTCATCCGCTCCTCGACCTCGTAGGCCTTGGTCACGACCCGGTCGACAACCTTGTCGAGATCGTCCCGCTCGGCCTCCGCGAGGAACCCGACGCGCCCGAGGTTGACGCCCAGCATCGGCACGCCGGACGCCCGCGCGAACTCGGCGCCCCGCAGCAGCGTCCCGTCACCGCCCAGCACTATCAGCAGCTCACACCCGTCGAGGCACTGCGGAGTCGCCTCCTTGACGAGACCCACCTCGGGCGGCAGCGGCAGGTCGGCCGCCTCGTACTCCAGCACCCGCACGCCGATCCCCGACCGCAGCAGTCCCTTGACCACCAGCTCGGCGCTGCGAATGGCCGCGGGCCGCCCCGTGTGGGCGAGCAGAAAGACAGTACGAGCTCGGTTCTGTGTCAACGCGGCCCCTCCGCAACTGCACGGTCAACGTCGGCCGGGTCCAGGGCGGGCGCCCCGGCACGCAGCCACAGAAAGTACTCGACATTCCCCGAGGGTCCGGGCAACGGACTGGCCGTGACCCCCTTCACCCCGAGCCCGAGTTCCCACGCCTTCTCGGCCACGCCGCGCACGGCCTCGGCCCGCAGCTGGGAGCTGCGGACGACCCCGCCGCTGCCCAGCCGTTCCTTCCCCACCTCGAACTGCGGCTTGACCATCATCACCAGGTCCGCGTCCGGCTTCACGCACCGCACCAGGGCGGGCAGCACCAGTCCGAGCGGGATGAAGGACAGATCCCCCACGACAAGATCCACTGGCTCCCCATCGATCGCTTCGAGCGTCAACTCGCGTACGTTCGTACGGTCCTTGACGGTGACGCGTTCATCACTCTGGAGAGTCCAGGCGAGTTGTCCGTATCCGACGTCGACGGCGACGACATGGGCGGCACCCGACCGCAGCAGTACGTCGGTGAAACCGCCGGTGGACGCGCCGGCGTCCAGCGCCCGGCGCCCTTCCACCACGAGCCCCTGGGGTACGAAGGCCTCCAGCGCGCCCGCGAGCTTGTGCCCGCCCCGCGACACGTACTCGGGATCGCTGCCGTCGGACGCGACGACGATCGCCGCCGCGGTCTCCACCTGCGTGGCCGGCTTGGTCGCGACGGTCTTGCCGACGGAGACCCGCCCGGCGGCGATCAGCTGGCTGGCGTGCTCGCGCGAGCGCGCCAGCTTCCGGCGGACCAGCTCCGCGTCGAGACGGCGGCGTGCGACTCCTGCCACGTTCGGTTCAGCTCCTCATCCCAGGCATCGACGGGGGCGCCGGAGGTCCCGGGCGGGCGTCGAGCGCGGTGAGCGCGTCGCGCAGCCCCCGGTGTACATCCTCGTACACCTCGACGTGTCCGTCCGTGGCGAGGTGGTCGGTATCACCGAGCCGCTCCAGCTGGGCGTCGACGTCGGCGTTGCCGGTGGGGGTGCGGGGGACGTTCAGCGGGGCGGGGGCGGCGGGGTCGTACGTGGGTTCGCCCGCGAGCCCGGCCGGCTCAGCGGCGGCCACCGCGGCCACTTCCGCCTCGGCCACTTCCGCTGCGCCCTCCTCCTGCGGGATCTCCGTCTCCGGAACCGTGTCGCTCATGCCCAGACGCTACCCCGAACCGCTGGGGTACCGTCGATCGTGATGGCCACGATTGAGGAGTGCCGCGCCGCACTCGAAAAGCTCTCGGACAACATGCAGCGTGCCGAAGGGGACGTCCGCACGGCCGCGACCCTGGACCGCTCGGTCAGCTGCCACATCACCGACCTGGACGTCACGTTCGCCGGCCGCATGGCGGGCGGCCGGATCCATGTCCACGACACGTTCCAGGGCCCGCCCCGTGAGAAGGCCCAGATCAGACTCAGCATGAGCGGCGACGACCTCGTCGCCCTGGTCGACGGCGAGATGCACTTCGCCAAAGCCTGGGGCTCGGGCCGGGTGAGGCTGCACGCGGGCGTGCGCGACCTGCTGGTGCTCAGGAAGCTTCTGTAGCGGCCACCTTCTTGGTGTCGGCCTTCTCGGCCTCAGCCTTCTTGAGGTCGGCCTTGTCCCCGGCCCGCGCCTGCCGCGCCGCCGGCACCACCAGCGGCGTCCCCGTCTCCGGGTCGTCGATGACCTGGCAGCGCAGCCCGAAGACCTCCTCGACCAGCTCGGCCGTGACGATGTCGTTCGGCGCACCCTCGGCGATGATCTGCCCGCCGCGCAGCGCGATGAGATGCGTGGCGTACCGGGCGGCGTGGTTGAGGTCGTGCAACACGGCCACCAGCGTGCGCCCCTGCTCCTCGTGGAGTTCGGCACACAGGTCGAGGACGTCGATCTGGTGCTGGATGTCGAGGTAGGTCGTCGGCTCGTCGAGCAGCAGCAGCGGCGTCTGCTGCGCCAGCGCCATGGCGATCCACACGCGCTGGCGCTGACCGCCCGACAATTCGTCGACATAGCGATCGGCCAGTTCGGCCACCCCGGTCTGCTCCATCGACTCCTGTACGACCCGCTCGTCCTCGGTCGACCACTGGCGCAGGATCCCCTGGTGCGGGTAGCGGCCGCGCCCCACCAGGTCGGCGACGGTGATCCCGTCGGGCGCGATCGAGGACTGCGGCAGCAGACCCAGCGTGCGCGCGACCTTCTTCGCCGGCATCGACTGGATGACCTGCCCGTCCAGCAGCACCCGGCCCTGGCTGGGCTTGAGCATCCGCGACAGCGCCCGCAGCAGCGTGGACTTGCCGCACGCGTTCGGGCCGACGATCACGGTGAAGGAGTTGTCGGGTATCTCCACCGACAGCTGCTCGGCGATGACCCGCTGGTCGTAGGCGAGGGTGACGTTGTCGGCGGACAGGCGGTTCACAGTGCTCCTTCGGTTGTTCAGCCCGTTGTTCGGCCCGCTGCTGAGGCTCGCGCTGCTGTTGCTGCCCGCGCTCATATCCGGCCCGCCTTGCGCTCGGTGACCAGCAGCCACAGCAGATATACGCCGCCGAGCACGCCCGTGACCACGCCCACGGGCATCTGGTCGGCTCCGAAGACCCGCTGGGAGACCCAGTCGGCGGTGACGAGGAGGGTGGCGCCCATGCACAGGGAGGGCAGCAGGTTCGGCCCGGGCGAGCGGGTCAGGCGCCGGGCGAGCTGCGGGGCGGTGAGCGCCACGAAGCTGACGGGACCGGCGGCGGCGGTTGCGGCCGCGGTGAGCAGCACGGCGGCCAGCATCAGCAGCAGCCGTACGCGTTCGACGCGCACCCCCAGGGCGTACGAGACGTCGTCGCCCATCTCCATCATCCGCAGCCCACGCGCATTGGCGAGGACGAGCGGCACGAGGACGGCGCACAGCGCGAGCAGCGGCCAGACCTGGGCCCAGTCCCGGCCGCTGAGGGAGCCGGTCATCCACACGACCGCGCGGGCCGCGTCGACCAGGTCGGCCTTGGTCAGCAGGTAGCCGTTGACCGCCGTCATGATCGCGGACATACCGATACCGACCAGAACCAGTCGATAACCGTGCACACCCCGCTTCCAGGCGAGCAGATAGATGGCGAGCCCGGTGGCGAGTCCGCCGACCAGTGCGCCGACGGTGACCTGCGTGGCATCCCCGGAGAGCAGGACGATCACCACGAGTGCCCCGGCCGTGGCCCCCTGTCCGAGACCGAGGATGTCCGGGCTGCCCAGCGGGTTGCGGGACAGCGCCTGGAACAGCGCACCGCCGAGGCCGAGCGAGGCACCGACCAGGAGCCCGACCAGGACCCTGGGCAGCCGCAGGTCGTTGACGATGAACTCCTGCCCCGCGTTGCCGTCGCCGACCAGCGTCTTGAGCACGTCGCCCGCCGAGATCGGGAAGTCTCCAGTGCCGATCAGCACGACGCTCGCGGCGAGCGCGGCGAGCAGCAACAGGACGACGACGGTCAGCGCCCTGACGTCCAGCCGGACGGAGAGCCCGCCCGGGGTCCGCACGGCACGGCGGGAACGGCTGGTCCGCCCTGCGGACTTCGCTTCCTTCACTGCGGTCTTCACAGTTGGGCCGTCCTCCGCCGTCGTACGAGAAAGATGAAGACCGGTCCGCCGAGGATCGCGGTGACGATGCCGACCTGGAGTTCGGAGGGCCGGGCGACGATCCGGCCGAGGACGTCGGCGCCGAGCAGCAGCACGGGCGACAGGACGGCCGCGTACGGCAGGATCCAGCGCAGGTCGGGGCCGGTGAAGGACCGTACGACGTGCGGCACCATCAGACCGACGAACACGATCGGCCCGCAGGCCGCTGTCGCGGCCCCGCACAGCACGGTCGCGGCGAGCATCGACAGCACCCGGGTGCGGTTCAGGTTGGCGCCGAGGGCCCTGGCGGTGTCGTCGCCCATCTCCATGGCGTTCAGGGGCCGGGCGAGGGCGAGCGCGAGGACCATGCCGACGACGAGGAACGGCAGCACCTGCTTGATGGTGGAGTCCGTCGCCGAGGACAGTGAACCGACCGTCCAGAAGCGCATCTTGTTGAGCGCCGCGTCGTCCATGATCATCACGGCCTGGAGATAGCCGTAGAGCGCGGCGCTGATCGCCGTACCGGCGAGCGCGAGCCGTACCGGCGTGGCACCCCGGCTGCCGCCGAGGAACCAGACCATCGCCCCGACCACGGCCGCGCCGAGGAAGGCGAACCAGACGTAGCCGCTCAGGCTCGTGATGCCGAAGAAGGTGATGGCGGTGACGACCGCGGCGGACGCGCCCGCGTTGATGCCGAGCAGACCGGGATCGGCGAGCGGGTTGCGGGTGAGCGCCTGGAGCACGGCCCCGGCGAGACCGAGGGCGGCGCCTGCAAGCAGTCCGAGCACGGTGCGCGAGATCCGGTCCTCGACCACGACGTCGCCGTAGGTCCCCGAGCTCGCGAACAAGCCGTGCCAGACCTCCCCCATGGACAGCTGTTTCGCCCCGATCGCGATGCTCGCCATCGCGACGACCACCAGAATCAGGACAGAGACGAGCAGCCCAACGGCACGTAGCACCCGTCGGGTTGGCGGCGCGGACACGGAGTCCGCGCGCTGTTCGGGAGGACTGTCGACCAACACGCAGTTAGGTTAGCCTACCCTGCTATTCAGCCACGATCCCGCTGCTCGCCCGGCGCCCGCGCGCCCGCGCCCGCCTTCGCTCCGCTGCAGTGCGGCGGCTCACAACCCCAGCCGCGCCAACGCCTTCCCCGCTTCCAGCTCGCACACACCCTCACCAGCCGCCGTCCAGGCCGCCGCGCACAACGCCCGCAGCCCGTCCAAGCCCGCACCGTCACCGTCGAGTTCCAGCCGCTCCGCCCCGGCAGTGGCCGTCCAACCACCACACCGGAAGCCGCCCCCGTCCACCACTACCTCCGGCTGCCCGGTGAGCAACCCCCGCAGATCCGCATCGACATAAGTCGGCCGGTGCTGCGGCGGCGCGGCGAGCAACTGCGCGCCATCGGTCACCCCGGTCAGGACGAGCAGCGAGTCGACGCCCCCGTTGAAAGCGCCCTCGATGTCCGTGTCCAGCCGGTCCCCGACCACCAGCGGCCGCTCTGCACCCGTCCGCAGGATCGTCTCCCGGTGCATGGGAGGCAACGGCTTGCCCGCCACCTGCGGTGCGGCGCCGGTGGCTATCCGTACGACCTCCACCGCCGCCCCGTTGCCCGGCGCGATCCCACGTCCGCTCGGAATCGTCAGGTCGGTGTTGGACGCGAACCAGGGCACCCCACGCGCGACGGCGTAAGAGGCCTCCGCGAACCGCCCCCACGGCAACTCCGGCCCGCCGTACCCCTGCACGACCGCCGCCGGATCGTCGTCCGCCGACTCCACCGGCTCCAGCCCGCGCTCCCGCAGCGCCACCCGCAGCCCCTCCCCGCCGATCACCAGCACCCGGGCGCCGGGCGGCACCTGCTCACTGATCAGCCGCGCGACCGCCTGCGCCGAGGTGATGACATCGTCCGCCCCCGTGGGTATCCCCAGCTCCGTCAGATGGACGGCCACGGCATCCGGCGTCCGCAGGGCGTTGTTCGTGACATACGCCAGATGCATCCCGCCCGCCCGGGCCACGGCCAGCGACTCGACGGCATGCACGATCGCGTGGCCCCCCGCGTACACCACACCGTCGAGGTCGAGCAGCGCCGTGTCGTACGCCTCGCTCAGGGCCTGGCCACTGCCCTCGGGCCTCGTCCTGACGCTCTGGCTCATTCCGCATCGCTCCTCGTTCGACGGCTTTCCCCGATCATCCCCCATGCCACTGACACCCGTACGATGCCGGGATGAACACAGCAGGTCACCCGGAAGCAACGGCGCGCCGAGGCCTAGAACTCACCCCGTTCCGGGGCCTTCGCTACGACCCCGACCGGGTCGGCAGCCTGGCCGCCGTGACATCCCCTCCGTACGACGTCGTCGTCCGCCCCGACGGCCTGCACCACCTCCAGGACGCGGACCCGTACAACATCGTCCGCCTGATCCTCCCCCAGGCCGACACCGCGGGCGCCCGCAACGAACAGGCCGCCAAGACCCTGCGCCGCTGGCTGTCCGAGGGCGTACTGACGGCCGACCCCGAGCCCGGCCTCTACGTCTACGAACAGCACGACGGCGACGGCATGCTGCAGCGCGGCATCATCGGCGCCCTGCGTGTCACGGAGCCGTCGGAGGGCCTGGTCCTGCCGCACGAGGACGTCATGCCACACGTCGTCGCCGACCGAGCGGCCCTGATGCGCGCCACCTCGGCGAACCTCGAGCCCCTGCTCCTGACCTACCGCGGCAACGGCACGGCGGCCGACGCGACCGCCGTCATCGAGCGCACGATCGAGTGCCCGCCGCTCCTCTCGACCACCACGGAGGACGGCTTCAGCCACCGCCTGTGGTCGATCACCGACCCCGCCGACCTGGCCCGCGTCCAGTCAGACCTGACGCGCCACCAGGCCCTGATCGCCGACGGCCACCACCGCTGGGCGACGTATCGCCGTCTACGCGCGGAGCACCCCTCACCCAGCGCCTGGGACTACGGCCTGGTCCTCCTCGTGGACACGGCCCGCTACCCCCTCCGCGTCCGCGCCATCCACCGTCTCCTGCACGGCCTGCCGGTGCCGGAGGCCCTCGCCGCCCTCGCCGGCCTGTTCCGCGTACGCCGCCTCGAAGTCCCCCTGTCCGGGGCGCTGGAGGCTTTGGCCGACGCGGCCTGCGCAGGCAACGCCTTCCTCCTCGCCGGAGACGGCGCCTTCCACCTCGTCGACCACCCGGAGCCGGCCCTCCTCGCCCGCACGGTCCCCACCGACCGCCCGGCCGCCTGGCGCACCCTGGACGCAACGGTCCTGCACGCCACGCTCCTGGCCGAGATCTGGCACATCCCCGAGGACGACCCCACCCGCATCGCCTACATCCACGACACCGCCGCCACCGTCGACAAGGCGGAACGCGACGGCGGTACGGCCGTCCTCATGCACCCCGTCCGCGAGGACGTCGTACGCGACCTCGCCCGCCAGGGCGTCACCATGCCCCGCAAGTCGACGTCCTTCGGCCCGAAACCGGCCTCGGGCCTGGTCCTACGCGCCCTGGACCTCTGAACGCCGAAGGGCGGGACCCCAGCCCGGGATCCCGCCCTTCACCTCACGCGCCACTCACTCCTCGCGGCCCTCATCGGGCCCGCCCGGAGCCTGCTGACCGCCGTGCCCCTCGGTCTCGGTCTCGGTCTCGCTCTCGCTTTCCCCGTCGTTCTCGCCCTCGCTCTCGTCGAAGGCGTCGACGAACTCGACACCGTCCAACTCGGCGAGCCGGTCGGAGGCATCGGTGCTGCCGTCCTTGTCGGCCTCGACGGCCTTGGCGAACCACTCCCGCGCCTCACCCTGCCGCCCGGCCGCGAGCAACGCATCGGCATACGCGTACCGCAGCCGCGCGGTCCACGGCTGTACGGCGTTGGAGGCGAGCTCGGGGCTCTGCAGCGTCACGATGGCCGCGTCCAGCTGCCCCAGGTCACGCCGGGCGCCGGCCGCGACGAGCCGCATCTCGACCTGCCCGGCCTTGTCCAGCTTGTGCACCTCGGGCGCCCCGGCCATGTCCAGCGCCTTCTCCGGCCGCCCGAGCCCACGCTCGCAGTCAGCCATGAGCGGCCACAGATCCACGGTCCCGGTCATCCGCCGCGCGGCCCGGAACTCAGCGAGCGCCTCGGCGTACTTCTGGTTCGCGTACGCCGCGAACCCGGCCGCCTCACGTACGGCCGCGACACGCGACGCCAGCCGCAGGGCCACCCTGGAGTAGCCGTAAGCGCCCTCGGGGTCCTCGTCGATGAGCCGCGCGACCATCACCAGGTTCTTGGCGACGTCCTCCGCGAGCGTCTTCGGCAGGCTCAACAGCTCCTGTCGTACGTCCTGATCGATCTCGTCGCCCGTAACGTCCTCCGGGATCGGCAGCCGCTTGATCGGCTCGCGGTCCCGATCCCGGTCGTCACGGAATCGGCTGTCACCGCCGCGCCGGTCGTCGCGTCCCCGGAAGCCTCCGGGACGGCCGCCACGATCGTCACGCCGAGGGCCGCCGCGTCCGCCACGGTCGTCACGGCCACGGAACCCACCGCGCTCGCCCCGGCTGTCGTCCCGACGGAAACCACCACGGTCGCCGTCCCGGCGCTCCCCACGGTCGTCACGACGGAAGGGCGGGCGCTCTCCTCGGTCGTCACGACGGAACGAGGGACGGTCCCCACGGTCTCCACGGTCGTCACGCCGGAACGGCGGACGCTCGCCTCCGCGGTCCCCACGGTCGTCCCGACGGAAGCCGCGGTCCCGGTCGTCACTACGGAAGCCCCGGTCGCGGTCGTCCCTGCGGTCGTCACGGCGACCGTAGCCACCACGATCGGCACCACCACGGTTGTCGTCCCGCCGGTCGTCCCGCCGGTCGTCCCGACGGAAACCGCCGCGGTCGCCGCGGTCGCCGCGCTCATCGCCCCGGCGTTCGTCCCGACGGCCGTACCCGCCGCCCCGGTTGTCGTCGCGTCGGAACCCACCACGGTCGCCTTCGCGCCGCTCGCCGCGATCGTCACGGCGGAAAGAGGGACGGTCCCCACGATCTCCGCGGTCATCACGGCGGAAGGAGGGACGGTCCCCACGATCTCCGCGGTCGTCCCGACGGAAGCCGCGGTCACGGTCGCGATCGTCCCGACGCGGCCCACGGTCACGGTCGTCTCGCTGGAATGCCGGACGGGGGCCACGGTCGCCCTCACGCCGATCGTCACGCCGGCCGTACCCACCGCCCCGGTTGTCGCCCCGGTTGTCGTCCCGACGGAAACCTCCACGGTCACCGCGGTCGTCACGCGGGCGGTCGTCACGCCGACCGTGTCCGCCGCGGTTGTCGTCGCGGCGGCCATAGCCACCGCGATCCGAACCACCGCGGTTGTCATCGCGCCGGTCGTCCCGACGGAAACCGCCACGGTCACCGCGGTCACCCTGGCCACCGCGGCCTCCGCGGAAACCGCCACGGTCTCCACGGTCGCCGCGGTCACCACTGTCCCGTCGCCGCTGGTCGCGCTCCGGTCGATCGTCGGGAGAGTTGGTGGACATCGGTGACTCCTGTCTTCGGTACCGCAAGTCATTCTCGCGCAGCCGGCTACCCGGCGCGCTCCGGAAAAACAAAAAAGGACCTCTGGTCCCAGCTTGACGCTGGGACCAGAGGTCCTCCAAAGATTGTTCGGCGGCGTCCTACTCTCCCACAGGGTCCCCCCTGCAGTACCATCGGCGCTGTAAGGCTTAGCTTCCGGGTTCGGAATGTAACCGGGCGTTTCCCTCACGCTATAACCACCGAAACCCTAATGGTTTCGAGCGAACAAGCACACTCTTCTGTTGTCTGTTCTACTCAAAAAACCGGCAACGGTCGTTGCCTCAGAACTAACACAGTGGACGCGAGCAACTGAGGACAAGCCCTCGGCCTATTAGTACCGGTCACCTCCACACGTTACCGTGCTTCCAGATCCGGCCTATCAACCCAGTCGTCTACTGGGAGCCTTACCCCATCAAGTGGGTGGGAGTCCTCATCTCGAAGCAGGCTTCCCGCTTAGATGCTTTCAGCGGTTATCCCTCCCGAACGTAGCCAACCAGCCATGCCCTTGGCAGAACAACTGGCACACCAGAGGTTCGTCCGTCCCGGTCCTCTCGTACTAGGGACAGCCCTTCTCAAGACTCCTACGCGCACAGCGGATAGGGACCGAACTGTCTCACGACGTTCTAAACCCAGCTCGCGTACCGCTTTAATGGGCGAACAGCCCAACCCTTGGGACCGACTCCAGCCCCAGGATGCGACGAGCCGACATCGAGGTGCCAAACCATCCCGTCGATATGGACTCTTGGGGAAGATCAGCCTGTTATCCCCGGGGTACCTTTTATCCGTTGAGCGACGGCGCTTCCACAAGCCACCGCCGGATCACTAGTCCCGACTTTCGTCCCTGCTCGACCCGTCGGTCTCACAGTCAAGCTCCCTTGTGCACTTACACTCAACACCTGATTGCCAACCAGGCTGAGGGAACCTTTGGGCGCCTCCGTTACTCTTTAGGAGGCAACCGCCCCAGTTAAACTACCCATCAGACACTGTCCCTGATCCGGATCACGGACCCAGGTTAGACATCCAGCACGACCAGAGTGGTATTTCAACGACGACTCCACGAACACTGGCGTGCCCGCTTCAAAGTCTCCCACCTATCCTACACAAGCCGAACCGAACACCAATATCAAACTGTAGTAAAGGTCCCGGGGTCTTTCCGTCCTGCTGCGCGAAACGAGCATCTTTACTCGTAGTGCAATTTCACCGGGCCTATGGTTGAGACAGTCGAGAAGTCGTTACGCCATTCGTGCAGGTCGGAACTTACCCGACAAGGAATTTCGCTACCTTAGGATGGTTATAGTTACCACCGCCGTTTACTGGCGCTTAAGTTCTCAGCTTCGCCACCCCGAAGAGTGACTAACCGGTCCCCTTAACGTTCCAGCACCGGGCAGGCGTCAGTCCGTATACATCGCCTTACGGCTTCGCACGGACCTGTGTTTTTAGTAAACAGTCGCTTCTCGCTGGTCTCTGCGGCCACCCCCAGCTCGAGGAGCAAGTCCTCTCACCAAGCGTGGCCCCCCTTCTCCCGAAGTTACGGGGGCATTTTGCCGAGTTCCTTAACCATAGTTCACCCGAACGCCTCGGTATTCTCTACCTGACCACCTGAGTCGGTTTAGGGTACGGGCCGCCATGAAACTCGCTAGAGGCTTTTCTCGACAGCATAGGATCATCCACTTCACCACAATCGGCTCGGCATCAGGTCTCAGCCTTGATGAGCAGCGGATTTACCTACCACTCGGCCTACACCCTTACCCCGGGACAACCACCGCCCGGGATGGACTACCTTCCTGCGTCACCCCATCACTCACCTACTACAGGTCTGGTTCGTCGGCTCCACCACTCCCCTTTGCCCGAAGGCTCCGGGGCGGCTTCACGGACTTAGCATCGCCCGGTTCGATGTTTGACGCTTCACAGCGGGTACCGGAATATCAACCGGTTATCCATCGACTACGCCTGTCGGCCTCGCCTTAGGTCCCGACTTACCCTGGGCAGATCAGCTTGACCCAGGAACCCTTAGTCAATCGGCGCACACGTTTCTCACGTGTGAATCGCTACTCATGCCTGCATTCTCACTCGTGAACCGTCCACAACTACCTTCCGGTGCTGCTTCACCCGGCACACGACGCTCCCCTACCCATCACGATCCCCGTTGGGGGTACATATCGCAATGACACGACTTCGGCGGTACGCTTGAGCCCCGCTACATTGTCGGCGCGGAATCACTAGACCAGTGAGCTATTACGCACTCTTTCAAGGGTGGCTGCTTCTAAGCCAACCTCCTGGTTGTCTCTGCGACTCCACATCCTTTCCCACTTAGCGTACGCTTAGGGGCCTTAGTCGATGCTCTGGGCTGTTTCCCTCTCGACCATGGAGCTTATCCCCCACAGTCTCACTGCCGCGCTCTCACTTACCGGCATTCGGAGTTTGGCTAAGGTCAGTAACCCGGTAGGGCCCATCGCCTATCCAGTGCTCTACCTCCGGCAAGAAACACACGACGCTGCACCTAAATGCATTTCGGGGAGAACCAGCTATCACGGAGTTTGATTGGCCTTTCACCCCTAACCACAGGTCATCCCCCAGGTTTTCAACCCTGGTGGGTTCGGTCCTCCACGAAGTCTTACCTCCGCTTCAACCTGCCCATGGCTAGATCACTCCGCTTCGGGTCTTGAGCGCGCTACTATACCGCCCTATTCGGACTCGCTTTCGCTACGGCTTCCCCACACGGGTTAACCTCGCAACACACCGCAAACTCGCAGGCTCATTCTTCAAAAGGCACGCAGTCACGAGAATGTGCAAGCACATTCCGACGCTCCCACGGCTTGTAGGCACACGGTTTCAGGTACTATTTCACTCCCCTCCCGGGGTACTTTTCACCATTCCCTCACGGTACTATCCGCTATCGGTCACCAGGGAATATTTAGGCTTAGCGGGTGGTCCCGCCAGATTCACACGGGATTTCTCGGGCCCCGTGCTACTTGGGTGTCTCTCAAACGAGCCGCTGACGTTTCGACTACGGGGGTCTTACCCTCTACGCCGGACCTTTCGCATGTCCTTCGCCTACATCAACGGTTTCTGACTCGTCTCACGGCCGGCAGACCGTGAAAGAGAGATCCCACAACCCCGCATACGCAACCCCTGCCGGGTCTCACACGTATACGGTTTAGCCTCATCCAGTTTCGCTCGCCACTACTCCCGGAATCACGGTTGTTTTCTCTTCCTGCGGGTACTGAGATGTTTCACTTCCCCGCGTTCCCTCCACATACCCTATGTGTTCAGGTATGGGTGACAGCCCATGACGACTGCCGGGTTTCCCCATTCGGAAACCCCCGGATCAAAGCCTGGTTGACGACTCCCCGGGGACTATCGTGGCCTCCCACGTCCTTCATCGGTTCCTGGTGCCAAGGCATCCACCGTGCGCCCTTAAAAACTTGGCCACAGATGCTCGCGTCCACTGTGCAGTTCTCAAACAACGACCAACCACCCATCACCCTGCCCCTTGAGGCAAGTTCACTGGGGTCGGCATCACGAGGGGGTTCATTCCCTCAGATACCCAACAGCGTGCCCGACACCCTCGCCACTCGTGATCAGCGTTCCACACTCCGAAGAGCAGTACTAACAGCCCGAGATGACTGACGGTGCCGAATAATCAACGTTCCACCCATGAGCAACCAGCATCAGACATTCGCTGATGTACTGGCCTCTGACCTCACCCCGAAGGGATCGGTAAGAAGTGCTCCTTAGAAAGGAGGTGATCCAGCCGCACCTTCCGGTACGGCTACCTTGTTACGACTTCGTCCCAATCGCCAGTCCCACCTTCGACAGCTCCCTCCCCACAAGGGGGTTGGGCCACCGGCTTCGGGTGTTACCGACTTTCGTGACGTGACGGGCGGTGTGTACAAGGCCCGGGAACGTATTCACCGCAGCAATGCTGATCTGCGATTACTAGCAACTCCGACTTCATGGGGTCGAGTTGCAGACCCCAATCCGAACTGAGACAGGCTTTTTGAGATTCGCTCCACCTCACGGTATCGCAGCTCATTGTACCTGCCATTGTAGCACGTGTGCAGCCCAAGACATAAGGGGCATGATGACTTGACGTCGTCCCCACCTTCCTCCGAGTTGACCCCGGCGGTCTCCTGTGAGTCCCCATCACCCCGAAGGGCATGCTGGCAACACAGGACAAGGGTTGCGCTCGTTGCGGGACTTAACCCAACATCTCACGACACGAGCTGACGACAGCCATGCACCACCTGTACACCGACCACAAGGGGGCGACCATCTCTGGCCGTTTCCGGTGTATGTCAAGCCTTGGTAAGGTTCTTCGCGTTGCGTCGAATTAAGCCACATGCTCCGCTGCTTGTGCGGGCCCCCGTCAATTCCTTTGAGTTTTAGCCTTGCGGCCGTACTCCCCAGGCGGGGAACTTAATGCGTTAGCTGCGGCACCGACGACGTGGAATGTCGCCAACACCTAGTTCCCACCGTTTACGGCGTGGACTACCAGGGTATCTAATCCTGTTCGCTCCCCACGCTTTCGCTCCTCAGCGTCAGTAATGGCCCAGAGATCCGCCTTCGCCACCGGTGTTCCTCCTGATATCTGCGCATTTCACCGCTACACCAGGAATTCCGATCTCCCCTACCACACTCTAGCTAGCCCGTATCGAATGCAGACCCGGGGTTAAGCCCCGGGCTTTCACACCCGACGTGACAAGCCGCCTACGAGCTCTTTACGCCCAATAATTCCGGACAACGCTTGCGCCCTACGTATTACCGCGGCTGCTGGCACGTAGTTAGCCGGCGCTTCTTCTGCAGGTACCGTCACTTTCGCTTCTTCCCTGCTGAAAGAGGTTTACAACCCGAAGGCCGTCATCCCTCACGCGGCGTCGCTGCATCAGGCTTTCGCCCATTGTGCAATATTCCCCACTGCTGCCTCCCGTAGGAGTCTGGGCCGTGTCTCAGTCCCAGTGTGGCCGGTCGCCCTCTCAGGCCGGCTACCCGTCGTCGCCTTGGTGAGCCATTACCTCACCAACAAGCTGATAGGCCGCGGGCTCATCCTGCACCGCCGGAGCTTTCAACCACCACAGATGCCTGCGGTAGTGATATCCGGTATTAGACCCCGTTTCCAGGGCTTGTCCCAGAGTGCAGGGCAGATTGCCCACGTGTTACTCACCCGTTCGCCACTAATCCCCACCGAAGTGGTTCATCGTTCGACTTGCATGTGTTAAGCACGCCGCCAGCGTTCGTCCTGAGCCAGGATCAAACTCTCCGTGAATGTTTTCCCGTAATCGGGACGACACCACGAGAGCGGAACAGCCAGGCGGAATAAGCCCGGCCGTTCACAGCGTCCTCGCTGTGTTTTTTCAAAGGAACCTCGTCCCGACCGCGATGGCCGGAGACGGGGTATCAACATATCTGGCGTTGATTTTTGGCACGCTGTTGAGTTCTCAAGGAACGGACGCTTCCTTTGTACTCACCCTCTCGGGCTTTCCTCCGGGCGCTTCCCTTCGTTCTTGCGTTTCCGACTCTATCAGATCTTTTTCCGATCCGATTCCCTGTCAGCGGGATTGCCGTGAGGCTCTGGGCTTTCGCCCGTCGGCCTTTCGACATTCACTACGTTAGCCGATTCCCCCGCTCGATTCATAATCGGGGTTCTGCGGACCCGAATTCCGGCATGCGGGCACGCCGAATTGGACCCCGCTGAGGGGCGTTCGTAGGTAGTGGTTTTGCCGCTCCGGCTGCTGACCTCGCAGTACCCGGTTCAGCGGCTCGGGCTACGTTACGCGCCTCGCCTAGGCGCGTCAACTTCGGCGGCGCCTCGGGACGTGGGCCCGATAGGGGCTCACCGTGGGGTCGTTGGCGATCCAGTAGCGCCAGGGGTGGACGTCCCCGTTGCCGCCGTCGCCTGCCACGCCGGTGCGTGGGCCGTTACGTACCTGGTCGGAGGGGACTGGGGTGCCGGTGAGGACCCTCAGCGGGGTCTCGCCGGTGGCGCACGCGTCCGTGCCGTCCAGGGACCGGTCCACGTCCAGGGCGGTGGCCAGGCGGGCCGGGCCTTTGGCCAGTTCCTTGTCGTTGCGGGCCGAGACCCGACGTTTGCGGGCGAGCTCGGCGCCCTCGACGATCTCGCCGGCGCGCAGCAGGACCGCGCTCGCCTGGCCGTCGGGGCCGCACACCAGGTTCATGCAGTGCCACATGCCGTAGGTGAAGTAGACATAGACGTGTCCGGGGGGACCGAACATCACCTCGTTGCGGGCGGTGCGGCCGCGATAGGCGTGGGAGCCGGGGTCGTTCGGGCCGTCGTAGGCCTCGACCTCCGTGAGGCGGAGGGTGATCGGACCGTCCGGGGTGGTGCGTACGAGGATGCGGCCCAAGAGGTCGGGGGCGACTTCCAGGATGGGCCGGTCGAAGAAGTTCCTGGGAAGGGGCGTACGGTCGGGGGTCACGATCATGCCGTCCGAGGGTAGTGCAGACGGGTGGTCGCAACGGGGTGGTCAGGGGGCGTTCGCCTTGCCAGGGTGGGGCGCGGAACCGGCCACGGCCGGATCGCGTTTGTAGGGATCAAGGATCCACTCTGAAAAGAGGAGAGTCATGGCGTTCAAGAAGCTGCTCGCGAGCCTGGGGGCCGGCGGGGCTTCGGTCGAGACGGTGCTGACTGAGGTCAACGTCGTTCCGGGCGGTGTCGTCCAGGGTGAGGTGCGGATTCAGGGCGGGTCCGTCAAGCAGGACATCGAGGGCCTGTCCGTGGGCCTGCAGGCGCGCGTCGAGGTCGAGAGCCAGGACTCGGAGTACAAGCAGGACATCGAGTTCACGAAGATGCAGCTCGGTGGTGCCTTCGAGCTGCAGGCCGGGGGCGTGCACGCGGTGCCCTTCGGGCTGGAGATCCCGTGGGAGACGCCGATCACGACGATCGACGGTCAGACGCTGCGCGGCATGAACATCGGTGTGACGACGGAGCTGGCGATCGCGCGGGCCGTGGACTCCACCGACCTGGACCCGATCAACGTGCACCCGCTGCCCGCGCAGAAGGCGATCCTCGACGCCTTCATCCAGCTGGGCTTCCGCTTCAAGAACGCGGACATGGAGCGCGGCCACATCCGGGGGACGCGGCAGAAGCTGCCGTTCTACCAGGAGATCGAGTTCTTCCCGCCGCAGCAGTACCGCGGTATCAACCAGGTCGAGTTGAGCTTCGTCGCGGACGAGCACACGATGGACGTCGTTCTGGAAATGGACAAGAAGCCGGGGCTGTTCAGCTCGGGCAGCGACACCTTCCGGTCGTTCCAAGTGGGTATGAACGACTTCCAGGGGACCGACTGGGCGGCGTATCTCAACCAGTGGCTGTCCGAGGTCGGCAGCAAGCGCAACTGGTCCTAGGCTCGGAGCTACTGATTCCGCTGTTCCCTCAGGAGGTATCGACGTGACCGAGCTCAAGAGGCGGCCGCTGCCCCACGACTTCCATCCGCCCGTGCCGTCCTTCACGGTCACGAGCGAGGACGTCGAGCAAGGCGGGACCCTCAAGGACGCTCAGGTCTACGCGGCCGGCAACACCTCGCCGCAGCTGCGCTGGGAGGGCTTCCCGGCCGAGACCAAGAGCTTCGCCGTGACCTGCTACGACCCCGACGCCCCTACGGGGAGCGGGTTCTGGCACTGGGTCGCCTTCGACATCCCGGTCTCGGTGACCGAGCTGCCGGCGGGGGCGGGCAGCGGCAAGTTCGAGGGGCTGCCGGAGGGTGCCGTACAGGCGCGGAACGACTATGGGTCGAAGGACTTCGGTGGTGCCGCGCCGCCTCCCGGGGACGGGCCGCACCGCTATGTGTTCACGGTGTACGCCGTGGACCAGGAGAAGCTCGGTCCGGACTCGGACGCCAGCCCGGCCGTCGTCGGCTTCAATCTGCGGTTCCACGCGATCGCGCGTGCCCACGTGATCGGTGAGTACGAGGTACCTGCCGAAGCCTGACGCTCATGGAACGTTTGCCCGCCCCTGGTCATGGAAGTGATCAGGGGCGGGCATTTTTTATTTCGTTGTCCATCTCGGCGTGCCCGGCCAGAGTTGATCCCAGTCCGCCAGGGGGTGGGCAGGTGCACACGGGAGGTGGGCTGCAATGCGGGACACGCTGGTACTGAACGCGAGCTTCGAGCCGCTGTCGACGGTGACGTTGAATCGAGCCGTCGTTCTGGTGCTCCAGGACAAGGCCGTCGTCGAGCAGGCCCACCCCGAACTGCGTATGCGGGGAGCCGAGGTCGACATACCTGCGCCCCGGGTGATCAGGCTGTGCAGGTACGTACGGGTGCCGTTCCGAAGACAAGCGCCGTGGTCGAGGCGGGGTGTGCTGGTGCGGGACCGGCACCGGTGCGCGTACTGCGGGCGCAGGGCGACGACTGTGGACCATGTGGTGCCGCGGTCGCGGGGTGGGCAGGACACGTGGCTGAATACGGTCGCCTCGTGTGCGGAGGACAATCATCGGAAGGCCGACCGGACGCCTGAGCAGGCGGGTATGCCGTTGCTTCGGGAGCCGTTCGAGCCGACGCCGGCGGATGCGATGTTGCTGGCGCTGGGGGCGGATGACCTTGCTGCGCTGCCGGATTGGCTGGCACTGGATGCTGCGTAACTGATCGCCGGGGGACCTCGAGTTGCTCGTTGGCTGCGGGTGGTTCGTGGCTGGTCGCGCAGTTCCCCGCGCCCCTGACGGCGTTTGGGGCCCGCCTTCGTCAGAAGGCGGGCCCCTTTGTCGTACGACAGAATCCGCGTCAGTCGATGGACGGCTTCTCTCGGCGTTCCGTGCCCGAGCCGCTGTTGCCGGAGGATCCGTTGCCCGAACCGCCGCCCAGGCCGCCGAGGTTGCCCATGGCGCCGGAGAGGCCCTTCAAGGCGTCGCCGATTTCGCTGGGGACGATCCAGAGCTTGTTGGCGTCGCCTTCGGCGATCTTGGGGAGCATCTGGAGGTACTGGTAGCTGAGGAGCTTCTGGTCCGGGTCGCCGGCGTGGATCGCTTCGAAGACCGTGCGGACTGCCTGGGCTTCGCCTTCCGCGCGCAGGGCGGCGGCCTTGGCCTCACCTTCGGCGCGCAGGATCTGGGACTGCTTCTCGCCTTCGGCGGTGAGGATGGCGGCCTGACGCGTACCTTCGGCGGTGAGGATCGCGGCGCGCTTGTCACGGTCGGCGCGCATCTGCTTCTCCATCGAGTCCTGGATGGAGGTCGGGGGCTCGATCGCCTTGAGCTCCACGCGGTTGACGCGGATGCCCCACTTGCCCGTCGCCTCGTCCAGGACGCCGCGCAGGGCCGCGTTGATCTCCTCGCGGGAGGTCAGGGTCCGCTCCAGGTCCATGCCACCGATGATGTTGCGGAGCGTGGTGACGGTGAGCTGCTCGATCGCCTGGATGTAGCTGGCGACTTCGTAGGTGGCGGCGCGGGCGTCGGTCACCTGGTAGTAGATGACCGTGTCGATGTTCACGACCAGGTTGTCCTGGGTGATCACCGGCTGCGGCGGGAACGGTACGACCTGTTCACGCAGGTCGATGCGGTTGCGGATGGTGTCGATGAACGGGACCACGATATTGAGGCCCGCGTTGAGTGTCCGCGTGTAACGGCCGAACCGTTCGACGATGGCCGCACTCGCCTGTGGGATGACCTGGATCGTCTTGATCAGGGCGATGAAGACCAACACCACCAGAATGATCAAGACGATGATGACCGGTTCCATCGTCGTTTCCCCGTATCCCTTCTCCGCTGCAGCAACTTCGGCAGATCTTACGGTTGTTGAAGATCTTGCTGGTCGAGTCTGACAGACCGTCGCGTGGCCCGTGGCGCGTTCGGGCCACTTACGTCGTGCGAGGTCACATGACGATCGCCGTGGCCCCCTCGATGTCCACGACGTCCACTTCCTGGCCTACTTCGTAGGCGCGGTCGGTATCGAGGGAGCGGGCCGACCAGACCTCTCCGGCGAGCTTGATCCGGCCGCCGGAGGCGTCGACGCGCTCCAGTACGACGGCCTGTTTGCCCTTCAACGCCTCGATGCCGGTGGCGAGTTGGGGCCGCTGTGCGCGATGCCGGTTCGCGATGGGCCGTACGACGGCGATGAGTGCGGTCGAGATGATGACGAAGGACACGACCTGGACGACGGCGTCACCGCCGAAGATGCCGGCGACCACGGCGGCCGCGACGGCCCCCACCGCCAGCATGCCGAGTTCGGGCATCGCGGTGATCACGAGCCCGATACCGAGCGCTGCCGCGCCGATCAACCACCAAACCCACGCGTCGATTTCCACATGGTCATGGTAGGACCGCGGGCCCTGTCGCGGACAGGGCGCCGATCAGTTTGAAGGGCCTTCTTACCGGGGTTTCGCGGGGTGAAGGGCCGGGTCAGGACAGGGGGAGGCCCTGTGCCGTCCAGCGCTCGCCAACCTGTTCGACGACGAGCGGGAGGCCGAAGCAGAGGGAGAGGTTGCGGGAGGTGAGTTCGAGTTCCATCGGGCCGGCGGCGAGGACCTTGCCCTGGCGGATCATCAGGACGTGGGTGAAGCCCGGGGGGATCTCCTCGACGTGGTGGGTGACCATGAGCATCGAGGGGGCGATCGGGTCGCGGGCGAGCCGGCCGAGACGGCGGACGAGGTCCTCGCGGCCGCCGAGGTCGAGGCCGGCGGCGGGCTCGTCGAGGAGGAGCAGCTCCGGGTCGGCCATGAGGGCGCGGCTGATGAGGGTGCGCTTGCGCTCGCCCTCGGAGAGGGTGCCGAACTTCCGGTCGAGGTACTCGCTCATGCCGAGGCGGTCGAGGAAGGCGCGGGCGCGCTGCTCGTCGACCTCCTCGTAGTCCTCGTTCCAGGTGGCGGTCATGCCGTAGGCGGCGGTCAGCACGGTCTGCAGGACGGTCTGGCGCTTGGGCAGCTTCTCGGTCATGGCGATGCCGGCCATGCCGATGCGCGGGCGCAGCTCGAAGACGTCGGTCCCGGGCATGCCGAGGGTCTCGCCGAGGATGGAGACGGAACCCTGGGTGGGGTAGAGGTAGCTGGACGCGAGGTTCAGGAGCGTGGTCTTGCCGGCGCCGTTGGGGCCGAGGATGACCCAGCGCTCGCCCTCCTTGACCGACCAGGAGACCTGGTCCACCAGAGCCCGGCCCTCACGGACCACGGATACGTCCTGAAGCTCCAGAACATCGCTCATGAGCGCGTTGTCTCCCCTTGCAGTGTGACCGGTGTCGGCGTCTCGGCGTCTCGGTGGTCGCGTGCGCCCGTGGGCGCAGCCCTCAAGGAAATC
This sequence comes from Streptomyces sp. T12, assembly GCF_028736035.1. Classification (NCBI taxonomy): domain Bacteria; kingdom Bacillati; phylum Actinomycetota; class Actinomycetes; order Kitasatosporales; family Streptomycetaceae; genus Streptomyces; species Streptomyces sp. T12. The sequence goes on from NZ_CP117866.1 coordinate 2,221,806, forward strand.
TACGCCACCGGTCGGGCGCTTCATTCCATCGGTCCTGTCCTTAGGGTGGAGGCATGCTCTCGGAACCACGTTCAGGACGCCTTGCGGCTTGGGGAAATGCCCTTTTGGCCGGACTTGTCTCGCCGGATGACGCTGTGCTCGAGATCGTCGGGGACGATGCGGTGCACCGGGTGGAGGGGTTGCCGGGTGAGTCGGCGCCCGTCGGGCTCACACTGGCGCTGGGGCGGCTGCGGACGCTCGGGGTGAGTGGGCTGCGGGTCGCGCTGCCCACGCCGGGGCATCCGCTGGGGCTGAGCGGGCCGCCGGAGTTCAATGCGCGGGCGCTGGACGCCGAGGAAGCGGTGATCTGTCACGGCGCCGCGTTGGGGCTGGTGCCTGAGGTGTACGAGGCCGGGCCCGACGGTGATGTACATGCCGAGGTCGTCTGGCATGTGCTGCCGGTGCGGGAGGCGCCGCCCGCGGATGTGCCGTCGCTGGGTGAGGCCGAGCGGGAGCTGGCCGAGGCCTTGCGGGATGCGACGGAGGTGTTGTCGCGGCTGGACGTGGCCGGGTCGGGGCCGGTGGCCGAGGCGGCGATCGATGCGTATCGGGCTCGGGCCGAGCGGGGGCGGGAGGTGCTGGCGCCGGGGTATCCGCCGCGGGCGGTGCGGGTGCTGGAGCTTGCGCAGCGGGTGGGGTTGCTGGTTTCGCTGGCGCATGAGAACGGCCACGGCGGAGCGATGAGCGCCTCGGAGATGGGGGCGCGGACTGCCGCGTTGCGGCCGGTGGAGCGGGTGGCTCGGCGGGCGCTCGTTGCTGCGTACAACGCGTACGTGGAGGAGCGGGAGCGGGGGGTGCGGTGAGCGTCGGTGTGGTGGTGACCGGCGTTGGTGCGGCCGTCCCTGGGGGCTCCGCCCCCAGCCCCCCGTATCGGCCCTGAACGGGCCTCGTCCTCAAACGCCGGACGGGCTGGATTCGCTGACCCGCGTCGAAACACAGACCGGCCTCCCGGGAAAACCCGGGAGGCCGGAGGTCACTGCTCGCTTCAGGGTGGTCGTCAGCGGTTGACGGCCAGGTTGTCGAAGGCGGGGTTCAGCAGGCCGACGACGTTCACGGTGTTGCCCGACACGTTGACCGGGACGTGAACCGGGGCCTGGACCAGGTTGCCCGAGGCGATGCCCGGGGAGCCCACGGCCTTGCCGTCGGCGTGCGCGCCGTCGGTGGCGGAGGCCATTCCCGCACCGGCGGCCAGCAGGCCACCCGCCACCATCGTCACGGCCGCTGCCTTCTTCAGGTTCTTCACTTCTAAGCCCTCCTTGCGATTGCCGCGGCAGTCGCCGCAGCACGCACTGGAAAACGGCGGAGCTCCACGGAGGATGCGCCATCCGGGGGACATTCCCACGACGGTATGAATCTCATTCCGGAGCGGAACCCTCCGTATTGCCGTCCGTCACGTCCTGCGGAGAGCGTTTCAGCCGGTCACGCCATGGCGTACGGCCCACAGCGCGGCCTGAGTGCGGTCTGCCAGGTCGAGCTTCATCAGGATGTTCGAGACGTGTGTCTTGACGGTCTTCTCCGACAGGACCAGGGCTCTGGCTATCTCGCGGTTCGAGCGGCCGTCCGAGATCAGGCCGAGCACCTCGCGCTCGCGCTCGGTCAGCGAACCGCCTCTCCCCTGCCCCGAGTTGGCCTCTTCCTGGGACAACAGGGCGCCCGCGACCTCGGGTTGGAGCAGGATGTGCCCGGCGTGGACGGAGCGGATGGCGCCGGCCAGCGCGTCCGGGTCCACGTCCTTGTAGACGTACCCGGCGGCGCCTGCGCGCAGGGCCGGGATCACCGTGCGCTGCTCGGTGAAGCTGGTGACGATCAGCACGCGCGCGGGGTTGTCGAGTTCGCGGAGCTTGCGCAGGGCGTCGACGCCGTCCATGCCCGGCATCTTGACGTCCATGAGGACCACGTCCGGCTTCAGTTCCTCGGCGCGGGCCACTCCCTCGGCGCCGTCGGCGGCCTCGCCCACGACCTCGATGTCGTCCTGCACTTCGAGGAAGGTGCGCAGTCCCCTGCGGACCACCTGGTGGTCGTCGACGAGCAGCACCTTGATTGCGTCAGCCACCGGGGACCTCCATCTCGATCGTGGTGCCCTTGCCGGGCACCGATTCCACGGCCAGCGTGCCGCCGACCCCGCTCGTCCGGTCCCGCATGGAGACCAGGCCGAGGTGGCGTCCGGCTCGGCGTATCGCCTGCGGGTCGAAGCCGCTGCCGTTGTCCGTGACCCGCAGGACTGCTCCGCTGCCGCGCCGGTCCAGTGTCACGTCGACATGCTCGGCTCCGGAGTGCCGCAGGGCGTTGTGCAGGGCCTCCTGGGCGACGCGCAGTACGGCCTCCTCCTGGGCGGCGGGCAGGGCCTTCACACCACGGCCGGCGAAGGTCACGCGCGCGCTGTGGGCGCGGTCGAGGACGTGGATCTGGGTGCGCAGGGTGGCGACGAGGCCGTCCTCGTCCAGGGCGGCGGGGCGCAACTCGACGACCGCGGCGCGCAGTTCGTCGGCGGCCTCGGCGGCGAGCGCGGCCACCTGGTGCAACTCGCCCTTGGCCCGGGACGGGTCGCGGTCGATCAGGGCGGCGGCCGCCTGGGCCGTCAGGCGCAGGGAGAACAGCTTCTGGCTGACCGCGTCGTGCAGTTCATGGGCGAGGCGGGAGCGTTCTTCGGCGATGGTCAGCTCGCGGCTGCGTTCGTAGAGGCGGGCGTTGGTGAGGGCGATCGCGGCGTGCTGGGCGAGGATGCCGAGGAGTTCCTCGTCCTCCTCGGTGAAGCCGCAACTTCCCTCCGGCTTGGGGCAGTTCTTGTTCGCGAGGAACAGTGCGCCGATGACTTCGTCGCCGTCGCGGATGGGCAGGCCGAGGAAGTCGGACATGTCGGGGTGGGCGGACGGCCAGCCCTCGAAGCGGGGGTCCTTGCGCACATCGGCGAGGCGCTCGACCTCGGCCTCCTGGAGCATCGCGGCGAGGATGCCGTGCTGGCGCGGGAGGGGCCCGATGGCCTTCCACTGCTCGTCGCTGACGCCGTCGACCACGAACTGGGCGAAGCCGCCGTGGTCGTCGGGGACGCCGAGCGCGGCGTACTGCGCGTCGAGCAGCTCGCGGGCCGAGGCGACGATCGTCTTGAGGACGTCGCGCACCTCGAGATGCCTGCTCATGGCCAGCAGCGCGGAACTCACCGCGGCGAGGCCGGACCTGGGGCCTTGACTCATGCCCTCACGGTACCGGCGGGGTGTGACAGCCGGATCGGACCTGTGACGGCTGCCGACTAGGGCGGCGGTCCTAGTCCCCTGGTCCCCGGTTCGGCGGCGTAGGGCGAACGGCCCCGGGTGTGCGGCGTAGGACGAAGGGCCCCGCGGCTTTGCGGCCCGCGTCCGAGGCGGGGCGGGGGTGCCGGTTCCTACGTTGAGGACACCGCCGACGGAGGCGGGCTGGAACGAGGGGACGGTTGTCATGCCGGTAGCGATCATCACGGGGGCCTCGAAGGGGCTGGGGCGTGCGCTCGCCGAGGCGCTGGCCGCGCGCGGCTGGGATCTGGTGCTCGACGCCAGGACTCCCGAGGCCCTCCAGGAGACGGCGGCCGGGCTCCTGGCGTACGGCACGCGCGTGACGGCCGTGCCGGGGGACGTCACGGACGCCGGGCACCGGTCCGAGCTGGTGGCGGCCGCCTGGAAGCTGGGCGGCGTCGATCTGCTGGTGAGCAACGCCAGCGCGCTGGGCGCCGAGCCGCTGGTACGGCTGGACGCGCTGCCCCTGGAGGGGCTGCGGCGGGCGCTGGAGGTGAACGTGGTCGCCGCGCTGGGCCTGGTCCAGGAGGCGCTGCCGCTGCTGCAGGCGTCCGGGACGGGTGCGGTGATCACCGTCAGCTCGGACGCGGCCGCCGAGGCGTACGAGACGTGGGGCGGGTACGGGGCGTCGAAGGCCGCCCTGGACCATCTCGCGGCGGTGCTCGGCGAGGAGGAGCCGGGGCTGCGGGTCTGGGCGGTGGACCCCGGGGACATGGCCACGGACCTGTACGCGGCGGCCGTACCGGACGACGACGATCCACGGCCGACGCCGGCCAGTGTGGTGCCGGCCTTCCTGCGGTTGCTGGACGAGCGTCCGGCGAGCGGCCGCTACGAGGCGCCCTCCCTGCTGGAGGGAGGGCGATGACCCTGACCGTGCGGGTGCCGGAGGAACTGTCGGCGCGGATCCCCGCCGAGCAGCGTGGGCCGGGGCTGGACCGGGATGCCGTACGGCTGCTGGTGTCGCGGGGGACCGAGGTGTCGCACCACACGTTCGGCGAGCTGCCGCGGCTGCTGCGGGCCGGGGATCTCCTGGTCGTCAACACGTCGGAGACGCTGGCCGCCGCGGTGGACGGACGGATCGGGCACGCGCGCGTGGTGGTGCACTTCTCCACGCGCGGGGACGACGGGCGGTGGGCGGTCGAGCTGCGGGATCCCGACGGGCGGGGCACCACGCGCGCGCGTGATGGGAGCAGGGAGGTAAGCGGTCCTTGGAAGGACGGTGGCGGGAGACGGCCGGGAGGGCACGCGGGGACTGAGGTGCGGCTCCCCGGAGGTGTCCGGCTGATCCTCGAGGAGCCGCTGAGCGCGGGGAGCGAACGGCTGTGGTGGGCGCGTGTGAGCACTGACCCCCAGGGCGCAGGAGTTCACGGGCTGATGCGGGAGCACGGGCGGCCGATCCGTTACTCCTATACGGAGCGGGACCAGCCGTTGTCCGTCCACCAGACGGTGTTCGCGCTGCCCTCGGCCGACGGGACGGGCAGCGCGGAGATGCCGAGCGCGGCGCGGCCCTTCACGCTGCGGATGGTGACGGAGCTGGTGAGCCGGGGTGTGCAGTTCGCGCCGATCACTCTGCACACCGGGGTGGCCTCGGCGGAGGTGCACGAGCCGCCGTATCCGGAGCGGTTCGCGGTGCCGGAGGCGTCGGCCCGGCTGATCAACGCGGCGAAGGCGGGCAACGGGCGGATCATCGCCGTCGGGACCACGGCCGTGCGGGCCGTGGAGTCGGCGGCGGGAGCCGACGGGGTCGTACGCGCGCGTGAAGGGTGGACGGATCTCGTCGTCACCCCGGAGCGCGGGGTGCGGGTGGTGGACGGGCTGCTGACCGGGCTGCACGAGCCGGAGGCCTCGCATCTGCTGATGCTGGAGGCGGTCGCGGGGCGAGCGGCGATCGACCGCAGCTACGACGAGGCGCTGCGCGGGCTCTACCTGTGGCACGAGTTCGGCGACGTGCACCTCATCCTCCCGTAGGACACCCCTCACTCAGAGCATTGCTCAAGCAACTGCTGGTGAGACCGTTACGGGGCCGATGTGAGCCCGCGCATAGGGCGCACGTCACGTACGAAAGTCCGTAGTAGATAACAACGTCCCTTTTGAGCGGGACAGACGGCCCTGTCTGTCCCGATTTGCCCTTCCCGGGTCCACTATCGGGGATCGTACGTCACACCTTTGCCACGCAATTTTGCGGCCGCTAAGAATGGCTGACGTCGCTCAACGCCGCGGGTTCCGCCCGCGGCGTTTGTGCCGGAAGCACCCGTGTCCCCCGCCGGACAGCGAGCGACCTCCGCGCTATTCGAAGAGGTCCATCTGCCATGCTCAAGAACACCAACAACCGTCTCAGTCGTGCGCTGACCAAGCGGCACAAGATCGCGATCGCCGGCGTCTCCACGCTCGGCGCCGCCGCCCTGGCCTTCTCCGCCGTTCCCGGCAGCGCACAGACGACCACGGCCGAGGCCCCCACGGGCCAGGTGGCGTACAGCAACGAGCAGATCAAGGACGTCAAGGGCAGCGTCACCGACCAGCTCGCCGGCGACAAGGTGAAGGCCGAGGAGATGGCGGCCAAGCACAAGGCCGCCGTGGCTGCCGCCAAGCACCGGGCCGCGGAGGCTGCCGCCAAGCACCGGGCCGCCAAGGCTGCCGCCGCAAAGAGGGCGGCCGAAGCGGAGCGCAAGGCGAAGGAGGCCGCGAGCCGGTCCGCCAAGCGCGTCCAGGTCCAGCCGGTGGCGGCCAAGACCTACGCCAACAACCTCGACGGCTGGATCCGTGAGGCCCTGGACATCATGAAGAAGCATGACATCCCGGGCACCTACAACGGTCTGTACCGCAACACCATGCGGGAGTCCTCGGGCAACCCGAACGCGATCAACAACTGGGACATCAACGCCCAGAACGGCATTCCGTCGATCGGTCTGCTCCAGGTCATCAAGCCGACCTTCGACGCGTACCACGTCCCGGGCACCGCCTGGAGCCAGTACGACCCGGTCGCCAACCTCACCGCCGCCGCCAACTACGCGGCCGACCGGTACGGCTCGATCGACAACGTGAACAGCGCGTACTGATCGAGGTAGGCGCGGGCCTCTGATCCGTACGCCGAAGGGCGGCACCCTCCTGACGGGGTGCCGCCCTTCGGGCGTCGTACGACGACGAGACGGCGACTACTTGCGCATGACCTCGGGCTCGTGGCGGCGCAGGAAGCGGGCCACGAAGAAGCCGCAGATCACGCCGAGGGCGATCAGGGCGATCATGTCCACGGTCCAGGCGCCGACCGTGTGCTCCCACAGCGGGTCGTTGCTCTCGCCCTCGCCGGGCGGGCTGATCTTGTTGAAGTCCAGCGTGGCGCCCGCGGCGCCCACCGCCCAGCGCGACGGCATCAGGTACGAGAACTGGTTGACGCCGATCGAGCCGTTGAGCGCGAACAGGCAGCCGGTGAACACGACCTGGATGATCGCGAACATGACCAGCAGCGGCATCGTCTTCTCGGACGTCTTCACCAGCGCCGAGATGATCAGGCCGAACATCATCGAGGTGAAGCCCAGCGCCATGATCGGCAGCGACAGCTCGATGAGCGTCAGGTTGCCGAGAACCAGGCCCTCCTCCGGGATCTCCCGGCTGGCGAAGCCGATGACGCCGACCATCAGGCCCTGCAGCACCGTGATCATGCCGAGCACGAACACCTTGGACATCAGGTACGCCGAGCGGGACAGGCCGGTCGCGCGCTCCCGCTCGTAGATGACGCGTTCCTTGATCAGCTCACGCACGGAGTTGGCGGCGCCGGCGAAGCAGGCACCGACCGCGAGGATCAGCAGCACGGTGGTGGCCGTGCCGTTCGGGATGATCCGGCCGGTCTGCGGGTTCGCCGGGTTCGGCAGCAGGTCCTTGCCCGAGTCGATGAGCAGGCTCACCGCGCCGAGGACGCCCGGCAGGATCACCATCAGGGCCAGGAAACCCTTGTCTGAGGCGATCACCGCGACATAGCGGCGCACCAGGGTCAGGAACTGGGACATCCAGCCCTGCGGCTTCGGTGGCTTCATCGCCTGCATCGGAGGCATCTGTACGGACTGCGGCGCAACGGCGTCGATGTCCGCGGCGTACATCTGGTAGTGCTGCGAGCCCTTCCAGCGGCCGGCCCAGTCGTAGTCGCGGTAGTTCTCGAAGGCGGAGAAGACGTCGGCCCAGGTGTCGTAGCCGAAGAAGTTCAGTGCCTCCTCGGGCGGGCCGAAGTAGGCGACCGCACCGCCCGGCGCCATCACCAGGAGCTTGTCGCACAGCGCCAGCTCGGCCACGGAATGGGTGACGACGAGGACCGTACGGCCGTCGTCGGCGAGGCCGCGCAGCAGCTGCATGACGTCCCGGTCCATGCCCGGGTCGAGGCCGGAGGTCGGCTCGTCGAGGAAGATCAGGGACGGTTTGGTGAGGAGCTCCAGGGCCACCGAGACGCGCTTGCGCTGGCCGCCGGAGAGGGAGGTGACCTTCTTCTCCTTGTGGATGTCCAGCTTCAGCTCGCGCAGCACCTCGTCGATACGGGCCTCGCGCTCCTTGCCCGTGGTGTCAGCGGGGAAGCGGAGCTTGGCCGCGTACTTGAGGGCCTTCTTGACGGTCAGCTCCTTGTGCAGGATGTCGTCCTGCGGGACCAGACCGATGCGCTGGCGCAGCTCGGCGAACTGCTTGTACAGGTTCCGGTTGTCGTAGAGGACGTCGCCCTGGTTGGCGGGCCGGTAGCCGGTGAGCGCCTTGAGCAGGGTGGACTTGCCGGAGCCGGACGGTCCGATGACCGCGATCAGCGACTTCTCCGGGACGCCGAAGGAGACGTCCTTCAGGATCTGCTTGCCGCCGTCGACCGTGACGGTCAGGTGGCGGGCGGAGAAGGAGACCTCACCGGTGTCGACGAACTCCTCGAGGCGGTCGCCGACGATGCGGAACGTGGAGTGACCGACACCGACGATGTCCGCCGGGCCCAGCAGCTGCGAGCCGCCCTTGGCGATCGGCTGACCGTTGACGTACGTGCCGTTGTGCGAGCCGAGGTCGCGGATCTCCATGCGGCCGTCGGGCGTCGAGTGGAACTCGGCGTGGTGGCGGGAGACCTGCAGGTCGGAGACGACCAGCTCGTTCTCCAGGGCACGGCCGATGCGCATGACACGGCCGACGGCGAACTGGTGGAACGTGGTGGGGCTGCGGTCGCCGTAGACCGGCGGCGCCCCCGCGCCACCACCGGGGCCCTGCTGCTGCGGGATGTGCGCGGCGGCCTGCTGCGGCTGCTGCCAGCCGGCCTGCGGTGCCTGTTGCTGCGGGACCTGCTGGGCCGGTGCCTGCTGGGCCCAGCCGGGCTGCGCGCCCTGCGCGGCGTACGGCTGCGGCTGCTGCTGCTGCGGCTGCGGCTGCGGCTGCGGCTGGGCCTGCGGAGAGGCGACGGAGGCCGCGGTGCCGGAGAGGTTCAGGCACGGTCCGTCAGTCGCGTTGCCCAGGTGCACGGCCGAGCCGGGGCCGATCTCCACCTGATGGATCCGCTGCCCCTGCACGAAGGTGCCGTTGGTGCTGCCGTTGTCCTCTATGACCCAACTACGGCCGCTCCAGCTGATGGTGGCGTGCCGCCAGGACACCCTGGCGTCGTCGAACACGATGTCACCTTGCGGATCGCGTCCGAGGTTGTAGGACCTGGACGGATCGAGCGTCCAGGTCCGTCCGTTCAATTCCAGTACGAGTTCCGGCACTCCAGCCCCACTGAGTAGTCCCCCGAGTTACCCCCAACACAGGGAGTCTAGGGATGTCGAACATCGTCGGGAACTATTTCAGGCTCTGCCCCCTGACCGAAAGTCGGGCCTTGTGAGGAGCACGCGTACGCGCTTCGACTGGTTCCGTTGACGGGGTTGAAATCAGTCCGGAGAGTGGTAATCCACGCGAGGGGGACATGCGCGGCGAACAGTCGCCGCGCCGCGGATCGGGGGGTCTGCCATGAGTGCGTCCACGAACGTCGAGACCGCGAGGCACGGCACCCGGCTGCCGTGGGGGGACATCCTGCTGTCCGCGATCGCCTGCGTGAGCTGGGCGTTGATCGGGATGGCGGGCACGGCGGCACTCGGTCTGCATCTGCTGGAGGCGGACACGGCGGGCTCTTTGGGCCCGATGACCGCGGCGGTGGTGGCCCTTGGGGCGGGTGGTTCCGTCACACCGTCCGGTGATGTGTCTGCTTTCGGGCTGACCGGCGCGGAGGCGGCGACGGCCATCGAGATCACGCCACTGGGGGTGAGCCTGGTCGGCGCGGTGCTGCTGTCGTGGTTCTTCTTACGGTCCTTGCGGGGCGCGGGAGTTGTGATCGCGCCGGGCGAACTCCTCACGCGCGCGGGGGCGGTGGTCGCGCTGTTCGTGGCGATGCTGGGCGGACTCGCCTGGGCGGGACACGACGTCATCACGATCGACGGGAGCTCGCTGGGGCTCGACGACCTGCCAGGGGGTGGCGGGGGCGGCGGCGGAATCGAGATCCCCGGGGTGGGTGACATCGGGGACATCGGCGGGCTGCTGCCCGACCAGATCGGCGACCTCATCGACGCGAAGGCGGCCGTCGGCTTCACGGTGGACACCGCGCCGACGCTGCTCGGCGGCATGGCCTGGTCGGCCGGCATCCTGCTGATCGCCCTGCTGGCCTCACGCCGCACCCCGCTGCCGCGCGGCTGGGAGGCCGTGCACCGCGTCGTACGGCCCGCCGTGTCCGCCCTCGTCACGGTGCTGCTGGTGGCGGTCGCGGCCGGGCTCGCGGCGGCGGCGTACGCGGCGATCGGCGACGACCATCCCCAGCGGATCGCGGGCGCCGCCCTGCTCGGCGCCCCGAACGGCGTGTGGCTCGGCATCCCGATCGGCCTGTTCGTACCGTTCGACGGCAGGGCGACGGGGGTGCTGGCGGGGCTGCTGCCCGCCCCGCTGGACGACCTGCTGAACAGCGGCGCCGACCAGTCCGTGACGCTGAGCAGGCTGGCGGACCTGGACGGACGGGTGTGGCTGCTCGGGGTCGCGGCGGCGTTGATGATGCTGCTCGCGGGGGTGCTGACGGCGGTGCGGACGCCGGTGGAGGCGGGAGGCGGGCCCGGAGGTAGGGGCGGGGCCTGGGGCTGGGGCGAGGCCGGCGGGCCTGGCGAGGGTCCGGGGGCGCGAGGCGTGGCGGCTTCGGGTGCCGGGACGGCGCAAGGGGGCCGGACGGCTCCGGGCGCAAGGCCGGTGGGTGGCTCGGGTGGCTCCTGGGGCGCAGGGGCGTCGACGGCCGGTGCGGGCGGGGGGCCGGATCCGGGTGCCGTACGGCCATCAGGAGCTGACGCCGCAGGAAGTCCGGTTTCCGGGGGCGTACGGGATCCGGGGCCCTTCGGTTTCGCCGGGCGATGTGCGCTGCGGCTGGCGATCGCCACGGCGTTGACGCTGCCGTTGCTCGCCTGGCTGACGGAGCTGTCCGTGGACGCCTCGCTGTCGGTGCTGGGCTTCGACGCGTTCGGCGCCGGGGTGGAGCTGCGAGGCAGCCTCGGTATGGCGCTGCTCCTGGGGGCGGCTTGGGGTGCGGGGGCGGGTGTCGTGGGGGCGCTGCTGGCCCGGGCGACCGGGGCCGCGGGGCAACGGGCGGCGCCACTGGCTCGGGGTGCGGTGGGGGCGGGTGCGGGTGGCTCGGGAGTGGCGGGTAGGCCGGGATCGGCGGCCGAGGGTGCCGGGGGTTCGTCGTATGTGAGCCGGTCAGGGCCGTACACGCCCGGCGCGCCGTACCGGCCACCGAACCCGGCGACGAACCCGTATCTGCACGTGCCGGATCACCTGCGCGAGCCGGAGGACGCGCGGCCGCCGGGCGCCACCCCGCCTCCGGAGGACGCCCGGTCGTCCGAGGAGGCGCCGGAGCGTGATGCGAGGTGGGGGCGCGACGATGCATGGCGCTCCCGTGACCCGCAGTACGGTGAGCCGCTGCTTCGTGACCGGCAACCCCCTGAGCCACCGCCCAGTGACCCGCCGCCGGGTGACCCGCCGCGCCCCGGTGACGACGACATGTACGGCGCCCCCACGGTCGTCCGGCCGATCGGGCCGATCGGGCCGCCTCCGAGGTCGCCCCGCCCTCCTCGCCGACGGGGGAATCGGTCGTCGTCCGGAGCGGACGACGGGCCACCGCCACCGCCTCCGCCACCACCGCCCCCTCCCCCGCCACCGCCGGGGAGGCCGAAGGGGCGCTCTTGATCCCGAGCCGGGTCGGGCCGCGGGGCCCCCTTGATCCGGGAGCGGTCGGGCTGCAGGGCCCTCCTGATCCGGGAGCGGGTCGGCGCGCCTCGCGGTGATGCGCCTCCGGGCCGCGGTGACCGCCCGGGCGTGGCCGCCGCGGTACGCCCTGGGGCATGCCCGCCGACGTCCGCAGTCGCGTCGGGGCACGAAACCAGTAGCCCGGCTCACAGGTACGCCTGGGGCGCTTCACAGGTCCCGATGCAGCCGTGGCCGGAACGTAAGGCTCACGCCACCCGGCCGACACCCAGTGTTCCGTGTCCGCTAGACGGACCTCAGGGGCGGCAGGCACTGGGTGCCGGATACGGTGGAAGCACCATGAGCGCTTCGCAGACCTCCGACATCCCCACACTTCTCGTCAAGATCTTCGGGAAGGACAGGCCGGGCATCACGGCCGGCCTCTTCGACACGCTGGCCGCCTACTCCGTCGACGTGGTCGACATCGAGCAGGTCCTCACCCGTGGCCGGATCACGCTGTGCGCGCTCGTGACGCAGCCTCCTGCCGGGCTGGAGGGGGACCTGCGGGCGACCGTCCACAGCTGGGCCGAGTCGATGAAGATGCAGGCGGAGATCATCTCCGGCCTGGGCGACAACCGGCCGCGCGGCCTCGGACGCTCCCTGGTGACCGTGCTCGGGCACCCGCTCACCGCGGAGGCGACGGCCGCGATCGCCGGCCGGATCACCAAGTCCGGCGGCAACATCGACCGTATCTTCCGGCTCGCCAAGTACCCCGTGACGGCAGTGGAGTTCGCGGTGTCCGGCGTGGAGACCGAGCCGCTGCGCACCGCCCTGGTGACCGACGCGGCGGCACTGGGTGTCGACATCGCCGTCGTCGCGGCCGGTCTGCACCGGCGTGCGCAGCGCCTGGTCGTCATGGACGTGGACTCGACCCTCATCCAGGACGAGGTGATCGAGCTCTTCGCCGCGCACGCCGGTTGCGAGGACAAGGTGGCCGAGGTGACGGCGGCCGCGATGCGCGGGGAGCTGGACTTCGAGCAGTCGCTGCACGCGCGCGTGGCGCTGCTGGAGGGGCTGGACGCCTCGGTGGTGGAGAAGGTGCGCAGCGAAGTGCGACTGACGCCGGGTGCGCGCACGCTGATCCGTACGCTGAAGCGGCTCGGCTATCAAGTCGGGGTCGTCTCGGGTGGGTTCACCCAGGTCACCGATGATCTGAAGGAGCGGCTCGGGCTCGACTTCGCCCAGGCCAACACGCTGGAGATCGTCGACGGGAAGCTGACGGGCAGGGTCACCGGCGAGATCGTGGACCGGGCGGGCAAGGCGCGGCTGCTGCGCCGGTTCGCCGCGGAGGCGGGGGTGCCGCTGTCGCAGACGGTGGCGATCGGCGACGGCGCCAACGACCTGGACATGCTCAACGCGGCCGGCCTCGGCGTCGCCTTCAACGCCAAGCCGGTGGTGCGGGAGGCGGCGCACACGGCGGTGAACGTGCCGTTCCTGGACACGGTCCTGTATCTGCTGGGCGTCACCCGCGAAGAGGTCGAGGCGGCGGACATGCACGACGAGGCCTGATGGTCCGGATCCGATGGTCCGGATCCGATGGTCCGCATCTGATGCCCCCATCCGATGACCGTCATCTGGTGACCCCGATCTGGTGACCGTCATCTGGTGACCCTCGTCCGATGACCTTGATGGCCTGCCTCTGATGGCCGCACGCGAAGGGGCCCGGCGCCGCGACGGCGCCGGGCCCCGATGCGTGGGTCGGTCACTCGGACGGCGCCCAGTAGTCCAGCAGTGTGCCCACGCCGGGCTCCAGTGTCTTCCAGGGGCCGCTGAAGGAGAGGACGGCGAAGGCGGCGGCCGGGAAGCCGCGGCGTCTCATCCGCTCGCGCGCGTCGCTCTCGGCCGCACCGGACAGGATCTCGGCGAGTCCCTGCACGCCCGGGTTGTGGCCGATCAGCAGGACGTTCTGCGCGTCGTCGGGTGTTTCGTTGAGCACGGCGATCAGCTCGCCCGGCGACGCCTCGTAGACCCGCTCTTCGTAGATCGTTTTCGGCCGGTGCGGAAACTCGTGGACGGCGAGCTTCCAGGTCTCCCGGGTCCGGGTCGCGGTGGAGCACAGGGCCAGATCGAAGGGGATGTCGGTGTCGACCAGCCTGCGGCCGGCCTCTGCCGCGTCCATTCGGCCCCGATCAGCGAGCGGCCGCTCGTGGTCGGTCACCTGTGGCCAGTCGGCTTTCGCATGCCGGAAGAGGACAATCCTGCGGGATTCTGCGACGCTCATGAGATCCAGCTTCGCATGAAACAGGCCACGGGGCGCAGGGAGTTGACGGGCGGCTTCTGTAGTGCTCAGCGCGTGATCAACTGCTGTATGCGCTCGAAGAGCTGGGTGATCGCGGGCTCGGCGGTCGCCGCCTGCGCGTCGGACGGGTTGATGATCAGCAGCAGAAGCGTGACGAAGGCGAGCGTCGGCAGGGCGAGGGCCCACCAGGGCAGCCGGATGTCGGCACGGCCCGTGGACGCCGGGTGGGGCGGGGTGTGCGTGCGGGCCGGCATGATGCCTCCGTGGGTCTTCGAGTGGTCCGTGCCCCGCCTCTCGCGGTCACACTCCGAAGTTACGGACTCCCCGGCCCTCAACCCATCCGGTGATCCACCCAGTTGACCCTGACACTCACCCCCTAGGGGATGGTGGTGCTAGCCCCACCATCGGCAGGACATGCGTCAGGGAGAGGCGATCGTCGCGACGACGGCGATGATCACGAAGATGGCGAGGAACGCGCCGAAGACGAGCAGCATCTTCTTCTGGCCGTTCTGGGGGTTCGGGTCGAGCACTGGCATACGGCAAGTCTCGCACCCGCCGTCCACCGCGGGTCCGCCGGGGTGAGGCTCAGCGGGCCGCCTCGTCCTCCACCGTGCGGTCGCGTCCCGCCAGGACACCCACCGCCATCTGCGGGATCATGAGCCCGGCCATGAGCGCGATCGGCAGCCCCCAGCCGCCGCTGTGCTGGTAGAGCACGCCCACCAGGAGCGGGCCGGGGATCGAGATCAGATAGCCGGTGCTCTGCGCGAATCCCGACAGCTGGGCCACGCCCGCGCTGGTACGGGCACGCATGCCGACCATCGTGAGAGCCAGCGGGAACGAGCAGTTGGAAACGCCGAGCAGCACGGCCCAGGCCCAGGACCCGGCGGCCGGTGCGAGGTACAGGCCGGCGTACCCGGCGAGGCCGCAGGCGCCCAGCGCGAGCACGATCGGCCCCTGGTGGGGCAGCCTGGTGGCGAGGCGCGGGATGACGAAGGCCAGCGGCACGCCCATCACCATCGTGACGGCGAGCAGCAGCCCGGCCGTACCGGCGTGCACTCCGGCGTCCCGGAAGATCTGCGCCATCCAGCCCATCGTGATGTAGGCGCCGGTGGCCTGGAGCCCGAAGTAGACGGCCAGGGCCCAGGACGTGCGGCTCCGGGTGATGCGCAGCGGGGGTGCGTCCACGCGCGCGTGCTGCTCCTGCGCGGAGTCCGCGGGCGCCGCCCCACGGTCCCGTACGAGGGGAATCCACGGCAGTACGGCCGTCGCCGCGAGCGCCGCCCACACCGCGAGGCCGGTCTGCCAACTCCCTCCCAGCACCTCGGTCATGGGCACCGTCACCGCGGCCGCGGACGCGGTGCCGAGCGCGAGGGCCATCGAGTACAGGCCGGTCATGGAGCCGACGCGGTCCGGGAACCAGCGCTTGACGATGACCGGCATCAGGACGTTGCTGACCGCGATGCCCATGAGGGCGAGCGCGCTGGCGGCCAGGAAGCCGGCCGTACTGCCCGTGTACGGCCGTATGAGCAGGCCCGCGGTGATGGCGGCCATGCCCGCGCACACCACCGCGCCCGGGCCGAAGCGGCGGGCCAGGCGCGGGGCGGTGACGCCGAAGACGGCGAAGCAGAGCGGGGGCACGGAGGTGAGCAGTCCGGCCACGCTACCGCTCATGCCGAGCCCGTCGCGGACCTCTTCGAGGAGGGCACCGAGGCTGGTGATGGCGGGGCGGAGGTTCAGCGCGGTCAGCACGATGCCGAGCACGAGCAGCCGTATCGTCCACGCGCGCGTGGCGGTCCCCGCGGGCGTGCTTGTCTCAGGGGTGCGTATGCGCGTGGGCGTCACTGGCCGGGTCCGGGTTTCCTCTCGCGCCATGAGACCCATCATAGAATCATAGGATGATTGGTTGTCCACCCCCGGGCCGCCCGGTCCCGGCCCTGACGTGCGAAGGTGTGCCATGCCCCTGAGCCACCCCCGCCGCTCGGCGCTGTCCGAGCAGGTCATCGCCGCGCTGCGGAACCAGATCACCTCGGGCGAATGGCCGGTCGGCTCCCGTATCCCGACGGAGCCCGAGCTGGTCGAGCAGCTCGGCGTGGCCCGCAACACCGTCCGCGAGGCCGTCCGCGCGCTCGCGCACAACGGCCTGCTGGACATCCGCCAGGGCTCCGGCACCTACGTGGTGGCGACCAGCGAGCTGGCCGGCGTCATGCACCGCCGTTTCGCCGACGCCGACCCCCGGCACATCGCCGAGCTGCGCGCCACGCTGGAGTCCGCCGCCGCGAAGCTGGCCGCCGAGCGGCGTACCGAGAAGGACCTCAAGCAGCTGGACGCGCTGCTGGTGCGGCGGGAGGAGGCGTGGGAGTCGGGTGACGCGGAGGCGTTCGTGGCGGCCGACGCGACCTTCCATCTGGCGGTGGTGGCGGCCTCCCACAACGACGTGATGACCGCGATGTACGCGGACCTGGGCGAGGTGCTGCGGGACTGGCTGCGCGAGGACGTCGGCGAGGAGCTGACGCCGGAGACGCACATGGACCACGCTCGGCTGGTCGACGCGATCCGCGCGGGGGACGCCGCGGCGGCCGCGGCGGAGGCGGCGAGCTATCCGTTCCTGTGCCGTCCGGGGCGCTTCAGCTCTCCGGCCGGTGGCTGATCCACACCGAGCCGACCTCTTTCCAGCAGCGCCCGGCCAGCCGCACGGTCTGTGCGGGCCCGGCGTTCACCTCGGAGCCGTCGCTGTCGAGGTCCCACCAGCGGGCGCACTCGACGTGCAGGCTCACCCGGTCGGTCTCCGGATACGGGTTGTGGCAGTACGCGGTCACATGGGAACCGGCGACGCGTATCCGGCACGCGGCGCCGAACGGCTCCTGAGGCTCGGCTTCCACGGCATGCACACGCGCGTGGGATATCGCCTCGTACGGCACGAGCAGTACGAGAGCGACGGCGACGGTCGTTGAGGCCAGGCGGCGGGAAAAGCGCACAAGGGGACCTCCTCGGCCGTACTGGGGAGGGGCTCGCGTAGTGAACGCGTACTCCAGAGTGCGCAGTTGTGGGTCTGGCCCGCCCGGCCGGATAGGCCGAACGGGTGACGCCCCGCTCCCCGCGCGAGGGCGGGAAACGGGGCGTCGAACGGCGTACGGGAGATCAGGCGCCGATGGCGTGCAGGCCGCCGTCCACGTGGATGATCTCGCCGGTGGTCTTCGGGAACCAGTCGCTCAGCAGGGCGACGACACCGCGGCCGGCCGGCTCCGGGTCCTTGAGGTCCCACTCCAGCGGGGAGCGGCTGTCCCACACGGCGGCCAGGTCGGCGAAGCCCGGGATGGACTTGGCGGCCATGGAACCGATCGGGCCGGCGGAGATGAGGTTGCAGCGGATGTTCTGCTTGCCCAGGTCACGGGCCATGTAGCGGCTGGTGGCCTCCAGGGCGGCCTTGGCCGGGCCCATCCAGTCGTACTGCGGCCAGGCGTACTGCGCGTCGAAGGTGAGGCCGACGACGGAGCCGCCGTTCTGCATCAGCGGCAGGCAGGCCATGGTCAGCGACTTCAGGGAGTACGCCGAGACGTGCATGGCCGTGGCGACCGACTCGAACGGCGTGTTCAGGAAGTTGCCGCCGAGCGCGTCCTGCGGGGCGAAGCCGATGGAGTGCACGACGCCGTCGAGGCCGCCGAGCTCCTCGCCGACGATGTCGGCAAGGCGCCCGAGGTGCTCGTCGTTGGTGACGTCGAGCTCGATGACCTTGGTGGGCTTGGGGAGCTTCTTGGCGATGCGCTCGGTCAGCGTGGGCCGCGGGAACGCGGTCAGGATGATCTCGGCACCCTGCTCCTGGGCCAGCTTGGCGGTGTGGAAGGCGATGGAGGACTCCATCAGCACACCGGTGATCAGGACGCGCTTGCCCTCGAGAATTCCGCTCATGGTGATCAGTGACCCATTCCCAGTCCGCCGTCAACGGGGATGACGGCTCCAGTGATGTACGAAGCGTCGTCCGAGGCGAGGAACCGCACCGTCGCGGCGATCTCCTCCGGCTGCGCGTAACGACCGAGCGGCACCTGCTTCACGATGCCCTCACGCTGCTCGTCGGTGAGCACCTTGGTCATGTCGGTGTCGACGAAGCCGGGCGCGACGACGTTGAAGGTGATGTTGCGCGAACCCAGCTCACGGGCGAGGGAGCGCGCGAAGCCGACCAGGGCGGCCTTGGAGGCGGCGTAGTTGGCCTGGCCGGGGCCGCCGAACAGGCCGACGACCGACGAGATGAGGACGACGCGGCCCTTCTTGGCCCGCAGCATGCCGCGGTTGGCGCGCTTGACCACGCGGAAGGTGCCGGTGAGGTTGGTGTCGATGACCGAGGTGAAGTCCTCCTCGGACATGCGCATCAGGAGCTGGTCCTTGGTGATGCCGGCGTTGGCGATCAGAACCTCGACCGGGCCGTGCTCGGCCTCGATCTCCTTGTAGGCCTGCTCCACCTGCTCGGTGTCGGTGATGTCGCACTTGACGGCCAGGAAGCCGGCCGGCGGCTCACCCGAGCGGTACGTGATCGCGACCTTGTCGCCGGCGTCGGCGAAAGCGCGGGCGATGGCGAGGCCGATGCCCCGGTTGCCTCCGGTGACGAGAACCGAGCGGCTCAACGGATCACCCTTTCGATAGGGGTCTGACACACCCGCCCGGACACCTGGATGGCAGGCGGCTTCACCGAAAACCTATCGGGCCGGTCCCGTCCGGGGACATTCGGGCACCGACAGTGGCGTACGGGTGTCACTGTCGGGTCCCTACAGAAAGACGCGCACTCCAGCCGGAAACGTGTGGTCCGCGACCCCGCCCGCGCGACATGATCGGTGCCGACAGGCCACGACAGCAGGGAGACCTCCGTGCCTCATACGATCGACGAAGCCTTTACGGCGCTTCCGCTACGCGCCCTGGCCGACGCCGCGCTCGCACGCGCGCGTGCGCTGGGGGCCGAGCACGCGGACTTCCGGTTCGAGCGGGTGCGCAGCGCGTCCTGGCGCCTGAGGGACGCCAGGCTCGCCGGGTCGTCGGACACCACCGACCTCGGGTACGCGGTGCGGGTGGTGCACGGCGGGACCTGGGGATTCGCGTCCGGGGTGGATCTGACGCTGGACGCCGCCGCCAAGGTCGCGTCGCAGGCGGTGGCGATGGCGAAGCTGTCCGCCCAGGTGATCAAGGCCGCCGGGTCGGACGAGCGGGTGGAGCTCGCCGACGAGCCCGTGCACACCGAGAAGACGTGGATCTCGTCGTACGAGATCGATCCGTTCACGGTGCCCGACGAGGAGAAGTCGGCGCTGCTCGCGGACTGGAGCGCGCGGCTGCTGGCGGCGGACGGGGTCAATCACGTCGACGCCTCGCTGCTCACCGTCCACGAGAACAAGTTCTACGCCGACACCGCCGGGACCGTGACCACCCAGCAGCGCGTCCGGCTGCACCCGCAGCTGACCGCCGTGTCGGTCGACGAGTCGAGCGGCGAGTTCGACTCCATGCGCACCATCGCGCCGCCCGTCGGACGCGGCTGGGAGTACCTGACGGGAACGGGGTGGGACTGGGAGTCCGAGCTGGCACAGATCCCGGAGCTGCTCGCCGAGAAGATGCGGGCGCCGAGCGTCGAGGCGGGGCCGTACGACCTCGTCGTCGACCCCTCCAACCTGTGGCTGACCATCCACGAGTCCATCGGCCACGCCACCGAGCTGGACCGCGCCCTCGGCTACGAGGCCGCCTACGCCGGCACCTCCTTCGCCACCTTCGACCAGCTCGGCAAGCTCAGGTACGGCTCCGACCTGATGAACGTCACCGGTGACCGCACCGCCGAGCACGGCCTGGCGACCATCGGATACGACGACGAGGGCGTCGCGGGCCAGTCCTGGGACCTGGTGAAGAACGGCACCCTCGTCGGCTACCAGCTGGACCGGCGGATCGCGAAGCTGACCGGGTTCGAGCGGTCCAACGGGTGCGCGTTCGCCGACTCCCCCGGGCATGTGCCGGTGCAGCGCATGGCCAACGTGTCGCTGCAGCCGGATCCGGCCGGGATGTCGACCGAGGATCTGATCGGGAGCGTGGACCGCGGGATCTACGTCGTCGGCGACCGGTCCTGGTCGATCGACATGCAGCGCTACAACTTCCAGTTTACGGGTCAGAGGGCATACATGATCCGGAACGGCCGCCTTGCGGGGCAGGTCCGGGACTTTGCATATCAGGGGGTGACCCCCCAGTTCTGGGGTGCCATGGAAGCTGTTGGAGGCCCCCAGACCTACGTACTCGGAGGGGCTTTCAACTGCGGAAAGGCCCAACCTGGGCAGGTCGCCGCCGTGTCCCACGGGTGCCCTTCAGCAATGTTCCGGAGTGTGAACATCCTGAACACCACGACCGAGGCGGGCGGCGCCTGAGGCCGAGCCCAATCCGGCCCGAAGTCTGCACCAGGTCGACACGCGATCACAGCGAGCCTCCTACGCCACGTCGTCCCAGTCCTCGATGTCATCCTCTGAGGGAGTCAGCGAGGGCGGGACGATGAGGCCCTTGAAGGGCTCCAGCTTCAGCCCCAGTCGGTTGTGCATGGTTCGGGCGCCTCGGTCCATGGCACGGCGGACGAGGTGGCCGTAGACCAGCTCTGTCGTCCTGGTGGTCCGGTGCCCGACCCACGCCGCGATCTCGAAGAGCGGGATGTCGGCGTGGATCGCCTCGGAGACGAAGAAGTGCCGGAAGCTCTTCGGGGTGTACTGCGGAGTCCCCGCCAGCTTGGCCGCCGCCTTGAACTGGTCCAGGAACCAGTCATAGGACGGGTGGCGGTCGTTCAGCCGAGGTGACTCGAAGAACCATCCCCGGTCTCCCCAGGTGCCGAACGCGTCGATGTGATCGTTGAAAATCTCATTGATCGATTCGGGCACCGGCGTGCGCCTCGCCTGATCGAACGTCCGATGCTTGGTACCTCGCTTCACTCCGCGCCGGAAGCCGGAGATCTCCTGACAGCCGTAGGCCGAGACCTGGTGATCCACGGCGAGGGTGCTGCGCTCCCAGTCCATTGACTCGTCAGCCAGCGCCAGGGACTCCCCCGGACGTGTCCCACAGCCCGCCATGGCCCAGAAGCCAGCACGGATCAGCTTGGGGGCTTCCGCGATGATCCCCAGCACTTCTTCCATGGTCGGGATGTCGTTGTCGGTGACCGGCGTGAGCTGCTGTCCTGAGCGCCTCCGGGGGTTCGCCTTCTTGCACGGATTGCGGCCGATGATCTCGGCTGCCACCGCGTAGTTGAAGACGGACGAGAGGACGTTCTTACGTCCGTTGATGCCGGTCTCCTTGTAACCCCGCTCCTTCTGGTCCGCCTCCCATTCCTGGATGGTCGTCGGGGTGATGCTGGCGATCGACTTACTCCCGAAGAACGGGCCGTAGTGGTTGTCGTAGACGCTCTGGTAGTTCCTCTTCGAGGACTCTTCGAGCGTTCCCGCCTCGACCCACTCGTTCCAGATCTCTGCGAACGTCCGCTGTCCCGCCTTGGGGTTGATGTACGTCCCCAGGTCCTTGTCCCGCTCGACCTTGATCGCGAACGCTTCCGCGTCTTCGAGCTTCTTGAAGGACACCTGCCTCGGCTTGCCTGCCCTGCCCCCGGGCTCCCGGTACGACACCCGGTACGGCTTGTGAGGGCACGTGGGCTTCTTGCGCCGGGGGCAGGTGCAGTCTTCCTTCTTGATGGTCGCCACGCTTGTTTAGCCTCCACATGTTGATTGGTTAGTGACTGATCGTCAGCCTAGTTGTGCTGCATGCGCGCCTCAACCCAGTTGTGTAGATCGCGAGTTCGGAAACGGACGTGCTTGCCGACCTTGAGGAACGGGATGCCCCAGCGTCGGTACGAGTCCATGAGGACCCGCTTCGTGACACCGAGTTCTGTGGCCGCCTCATCCGGCGTCATGAGTAGGTTGCTGCCACCTCTCACAGCCACTCACCCCACTGCTCTGCGTCCTCCCATGCCTCTCTGGCCAGCTGGCGGTTAATGACGATGTCTTCGGCGATGCCAAAGGCAACGTCCGACTCACCGGGGGTGTAGCCGGAGCCGACGTAGCGCCACGCCGATTCCGTGACCGCGCCCAGGCCGTCCGTGGGCCTGGTATCGCCTTGGCGGTAGTCGGCCCGTTCCTCACGCAGCGCGCCGTACGTGGTGGAGTAGCGGCGGGATTTGGTGAGGACGTGGCCCCGATAGCCGAGGCTGTGAGCCCACGACCGCAGCCTGAGGTGTTCCAGCTCGGCCAGGCCGCCCAGGCGCCAGCACGTCCCCATCAGAGCCCGTACGTGGCGACTGACCACGGCCGAGCGGATGTCCTCCAGGCTCTTCACCCGGTAGTCCAGCCCGGCGCCGGTGTCGGCCGCTCCCTTCGTGACGTACTTGGCGACGTACCCAGCGACAGCCGAGTCCGACGGGCCGCCAGTTTCCGGGTTGGGGCGGATGGGGTGGGCGTCGAACTGTCCTCCCCAGCCGATGCGTTCCATGCCGTACGCCTCGGAGTCGGGGACCGTGACGAAGCCGGACGCGGCAGCGTGCTCGACCGCATCCAACAGGACGTCTTCTGTTGCCCAGTCCGGGGCGGAAGAGGAAGGGCCGTCCGGCCCGTCCATCCGCACGACGGCATGGAAGTGGACGGCCGCGCGCCGCTGGAACTCGGCGACCTTGGCGAAGGACACCACCAGGTGGTCACCGAGCTTGGAACGCGGCACCCCGCCTGCCGAGGCCAGGTAGCGCCGTACGGCGGTGGTGAACCGATCCCACAGTCGCCCGGCATGCGCGTGCCACAGCACATGGCCGACGTAGTCGTAGCAGTCCGGGCACAGCGGCATGCCGACCGGCGGGTCTTCCTCGGTGTGCACCAGGCCGCAGCCGAGCCGTCGCCCGTGCTCGCAGCGCGGTTCGTCCCGGCGAGGACGGCACCACTCCCCGTCGCGCACCCGGTGCACCGGCCCGAAGGACGGAGCAGTCAGGGTGACGAACAGCCGGGGGCGCTCCCGCACCGCATCGGGCACACCCTTGCCGCCGGACAGGCCCGCGCGAACGAGCTGGAAGGTATCCCCGGCATGCAGGTAAGCGCACGGCTCACACACCGAGGCCCGCCGGTTACGGCAGCGCACCGCCAGCCGCTCACCCGGCTCCCCGTCCGTCGAATAGGACGAGAGCACCTCACCCGTAACCGCATCACGAGTGAGGGTCGAGCCGGACAGGTAGATCGGGTTGGCGCAGCCACCGATGGCTTTGATCTGCTCCTTCCAGCGCGAAAAGAGCGGATCCTTCAGGAGCCGTATGAGGTCACGGTCCGCCTCTGAGAGAGCTTGTAGACGTTGTTCGCGTGCCAGCACGACGGAACGTTCGGCCGGAGCGGACGATGCGCCGGACGGGCCAATAGGACGTGTGGTGCTGTTGCCGGATTCGCCGGACATGACGCGGCCTCCAGAGCCTCAGGTCAGGAAGTAGATGACGGGCATTCATGGCTTCTCTCCTTTGCGCTTACAGGGCGCGCATCCTGCGTACGCCCTGGTCAGGCGCAGCCAACTTGCCTTTTCATTCTATGAGTTGCCACCGACAGTAGCCCGTGACTTTTCCGTGATGAACACCACCGGACAGGCGGGAACTATTGGAATCCGAGCCGAATTCGACCGGAGCAAGAACCCCGTCAGCCAACGCTGACTCAGCGCCTCGCTAATCGAATTGCCTCTGAGTTGCTTGCATTTGATTGCCTGTCAGGCGTATAGGTGCGAGACGAATCCGGTAGCAGTGGTTCCATGCTTGCGCCTATCTGGCCGGTTACTCTCCGGGCCATGCGCCCCTCAGGAGACGGGAGCGGGCAGCGGTTCAGGGGCGTGGCGGAATTTGGCTCTACTTATTCCAGGGCGCGCCTTCGGCGCGCCGCCGGGGCGGCTTGCCGCACCCCGGCCCGGCATGCGGCCTTCGGCCGGTCCGGTCCGGGGCGCCGCCGCCCCGGCGCGGTCGAGGCGAGCCCAGACGTACGCCAGATCCAGCACGGCCCGCCTTGCCCACTCCGATCCCATGGACTTGGACCCGTAGCTCACGACCTCCAGCAGCTCAGCCACCGACCCGGCATCCACGCACCAGCACCAGCCAGCCCAAGAGTCCGCCTCTCACAGCACCATGCAGCCCGCATCCGTCCCGAGGGACCACAGCCGGTTCAACCCCTTTGGGCTGGGGGCCGACGGCCTACGAGGCTTTAGGCAGCCACCATGGGGCGAGCCTCGAAGAACAGGGGGCCGATCGGGCTATTGCGGGCAGGTCCCAAAGACTGCCCGATCCGCAGGGCAGCGTAAGGCCCCCTGTTCACTCGCCCCATGGCAGCTCCCGCCCAAAGCCTCTACGGCCGGCGGCGTGCCCAAAGCGCGGCATCACGGCACCACACAGACGAGGCATCCCGGGGTCTATTCCTCGCGAGTCAGGCGGGCGTGCTCGGCCACGGCACGGCCGTCCGGCATCGTCTGGACGTGCGCAGGTGACGCCATAAGATGCGCCGCAACCTTCTGCACCACGTCGGCGTTCCACGTCCCCATGGCCACCATCGGACGGCCGTCCGGCGCCACACGCGGAACCAGCCGGACAAGATCGCGCCTCGGAATCCCGATCGCCAGCAGTGCCTGGCACAACGCCTCATGCGCATCGGAAGCGGCCTTCTTGCTGCTTCTGTAGGTCTCCATCGGAATCATGAGTGCTGCCGCCCCCTGCCCCTGTGCGGGTGGTTCCGGATCTCGACGTTCAAGTCTGAGACCTTGGACATCTCGCACTGGGCGCGCGCTTCCGAACGCTGCTTGTCCAACGCTTGGCACACGTCGCAATCCGCTACAGGCTCCGGGTCACCATCAAGCCTCAGAGGCAGTTCTACGGGAGGACCGGGGTAGGTCCTGGGCAAGGTCACGCGCTCACGGACGGCTCTCTCTGCCGCTTTGCCTTGGGTCACCATGCCAGTGACGCTACGTAACGGCAGGAACACACCTCAATGGCACTTTGCCGAGGGTGCAGCCCGAAGTGCCACACAGGGTCACACGGGTACCCCGATGGCGTCGGCAAGCTCCCGCATCTCAGGCGTGAGCGTCCGCCGACGTGCGATCACCCTGCCGAAGATGTCCCGCGCGTAGCGCTGATTCGGGAGCCACTGCGGAGCGTCCGCGCGAATGCCCTGCAAGACCTCAACCGTCTTCACGTAGTCGCGCGAGCGGGCATGCGCCTCCGCCACGTCGAGGAGGTGGCGGTTGCGGTTGTTGGACGTGGGCCGCATCCCGCTGGTCGGGATGCGCGCCGAGAGCTTGAGCACCAGGTCGGGCTTGTCAACGATCATGGCATTCTCGGCACGCTTCAAAGCCACCGTGACCGGCCCGAACGCCTGCAAGAAGTCGTCACGCGGCGCGAACTCACGGCCCATCGCGACCGCCGCCGAGTTGGCGTAACGCAAGGCGTCTTCGGCCTCTCCGGGCCGGTTGTCACGGATCGCAGCAGCCGACGCCCGCAGGAGCAGCCAGCCCCATGCACTTAGCTCGGCAGGAGTCGCACGCGAGATTCGCGGCTCCACCTCATCAGCCCATCGGGTCGCCAGCTCTCGCGCCTCAGCCAGCCGACCGCGCCGGAGCAATAGCCAACACTGCGTGCTCACGGTCGCCGCTGCCTGAAGCCGATCCGAGGACTCCTCCAGCGACCGGGACAGCGCAGTATCAGCCGCTTCGAATTGCCTGGTCTGGGTGAGCAACCAGCCTGTCAGCTGGGAGAGCCGGACACGCACGGCCCGCCCTTCCGGGCCACTCTCGGCGACGAGATCCGCGTCCCGCAGCAAGGGCGGCAGGATCACACTCAGCTCCGCGAAGCGATCACCGGAGAAGAGCGGCAGGGCCGATTCCATGGCCTCCCGCACGCCGTCGACAGTCGGCTCTTCCACCACCCCATCCGCCCGCACCGGAGCCACGAGCGCCCGCCGGACAGCCTCCCAGCGCTCATCCCCAGGCGCCACCTCAGGCTCATCCACGTGTTCAGCCATGAGGTTGGTTGTCGGCACCCGTAGGGCGTGTGCCAGTTGGCGCGCAGTCTCCAGCCGCGTGTCTGCCCGCTCCCCTTGCTCCAGCTTCCGGATCAAGGACAGGGACACGCCGGATTCACCCGCTAGCTGACGCTGCGTCATGCCACGTCGCTTGCGAACTTCCTGAAGCCGCTTGCCAATCTCGGCACTCATGATTCGAGCGTACGGCCCCCCCGGGACTCCTTCGCGCGAGTTGCCTCGTTCGTAACCCCCGCAAGCCCGGCCAAGTCAAGAACTTCCGGTTCCACGAATCGCCGGTAGACCTGCTCGGGCGGGCGGGGCCCCATGCCCTCTCAGTGGACGGCAGGACAGCACGATGAAGCGCGCCCTGGGTGGTGAACCGCTTCCAGAACAGTCTGTAGAGGATCGGCGGCAAGTTGGCGGAGGCCGGATGATCGCCCACAACCAGCCCCAGACCCTTTCTCCGCGTACCCCTGTGTCGACCCCTCCGCCGTACGGCGTATGTCGAGTAGGGCCGTACGTGCTACGGCGCACATCGTTCGCCCGTACTAGCGGTTCCCCGGTCTCGTAGGCGGCGGAGACGGGGCGTAACGCGGGAAGATTCCCGGGCCGCGATCGGGGGCGAGCCAAGGAAAGTGCGATGCCAGCACATGGTGGAGTGTGATGCGGAAGCACGGCAGTGGAAACGCCCAGGTGTTCCGGATCACCGTGGCCTGGGCGGGCCTCCGGGATGATGTGCGCGCCCGGCAGCGTCGGTACGTCATGTCGATGTCGATCCGTACGCTGTCGGTGATCCTCGCCGCCTCGCTGTGGAACGTCGAACGGCACGTCGCGATCGCAGCGTTGCTGCTCGGGACGGTTCTGCCGTACATCGCGATGGTGATCGCCAACGCGGGGCGGGAGAACGCGCCATCCCTGCCGTCGACGTTCGTGAACGCGCCGATGCGACCGATGATCGCGCCGCCCCGGACGAAATGACGGTTCTGCGGAATCCGTCCCCGAAGAAGACTTCATTGCCAGCCCCATGGTGGCCATGCAAAGCGAGCCCTCGCGACCACCGACGAGCTGCGCTGCTCCGCGCCAAGCTCAAGAAAAGCTCAGATCAATAGTGTTGTTCCGGTGCCGGTCAGAGGGTTGCCCATGACACACTTACCTGGCTCGCCGCGCTCCTCACGGCAGGTCCGCTGACAGTCCGTCAGCGGGACTGCTGGAGGAGCAAGGAGGAGCAGTGATTGATCAACACGGTGCGAAGCCTCGCCGCCGAAAGTGGTCTGACGCCGAAAAGTGGCAGATCTGTCTAGCGGCGGCGGGACTGCTCGTGGCGATCATCGCCACGTTGGGGCAATTCATGCAGTGAGTGCCCCCACGCACGAGCCGGTCGCACGGGAGCTGCATCACGCAGCAAGCCCGGTCGACTGCTAGGCGACCGGGCTCGTGAACTGCGCTGGAGGGTCTGACTCGGGGTGCCACCCGACTCGGACCCTTCAGTGTTGTTAAGGGGTGCGAGCCAGCTCGCACCCGACGAGACAAAGTTACCGCACTTACATCACCGCGGAGTCGGTTCCCCGCAGACAAGTTCCATAAAGCCTTAAGAGTCAGCGCCGTCCTGAACCGGCTGGTCAGGCAGGAAACAGCTTCCGCTTCGCGGCAAGGAAATGAGCTCCCTGCCTGCGTCGCCCGCTGGGTAGGCTCTGCACTGATCCACAGCCCGGCTCCTGGCACGCGCTTCGAACACTCCGAGGCGGACCCGGAGGTCGACACCAAGTCATCACCAGACCCCGCACAGTCCGGTTTCAACCGGTATGAACAGGGATTGAGGGTAGACCGTGAGACACCGCCTGACCTGCACAAACGCCGATCAGAGAGGTATGCCCCCTGACCCTACGGAGAACTTCCAGTTCACCGGGCAGCGCTTCTTCAGGATCGAGAACGGGCGGATCACCGGTCAGTTGCGCGATGTCGCCTATCAGGCGACGACCACGGACTTCTGGGGCTCGATGGCGGCCGTGGGTGGTCCGCAGACCTACGTACTCGGCGGCGCGTTCAACTGCGGCAAGGCCCAGCCGGGGCAGGTCGCGGCGGTCTCGCACGGCTGCCCGTCGGCCCTCTTCAAGGGAGTCAACATTCTGAACACCACGCAGGAGGCCGGTCGATGAGCGCTCACTCCCCCAAGGCGAACAAGCCGCACGAGATCGTCGAGCGCGCCCTGGAGCTGTCCCGGGCCGACGGGTGCGTCGTCATCGCCGACGAGCAGTCGACCGCCAATCTGCGCTGGGCGGGCAACGCGCTGACCACGAACGGCGTCACGCGCGGGCGGACGCTCACGGTCGTCGCGACCGTCGACGGCAAGGAGGGCACGGCCTCCGGTGTCGTGTCCCGGTCGGCCGTGACCGCGGATGAGCTGGAGCCGCTGGTGCGGGCCGCCGAGGCCGCCGCGCGCGGTGCCGGGCCCGCCGAGGACGCACAGCCGCTGGTGGCGGACGTACCGGCGTCGCCGGACTTCACGGACGGCCCGGCCGAGACGTCGTCCACCGTGTTCGCCGACTTCGCCCCGGCGCTCGGCGAGGCGTTCGCACGCGCGCGTGCCGGCGGGCGGGAGCTGTACGGCTTCGCCAACCATGAGCTGGTGTCGACGTACGTCGGCACGTCCACGGGGCTGCGGCTTCGGCACGACCAGCCCAACGGGACGCTGGAGCTGAACGCCAAGTCCCCGGACCGTACGCGTTCGGCCTGGGCGGGGCGCTCCACGCGGGACTTCAAGGACGTCGACCCGACGGCGCTGGACGCCGAGCTGGCCGTGCGTCTCGGCTGGGCCGAGCGGCGCCTGGAGCTGCCGGCGGGCCGGTACGAGACGCTGCTGCCGCCGACCGCCGTGGCCGACCTGCTGATCTACCAGATGTGGTCGGGCTCGGGGCGGGACGCGGTCGAGGGCCGGACGGTGTTCTCCAAGCCTGGCGGCAAGACGCGCGTCGGCGAGAAGCTGAGCGAGCTGCCGCTGACGCTGCGCAGTGACCCGAACGAGCCGGGTCTGGAGTCCGCGCCCTTCATGATCGCGCACTCCTCCGGCGGCGACCAGTCGGTGTTCGACAACGGTCTGCCGCTCGCGGCCACCGAGTGGATGCGCGAGGGCGAGCTGAAGCACCTCATGACCAGCCGCCACAGTGCGGGGCTGACCGGTCTGCCCGTGGCGCCCGGCATCGACAACCTGATCCTGGACGGCGGCGAGGACCGCTCGCTCGAGGAGATGGTCGCGAACACCGAGCGCGGGCTGCTGCTGACCTGCCTCTGGTACATCCGCGAGGTAGACCCGGCGACGCTGCTGCTCACCGGTCTGACCCGGGACGGGGTGTACCTCGTCGAGAACGGTGAGGTGACCGGCGAGGTCAACAACTTCCGGTTCAACGAGTCGCCGGTGGGCCTGCTGGGGCGGGCCACGGAGGCGGGCCGTACGGAGAAGACCTTGCCCCGGGAATGGAGCGACTGGTTCACCAGGGCGGCGATGCCGGCGCTGCGCGTCCCCGATTTCAACATGAGCTCTGTCAGTCAGGGCGTATAACCTCGTAGTCGGCTGTCACCCGACTGCCCGAGGATCATCAAGGAGACACGAGAACCGTGACGGACATCGTCGACGAGCTGAAGTGGCGCGGCGTGATCGCCCTGTCCACTGACGAGGACGCATTGCGCAAGGCGCTCGCGGACGGTCCCGTCACGTTCTATTGCGGTTTCGACCCGACCGCGGCCAGCCTGCACGTCGGCCACCTGGTCCAGGTCCTCACCATGCGCCGCCTCCAGCAGGCGGGCCTGCGCCCGCTGGCGCTGGTGGGCGGCGCGACGGGCCAGATCGGCGACCCGCGCCCGACGGCCGAGCGCACGCTGAACGACCCGGAGACGGTCGCGAACTGGGTGAACCGCCTGCGCGGGCAGATCGAGCCGTTCCTGTCCTTCGAGGGCGACAACGCCGCGACGATGGTGAACAACCTGGACTGGACGGCCGGCATGTCGGCCATCGAGTTCCTGCGGGACATCGGCAAGCACTTCCGCGTCAACAAGATGCTGACCAAGGACTCGGTCGCCCGCCGTCTGCAGTCCGAAGAGGGCATCAGCTACACCGAGTTCAGCTACCAGCTGCTCCAGGGCATGGACTTCCTGGAGCTGTACCGGCGGCACGGCTGCACGCTCCAGCAGGGCGGCAGCGACCAGTGGGGCAACCTCACCGCGGGTCTGGACCTGATCCACAGGCTGGAGCCGCACGCGAGCGTGCACGCTCTGGCGACCCCGCTGATGACCAAGGCGGACGGCACCAAGTTCGGCAAGACCGAGGGCGGCGCCATCTGGCTCGACCCGGAGATGACGACGCCGTACGCGTTCTACCAGTTCTGGCTGAACGCGGATGACCGGGACATCTCGACCTACATGCGCATCCTGTCCTTCAAGTCCCGTGCGGAACTGGAGGAGCTGGAGCAGCAGACCGAGGAGCGTCCGCAGGCCCGTGCGGCGCAGCGTGCGCTGGCCGAGGAGCTGACGACGCTGGTGCACGGCGCCGACCAGACGGCCGCCGTGATCGCCGCGTCCAAGGCCCTGTTCGGCCAGGGCGAGCTGACGGAACTGGACGACCGGACACTGGCGGCGGCCCTCTCCGAGGTGCCGCACATCCGGGTCGAGCAGCTCGGCCAGGTCGTCGACCTCTTCGCCGAGGTCGGCCTGGTCGCCAGCAAGTCCGCGGCGCGGCGCACCGTGAAGGAGGGCGGGGCCTACGTGAACAACGTCAAGGTCGCCGGCGAGGACGCGGTGCCCGCGAAGGAGGACCTGCTGCACGGGCGGTGGCTGGTGCTGCGGCGCGGGAAGAAGAACCTGGCGGCGGTCGAGGTCACGGGCGCCTGACGGAGGCACGGCGACGCACGCACGGCGAAGGGGCGGCTTCCCCGACGGGGGGCCGTCCCTTCGGTCGTGTCCGGTTCGTCGTGTCCGGTCTCAGCGCGTCTGCTGCTTACGCTTGCCCAGCGTCGCCATGTACAGCATGTCGCCCACGTACACGATGATCACCGCGGCGACGATCTGGAAGACGTGCCGGCTCCAGTCGATGCCGCGGGTCGAATCGACGCCGAACGCGCGGGCGATGGAGTTGCCGACGACAGCACCGAGGATGCCGAAGATGGTGGTCAGCCAGAGGGGGCTGTGCTGCTTGCCCGGGATGAGCAACTTCGCGATCAGGCCGAGCACGAATCCCACGATGATCGCCCACAACCAGCCCATGGCTGCCTCCTCGTACGGCTCGGGGTGAGCATTACGCCCAGTGTTGGTCCGGACGTGGTACGTCGCATGCCGGGTACGGCCGTACGCGTTACAGCTGAGGGCGTTCGCCCAGGTGGCAGAGGCCCCGGTCTCGTAGACGGCGGAGCCGGGGCGTACCGTGGGAGGTGTCCTGGCCCGGGTCCCCGACCGGGGGCGGACGGGTACGGGCAGGGGGAGAGTCCGATGCGGGCGGATGGTGGAATGTGATGCGGAAGCTGCACGCGGGCGGCAACACCGAGGTGTTCCGGATCACCGGGGCCCGGGCGGGCCTCCATGACGACGTGCGTGCGCGGCAGCGCCGGTACATCATCTCGATGTCGGTCCGTACGGTGTCGGTGATCCTCGCGGCCACGCTGTGGAACGTCGAACGGCACGTCGCGATCGTGGCGTTGGTGCTCGGGGCGATCCTGCCGTACATCGCGGTCGTGATCGCCAACGCGGGGCGAGAGAATGCGCCGTCACTGCCCTCGACGTTCGTGGCCGCGCCGATGCGGCCGATGATCACGCCGCCGCGGACGAATGACGGTTTCGCGGAATCGGTCCCGGAAGATGTCGCGGGGGACTCCGCGCCGGGCGCACAAAGGAAACCGCACCCCGAGGCGTGACCTTGCGGACCGCTTCCCTCCGGAAGTCGAGTCCGCGCCAAGCTCAGGAAAAGCTCAGATCAATAGTGTTGTTCAGGTGCCGGGCGACGGGTTACCCGTGACATACTTCGTAGGCGCTCCGCATCCCCCGTCGGAGCGACGGACCGACGCCGGGCAGCTCCCCCCGTGGCTGCTCGGCGTCGCCTTTTTGTGCGCGAACTTGTGAGACGAGCCTGTGAGTGACGAGACGCCGATCTGTTCTGCCAAGGGGTGCCGCGCCGATGCCGTGTGGGTGCTGGCGTGGAACAACCCGAAGATTCATACGCCGGAGCGGCGCAAGACGTGGCTCGCTTGCGAGGAGCACCGCGAGCATTTGTCGCAGTTCCTCGGGGTGCGGGGGTTTTTGAAGGACGTGGTCCTGCTGAAGGAGTGGGAAGAGGCCCCTTCAGCCACCGATGGCTGACATCGGACGGTCCGGCTGAATGAAGCTCGGATCGTCCAGGCCCGCGCCCGCCTTCTTGCCCCACATCGCCAACCGCCAGATACGGGCGATCTCCTCGTCCGGGGCACCCGAGCGCAGGGCCGCGCGCAGGTCCGTCTCCTCCTGGGCGAACAGGCAGGTGCGGACCTGGCCGTCGGCCGTCAGGCGGGTGCGGTCGCAGGCCGAGCAGAACGGGCGGGTGACGGAGGCGATCACGCCGACCACGTGCGGGCCGCCGTCGACCAGCCAGCGCTCCGCCGGGGCCGAGCCGCGCTTCTCCGCACCCTCCTCGGTCAGCTCGAAGCGGGTGCGCAGGGAGGTCAGGATGTCCCCGGCGGTGATCATGCCGTCGCGCTTCCAGCCGTGCTGGGCGTCCAGGGGCATCTGCTCGATGAAGCGCAGTTCGTAGTCGTGCTCCACGGCCCAGGCCAGCAGGTCCGGGGCCTCGTCGTCGTTCAGGCCCGGCATCAGGACCGAGTTGACCTTGACCGGAGTCAGGCCGGCGTCGCGGGCAGCGTGCAGGCCTTCGATGACGTCCTTGTGGCGGTCGCGGCGGGTCAAGGTCTTGAAAACGTCCGGGCGCAGGGTGTCCAGGGAGACGTTGACCCGGTCCAGACCCGCCGCCTTCAGGGCGGCCGCGGTGCGCTTGAGACCGATGCCGTTCGTCGTCAAGGACATCTGCGGGCGGGGCGACAGGGCCGCGACCCGCTCCACTATCCCGACCAGTCCGGGACGCAGCAGGGGCTCACCACCGGTGAAGCGGACCTCCTCGATACCGAGGGAGGTGACCGCGATGTCGATCAGGCGGACGATCTCGTCGTCCGTGAGCAGGTCGGGCTTGGCGAGCCACTGCAGCCCCTCCTCGGGCATGCAGTACGTGCACCGCAGATTGCAGCGGTCCGTCAGCGAGACCCTCAGGTCGGTGGCCA
Source organism: Streptomyces sp. T12 (assembly GCF_028736035.1). Classification (NCBI taxonomy): domain Bacteria; kingdom Bacillati; phylum Actinomycetota; class Actinomycetes; order Kitasatosporales; family Streptomycetaceae; genus Streptomyces; species Streptomyces sp. T12. The sequence goes on from NZ_CP117866.1 coordinate 2,254,891, forward strand.
CACGGCCGTAGGTGTCGATGAGCACTGGGCCCCCTCCCTCGTCACGACCAGATTCAATTTCTGTCACCTGCGAGCCTACGTGACCGCACTGACAGCGACACCGACCCGATCCCACGACGTACGACGCGGCCGCGTCGTAGGGATCTACGACGCGGCCGCTTCAGGGGGCAGGCTCAGTGGGCGCCGGTGCCGGTCAGGGACCGGACCTCCAGCTCCGCGTACTTGCCGGCGTCGGGCTCTTCCTTGGACAGGACCGTGCCGAGCCAGCCCATGAAGAAGCCGAACGGGATGGAGATGATGCCCGGGTTCTTCAGCGGGAACCAGGCGAAGTCGACGTCCGGGAACATCGCCTTCGGGTCGCCGGACACGACCGGCGAGAACAGCACCAGGCCGACGGCGACGATCAGGCCGCCGTAGATCGACCACAGCGCGCCCTGGGTGGTGAACCGCTTCCAGAACAGGCTGTAGAGGATCGTCGGCAGGTTGGCGGAGGCGGCGACCGCGAAGGCCAGGGCGACCAGGCCGGCGACGTTCAGGTCGCGGGCGAGGGCGCCGAGGAGGATGGAGACGGCGCCGATGCCGATGGTGGCCAGGCGAGCCGCCCGGACCTCCTCCTTCTCGGTGGCCTCGCCCTTCCTGATGACGTTCGCGTAGATGTCGTGGGCGAACGACGAGGACGAGGCCAGGGTCAGGCCGGCGACCACGGCGAGGATCGTCGCGAAGGCCACCGCCGAGATGGTGGCGAGCAGGATCGCGCCCCAGGCCGAGTCGACGCCGCCGATGTGCAGGGCGAGCAGGGGTGCCGCCGTGTTGCCGGCCGGGTTGGAGGCGATGATCTCCTCCGGCGAGATCAGCGCGGCGGCGCCGAAGCCGAGGGCGATGGTCATCAGGTAGAAGCCGCCGATGATGCCGATCGCCCAGTTCACGGACTTCCGGGCGGCCTTGGCGTTGGGCACCGTGTAGAAGCGGATCAGGATGTGCGGCAGACCGGCGGTGCCGAGGACCAGGGCGATGCCGAGGGAGATGAAGTCGAGCTTCGAGGTGCCGGTGGCGCCGTACTGGAGGCCCGGCTCCAGGAAGGCGGCGCCCTTGCCGCTGTTCTCGGCGGCCTTGCCGAGCAGGTCGGAGATGTTGAAGTTGAACTTCAGCAGCACCAGGAAGGTGATCAGGATGGTGCCGCCGATGAGCAGCACAGCCTTGACCATCTGGACCCAGGTCGTGCCCTTCATGCCGCCGATGGAGACGTACACGATCATCAGGACGCCGACCAGGGCGACGATGAGGATCTTGCCGGCGTCGGTGGTGATGCCGAGCAGCAGCGAGACCAGGACGCCCGCGCCGGCCATCTGGGCCAGCAGGTAGAAGATCGACACGACGATCGTGGAGGTGCCGGCCGCCGTACGCACCGGGCGCTGGCGCATGCGGTACGCGAGGACGTCACCCATCGTGTAGCGGCCGGAGTTCCGAAGCGGCTCGGCCACCAGGAGCAGGGCGACCAGCCAGGCGACCAGGAATCCGATGGAGTACAGGAAGCCGTCGTATCCGAACAGGGCGATGGCGCCCGCGATGCCGAGGAAGGACGCGGCGGACATGTAGTCGCCGGAGACGGCGAGGCCGTTCTGGAAGGCGCTGAACGACCGGCCGCCCGCGTAGAAGTCGGCGGCGTCCTTGGTCTGGCGGCCCGCCCAGACGGTGATGAACAGGGTCGCGACCACGAAGCACGCGAACAGGGTGATGATCAGTGGCCGGTGCTCGCTGGCCTCGTTGGCGGCGAGCTGCACATGGGTCATCGCGGGGCTCATGCGCCGCCCTCCATACGAGTCTTGATGGCCTCAGCCTTGGGGTCGAGCTTGGCGCCGGCGTGGCGCGAGTACCACCAGGCAATGAGGAACGTGGTGAGGAACTGGGCGATACCGAAGACGAACGCGACGTTGATATTGCCGAACAGCTTGGTGCCCATGAAGTCGCCCGCGTAGTTGGAGAGCAGGACGTACAGCAGGTACCAGGCGATGAAGGCGACGGTCAGCGGAAAGGCGAAGGAGCGGTAGGAGCGGCGCAGTTCACCGAACTCCGCGCTCTCCTGCACCTCGGTGAACTCCTCGGTGGAGGGGAGTTTGTGTGTCTCTTTCGAGGGGGGCGGTGCGTCGGTGGCCACGGAGTCTCCTCGCGTTGCGGGCGCTGTTGCGACAGTGGACGGGGACGGATCGGGGGTGGGGGGCGGATCGGGAGTCGGGGACGGTTCGGGTACGGACATGGACGGCTCTGTTCCTCGCAGTGACATGGATCACTTGAGCCGGGTGGCGATGTTAGGGCTCCGGCACGTGATCCGACAGGGGGCTCGCTCGTGCTCGCGCCTCCTGTTCAACGTCACGGCGCCACACGAGGACCGGTTCAACTCCCCGGCCGTCTTTCCGAAGTCGCCCCGGGTCAGATTGCTGGCCAGTAAGTTCGGGGATAGCTTCACCTCTGCACCACTCGTCATGTACCTGCCCGAGCGCCCACCCGCGTCTCGGGCGGTCTCGTTCCGGATGATGTGGAGAACCCATGGCTCATCTGCGGTCCAGACGCCGACTCGGCCTCGCCGTACCCCTCGTTCTGTCACTGACCGCCTCGCTCGGCTTCCTGCCGACAGGGGCCGCTGCGGCACCGCCCGCGGAGCCCACCGTGCGGGCCACGGACGCGTCCTCGCTGGCGTATGTCGTCAACACCAGGCCTGACCGCGGCACGATCGAGGCAGTGAAGAAGGCGATCGCCGCGGCCGACGGGACGGTGGTGATCACGTACGAGCGGATCGGCGTGATCGTCGTCCACTCGGCGAACCCCGACTTCGCCAAGGCGATACGCACGGTGCGCGGGGTCCAGTCGGCGGGTGCGACGCGTACGACGCCCCTGACCGCCGCCGGGGCGACGGACGAGGGCCCCATTCAGCTCATGACGGAGGGACAGGCCGCAAGGACGTCGAGCGCGGCCGCGGCGGCGGCCGACAGCGAGCCCCTCGAGGCCGACCAGTGGAACCTGCGAGCGATCGGCGCCGACCGGGCCGCGAAGATCAACCCGGGCAGCGGCAGGGTGACCGTCGCCGTGATCGACAACGGCGTCGACGACACCCACCCCGACCTCGCGCCGAACTTCTCCGCCGCCCAGTCGGCGAACTGCGCCGGCGGCAAGGCGGACACCAGTGAGGGCGCCTGGCGGCCGTACACGAGCGCCGACGCGCACGGCACGCATGTGGCGGGCGAGATAGCCGCGCCCCGCAACGGCATCGGCATCGCCGGCGTCGCCCCCGGCGTCAAGGTCTCCGGGATCAAGGTGAGCGATCCGGTCAACGGTCTCTACTACCCCGAGAGCGTCGTGTGCGCCTTCGTGTTCGCCGCCGACCACGGCGTCGAGATCACGAACAACAGCTACTACGTTGATCCATGGCTGTACAACTGCATGGACGACCCCGACCAGCGGGCCATCGTCGATGCGGTCAACAGGGCCCAGCTGTACGCCCAGAACAAGGGCACCCTCAACTTCGCGTCGGCCGGCAACTCCAACCACGACCTGGACTCCGACGCGATCGTCGACGAGAGCAGCCCCGACGACTCGACCGCGGTCAAGCGCACGGTCGACCCGCACGAGTGCTTCGACGTACCGACGCAGCTGCCGGGCGTCGTCACGGTCAGCGCCACGGGCGTACAGAACCTCAAGTCGTACTACTCCTCGTACGGTTACGGCGTCATCGACATCGCGGCGCCGGGCGGCGACCGGCTCTACCAGATCCCGGACACGCCGTCGAAGAACGGTCGCATCCTGTCCACCGTCCCGGGCGGCAAGTACGGCTTCCTGCAGGGCACGTCGATGGCCTCCCCGCATGCCGCGGGCGTCGCCGCGCTGCTGAAGTCCCGGTACCCGTACGCGACTCCGGCCCAGCTGAAGGCGCTGCTGAAGGTCCAGGCGGACAACCCGGGCTGCCCGGAGTCCTACGACCAGAACGGCGACGGCACGCAGGACGCGGTGTGCGAGGGCGGCAAGCGGTTCAACGGGTTCTACGGGGTCGGCATCGTCAACGCACTGGATGCGGTTGATTGATCGGGTAGGCCGGATGTACGGCGGGCGGCACTCCGGTCAATGTATTGATTGACTCAACACTGCATAGTGCAGTCATGACTGGAATCAAGTACGCCTGGTCCGCGGTGGGCGGCGACCCCGCCCTTCTTCCGCGGGTGTCGACCGTACTGCGGGAGGGCGCGCTCCCTGCGCGCCTCCCCGTACGGGAGTTGGCACGCGCCTGTGTGGGTGCGTGCGCGTTGGCCGCGGCCGAGCTGGGGGCGCGGCGGGCCGGGCTCGCCGAGGTGCCCGGGGTGCGGCTGGACGACGGCGCGATCGCCACGGCGTTCGTGAGTGAGCGGCATCTGCTGGTCGACGGGCGCGCGCCGGTCACCTTCGCGCCGCTGTCGCGGTTCTGGCGAACGGCGGACGGTTGGGTGCGCACGCATGCCAACTATCCGCATCACCGGGCCCGGCTGCTGACCGCGCTGGGGATGACGCAGGAGGATCCGGACGCCTTGGGGGCGGCGCTCGCCGAGCGGTCCTCGCGCGAGGTGGAGGAGTCCGTGTACGCGGCCGGGGGGCTGGCCGTGGCGCTGCGTTCGCCCGAGGAGTGGGCGGTGCACGAGCAGGCGGCCGCGGTGGCCCGCCGCCCGCTCGTCGAGCGCGAACGGCTGAACACGGCACGCGCGCGTGCGCTCCCGCCGCTCGACGGTGCGCCCCTGCTGCCCGCCGCCGGAGTGCGCGTACTGGATCTGACGCGGGTCATCGCCGGCCCCGTCGCCACGCGCACGCTCGCGCTGCTCGGCGCGGACGTCCTGCGCGTGGACGCGCCCCACCTGCCCGAACTGGCCGACCAGCACGCCGACACGGGCTTCGGGAAGCGCTCGGCGACGCTGGACCTGGTGGCCGACCGGCGCGCCTTCGAGGACCTGCTCGCGGCGGCGGACGTCGTCGTCACCGGGTACCGGCCCGGCACCCTGGACCGCTTCGGGCTGTCGGCTCAGGAACTGGCCGAGCGACGGCCCGGGCTGGTCGTGGCGCAGTTGTCGGCATGGGGGTCGCATGGGCCGTGGGGCGGGCGGCGCGGGTTCGACAGCCTCGTGCAGGCCGCCACCGGAATCGCCGCGATCGAGGGATCGGCCGAGCGGCCCGGCGCGCTGCCCGCGCAGGCCCTCGACCACGGGACGGGGTATCTGCTGGCGGCGGCCGTACTGCGGGCGTTGACCGAGCGGGCGGAGCAGGGGTACGGCCGGTGCGTACGGCTGTCACTGGCGCGCACGGCGGCATGGCTGACGCACCGGATCGAGCCGGGCCCGGCGGGGAGCCTGGCGTACGACGGGCCCGATGCCTGGCTCACCGAGAGGGACAGCGCGCTCGGACGGCTGCGGTACGCCCTGTCGCCGGTGTCGTTCGCGGGCGGTCCGGTCGACTGGGCGCGGCCGCCAGGGGTTTGGGGTGCGGATCCGGCGCGTTGGGCCTGAGCGGCCGGGGGCTGGATTCCGCGCGGTGGGACTGAGCGCCGGGGTCGCCGGAAACGTACCCAGGGGCGGAATGCCGTACCACCACTTGTTTTCCGGCACTTGCCCGACTCTGTGATGCTTTGTGAAGATCATGAGGTGACGTTGACGAGACCTTCCCTTGGCGTGTCCGACGGGAGCGCGCCCAGACCGCGCCCCGGCGTGGGCCGAGCCGTCGCCGTTCTCGTCCTGGTGGCACTGGCGGCGTTGATCCCACTGCTCGGGCCGTCGGCCACGCTGGACGGTACCGGTGAGGCCGCCGCGCCCGGCGCCGGTGGGATCGCGCTGCTGCGTACGGTGCTGATCGCGGCGCTGTGCGTCCCGCTGGGCGAGCTGTTCGTGAACCGGCTGGCCCGAAATGTGCCGGGCGCTCCCCCGCACACGCCCCGCAGTTGGGCGCCGTACGCGGCCGGCGCCGGTTTCGTCGCCGCCCTCGGCCTCGCTTCGGTGGTCTCCACGGGCAACCTCGTGCCGCACAGCCCTTCCGACCTCGACGTCGGCGGCCTCTACGCGTCGCGCGACGGCAAGCTCGCGCTGCTGGAGGTCAACGCCTTCGCCGTGGCCGGGCTGTGCGCCCTCTCGCGCCGGCCCGCCACCCAGGTCTGGCCACTGGCCGCCGTCGTGGTCGCCGAGGCCCTGCGCGCCCACCCCACGACCGAGCACAGCCCGCTGCTCGGCTCCGGGCTGACGCTGGTGCACCTGGCCTGCGCGTCGCTCTGGGCCGGCGGGCTGCTGCACGCGCTGCGGACCCTGCGCGGCTGGGGCGGCGCGGAGGCGGGCGCGGCCCTGCTGGGGCTCTACGCGCGCGTGGCGGCCGTACTGCTCGCCGCCATCACGGCGACGGGGGTGTGGAGCTCGCTGCGCCGGATGCCGTCGGACACGATCCTGGAGCAGCTGACCGAGACGGCGTACGGGCGTGCCCTGCTGGCCAAGGTGATCCTGGTGGCGGCCGTGGCCGCACTCGCCCTGTGGGCACGGATCAAGCTGCACCGGGCGGCCGACCCGCTGACGGCCTGCTCGCCCGCACGGGCGGAGGTCGTCGCCCTCGGCCTGGTGGTGGCCCTGTCGGGACTGCTGACGGCGCTGCCGGTGCCGATCCGCTGGTGACTCAGAGGGTGACCTGCACCTTGAGCGCCGTGCGCTCGTCCATCGCCTTGTAGCCGGCGGGGACCTCCTCCAGTCCGACCGTCAGGTCGAAGACGGGCGACGGGTCGATCGTGCCGTCGAGGACATCGGGCAGCAGGTGCGGGATGTAGGCGCGGACCGGCGCGACGCCGCCGCGGAGCGCGATGTTGCGGTCGAACATGACGCCGAGGTCGAGGCCGGTGCCGCTGCCGTGCGGCACACCGACGAAGCCGATGGCGCCGCCGTCCCGGGTGATGTTGACCGCCGTACGCATGGACTGCTCGGTGCCGACGGCCTCGACGACGGCGTGTGCGCCCTGACCGCGGGTGAGTTCGCGTACGGCCTCGACGGCCGCGTCCCCGCGCTCGGCGACGACCTCGGTGGCGCCGAAGCGGCGTGCGATGTCCGTGCGGACCTGGTGACGGCCCAGCGCGATGATCCGCTCGGCACCGAGTCGCTTGGCGGCGAGCACCGCGCACAGTCCTACGGCGCCGTCACCCACCACGGCGACCGTGGCGCCCGGGCGGGCTCCGGCGCCGAGGGCGGCGTGGTGGCCGGTGCCCATGACGTCGGACAGGGTCAGCAGGGCGGAGAGCAGGTGGTCGTCGGAGGCGGCGTCCTTGGGGAGCCGGACGAGGGTGCCGTCGGCGTAGGGGACGCGCACGGCCTCGCCCTGGCCGCCGTCGGAGCCGACGGTGCCCCAGAAGCCGCCGTGCTCGCAGGAGGTGTTGAGGCCCTCGCGGCAGTAGTCGCAGACGCCGTCGGACCACATGAAGGGCGCGACGACGAGGTCACCCCGCTCGACACCGGTCACCTCGGAGCCGGTCTCCTCGACGACTCCGAGGAACTCGTGGCCGATGCGCTGGCCGGGCTGCCGTGCCGACTCCCCCCGGTATGCCCACAGGTCGCTGCCGCAGATGCAGGCGCGCAGCACCCGGACCACGGCGTCGGTGGGCTGCTGCACCACGGGATCGGGCACGTCCTCCACACGCATGTCGAACGGGGCGTGAATGGTGGTGGCGCGCATGACGAGGGTCCTTCTCGTGTCCGGGGTACCTGCGCACGGCGGGTGGTCGAGCGCACCTCACCGTACGTCGCCGTCGGCTCCCGGCGCGCGCGGAAACCGTGGGCTACACCCCCGACGCCCCCAGCAGCGCCCCGGCCGCGTAGGTGACGCCCATGGCCAGCGCGCCGCCCGCCACAGTGCGCAGTACCGCGCGGGGCGGGGCGGCGGCGCCCAGGCGGGCGCTGCTCCAGCCGGTCAGGGCGAGGGCGGCCAGTACCGAGGCGACGGTGACCGCCAGGCGCCGGTCCGCCGGTGGCAGCACCATCGCGAGCAGCGGCAGCAGCGCCCCGGCCGTGAACGCCAGGAAGCTCGCCCACGCCGCGTGCCACGGGTTGGTCAGCTCGTCCGGGTCGATGCCGAGCTCCACGCGCGCGTGTGCCTTCAGTGCGTCCCGTTCCGTCAGCTGGACGGCCGCCTCCATGGCCACGTCCCGGGACAGCCCGCGTCGCCGGAGCAGTTCCGCCAGCTCCTCCAGTTCCGCCTCCGGCCGCTCCCGCAACTCCCGCTTCTCCAGGGCCAACGCGGCCTTCTCCGAGTCGCGCTGGGTGGACACCGAGACGTACTCCCCCGCCGCCATCGACATCGACCCGGCGAGCAGCCCGGCCAGCCCGGCCGTGAGCAGGGCGGAGCGGTCGTCCGTCGCGCCGGCCACGCCGACGACGAGTCCCGCGGTCGACACGATGCCGTCGTTCGCCCCGAGAACGGCCGCCCGCAGCCAGTTCAGCCGCTCGCCCAGCGCGCCGCCGTGGGCCTCGTCATGCGTCGGTTCGGTCACATGCGGAGGATTGCACCACCGCGGTCATCAGGGATGTACCGACGCTCCCCGTCAGGTATCGGGATCACGTTCAGGTATCGGGGTATCGGGCTCACGGGGGTACGACAACACCGGGTACGGGCCGACCCGTTGACGTGCTGACGTTCGCGGCGCTCGAACGGGTGGGCGGAGCACGGCACCTGACGGCCAGGAGTGTCAGTCCCGGCCCGTATCCTCAGTGACCATGCTCGAAGACCTTACGACCGCGGCGTCCTCCCCCACAGCGTGGCCGGCCGCGTATCCCCAGGGATACGCGGTCGTTGACGTGGAGACCACGGGCCTGGCCCGGGACGACCGGATAATCTCCGCGGCCGTCTACCGGCTGGACGCGCGCGGCGAGGTCGAGGACCACTGGTACACCCTGGTCAACCCGGAGCGGGACCCGGGCCCGGTCTGGATCCACGGTCTGACGAGCGAGATGCTCGACACGGCGCCCCTTTTCCAGGACATCGCCGAGGAGTTCTCGACCCGGCTCGACGGCCGGGTGCTCGTCGCACACAACGCCGTCTTCGACTGGCAGATGATCGCGCGCGAGTACGCGCGCGCGGAGCGCGAGGCCCCGGTACGTCAGCGCCTGTGCACCATCGCGCTGTCCAAGGAGCTGGCCCTGCCCCTGCCCAACCACAAGCTGGAGTCGCTCGCCGCCCACTTCGGCGTCGTACAGCAGCGCGCGCACCACGCGCTGGACGACGCGCGCGTGCTGGCGGAGGCGTTCCGGCCGAGCCTGCGGGCCGCGGCGGCGGGCAGCGTGCGGCTGCCGCTGCAGGAGTGCCGGCCGCTGACCGAGTGGCGGGACACCGCCACGCCCCGGGTCGGACAGCAGGCGGGCGGCTACGGCGGCTCCAGCAGCTACGGCGGCTCCAGCGGCTACCGGCCGACCAGTTGGCGGCCGTCCCGCAAGAGGCCTGCCTGCCCCTACCCCAACCCGGGGCGCTACGAAGAGGGCAAACGGCTCAAACAAGGCATGCGGGTCGCCTTCTCCGGCGACACGTCGATCGAGCGCGACCTGCTGGAGGACCGCGCGATCGAGGCCGGGCTGCATGTGTCGACGAGCCTGTCCCGGCTGACCAGCCTGCTCGTCACCAACGACCCGGACGCGAACACGTCGAAGGTGGTCAAGGCCCGCCAGTACGGGACGCCGGTGATCGACGAGGCGGCGTTCGGGCAACTCCTGCGGGACGTGGAACCGGCGTCGGAGCAGTGACCGTACGGACGGGTGATTGCCGCGCGACTCGCCCGGAGTCCTCTCGCCCGGGCCGCGGTGACGGCTCACCCTGTGGCGCATGGCGACATGTGAAGTATGCGGAAACGACTACGGCATGACCTTCGAGGTGCACGCGCAGGGCGCGGTGCACGTCTTCGACTGCTTCTCCTGTGCGATCCACCGCATGGCCCCGGTCTGCGAGCACTGCCGCGTCCAGATCATCGGGCAGGGCGTCGAGGTCGAGGGCCACTGGTACTGCGGTGCCCACTGCGCCCGCGAGGAGGGAAAGGTGGGGATCATCGACAAGGTGTGACCCGGTACCCGCCTGAAAGCACCCCACGACCGAGTTGTACGGTCGTGGGGTGTACCGCTTCCTGTTGTCCCGGCAGTGGGTGATCCTCACGCTGGTCGCCCTCGTCCTCATCCCCACGATGATCAGGCTGGGCATCTGGCAGATGCACCGTTACGAGGAGCGCTCCGCCCGGAACCAGCTGGTCGCCGACGCCCTGGGCGCGAAGCCGGTGCCCGTGGAGAAGCTGACCTCCCCGGGGCACACGGTCACCACCAAGGAGCGGTACCGCACCGTGACCGCCGCGGGCCGCTTCGACACCGACCGGGAAGTCGTCGTCAGGCGGCGCGTCAACGCCGACGAAGAGGTCGGCTTCCATGTGCTCACCCCCTTCGTCCTGACGGACGGCAAGGTGCTGATGGTCAACCGCGGCTGGATCCCCGCGGACGGGCCCAGCCAGACGGCGTTCCCCAAGATCCCGGCGCCGCCGAGCGGGCGTGTCACCGTCACCGGGCGGCTGATGCCCGACGAGACGACCGAGGCGAGCGGGATCAAGGACCTCAAGGGACTTCCCGACCGGCAGGTCATGCTGATCAGCAGCGAGCAGGAGGCGCGGCGCCTCGATGCGCGGGTGCTCGGCGGGTACGTGGTGCAGACGGCGCCCGAGCCGAAGGGTGACACGCCGGAGCTGATCGGGAAGCCGGGCGAGGAGAACGCCCCGCTGAACTATGCGTACGCCCTTCAGTGGTGGCTGTTCGCCGCGGGTGTTCCCGTCGGGTGGGTGATCCTGGCCCGCCGCGAGGCCCGTGACCGGGCGGCGAGCCAGGAGAAGCCGGCGGAGGCGGAGCCGGTGGCCGTGTAGTACCGGCGCTGGGAGGCCGGCTGCCAGGCCACCGGCCCGGAACTCAGCAGCAACGCCCCTGCCGGTGCTCCTCCCGGTGCAGCAGGCTCAGCACCTCCGTCAGTTCCCGTACGTACCACCGCACCGCCCGCGCCCAGCGCACCGCCCTCACGACCGCACCCCCACCAGCGGCTCGCCCGCCTGCTCGGGCACGTCGATGCGGGACTCGACGTACGCTGCCTCGGTGGTCGGCAGTGAGCCGGGGCGGCGTATCGACCGGACGCACACCACCGCCGCGTTGACGATCACGACCGCGACCAGCAGCAGGAACAGCGCGATCAAAGCGCCGTCGACCGTGGAGTTGGTGACCACGGTGTGCATGTCGTCGAGGGTCTTGGCGGGCGGCAGGACCTGACCGTCGTCGATGCCGTCGGCGTACTTGGCGCGCTGGGCGAAGAAGCCGATCTTGGGGTCGTCGGAGAAGATCTTCTGCCAGCCCGCGGTGAACGTGATCGCGACCACCCAGGCGAGCGGGACGCCGGTGACCCAGGCCCAGCGCAGCCGGCCGGACTTGATCAGGACCGTGGTGCAGACGGTCAGCGCCACGGCCGCCAGGAGCTGGTTGGCGATGCCGAAGAGCGGGAAGAGCTGGTTGATTCCGCCGAGCGGGTCGGTGGCGCCGGTGTAGAGGAAGTAGCCCCAGGCCGCCACGACGAGGCCGCTGCACAGCCAGATGCCCGGCTTCCAGTTGACCCGGCCGATCGGCTTCCAGACATTGCCGAGCATGTCCTGGAGCATGAAGCGCCCGACGCGGGTGCCGGCGTCGACCGTGGTCAGGATGAACAGCGCCTCGAACATGATCGCGAAGTGGTACCAGAATGCCTTCATCGCGGTGCCGCCGAAGACGCCGGAGAAGATCTCCGACATGCCGACCGCCAGGGTCGGGGCGCCACCGGAGCGAGCGATCAGCGTCTGCTCCTCGACGGCCTTGGCCGCCTGGGTCAGCTGGTCGGGGGTGACGGTGAAGCCGAGGCCCGCCACGGCCTGGGACGCCGACTCGGCCGTCGTACCGAGAAGCCCTGCGGGGGCGTTCATCGCGTAGTACAGGCCCGGCTCCAGGGTCGCCGCCGCGATCAGCGCCATGATCGCGACGAACGACTCCATCAGCATCGCGCCGTATCCGATCAGCCGGACCTGGGACTCCTTCTGGATCAGCTTCGGAGTCGTCCCCGAGGCGACCAGCGCGTGGAAGCCGGAGAGCGCGCCGCACGCGATGGTGATGAACAGGAAGGGGAAGAGGGATCCGGCGAAGACCGGGCCCGCGCCGTTCGAGGCGAAGTCGCTCACCGCGTCGGCGCGCAGCACGGGGGCGGCGACCACGACACCCACCGCGAGCAGGGCGATGGTGCCGATCTTCATGAAGGTGGAGAGGTAGTCGCGCGGGGCGAGCAGCATCCACACCGGGAGTACGGAGGCGACGAAGCCGTAGCCGACGAGGCACAGGACGAGGGTGGTCGGGCTGAGGGTGAAGGCGCCGGCCAGCGAGGACTCCTGGATCCAGCTGCCGCCGACGATCGCGAGCAGCAGCAGCGCCACGCCGATGAGGCTGGTCTCGACGACCCGGCCCGGGCGGATGCGGTGCAGCCAGAAACCCATGAACAGGGCGATGGGGATGGTCATGGCCACCGAGAAGGTGCCCCACGGCGAGTGGGCGAGGGCGTTGACCACGACCAGGGCCAGCACCCCCAGCAGGATGATCATGATGGCGAAGACCGCGATCAGCGCGGCCGCGCCGCCCACCCGGCCGATCTCCTCGCGGGCCATCTGCCCCAGCGACTTGCCGTCCCGCCGCATGGACAGGAACAGCACGACCATGTCCTGCACCGCCCCGGCGAAGATCACCCCGGCGACGATCCAGAGCGTGCCGGGCAGATAGCCCATCTGGGCCGCGAGCACGGGACCGACCAGCGGCCCGGCGCCCGCGATGGCGGCGAAGTGGTGGCCGAGGAGCACCCGGCGGTCGGTGGGCTGGAAGTCGACGCCGTCCTCCAGGCGCTCGGCGGGGGTCGCCCGGCGGTCGTCCGGCTTCAGTACGCGGCGGGCGACGAAGCGGGAGTAGAAGCGGTAGGCGATGGCGTACGAGCCGAGCGCGGCGATCACCAGCCAGACCGCGGAGATCTCCTCACCCCGGGCCAGCGCGAGGACGCCCCAGGCGATCGCGCCAAGGAGGGAGACGGTGCTCCAGAGCAGGATCGACCTAGGTGACATGCGTGATTTTTCCGGCGCCTGACGGCCGTTTTCGGGCAGGGCTGATGCGGGCATGGCGGCTCCTTGAAAGACGAGTCAGATGTGACTCAGCAGATCAACAGGCGGCTGGGACAGGAGCTCGGGACAGGAGCTCGGGACAGAAGCTCCCTCCCGATCGCTGTCGGTCTGTGCAAGAGTTGCCCACCCCCTCGGACCGGTTGACAGCGAATGTCCAGGAAATTTCCCGCCGGTTCCCTGTCCTCCGTTCGGGCCGCTCGCGCAACTCTCGCCCGAGGGCACAGGCACACCAAGGACGGTGACCCATGGCCGATGGCGCCATGACCGCGACGTTCCTCGCCGTGATCGGCGGGGCGTCGCTGCTCGCCGTGACCGCGCGGCGCCTGCACCCGAGCGACCGGCTGCCCTCCCTGGAGGGCTGGGCGCTGGCCGACCGCAGCCTCGGCCCGGTGTGGACCTGGCTGCTGCTCGGCGGCACGATCTTCACCGCGTACACCTTCGCCGCCGTACCGGGCCTGGCGTACGGCAACGGCGCGCCCGCCTTCTTCGCGGTGCCGTACACGGTGATCGTCTGCCCGCTCGCCTTCGTGCTGCTGAGCCGCCTGTGGTCGGTGGCCCGCCGGCACGGCTACGTCACCGCGGCCGACTTCGTGCGCGGCCGGTACGGCTCGCCGCCGCTGGCCCTGGTGGTCGCGCTGACCGGGATCCTCGCGACGATGCCGTATCTCGCGCTGCAACTGCTCGGCATACGGGCGGTGCTGACGGCCGGGGGCGTGTATCCGCGCGGTGCGGCCGGTGATCTGGTGATGGTGGCCCTGTTCGCGGGGCTGGCCGTCGCCACCTACCGGCACGGGCTGCGCGCCCCCACCGTCATCTCCGCGCTCAAGGCCGTGGCCGTCTTCGTCTCGCTGACCGCGGTGACCTGGCTGGTCCTCGACCGGCTGGGCGGCCCGGGGGCCGTCTTCGACGGTGCGGCCGAACGCATCGGCGGCCCGGCGCTGCTCCTCACCCCCGAGCAGCAGCCCGCCTACGCCACCCTCGCCCTCGGCTCCGCGCTCGCCCTGCTGATGTACCCGCACGTGCTCACCGCCGGTTTCGCCGCCGACGGCCCGCAGACGCTGCGCAAGGTCGCCGTGGCCCTGCCCGCCTGGACCGGACTGCTCGCCCTCTTCGGCTTCCTCGGCATCGCGGCCCTGGCGACGGGCGTCCGCGCCCCGGCGGGCGGCGCCGAGGCCGCCGTACCGATGCTGGTCGACCGGCTGATGCCGGGCCCGCTGGCCGGGCTGGTGTTCGGCGCGATCACCGTCGGGGCGCTGGTCCCGGCGGCGGTGATGTCGATCGCGGCCGCCACCAGCTTCGTACGCAATGTGTACGTCGAGTACGTCCATCCGACGGCCACGCCCAAGCGGCAGGTGCGCATCGCCAAGGCCGTGTCGCTCACCGCGAAGGTGGGCGCGGTGGCGTTCGTGTTCGGGCTGCGCGACCAGGACGCCATCAACCTCCAGCTCCTCGGCGGGGTCTGGATCCTGCAGATCTTCCCGGCCGTCGCGGTGGGGCTGTTCACCGGGCGGCTGCATCCGCGGGCGCTGCTCGCCGGGTGGGGCGTGGGCATGGTGGCGGGGACCTACATGGTCGTACGGGAAGGGTTCTCGTCGATCGTGCCGCTCGGGTCCGGGCCGGAGATCTACGCCGGGCTCGCCGCCCTGCTCCTCAACCTGACCGTCGCCGTGGCCGGGACCGCGGTACTCGAACGTCTCGGCGTCCCGCGCGGCGCCGACCTCACCGATCTGCCGTCACGCCTGAGCGTCAGGCGGCGCCCCGAGACGGGAGCGAACAACCCGTGAGACAGCACCGAGACGCGCTGCGTCGACATGCGGCTCCGCCGCTCGGCGGCACCCCCGTACCGGCCGTGCCCCTCACCCCCGCGGTGAGCGACCCGGCGGACCTGGAGCGCGAGGCCGGCCTGGCCCGCCTGTTCGAGCTGCACTACTCCTCGATGCTGCGCCTCGCCGTCCTGCTCGGGGCCGACGATCCGGAGAACGTGGTCGCGGAGGCCTACTACCAGATCTACCGGAAGTGGCGGCGGCTGAGGGACACCGAGGCGGCGGAGGCGTATCTGCGCTCCACCGTGTGCAATCTGACGCGGATGCGGATACGGCACCTCCAAGTGGCCCGCAAACACGTCGAGAAGCCTACGGACGAGCTCGTCGCCTCCGCCGAGAGCGCCGCGCTCCTCCGTGACGACCAGCGCGTGCTGATCGACGCGCTCCAGCAGTTGCCGGCCCGGCAGCGTGAGGCGCTGGTGCTGCGGCACTGGCTCGGGCTGAAGGAGGGTGAGATCGCCGCGGCGATGGGGATCTCCTGCGGATCCGTCAAGACCCATACGGCGCGCGGCCTCGCCGCCCTGACCCAGGCGATGGAGGCCCGGCGATGACGCATCGAGACGCGACTCCGTCGCGTGGCACCAGTGCGGACCGCACGGAGCGGGAGCTGCGCGAGGCGCTCTCCGCGCTCGCGGGCGGGGTGCAGGCCGCGCCCGACGCCTACCGCACGGCGCGCGGCGAGTGGCTGCGCCGGGAACGCCGGCGCCGGCTCGTCCTCACCGTCCTCGTCGCGGTCGTGTTCGCGCTGGCCACGCTGATCGGACTGTGGGTCCTCAACCAGGCCCCCGCGGATCCCGGCGTGATCTTCTCCGGCACGGGGTCCCCGGCGGGCGCATCAGTCACCTGGTCACCGGCGGGCGTACCACTCACCGAGGTCCCGACGGGCGGGTCACTCCCCCGGCCTCACCCCTGATTGGCCCACCGGCCCTTGGGGAACCCGCAATCGCGTGCACCCGCGCATCGAGGACTACGCCCTCATCGGCGACGAGCAGACGGCCGCTCTGATCGGCAGGGACGGCTCCGTCGACTGGCTCTGTCTGCCCCGCTTCGACTCGGGAGCCTGCTTCGCCAGACTCCTCGGCGACAGCGACAACGGCCACTGGCGCATCGCCCCCGCACACGTGAAGGGCCCCTGCACCCGCCGCGCCTACCGCCGCGACACCCTGGTGCTCGACACCGAGTGGGAGACCGACGAGGGCGCGATCCGCGTCACCGACCTGATGCCCCAACGCGACCGCGCCCCCGACCTCGTGCGCATCGTGGAGGGCCTCGAAGGCCGCGTCACCGTGCGCAGCACCCTGCGGATCCGCTTCGACTACGGCTCGATCGTCCCCTGGGTGCGCAAGTCCGACGGGCACCGGGTGGCCGTCGCCGGCCCCGACTCGGTCTGGCTGCGCAGCGAACCCCACGTGCACACCTGGGGCAAGGACTTCGGCACGCACGCGGAGTTCACGGTCGACAAGGGCCAGAAGGTCGCGTTCGTCCTCACCTGGCACCCCTCGCACGAGCCTCGCCCGCCGCTCGTCGACCCGTACAAGGCGTTGCACGCAAGCGTCCGGGACTGGCGGAAGTGGGTGGGGCACTGCCGCTACGACGGCCCGTACCGCGACGCCGTCGTCCGCTCCCTGATCACCCTCAAGGCCCTCACCTACCGGCCGACCGGCGGCATCGTCGCCGCCCCCACCACCTCGCTCCCCGAGGAGATGGGGGGCGTGCGCAACTGGGACTACCGCTACTGCTGGCTGCGCGACTCCACCCTCACCCTCAACGTGGGCCTGTCGGCGGGCTATCGGGGGGAAGCCGAGGCCTGGCGCGACTGGCTGCTGCGCGCGGTCGCCGGCGACCCGGCCGACCTGCAGATCATGTACGGCCTGGCGGGCGAGCGGCGGCTGCCCGAGTTCGAGGTGCCGTGGCTGTCCGGCTTCGCCGGCTCCACCCCCGTACGCGTCGGCAACCAGGCCGTGGAACAGCTGCAGTTGGACGTGTACGGCGAGGTCATGGACTCGCTGGCACTGGCCCGGGACGCCGGACTGCCCACCAAGCCGCACATGTGGGCGATCCAGGCCGCCCTCGTCGACTGGCTGCGCACGGAGTGGCGGCAGCCGGACGAGGGGCTGTGGGAGGTGCGCGGCGGCCGCCGCCACTTCGTGCACTCGAAGGTGATGGTGTGGGTGGCCGCTGACCGGGCCGTGCGCACCCTGGAGAAGAACCCGAAGCTGAAGGGCGACCTCGACGGCTGGCGCGAGCTGCGGGACGAGGTGCACCGCGAGGTGTGCGAGAAGGGCTACGACGCCGAGCGGAACACCTTCACGCAGTCCTACGGCTCCCGCGAACTCGACGCCGCGCTGCTGCTCATCCCGCGCGTGGGCTTCCTGCCGCCGGACGACCCGCGTGTCACCGGCACCATCGACGCGATCCGCGCCGAGCTCAGCCATCACGGCTTCCTACGCCGCTACAGCACCGACGGGACCACCGTCGACGGGCTGCCGGGCAGCGAGGGCACGTTCCTGGCCTGCTCGTTCTGGCTCGCGCAGGCCCTGCACATGACGGGTCGTACGCAGGAGGCACGCGAGTTGTTCGACCGGCTGGTGGGGCTCGCCAACGACGTGGGCCTGCTGTCCGAGGAGTACGACCCGGTGACCGACCGCCAGCTCGGCAACTTCCCGCAGGCCTTCAGCCACATCGGCCTGGTGAACACCGCCCTCGCCCTGTTCGGGGGCGACGGGGCAGGATAGGAACCATGGATCTTGGACTGAAGGACCGGGTGTACGTCGTCACGGGGGCCACCCGTGGACTGGGCAACGCGGCGGCGCGTGAGCTCGTGGCCGACGGGGCGAAGGTCGTCCTGACCGGCAGGGACGAGGAGCGGGTCGCCGCCGCTGCGGCCGAGCTGGGGCCGAACGCCCTCGGGCTGGCCGTCGACAACGCCGATCCGGAGGCGGCAGCACGGTTGATCACTGCCGCGCGGGATACGTTCGGGGCCTTTGACGGCATCCTCGTGAGTGTCGGTGGCCCGCCGGCCGGGTTTGTCTCCGACAACACGGACGAGCAGTGGCAGGCCGCGTTCGAGTCGGTGTTTCTGGGGGCGGTTCGGCTGGCGCGGGCGGCAGCGGCGGAGCTGGACGCGGGCGGGGTCATCGGGTTCGTGCTGTCGGGCTCGGTGCATGAGCCGATTCCGGGGCTGACCATTTCGAATGGGCTGCGGCCCGGGCTGGCCGGGTTCGCCAAGTCCCTCGCGGACGAATTGGGGCCGCGGGGCATTCGGGTCGTGGGGTTGCTGCCGTCTCGGATCGACACGGATCGCGTGCGCGAGCTGGACGGCATGTCGGCGGATCCCGAGGCCACTCGGGCTGCCAACGAGTCGCGGATTCCGTTGCGGCGGTACGGGGCGCCGGAGGAGTTCGGGCGTGCGGCGGCGTTCCTGTTGTCCCCGGCCGCGTCCTATCTGACGGGGATCATGTTGCCGGTGGACGGCGGGATGCGGCACGGGTTCTAGCAGCACAGGTTCTCGGCAGCCCGGGTTCCTCAGCAGCCCGGGTGCTAACTGACCCTTTCCGCACGGTGTTTGACGCCCTTCAAGCGGACCTCTGTCGGCAAGGCCGCGAGGCCCGCTGAAGTGCGGGCGTGGGTCAGGGCCTGTGCGGTGAGGTCGTTCAGGGCGGTGCCCGGGTCCACGTGCGGTTCCAGCAGGAGGCGCACCCGGGTCTCGGGGGTGCTGCGCCTGCCCGTCAGGTGGACGTGGGCGCGTTGGACGCCCTCCAACCCCGCCGCCTCGCCTGCCAGTACGCCCTCCAGGGCCCGTCCCCGCAGCAGGGCGCCTTCGCCGTCGCCGGTGTCGACCAGGACCTCGGCGAGGCGGTGCCGGCGCAGGACCGAGACCAGCCACCACAGGGCGAGCAGGACCAGGACGGCCAGCACGGCGATCACGGTCGGCCACCACCAGCCGTCGTCCCGCCAGCGCGTCCGCTCGGCGTCGCTGAGCAGTACGTCGTGCCGGCTGTCGTGGATCCACCAGGACGGGGGTTCCAGCCCGAGTCCCACGGCCAGTACGGAGCCGCCGACCACGAGCAGCACCAGCCCGACGAGCCCGATCAGCACCCGGTTGACCACCCTGAGCACGGCCCTCACCCCTTCCGTCCGAGCCGCCGTACATGCACCGACAGCGAGGGCGGCCTGGCCAGCCCCAGGCCCCTGATCGCGTCGGCCAGCGCGGCGTCCAGGTCGGCGCGTACGTCGTCCAGTTCGCGGAAGTGCGAAACCGCGCGGACATCGGCCTTGGCCCGGCGCATCCGTACCCGTACGGACTGGACGCCGGAGACCTCCATGGCCCGGTCGCGCAGGACGAGGGCGGCCAGGTCGCGGTGGAGTCCGGCGCGGACGTCGGCGTGGGTGCGCCGCATCGGCAGGACCGAGCGCAGGCCGGGCGTGACGGCCAGGACCAGCAGCCACAGCCCGAGGACCGCGGCGACGCCCGCGCCGACCAGCACCCAGATGTCGTCGAGGGGGCGTTCGGCGAGCTGGTGGGCGAGTTCCCGGCGCCAGCGCATGGCCGGCCGGTCGGCGCGCACGGCTGCGATGTCGTACAGGAAGATGCCGGCGACGAGGAAGAGCAGGAGCGCTGTGATCGCGGCCGGGATCCGGCGTGCGGACCAGAAGCGGCGCTCGCCGCCGCCCTTGTCGTCGACCGGGGGCGGCGGCTCGTAGGCCGCCGCCGAAGCCGACTGGTCGAGCGGGTCGGGTCCGGTCTCCTTCTCGATGACCGGCAGTCGTTGTGTGGTGCCCTCGGAGCCCTGGGACTCGCTCATCGCGTCCTCCCGCGTGCCGCGCCCTGCCCGGGCGCCGGGTGCAGCCGCTCCACGTGCACGGCGACCTCCGGCACCTCCATGCCCACCAACGCGCCTACCCGTTCCACGACATGCCGACGCACGGCCGCGCATCGGGCACCGATGTCGGTGGGGTAGTCGAGTTCGAGGTGGACGCGGACGCGGGCGGTGTCGTGGGCGAGGACGACGTCGGCGTACGGCCGGGCGGCGGCCTTGGCCGGCGTCCCCACCGCCTCGCGTGCGGCCTGCGAGGCGATCTTCACGACGACCCGGTCGGCGATCCGGGTCGCCCCGCGCTCGCGCGGTGGGACGACGGGAGGGGGTGTGCCGGGCTCACCGGCACCCGTGCTCACCGGTCTCACCGCCGCCGTTCGTCACGACGCCGGAAGAAGTCACCGAGCTCGTACTCCCCTTCCAGGAACCGCCCGACGACGAAACCGACGGCGCCCAGGGCCGCCACCAGCAGGAAGGCGCCGAATCCGCCGAAGTATCCGGCGAAGCCCAATGCCATGCCGGCGATCATGCCGACCACGGCCATGCTCATGGTGCGCTCCTCAGTTCCTCAACAGCGCCCCGCCGCTGAGTTGTCGGTCGCCGGCGCCTCACTGGATCCGGCGCTCCGGTTCCTCTTCCTCTTCCTCCGGAAGCTTCACATCACTCACCGCGATGTTGACCTCGACGACTTCGAGGCCGGTCATTCGCTCGACGGCGGTGATCACGTTCTCGCGCACGTCCCGGGCCACGTCGGTGATCGACACGCCGTACTCGACGACGATCTCCAGGTCGAGCGCGGCCTGCACCTCGCCGACCTCGACCTTCACGCCCCGTGCCACCGACTTCGTCCCGCCGCCGGGCACCCGGTCGCGCACGGCCCCGAAGGTCCGCGACAGTCCGCTGCCCATGGCGTGCACGCCGTCCACATCGCGTGCGGCCATCCCGGCGATCTTCTCCACGACGCCGTCCGCGATGGTCGTCCGCCCCCGGGCGCCGGGGTCGCCCCCGCGCCTGGACGCCTGGGTCTTTCGTGTGCTGAGGGCCTCGCCCTCCGTCCCCCGGCTCTGCTCCGTCGTCTCAGTCATGGCCGTACGTCCTTTTCGGTTGTCTCTCTTGACCACGTTAATCACGGTTACGCCATCGCGCGCCAGGGATGCGGCACGCTGGAGGAATGACGACGGCGGACCGGTGGACGCAGGCAGTGAAACGACAGCTCGGCCTCGGCAGGCTCCTGCCCCTGGGCGGCCCGCACGACGGCGCGTGGATCACCGAGGGAGCGGCCGAGGCGGTGCTGCGGCGCGCGGCCGAGGACATGCGCGGGGTACGGCTGGACGCGCTCCGGATCGCGCTCGTCGACCCGGACGACGCCGACGAGGCAGCCGTACCGCCGCCGCCGAGCGCATTGCCGCCGGGGCCCCTTCGGGTGACGGCGGACTTCGCGGCGACGGCGGCCGAGGCGCTGCCCACGACGGCGGATCGGCTGCGTGGCCTGCTGGCCACAGCGGCCACGGAAGGTCTTGGCCTGACGGTGACCGAGGTCGACCTACGGGTGACGGCCCTGCTCGACGAGGACGCGGAACCCGCTCCCGTACGGCAGCCCGAGCCGACGCGGGCCGCCGAGCCCGGGAGCCCCGACGAGAAGCGCGTCGCCGCCGCGGCCCTGGCGGTACCGGGCGTGACCGAGCTGACAGGCGCTCTGGGCGGGTTGGGCCGTGCCGTGCACATCGAGGAACGGCAGGACGAGGCCGCCCTGCCGCGCCGTCACGTGCGCGTGGAGATCGCGGTGAGCGCGGACCGCCGGTCCGTGGAGGTGGCCCGGGAGGTCCGCGAGTGGGTAGGAGAGGCGCTGGCCGATCGCCCGACGGTCGCGGTGCTGATCACGGCCGTCGGCTGATCAGCGCATGGCTCATTCGCCGAGGCCGGCCAGGTCCCGCAACCGCCGCGCCTGCGCTGCGCGCTCGGCGCCGCGCTGCTCGTCGTACGTCCGGTCCACGGCACCACGAATCAGCGCCTTGGTCTCGATCACGGCATCCCGCGGCGCGGCGACGATCGCCCCCGCCAGATCCCGTACGGCGTCGTCGAGCTGCTCGGCGGGCACCGCGAGGTTGGCCAGCCCGCTGCTCACGGCCTCCTCGGCCAGCACGAAGCGCCCCGTGGCACAGATCTCCAGCGCACGGCCGTATCCGACCAGCCCGACCAGCGGATGCGTACCCGTCAGGTCCGGCACCAGCCCGAGGCTGGTCTCACGCATGGCGAACTGCACGTCGTCGGCGACGACGCGCACGTCACAGGCGAGCGCGAGCTGGAAGCCCGCCCCGATGGCATGACCCTGTACGGCGGCGATCGACACGAGGTCGTTGCGCCGCCACCAGGTGAAGCCCTCCTGGAACTCGGCGATGGCAGCGTCCAGTTGGGCGTCGCTGCTGCGCGCGAGCTCGATGAACGAAGGCTCGCCCTCGATCCCCTCGGGCGTGAACATCTGCCGGTCGAGCCCGGCGGAGAAGGACTTGCCCTCACCGCGCAGCACGACGACACGCACGCTGCCCGGCAGCAACTGCCCGGCCTCGGCGAGCGTCCGCCACATGGCGGGGCTCTGCGCATTGCGCTTGGCCGGGTTGTTCAGCGTCACCGTGGCGATCGCGCCGTCCACGGTGAGCTGTACGCCGTTCTTGTCGAGCAGGGGAGCGAGTTCCTGGTCGGACGAAGCCATGGGGTGCCTCCGATGAGTGCGGTCATCACGGGATGCCCGGAGGGCACCCCCTAAGTGACTGCACAGTAACCACCCGACCGATCAGCCGACCGACCGGGTGGTCACCATCGAAGCCGATGGGCCGCCCGGTCTCAGCCGGCGGCCTTCTTGCCTCGTGTCGCACCGCCACGCCCACGAAGCGTGACGCCCGACTCGCTGAGCATCCGGTGCACGAAGCCATACGAGCGGCCGGTTTCCTCGGCCAGTGCCCGAATGCTCGCACCGGAGTCGTACTTCTTCTTCAGGTCTGCCGCGAGCTTGTCGCGCGCGGCGCCGGTTACCCGGCTGCCCTTCTTCAGAGTCTCGGCCACCCGTGCCTCCTCATGGGAAGTGCGCTCTGGTCTCCTCATGATCACCCCTCCGGGCCTTCATGGCCACCCATTCGGCAAGGTCCGTGAGACATGGTTTTGACGACAGGAGCGCGTCCCCACATGCGGAATCTGTAATTCCGCAGCGAGTTGTCCGTACGGCCGAACGGGTTCTTTCGCGAAGTACCAGGTCAGGGACGCGCGACGGCCGAGCCCTTGTCGATAAAGGACTCGGCCGTGAAATCGATGTAGTACACACCTCGGTACGAGGAGATCTCACACAGATGATGGATCACCGATAGGCCGAATGATCCATACGCTGTTGATCACGTATTCGATCAAGCCAGGGCGACGAGATCCGCGTAGTCGGCGCCCCACAGGTCCTCGACGCCGTCCGGCAGCAGAATGATCCGCTCCGGCTGGAGCGCCTCCACGGCGCCCTCGTCGTGGGTGACGAGCACGACCGCGCCCTTGTACGTGCGCAGCGCGCCGAGGATCTCCTCGCGGCTGGCCGGGTCGAGGTTGTTGGTGGGCTCGTCCAGGAGCAGGACGTTCGCCGACGACACCACGAGGGTGGCGAGGGCGAGGCGGGTCTTCTCGCCGCCGGAGAGGACACCGGCCGGCTTGTCGACGTCGTCGCCGGAGAACAGGAACGAGCCGAGCACCTTGCGGACCTCGACGAGGTCCATGTCAGGGGCGGCGGAGCGCATGTTCTCCAGGACGGTGCGCTCGGGGTCGAGGGTCTCGTGCTCCTGGGCGTAGTAGCCGAGTTTGAGGCCGTGGCCCTCGATCACCTTGCCGGTGTCGGGCTCCTCGGCGCCGCCGAGGAGGCGCAGCAGGGTGGTCTTGCCGGCGCCGTTGAGGCCGAGGATGACGACCCGGGAGCCCTTGTCGATGGCCAGGTCGACGTCGGTGAAGATCTCCAGCGAGCCGTACGACTTCGACAGGCCCTCGGCAGTCAGCGGGGTCTTGCCGCAGGGCGCGGGCTCCGGGAAGCGGAGCTTGGCGACCTTGTCGGAGACCCGCACCGCGTCGAGCCCGGCGAGCAGCCGGTCGGCCCGCTTCGCCATGTTCTGCGCGGCGACGGTCTTGGTGGCCTTCGCCCGCATCTTGTCCGCCTGCGAGTGCAGCGCGGCGGCCTTCTTCTCGGCGT
The DNA here is from genome assembly GCF_028736035.1 of Streptomyces sp. T12. NCBI lineage: Bacteria > Bacillati > Actinomycetota > Actinomycetes > Kitasatosporales > Streptomycetaceae > Streptomyces > Streptomyces sp. T12. Next base: position 2,278,957 of record NZ_CP117866.1, read on the forward strand.
TCTGCCGCTCGCGCTTGCGGCGCTTCTCGTCGGCCTCGCGCTGCTGCTGGTAGAGCTTCCAGCCCATGTTGTAGATGTCGATCTGGGCGCGGTTGGCGTCCAGGTAGAACACCTTGTTGACGACCGTCTCGACCAGGTCGACGTCGTGGGAGATGACGATGAAGCCGCCGCGGTAGGTCTTCAGATAGTCGCGCAGCCAGACGATCGAGTCCGCGTCGAGGTGGTTGGTCGGCTCGTCGAGCAGCAGGGTGTCGGCGTCCGAGAACAGGATGCGAGCGAGCTCGATACGGCGGCGCTGACCGCCGGAGAGCGTGTGCAGGGGCTGGCCGAGCACCCGGTCGGGCAGGTTGAGCGCGGCGGCGATGGTGGCGGCCTCGGCCTCGGCGGCGTACCCGCCCTTGGTGAGGAACTCCGTCTCCTGGCGCTCGTACTGCTTCAGCGCCTTCTCGCGGGTCGCGCCCTGGCCGTTGGCGATGCGCTGTTCGTTCTCGCGCATCTTGCGGATCAGTACGTCCAGGCCGCGCGCGGACAGGACGCGGTCGCGGGCGAGGACGTCGAGGTCGCCGGTGCGGGGGTCCTGCGGGAGGTAGCCGACCTCGCCGGAGCGGGTGATGTTGCCACCGGCGGGGATGCCTTCGCCGGCGAGGCACTTGGTGAGGGTGGTCTTGCCGGCGCCGTTGCGGCCGACGAGGCCGATGCGGTCACCCTTGGCGACACGGAAGGTCGCGGACTCGATGAGGACGCGCGCACCGGCGCGCAGCTCGATACCGGAGGCGGAGATCACGGACAGACTCCAGGGCGGGGATAGGTGGCGGGATGGGCGGCTGAGGACGTTCCCGCCGTCTAATGCGCGAGGAGAATGGCCATGGGCCAAGTCTAACGGTGCCGTGCAACCACTTTTTCTGGGTTCAGGTGTTCGGGCCGGGGCCTGCCGCCGTCTTGGACGACTTCATTGCCGAGTGGTCTGCGGTGCGGGGCGATCCGTCCCAGGTCGTCCACGGCGATGAGCTGGGCGGTCCAGGCCGCATGGGCGCAGGGCTGGGCGATGAGAAGCGCCCGACCGTGATGTTCGGCACGTGCGGGCTCGAACGCACAGCCCTCACGGGCGGGCAGCACCCAGCGCAGATCGCCGTCGGCGATGCGGTACGCGGAGACGCGGCGCGGAGTCACCACGGCGAGCACGCCGCGTCCCAGGGGGCGCAGGACGCCGGTGCCGCCCTGGGCCGGCAGCCACTCGTCGGCTGCGGGCAGGGCGCGGTGCCAGCGCACGGAACGGCCGTCGGTGTCGGTGACCATGCCGTCGTCCCAGAGCGTGATCACGTCCACGCGCGCGTGGAGGGGCATGCGTACCGGGAGTGACATGCGCGGGCGCCGGTCCTCGCGGGTGTAGCGCCAGTGGGTCTCGCCGGTGCGGGCGTCGTAGGCCTCGATGCCCGCACCGAGCGTGCGGAAGTGCGTCGCCGTCGGCTGCGGTGGGGTCGTGGCGGCGGTGGCTTGGCGCACGCGCGCGTGGACGGTCGCGTGGACCGTGAGGTGGTCGCCGTAGGGGGTGGGGCGGGCGTGGTGGGCGGCGGTGAGGAGCGGGGGTGCGAGGAGGAGGAGCAGGGCGGCTGCGCGGAGGGGGCGGGGGATGCGGGGAGGGCGGCGCGAGGTGGGGGGTGAGGTGGGAATGGCGGGTGAGGTGGGGGTGCCGGGTGAGGTGAGCCCGATAACCCTCGAGTCCACCCCAACCACCACCATTCGGCCTTTGTCGCCTCGGTCGGCAGGAGGGCCACCAACGCCCCCTTGGCACCCGTCCCGGCGTCCGCTTCCGGCGGATCAGGCGCAGAGCGTAGTCATGTCCGAGGCGGGTGGCGGGGGCGTGCCGTCGGGACACGGCGAGTTGTCGGGGGCTCTCGCCCGTTCGGCCCTCGGGGCAGGCCCGCGGCCTCGGCTCGCGGGCCGTTGTCAGTGGTCGCTGCAAGACTGGCTGCGGGTCGGAATTCCGGCAGTCGCAGGCAAGGATCACGGCGATTGATCACGAAGGGGTGATCGGCATGGCGGGCACGAGCGGCGGGCGTCCGAGCATCTACCCGACGCTGCTGTACGCGGACGCGAAGGCGGCGATCAAGCAGCTCACGGAGGCCTTCGGGTTCACGGAGCTGGCGGTGTACGAGGGCGAGGACGGCTCGGTGGCACACGCCGAGCTGGTGCAGGGCAACGGCGCGGTGATGCTCGGCTCGAAGGGCACCGGCAGCGCCTTCGACAAGGCGATGAAGGACGCGGGCACGACCGGGGTGTACGTCGTCGTGGACGACGTCGACGCACACCACCGACGGGCCGTGGAGCACGGCGCGGAGATCCTGATGCCCCCGACGGACCAGGACTACGGCTCGCGGGACTACATGGCCCGGGACGTCGAGGGCAATGTGTGGAGCTTCGGTACCTACGCCCCTGAGACACCGGGCTGAGCGCCGGTCCGGCTCAGCTCCCCCCGGTGTGCACCTGGAAGGCGGCGCGGCGTACGGCCTTCGCGAGCGCGGGGTCGGGGTGCGCGGCGGCGAGCGCGACCAGGACCTGCACGGTGCGGGGGTGACCGACGGCGCGTACCTCGTCCAGGAGCATCGGCACCGTCGGCTGCACCGCTGACTCCAGGTGGCGTACGAGCATCGGGGCCTCGCCGTGGTCGGCGACGGCGGCGGCGGTGTCGACCCACAGCCAGGTGGCCTCTTCCCGGGTGAGCACCTCGTGGGCGTCCTCGGGGTCGATGCCGTCGTGCTCGGCGAGCCACAGCAGGGCGTACGGCCGCAGGGTCGGCTCGTCGTGGACGGCGCGTACGTCGGGCTCGGCGGGGGCGCCGACGACGCGCAGTGCCTCGAAGGCGAGGCCGCGCAGCAGGGCGTCCTCGCCGCGGGCGGCGTCAAGGAGTTCGGTGACTGCGCTGCCGACGGGACGGGCGGCGAGCCAGGCGCGGTATTCGTCGCGGGCGGCGTTCGGGCGGAGCTGGGCGCAGCCGCGGAGCATGTCCTCGGCCGCCTGCTCGATGTTCCCGGCGGGGCTCTGGGCGGCGACGCAGATCTGCTCCAGCTTGACCCAGACCGCCCAGTTGCCGAGCGGGGTGAGTGTGGCCTGGCCGTCGCCGTAGGTGAGGGCGCCGACGGAGGCGAGGGCGTGCAGGGCCCAGTCGAGGAGGGGGGCGAGGGGCGTGTCCTCGACGGCGGCCGCGTCGGCGACCGGCTCCGGCTGCGGGCCGTAGGGGATCTCGCAGCGCTCGGTGCGCAGTTCGGTGACCCGCTGCTCCAGCAGGTCCAGAAGCTGCTCCACCGGGACCGGTCCGGCGGACAACTGCAGGAAGGAGAGCACCTGGGGCATGGCCGAGACGACGTCGGACACGGCAGCGGCATGCTCATGCTGCTCAGGTTCCGGGTGCGCAAGCGACCAGGCGTCGAAGAGGGCGACCCAACCGCGCAGTACGGCGCTGTCGTCACGGTCCCAGGCGCGCAGCCGCCAGCCGGAGCGGGCGCTGTCGCCGTGCACCTCGATGAGGCCCGCGAGGCGGGCGGTGTCCCAGTCGGCACGGACCTGAGCGGAGGTCAGGCCGAGGTCCTGGGCCGCGCGTTCGGCGGTCGCGTCGGAGAGGGTGCCCTTGCCGTCGGGGTTCGCACCGTCACGGCCGGGGCGCAGCGCGGCGTCGGCCCAGTGGGCGACGCGGGCCGCGGTGGCCAGACCGGAGCGAGCCATTCTGGCCAGCTCGGCCCGGGCCGGTGTGCCCTCCGGAGGGCGGGGTGCGGGGCGGCGTGGGCGCCGCTGGTTCACAGCTCTGGGGGCGGCGGCCAGGGGTCGCGGGCGGACGAGTCGAAGCCTGGAGTCGCGCGGGATACGGGACGTCACGGGTGCAGTCTTCCGGTTGACGGTCCGAAAACCCAAACGGAATGTCACGAGGGGCGACGGGGATGGCCAACGCACGGGGCCCTGCGGGTGGCGAGGGACCGATAACAGGCCAGTGGTACGGGGTTAAACGGAATCTGTGGGACCGGTGCGGGAGGGGTGGGGGCGGAGGGGAGCGGCGAGGGTGGGAACAAGGCTGGGAGTGGCCGTGGGAGGGGGCGCCGGGGGCGGAGGGCGCGTCGGGGGCGAGGGGTGCTGCGCGGCCGGGTTCGGCACCGCCGAGCACGCACGGTCGGGGTTGAGCGCCGGCGCGGCGGGGCGGGGAAGGCGGAGGGCGAAGAGGCGGAGGGGATGCGGCGCAGTGGCCTGGGCGGGGACGCGCGCCGGCAGGGCGCATGAGTGTCACATCAGCGGCGTGATGAAGCGGCGCAGGGACTCTTCGTAGGACTCGGGGTCGGCGTTCCACATGGCGGCGTGCGGAGCGTTCTTGACGGTGTTGAGGGCTACCAGGTTGGGGTGGGCATCGGCCAGGCGGCGGGAGAGGGTCCAGGGGGCCACCCTGTCGTCGGGGCCGTGGAAGATCAGGGTCGGCACCGTGAGGCGGTCGGGGGCGCCGGTGCCGGTGACGCGGTCGGTGTTCAGGCCGGTGCGGCCCTGTGCCGCGCGGACCGCGAGCGGCAGCAGCGCACTCGGCGTGTGGCGGGCCGTGGCGAGGGCGCGCAGCGTGGCCTCCCAGCTGAGCACCGGGGAGTCCAGGACGAGGCCCGAGACATGGTCACGCAGCCCCGAGTGCGCGGCGGCGCGCAGCGCCATCGTCGCGCCGGTGGACCAGCCGAGCAGGACGAGCTGCTTGGCGCCGTACCGCACGGCGTAGCGCATCGCCGCGTCGAGGTCGCGCCACTCGGCCTCGCCGAGGTGGTTCAGGCCGTCCGGCGGGCGGGGTGCGCCGAGGTCGCCGCGGTAGGAGAGGGCGAGGACCGGGAAATGGCGGCCGTTGAGGAACTCCATGACGTTCATGGCGTGTTCGCGGGTGGTGCCGAGGCCGTGCACCGCGATGACCCAGGTGTCGCGGGCGCCGGGGACGAACCATGCGGGCAGGGCGCCGAGTTCGCCGGGGATGTCGATGTCGGCGTGGTCGAGGCCGAGGGCGGCGCTGGGGTTGCCGACGTAGACGTTCGGGGTGAGCCAGACGCTGTCGCCGGGCTGGAGGGTGCCGTGCGTGACGCGTTCCAGGCGGCGTACGACGGTGTCGGCGGAGTGGTTCGCCGCGGCGAGGACGGGGCCGACGACCGCATGCGAGCCGTCGCCGGAGAGGCCGTAGGTGCCGGGGCGCAGGGAGGCCAGGTCGCGGGTGAGCGCGATCTGGCCGGCTGCCGTGGCGTGCACGGTGAGCCTGGGTTCGGTGGGCAGGGGCCTGCCAGGGGGCGCCTTCAGCGCGGCGCCACTGGCGAACCGCCCGGCGGCGACGCTCGCGGCGCCGGCGGCGAGAGCCACGGTGACGGCAGCGGCCGTCGTTTTGACAGTGCGCACGGATCCAGTGTCCGGGCGCGGACGGGGACCGGCCAGTGGGAGGGCGGGTCGGGGTGACGTCCGGGCCGGGAACGGAGGGTTCAGGAACGGCCCGCCTCCCTCACCCCACTGCCCTCACCCCCGCCTCCCCTCACCCCCGCTGCCCATACCCCCGCAACCGCTCCCCCGCCTCCGCCACCTGCCCCTCCGACAGCAGCATCGGGGACAGGCCGGGTACCGAGGACGCCGTGAGCCACAGGCGGGACATCCACTCGAGTTGGGCCGTGCGGTCGTAGGCCTGGTCCAGGGTCGTGCCGTGGGTGATCGTGCCGTGGTTCTGGAGGAGGCAGGCGGTGCGGTCGGTGAGGGCCCGGAGCATGTTCTCGGCCAACTCCTGGGTGCCGTACGTCGCATACGGGGCAACCCGGACGGCGCCGCCGAGGGCGCCCGCCATGTAGTGGATCAGCGGGAGCTCCGGCACCAAGGTCGAGACGGCCGTCGCGTGGACCGCGTGGGTGTGGACGATCGCGCCGGCGTCCGTGGCGCGGTAGACCGCGAGGTGCATGGGCAGCTCGCTCGTCGGCACCAGCGAGCCCAGTACCTGACCGCCGTCGAGGTCGACCCCCGTCACGTCCTGCGGCGTCAGGCGGTCGTACGGCACTCCCGACGGCGTGACCAGCACCGTGTCGCCGACGCGCACCGAGACATTGCCGGACGTGCCCACGACCAGCCCCTCGGACACGGTCCGGCGGGCCGTCGCCACGAGGGACTCCCAGGCATCCGCCTCCTCGGGGCGCACACGCCTGCCCCACGGCTCCCCCACTTCCTGTGCGCCCTCCCGCGCAGCCCGCGCAGCCCGCGCACCCCGCTGGTCCCGCTGATCCCGCCGCTCCTCAGCCATACGGCGATCCTGCCAGCCGGGACCGCGACGCGGCCTCAAGTCGCAACCGAGCCGGGGCACTTTAGGGCGGAAGACCGACGTCCGGAAGGGTGCATATACGGATACATCACCCTCTTCACCTGCTTGGCCGGAGATCGATCGGGATTCAATGACCTTCCAGTAATCTCTGGGGGATTTGTCGTGCACGTCGCCATTCCGGGGGGAAATATGGCCCGTGATCGCAAACCTTTCCGTCACCGCTCCCGCCTCATAGCGGCATCCGTGGCAGCGCTCACCCTTGGGGGGACCGCACTCGCCGAGATTCCGGCCGCGGCGGCCGGCAAGCCCAAGGGACATGACGTCTCGTCCCACCAGAAGAACGTCGACTGGCAGAGTTCGAAGGCGAAGGGCGCCCAGTTCGTCTACGTCAAGGCGACCGAGTCCCACACCTACCGCAACCCGTACTTCAACCAGCAGTACAACGGCTCCCGCAGCGCGGGTCTGGTGCGCGGCGCGTACCATTTCGCGCTGCCGAACAAATCGTCGGGCCAGGCGCAGGCGGCACACTTCGTGCGCAACGGCGGCGGCTGGAAGTCGGACGGCTGGACTCTGCCGCCCGCGCTCGACATCGAGTACAACCCGTACAGCAAGCACAAGTGCTACGGGCTGAGCAAGGCGAAGATGGCCACCTGGATCCAGTCCTTCAGCAACGAGGTGAAGCGGCTGACCGGCCGCCGCCCGGTGATCTACACCACCACGCACTGGTGGAACACCTGCACCGGCGCCAGTCGCGCCTTCGCCTCGAATCACGCGCTGTGGATAGCCCGCTACGACTCCGCGACCGCGGGGGCGCTGCCGGCCGGATGGCAGTACTGGACCATCTGGCAGTACGACAACGGCAGCGGCAGCCTGCCGGGTGACCAGAATCTCTTCAACGGGTCCCTGACCCAGCTGAGGAAGTTCGCCCGAGGCTACTAACCCTTGGGGCGCCTGGGCCGCGCGTTGACCAACGGGGCCGACGGAGCAGGAACCTCCGCTTCCGGCGGAACAACCCCCTCCTACGGACACCGTGCGGCCTGCCTCAGTTCATCTTCCGTTCACTCAGGTTACCTACGTTCGTCCAGCCAATGACCTCGAACGATTGCCTGGGTAAATGGAAAACTTCTCGCTGATCCTCGCGATTGTGGTGGTAACCGCACTTGCGTTCGATTTCACGAACGGTTTCCACGACACCGCCAACGCGATGGCCACGACCATCTCGACCGGTGCGCTCAAGCCCAAGGTCGCGGTGGCCATGTCCGCCGTGCTGAACCTTGTCGGCGCCTTCCTCTCCGTGGAGGTCGCCAACACGATCTCCAAAGGTCTCGTCGACGAGACCGGCATCCGTCCCGAGGTCATATTCGCCGCGCTGGTCGGCGCGATCCTCTGGAACCTGGCGACGTGGCTGGTCGGCCTGCCCTCCAGCTCCTCGCACGCCCTCATGGGCGGCCTGATCGGCGCCACCGTCGCCTCGGCCGGCATCGGCGCGGTCCACGGCGACGTGCTCGTCACCAAGGTGCTGATCCCGGCGATCGCCGCCCCGCTGGTCGCGGGCATCGCCGCGCTGCTCGCCACGCGCCTGACCTACACCCTCGGCAAGAAGGCCGACGGCAACGCCTCCAAGAAGGGCTACCGCGCCGGCCAGATCGCCTCCGCCGGCCTGGTCTCCCTGGCCCACGGCACGAACGACGCGCAGAAGACGATGGGCATCATCACCCTGGCCCTGGTCGCCGGCGGCACCCTCGCCCCCGACTCGGACCCGCCGCTGTGGGTCATCCTCTCCGCGGGCCTGGCCATCGCGCTGGGCACCTACCTCGGCGGCTGGCGCATCATCCGCACCATGGGCAAGGGCCTGACCGACCTCCAGCCGCAGCAGGGCTTCGCCGCCCAGACCAGCGCCGCGACGGTCATCCTGGCCTCCTCCCACCTCGGCTTCTCCCTCTCCACCACGCACTCCGTCTCCGGCTCGGTGATGGGCGCGGGCCTCGGCCGCAAGGGCGGCGTGGTGCGCTGGTCGACGGCCACCCGGATGTTCGTCGCCTGGGGCCTCACGCTCCCGGCCGCCGCCCTGGTCGGCGCACTCGCGGAGTACGTGACGGGCTTCGGCGCCTGGGGTACGGCCCTCGTCGCGATCTTCCTGATCGGCTCCAGCGCCGCCATCTGGAAGCTCTCCCGCCGCGAGGTCATCGACCACACGAACGTCAACGAGACCGACGAGCCGGCCGGCGTCGTCACCACGGCGATGGCCGCCGTGACCCCGCCGCCCGCGGGCAGCACGGCGACCGAGGAGCTGGCGGCCACGATCCCGGCTCCGTCCTCCGAGTCGGCGCCTTCGCAGGCCACCGTCTGACCCCCACCCGGTTACTCACCCCAGTTACCCAGGAAGAAGAATCATGAAGATCGACTGGGCGGCCCTCGGCTCCGTCTTCGGCGTCAGCCTCGTGGTCACGGTGGCCCTGGTGGGCCTGTTCACCCTCGGCATCGCGGGCCTGTCCCGCCAGGAGAAGGCCTCGGCCCAGGGCGGCTCGGCCGCCCTGGCGGTCACCGGTGCGTACGCGTGCTTCGCGGCGTGTGCGGCGGCCGTGGGGTACGGGATCTATCTGATCGTGGCCTGAGTCGGCTTCGTCTGACATACGGCACGCACCGGGCGGGTGCGGGGACGACTGTCCTCGCGCCCGCCCGGTCGGCTTTTCTGGGCCGCTACGGGCACGGCGAGTCCGTCACCGATCCGGCGCGGTCGAGGATGAGCCGCTCCTCCGGGGTGTACGGGGTCCACTGACGGCACAGGGCCTTGTGCCAGGCCTCGGGGTCCAGGGGGATGGTCAGCTCGGAGTTGCCGTGGTGGTAGGTGACATGGTCGGCCGTCAGGTGGGTGCCGTCCGGGGGGCCACCGAACGGGAACGTGACATACGGTTCGCGGTCCCCAGGTCGCCACAAGGACAGGCCGCCGTCAATGTTGGCCAGGAGGAGAGTTCCGTCGTCGGCCAGCGTCACCGCGGACAAGAGGTCGTCCGTCTCGACGGCCGGTCCCACGCGCTCGCCGGTCTCCACGTCCCATCGCTGGATGGTTCCGGCGTCCAGCGGGGTGGCGACCGTCCGGCCCCGCGGATCGAATGCCAGACTTCTCGGATACCTCCCTGTGTCCGCCACCGTGATGCCGGTTTCTCTGCGTGCCTGCCCGGTCTCGGTGTTCCAGCTGACCAGTTCGCCGCTGCTGTGACCGACCGCCACCTCGTCACGGGGTCCGGGACGGACGGCGAGCCCACGGCACAGTTGTCCCGGCTTGCCGCAGGGATCTTCGTCCAGGACCGTGTCCACGCCCGACGCGACGTCGTACCGGACCAGGCCACGGTCCGCCAGGATCGCCACCTCGCTGTCCTGGAGGGGAACGACCGCGACGGTGCCCGGAAAGGACCGCACCCGCATGTCCTGCGGGCTGTCCGGATCTACGACGGCGACCTTGTCATGGGCCCAGACGACCAAGTGGTCGCCGTCCGTGGTGAAGAACCCCTGGGGCGTCTCCCCTTTGAATCCCTCGAGCGTCACCGGCTCCGCTCGGCTTTCCTCGCCCCGGCGGGCCACGACCAGTGTCACAGGCGTCGTGCCGTTGCTGCCGGCGTTCTGGATGTGCGCGCGGTACTCGCCTCCCAGGCTTCTCATGTACGAGGAGCCCTCCCCGCTCTCGACACCAGGCTCGGGGTCCGGCAGCGGCATGCTGTGCTCCTCCCGCGTCCTCAGCACCAGCAGATCTGACCCGGAGGCCACCAGGATGCGCGGGGTGGCCCCGGCCTTCTCGCCTGGGAGGACACCGACGGGCTCCTCCTCGCCGGTCGCGCGCCGGGCGAAGCCCGGCACGCGGTACCGGCTGCCGGTCTCCACGTCGACCACCTCGTACGGGCTCACCTGGGTGCCGTTCCTCACCTGCGCATAGCGACCGGTGAGGTCCGAACCCTCCGGCTCGACGGCCAGGAACCGCCGTCCTGTGACACCACGGGAGCCCGTCAACCGCTTCAGCTGATGCCACCCGTGCCCCCGGTCCCTGACGACCCCGGTGCCCCGGTGGGAGAGCCATTCGGCGTCCGCGACCGTGCGCGAGTTCCCGCCCGTCACCAGGTTCTGCACCCGGGCTTCCCCGCCGCGCTCGTACCAACTGAGATAGACCACCTCCCGGCCCTCCGCGACCAGCGCGGCGTCGTTCGCCTCCGGACCGCTCGGCAGCCCCTGCTGCGACGCCTTCCGAGGCTTTCCTGTCCGGCTCTGCCAGACCTGGACACGGGAGCTGCGCGCCGCCCCTCGCTCGGCGAGATGGTCAGCAACGAGGCGCAGCAGCAGCCGACCGCTGTCCGAGAAGTCGAGCGCCGCCGTGTGGCCCATGCGCCCGGTCCCCAGTACAGGCTGGTGACCGGTCCACACGTGTCGGTGGGCGCGTACGTCGTAACAGTGGACCGACCCGTCGGCGGACACGATGGCCAGCAGCCCGCCGTCATCGCTGAGCTCGGCGCGTTCGGGAGCTCCTCCACCGGTCAGACCCGGCACCTGCCACCAGCTCGCCCGCCCGTCGGCGAGCCCCGTCCACACCCGGGCGTGCGCGACGCCGTCCCGGCTGGCGGACGTGGTCACGACCGTGGAGCCGTCCGGGGTGACGTCGATGCTCCGGATGGGCTCGGATCCTTGCCCCGCGTGCCCGGAGATCACCGACATGCCGCCGAGGTAGGCCTGAAGCAGCGCCTGCCGAGCCTCCTTGGCGGGTGCGTTGTGCCACGCGGCCACGGACAGCCGCGCGGCCATGCCCGGATCGGTCGTCGCCAGCCGGGCGGCCTCCTCCGTCAGCCGCCGGGACGCCATGGTCCGCACACGTTCCTCCAGGGCCAGTCCCCCACGCCATGTCTCGACCGCCAGACAGCCCGCCACCAGCGCCAGCACGACCATCACCGCTGCCGCCAGCCGCCACCACCGCAGGCCCCGTTGCTGATGCCTGCGGCTGAGCTGCACATAGTCACGCTCCGCCGGTGTGATGTCCTCGCGGTGATCCGGATCCCCCAGCCACTCCAGCGACGTGGCCAGCATCGTCCCCCGCAGCAGCGCGCCCGGTTCCTCCCCCGTCTCCTTCCAGTGGGCGAGTGCCTGCAACAGCCGTTCCTGCCAGGCTCGGAAGTCGCGGGAATCGTCCAGCCACTTTTTCAGGGGGCCCCAGGCGCGGACCAGTTCCTCGTGGGCGAGGTCGACGATGGGGTCGTCGTCGGGGCCGTGGGTGATGCGGATGAAGCGGGTTCGGGTCGCCAGGGCCTCGGCGGCTGCCCGGAGTTCGGGCGGCAGGGGCGCTAGGCGTACCGGCTTGCGGGTGAAGCCGCCCGCGTCGTCGGGGCGGGCGAGCTGGGTGAACAGGCGGCGGACCGGGGCCTCGCCGTGCGCGACGATGACCTCGCCGACCCGCTGCTCGGCGTGGGCGGACAGGGCGCCGGCGACACCGCCCAGGGCCTCGTAGCCGGAGTGGGTGAGGCGGATGCCCTTCTCGTGCGCCCAGAGTTCCGTGAGGGCGAACTCCACCAGAGGCAGATGGCCCGGTTCGTCCTCGGCGTCGTCGACGATGCGTTCGGCCAGGCCGGTGTCGAGGGTGAGGCCGGGGACCCGGGCGGCGGGTCCCTCGACGGCACGCAGCAGGCCCGATCGGCCGAGTGGCGCGACCACTTGGGCACAGTCGCTGAGGAAGCGGGCGGTGCCGGGGTCGGCGAGCTCGTCCAGGCAGGACGAACGCAGGGTGGCCACCACGCGCAGCCGCCGCCCTTCGGCCGGGACCGAGACCATACCGACCATCAGGGCAAGCAGGGCGCGGGCGGTGGCCGGTTCGGCGGCGACGGTCTCCTCCAGTTGGTTCAGGAAGAAGACGTGGCCGCGAGGGCCGCAGTGGTCGAGCAGACGTCGTCCGAGTTCGGCGGGGGTCGTGCCGTCGGCGGAGTCCAGCAGGTCGGCCAGGACGAGTGCGGCGCGCTCGTGCTCGACGACGGCCAGGGCGGGGCCGGGTGCGGCGGGCGCGGGGTGGGCCGGGACCGTGCCAGGACCGGACGGGCGTGCAGAACCGGACGCAGACGTCGAGCCCGGCTCTGGACGAGGGCACGGCACTGCCCAGGGTCCGGAAGCGGAGCCAGCCGCAGCAGAAGCGTCGCCGCCCGGCCCTGCGGATGCGGCTGCGGCTGCGGAGGTCCCCGCCTCCAGCACCCCCACCACCGCCCGGGCCACCGTCACCGACGCCCGGGTACCCGGCAGGGGGCGGAGCTCGCAGACGGTGAACCCCTCGGCCCTCAGACGGGGCAGGACTCCCGCCCGTACCAGGGAGGTCTTCCCGCTGCCGGACGGGCCGACGACCGGCACCACCAAGTGCCGTTCGACCGCGTCGAGGAGCCGACGGGTCTCCTCCTCACGGCCGAAGAAGTACTCCGCGTCCTCCTCGCGGAAGGCGTCGAGCCCTTGGTAGGGGCAGCGGCGCAGGCCCGGCTGGAGGTCCAGGAGGGCGGCGGCCGGGATCAGATACGACGTCACGGCGGAGGCACCGCGGTCGGTCGCGACCGTCATGCCGATGACCGCGCCGATGTCCTCGTCCCAGACCGGTGCTCCGCTGCATCCGGGGGCGATGCGGTGGGCCGTGCCGTCCGTCTCCATCGAGATCCAGCCCTGGCTGACCGCGCCGAGCAGCCGGCCGCCGATCCAGGCGCCGTGCTCGGCGCTGGCGGGGAAGCCGAGGACGCGGAAGCGGTGGTGCCAGACGTCGCCGGCGTCCGCGAGAGGGACCGCACCGGCGGGCGCCCCTTCCGGCAGCCTCAGCAGTGCGATGTCCCCGGTGCCGTCCCCCGCCACCGGCCGCCAGGCCGACACCGACGCCTCGTACCTCACCGCGCCCGGCCGCAGCGGGAACTCCACGGTCACCGGCGCCGCGGGCGGCGTCGACGACCCCGCGTCGGTGCCCAGCGCGTCGGCGACGACATGGGCGCAGGTGGCCACCGTGCCCGGTGCCAGCAGGAACCCGGTCCCGACGGGCCGCCCGTCGCCGCCGCACACCCGTACCACCGTCGCGCCGAACTCTTCCAGGAATCGAGCGGATTCTCCCGGTACACCGGTGTCATCAATAGTCATACGGTTTGGTGGAGTTCCCCCCGGCTCGTAGTGCTTCGTACGACGTATTGGAGGTCCCGCCGCCCCCCGCCGCAACCGGCTTCACGCAACGCCACCCGCCACGGGGAATTGACTCCGAGTCGGTCCTCTGGGCCCTGGCGACGTGCTAGCCGGTGTCACTCGTGTGGGGTTCTGCACACTCTCCCCTCGCAGGTCAACGGCAAGTTGACGCCCCTTCCAACCCCGTGGTGGACTTCCGGAGCCATGTACGGCGGCAGAAGAGGAAGCCGGTGGAAGTCCGGCGCGGTCCCGCCACTGTCACCGGGGTAGAAAGCCCCGGGAGCCAGGAACTCTCGCCGCCGGTCTCGTCGAACCAGGGCGTGGACACCCTGAGTGAGGACATAACGCGATGCTCGCCTGCCGATCGACATGCAGTATCAGACCCGCGTCTGACCCAGCGGTCGGCTGACCCCGATGCGTGCCGATCGCGTCTTCGCGTACGGCGCCGCCGCCGGACTTCTCGGTGATCTGCTGCTCGGCGACCCGCGCCGGGGGCATCCGGTCGCCGCGTTCGGGCGGGCTGCCGCTGCGGTGGAACGGGTGTTGTGGCGCGACCACCGCGCGTGGGGTGCGGTGCACACCGCCGTGTGCGCCGGAGGCGCCGCTGCGGTCGGGGCGCTCGCCGCTCGTGTCGTACGTACCTCCCCTGCCGCCTCCGTCGCGCTGACCGCCGCCGCCACCTGGGCCGTTGTCGGCGGGACCTCGCTCGCGCGCGAGGCGCGGGGCATCGGGCGGGCCTTGGACGCGGGGGACGTCGAAGGGGCCCGGGAGCGGCTGCCGCATCTGTGCGGTCGGGATCCGCAGGCGCTCGACTCGGACGGGATCGCCCGGGCCGTCGTCGAGTCCGTTGCCGAGAACACCTCCGATGCCGTCGTGGGGGCTCTCGTGTGGGGAGCCGTCGGTGGTGTGCCGGGGCTCGTCGGGTTTCGGGCCGTCAACACCCTTGACGCCATGGTGGGGCACAAGTCGGCCCGGTATCGGCGGTACGGGTGGGCTTCGGCCCGGCTCGACGACGTCGCCGGGTGGCCGGGGGCGCGGCTGACCGCCGTGCTCGCCGCTGTCGCCGGGGGCGATCCGCGGGGGGCCGTGGGAGCCTGGCGTGCCGACGCCGCCAAGCATCCGAGTCCCAACGCCGGGCCGGTCGAGGCGTCGTTCGCCGGGGCCCTCGGGGTGCGGCTGGGCGGGACCCTGTCGTACGGGGGGCGGGTCGAGCACCGGCCCGTGCTCAACGGTGCCGCCGGGCGCGCCGTCGCCACGCACGACATCGAGCGTGCCGTACGGCTCTCCCAGCGCGTCAGTTGGCTTGCGCTCGGCGTCAGTGTCGCCGTGCGCCGCATCGTGAAGGGGCGTACGTCATGACGGGCGGTGGGCTTCTCGTCGCCGGTACCACTTCCGACGCCGGCAAGAGCGTCGTCACCGCCGGGATCTGCCGGTGGCTGGTACGGCAGGGGGTCAAGGTCGCGCCCTTCAAGGCGCAGAACATGTCCCTCAATTCGTTCGTGACGCGGGAGGGGGCCGAGATCGGGCGGGCGCAGGCCATGCAGGCACAGGCCTGTCGGGTCGAGCCCACCGCGCTGATGAATCCCGTGCTGCTCAAGCCCGGTGGCGAGCAGAGCAGCCAGGTCGTGCTCATGGGCAAGCCGGTCGGGGAGATGAGTGCCCGTGGGTATCACGGCGGGCGGCAGCAGAAACTCCTCGGGACGGTGCTCGACTGTCTCGCCGAGTTGCGGGGCACGTATGACGCGGTGATCTGTGAGGGGGCCGGGAGCCCGGCCGAGATCAATCTCAGGCGGACCGACATCGTGAACATGGGGATCGCCCGGAATGCCGGGCTTCCTGTGGTCGTGGTCGGGGACATCGACCGTGGTGGCGTCTTCGCCTCCTTCTTCGGGACCCTCGCCCTGCTGTCGCCCGAGGATCAGGCTCTCGTCGCGGGGTTCCTCGTCAACAAGTTCCGGGGGGACGTCAGCCTCCTGGAGCCCGGGCTCGACATGCTGCACGGGCTCACCGGGCGCCACACCTACGGCGTCCTGCCCTTCCAGCACGGCCTGGGCATCGACGAGGAGGACGGGCTGCGGGTGTCGCTGCGCGGGGCGGTGCGGGAATCCCAGGTCTCCTCGCCCGTCGGCGAGGACGTCCTGCGCGTCGCCGTCTGCGCCATCCCCCTCATGTCCAACTTCACGGACGTGGACGCCCTCGCCGCCGAACCCGGTGTGGTCGTGCGGTTCGTGGACCGGCCCGAGGAGCTCGCGGACGCCGATCTCGTCGTCGTTCCGGGTACGAGGGGAACGGTCAAGGCCCTTGAGTGGCTCCGGGAGCGGGGGCTGGCCCAGGCCCTGCAGCGCAGGGCCGCCGAACAAAAGCCCCTCCTCGGCATCTGCGGCGGCTTCCAGGTGCTCGGCGAGCACATCGAGGACGAGGTCGAGAGCCGCAGGGGCCACGTCGACGGGCTCGGGATCCTGCCCGTGCGGGTGCGGTTCGCCCGCGAGAAGACCCTCACCCGGCCGACCGGGGAAGCCCTCGGCGAGCAGGTCGAGGGGTACGAGATCCATCACGGGGTCGCCGAGATCAGCGACGGGGCCCCCTTCCTGGACGGCTGCCGGGTCGGTCAGACCTGGGGCACGCACTGGCACGGCTCGCTGGAGTCGGACGGTTTCCGGCGGGCCTTTCTGCGTGAGGTGGCGGCCGCCGCGGGCCGTCGCTTCGTGCCGGCCGCCGACACCTCGTTCGCCGCGCTGCGCGAGGAGCAGCTCGACCGGCTCGGCGATCTGATCGAACAGCACGCGGACACGGACGCGCTCTGGCGGCTCATCGAGTCGGGCGCGCCGCAAGGACTGCCTTTCATTCCACCGGGAGCGCCCGCATGAGCACTGTGTTGTTGTTGTCGACCGCCGACACGGATCTGCTGGCGGCCCGGGCCGCCTCCGGTGCCGACTACCGGATCGGCAACCCGACCCGCGTGGACGTCGAGAGCGAGCTGCCCGCGCTGCTCGACGGCGCGGACATCGCCGTCGTACGGCTGCTGGGCGGCAAGCGGGCCTGGGAGGACGGGCTCGCCAGGCTGAAGGCGTCCGGTGTCCCGACCGTGCTGCTGGGCGGCGAGGCCGTTCCGGACGCCGAGTTGATGGCCGAGTCGTCGGTGCCGGCCGGTGTGGTGGCCGAGGCGCTGAAGTATCTCGTCGAGGGCGGGCCCGCCAACCTCACCGAGCTCGCGCGGTTCCTCTCCGACACCGTGCTGCTGACGGGCGAGGGGTTCGTCGAGCCGCAGAAGATGCCGGAGTACGGCGTCCACGGCGAGCGTCCCCTCGTCGACGGCCGTCCGACGGTCGGCGTGCTCTTCTACCGGGCCCACGAGCTGAGCGGCAACACCGCCTTCGTGGACACCCTGTGCGAGGCCGTCGAGGCGCGGGGCGCCAACGCCCTTCCCGTGTACTGCGGTTCGCTGCGCGGTGCGGACGCGGAACTGTACGAGATCCTCGGCAAGGCCGACGCCCTGGTCGCCACCGTCCTCGCGGCGGGCGGCACGCACGCCTCGCAGGCGTCGGCGGGCGGTGACGAGGAGGCGTGGGACATCGGCAGGCTGGCCGAGCTCGACGTCCCCGTGCTGCAAGGTCTCTGCCTCACCTCGTCCCGGGCCGCCTGGGACGAGTCCGACGCCGCCCTCTCCCCCATGGACGCGGCGATGCAGGTCGCGATCCCCGAGTTCGACGGGCGCCTCATCACCGTCCCCTTCTCCTTCAAGGAGCAGGGCCCGGACGACGTACCCGTGTACGTCGCCGACCCGGAGCGGGCCGCGCGCGTCGCCGGGATCGCCGTACGGCACGCGCAGTTGAGGCACAAGCCGAACGCCGACAAGAAGCTCGCGCTCGTGTTCACCGCCTACCCGACCAAGCATTCGCGCGTCGGCAACGCGGTCGGCCTCGACACGCCCGCCTCGGCCGTGCGCGTGCTGGACGCCCTCAAGGAGGCCGGGTACGGCCTCACCGAGTACCCCGACAATGGCGACGAGTTGATCCACCGCCTCATCGAGGCGGGCGGGCACGACGTCGAATGGCTCACCGAGGACCAGTTGGCCTCCGCGCCCGCGCGCGTGCCGCTGGCCGACTACCGGGCCTGGTTCGACAAGCTCGACCCCGAGCTGCGCGACGCCATGCTTCAGGCGTGGGGCGAGCCGCCGGGTTCGCTGTACGTCGACGGGGACGACATCGTCCTCGCCTCGCTCCAGTTCGGGAACGTCGTCGTGATGATCCAGCCGCCGCGCGGCTTCGGCGAGAACCCGATCGCGATCTACCACGACCCGGACATGCCGCCGTCCCACCACTACATGGCGGCCTACCGCTGGCTGGAGAACTCCTTCGGCGCCGACGCGATCGTGCACATGGGCAAGCACGGCACGATGGAGTGGCTGCCGGGCAAGGGACTCGGGCTCAGCGGCGGTTGCGCGCCGGACGCCGTGCTCGGTGATCTGCCCCTGATCTACCCGTTCATCGTCAACGACCCCGGCGAGGGCACCCAGGCCAAGCGCCGCGGTCACGCCACGGTCGTCGACCACCTCGTGCCGCCGATGGCGCGCGCCGACACCTACGGCGACCTGGCCAAGCTGGAGCAGCTCCTCGACGAGTACGCGCTCGTCTCCGACCTGGACCCGACGAAGGCGCCCGCGGTCCGGGCGCAGATCTGGACGCTGGTCAAGGCGGCCGAACTCCACCACGACCTGCATGTCGACGAGCAGCCGGACGACGAGACCTTCGACGAGTTCGTCATGCACATCGACGGCTATCTGTGCGAGATCAAGGACGTGCAGATCCGCGACGGGCTGCACATCCTCGGCGGCGGGCCGGTCGGTGAACCGCGCGTCAACCTCGTACTCGCCGTGCTGCGCGCCTCGCAGGTGTGGGGCGGGCAGGCCAATGCCCTGCCGGGGCTGCGGGCTTCCCTGGCCGCTCATTTCGGGCTCGACGAGAAGGAGTTGCTGTCCGAGCCGGGTGCGCCGGTGAAGGTGCCGGTGGAGCTGTCCGACCTCGTCGAGGGCCCGTCGCGTACGGCCGCCGACGCGATCGACCTGCTGGAGCAGCTGTGCCGGCGGATCGCGCAGGGGATGGAGGAGCGCGACTGGGCGGTCGCGCAGAGCCGTCCGCTGGTGCGTGCCGTCGTCGGCACCGAACTCCCCGACGCCGTCGCCGTGGTGGAGTTCGCCTGCAACGAGGTCGTGCCCCGCCTGGCGAGGACCACCGACGAGATCGGCCACATCCTCAGGGCCCTCGACGGCGGTTACGTCCCCGCGGGTCCCTCCGGTTCGCCGACGCGCGGGCTCGTGAACGTGCTGCCGACCGGCCGGAACTTCTACTCCGTCGACCCCAAGGCCATCCCGTCCAGGCTGAGTTGGGAGGTCGGCCAGTCGCTCGCCGACTCGCTGGTCGCCCGCTACCTCCAGGACACCGGCGAATACCCGAAGTCCGTCGGCCTGACGGTCTGGGGCACGTCCGCGATGCGCACCCAGGGCGACGACATCGCCGAGATCCTCGCACTGCTGGGCTGCCGTCCGGTGTGGGACGACGCCTCGCGCCGGGTGACCGGCTTCGAGGTCATCGGCCTGGCGGAGCTCGGGCGGCCGCGCATCGACGTCACGGTGCGCATCTCCGGCTTCTTCCGGGACGCCTTCCCGCACGTGGTCGGGCTGATCGACGACGCGGTGCGGACGGTGGCCGAACTGGACGAGCCGGCCGACAGCAACTACGTCCGGGCGCACGCCGACGAGGACACCGCCGAGCACGGCGACCGGCGGCGCGCGACGGCCCGTGTCTTCGGCTCCAAGCCGGGCGCGTACGGGGCCGGTCTGCTGCCGCTGATCGACGCCCGGAACTGGCGTTCCGACGCCGACCTGGCCGAGGTCTACGCGGTCTGGGGCGGCTACGCCTACGGGCGCGGGCTCGACGGGCGGGCGGCGCGCGGGGACATGGAGACCGCGTTCAAGCGGATCAACGTCGCCGCGAAGAACGTCGACACGCGCGAGCACGACCTCGTCGACGCCGACGACTACTTCCAGTACCACGGCGGCATGGTCGCCATGGTGCGGCACCTGACGGGCGCCAACCCCGAGGCGTACGTCGGTGACTCCGCCGTACCCGACCAGGTGAAGACGCGCACCCTCGGCGAGGAGACCCACCGTGTCTTCCGCGCCCGCGTCGTCAACCCGCGCTGGATGGCGGCCATGCGCCGGCACGGCTACAAGGGCGCCTTCGAGATGGCGGCGACCGTGGACTACCTCTTCGGGTACGACGCCACGGCCGGGGTCGTCGACGACTGGATGTACGAGAAGCTGTCGGCCGAGTACGTCTTCGACGCCGAGAACCAGGACTTCATGAAGAAGTCCAACCCGTGGGCGCTGCGCGGCATCACCGAGCGACTGCTGGAGGCCGCCGACCGCGGGCTGTGGGCCGAGCCGGACGCCGACACGCTGGAGCGGCTGCGCGCCACGTACCTGGAGCTGGAAGGCGACTTGGAGGGCGACGAGAAGTGACCACCCCCTTCCCCTTTACGGCCGTTGTCGGCCAGGACGACCTGCGGCTCGCGCTGCTGCTGAACGCCGTGTCACCGGCGGTCGGCGGTGTGCTGGTGCGCGGCGAGAAGGGCACGGCCAAGTCGACGGCGGTGCGGGCGCTTTCGGCGCTGATGCCCGAGGTTGCGGTGGTCGCCGGGTGCCGTTTCTCGTGCGACCCGGCCACTCCCGACCCCGCGTGCCCGGACGGGCCGCACGAGGCCGGGGCGGGCAGCGAGCGCCCCGCCCGTATGGTCGAGCTCCCCGTCGGCGCCTCCGAGGACCGGCTGGTGGGCGCGCTGGACATCGAGCGGGCCCTCGCCGAGGGCGTGAAGGCCTTCGAGCCGGGCCTGCTCGCGGACGCGCACCGCGGAATCCTGTACGTCGACGAGGTCAACCTCCTCCACGACCACCTCGTCGACCTGCTGCTGGACGCGGCAGCGATGGGCGCGTCGTACGTCGAGCGCGAGGGTGTCTCCGTCCGGCACGCCGCCCGTTTCCTGCTCGTCGGCACCATGAACCCCGAAGAGGGCGAGCTGCGCCCGCAGCTGCTCGACCGGTTCGGGCTGACCGTCGAGGTCGCGGCCTCACGGGAGCCCGATCAGCGGGTGGAGGTCGTACGGCGGCGGCTCGCGTACGACGACGATCCGGCCGGCTTCGCCGCGCGGTGGGCGGACGAGGAGGCCGCCGTACGGGCGCGGATCGTGGCGGCGCGGGAGCTGCTGCCGTCGGTGCGGCTGGGCGACGGGGCGCTGCGGCAGATCGCGGCCACCTGTGCCGCCTTCGAGGTGGACGGGATGCGGGCCGACATCGTGATGGCCCGTACGGCCACCGCGCTGGCCGCGTGGGCCGGGCGGACCGATGTGCTCGCCGAGGATGTGCGACAGGCGGCGCTGCTCGCGCTGCCGCACCGCAGGCGCCGTAATCCCTTTGACGCGCCGGGACTGGACGAGGACAAGCTCGACGAGACGCTGGAGGAGTTCTCCGGTGAGGGCGAGGGCGACGAGGATCCCGACCCCGACGGGCCCGGCGGGGGTGGCGGGCAGCCGCCGTCCGAGGGACCGCAGGCCGACGGTGGTTCCGGCGCGCGGCCCGAGGCCGGCGAGGGCGGGGAGCCGCAGCCTTCCGGGGCCGGTTCGGGCGAGCAGTCCGCCGTACGGGCCTCCGCGCCCTTCCGCACCAAGGTGCTCAGCGTGCCCGGCATCGGCGAGGGTGCCGCCGGGCGGCGTTCGCGGGCGCGGACGGAGCACGGGCGGACCACGGGGGCCCGGCGTCCCCGAGGGGCCCTGACCAAGCTGCACTTGGCGGCCACCGTGCAGGCGGCCGCGCCGCATCAGCGGGCTCGGGGCCGGTCCGGGCCGGGGCTCGTGGTGCGCCGGGACGATCTGCGGCAGGCGGTTCGGGAAGGGCGCGAGGGCAATCTCGTGCTGTTCGTCGTCGACGCCTCGGGGTCGATGGCGGCGCGGCAGCGGATGAGTGCGGTGAAGGGGGCCGTGCTGTCGCTGCTGCTGGATGCGTACCAGCGACGGGACAAGGTGGGGCTGGTGACGTTTCGCGGGTCGGCCGCCGATGTCGCGCTGCCGCCCACGTCGTCGGTGGATGCCGCCGCGGCTCGGCTGGAGACGCTGCCGACCGGTGGGCGTACTCCGCTCGCGGCCGGGCTGCTCAAGGCCCATGAGGTGCTGCGGGTGGAACGGCTCAGGGATCCGGCTCGGCGGGCGCTCGTCGTGGTCGTGACCGACGGGCGGGCCACGGGTGGCCCCGAGCCGGTCGCGCTCGCGGGGCGGGCGGCCCGGTTGTTCGCGGCGGAGGGTGTCGCGTCCGTGGTGGTCGACTGCGAGTCGGGGCCTGTGCGGCTGGGGCTCGCGGGGCAGCTCGCGGGTGAGCTGTGCGGTACGGCCGTGACGCTGGACGAGTTGCGGGCGGAGTCGATCGCCGGGCTGGTCAGGGATGTACAGGGTGGGTCGAAGAGGAGGGCCGCGTAATGCCGCAGGGACAGCCGAGTGTGGTGCCGGACGATGGCCTGACGACCCGTCAGCGTCGTAATCGGCCGCTGGTCGTCGTGCACACGGGCATCGGGAAGGGCAAGTCGACCGCAGCGTTCGGGCTTGCCCTGCGTGCCTGGAACCAGGGGTGGCCCATCGGGGTGTTCCAGTTCGTCAAGTCGGCCAAGTGGAAGGTCGGCGAGGAGAACGCGCTGCGGGTGCTCGGTGCCAGTGGTGAGGGCGGGTCCGTCGACTGGCACAAGATGGGTGAGGGCTGGTCGTGGGTGCAGCGTGACGATCAGATGGACAACGAGGACAAGGCCCGGGAGGGCTGGGAGCAGGTCAAGCGGGACCTGGCTGCCGAGACGTACAAGCTGTACGTGCTCGACGAGTTCGCCTACCCGATGCACTGGGGGTGGGTGGACACCGACGAGGTCGTCGATGTGCTGCGGAATCGGCCCGGGAACCAGCACGTGGTCATCACCGGGCGGAACGCACCCGACAAGCTCGTCGAGTTCGCCGACCTCGTGACCGACATGTCCAAGGTGAAGCACCCCATGGACGCGGGTCAGAAGGGCCAGAGAGGCATCGAGTGGTGACCGCGTGATGTCCTCCTCGTCCTCCTCCTCGTCCTCGTCCGTCCCTCGGTTGGTCATCGCCGCGCCGGCCTCCGGCAGTGGCAAGACCACCGTCGCCACGGGGTTGATGGCCGCGCTCGCCGCGCGGGGGCTTGCCGTGTCTCCGCACAAGGTGGGGCCGGATTACATCGATCCCGGGTATCACGCGCTCGCCACCGGGCGGGTGGGGCGGAACCTCGACGCGTATCTGTGCGGGCCGGAGCTGATCGGGCCGTTGTTCCTGCATGGGGCGCGTGGGTGCGACATCGCCGTCGTCGAGGGCGTCATGGGGATGTACGACGGGGCCGCCGGGGAGGGGGAGCTGGCGTCCACCGCGCATGTGGCGAAGCTGCTGCGGGCGCCGGTGGTGCTCGTCGTCGACGCGTCGTCGCAGTCGCGGTCCGTTGCGGCGCTGGTGCACGGGTTCGCGTCGTGGGATCCGCAGGTGCGGGTCGGGGGCGTGATTCTGAACAAGGTCGCGTCGGATCGGCATGAGGAGCTGCTGCGGGAGGCGTTGGACGCGGCTGGGGTGCCTGTGCTGGGGGTGCTGCGGCGGGTTGCCCAGGTGGATACGCCGTCTCGGCATCTGGGGCTGGTGCCGGTCGCGGAGCGGCGGGTGGAGGCCGTGGAGGCGGTGGCGGCGATGGCCGCGCAGGTCTCCGACGGGTGTGATCTGGAGGCGTTGCTGGGGCTGGCGCGGAGTGCGGGTGCGTTGGCGTGTGCGGCTTGGGACGCGGCTGAGGCCTTGGTTTCCTCGCCCCCGCCGCCCCTTCCCGTCCCGTCCCTGGGGGCTGCCGCCCCCGGACCCCCGCTTCGGCCCGAAGGGCCTCGTCCTCAAACTCCCCCAGAGGGGGGACCCCCAGACGGGCTGGTCATCGCCGTTGCCGGAGGGTCCGCGTTCACGTTCTCCTACGCGGAACACGCGGAACTTCTCACCGCCGCCGGTGCCGAAGTCGTCCCCTTCGACCCCCTGCGGGACGAACAGCTCCCCGAGGGCACCCGTGGCCTGGTCATCGGGGGCGGCTTTCCCGAGGTGTACGCCTCCGAGCTGTCCGCCAACGAACCCCTGCGCAAGGCCATCGGTGACTTCGCGTTGAGCGGCGCTCCCGTCGCCGCCGAGTGTGCCGGGCTGCTCTATCTCTGTCGGGAGCTGGACGGGCAGCCCATGTGCGGGGTGCTCGACGCCGGTGCCCGGATGAGCGAGCGGCTCACGCTCGGGTATCGGGACGCGGTCGCCGTGAGCGACAGTGTGCTCGCCGGCGCGGGAACGCGGATGCGGGGGCACGAGTTTCATCGGACCGTCGTCGAGCCCGGCTCGGGGGCGGCGCCCGCCTGGGGTGTGCTCACCGCTCGACGGCGGGTCGAAGGTTTCGTACAGCAGGGCGTGCACGCGAGTTATCTGCACACGCACTGGGCCTCGCAGCCCGGTGTCGCCCATCGGTTCGTGGAGAGGTGCCGGACGTCATGAGCAGCAGCAGGTTGATCGGAGTCGGGGTCGGTCCCGGTGATCCGGAGCTGGTGACCGTCAAGGGCGTCAACGCTCTGCGGGCCGCCGATGTCGTCGTCGTACCCGTGATGGACACGGGTGAGCGTGGGCGCGCCGAGGCGACCGTGCTGCATTACGTGCCCGAGGAGAAGGTCGTTCGGGTCGTGTTCGCCCTCAATGAGCGCACCGACCGGGCGCGGCGCGAGGCCGCCTGGGACGCGGCGGGCGAGCGGGTGGCCGAGTTGTTGCGCGGGCATGGCACCGTCGCCTTCGCGACCATCGGTGACCCCAACGTGTACTCCACCTTCACCTATCTCGCCCAGACCATCGGCGAGCTGGTGCCCGGCACCGTCGTCGAGACCGTCCCCGGCATCACCGCCATGCAGGACCTCGCCGCCCGTTCGGGAGCCGTGCTCACCGAGGGGACCGAGCCGCTCACGCTCGTGCCCGTCACGGCGGGGGCGACGGTGCTCAAGGAGGCCCTCGGCGGGCCCGGGACCGTCGTCGCCTACAAGTTCGGGCGCCAGGCGGGCGAGGTCGCCGAGGCCCTGCGGGAGACCGGGCGGCTCCAGGACGCGGTGTGGGGGTCGGCGCTGGGGCTGACGGACGAGTCGATCCGGCCGGCCGCCGAGCTCGACGGCACCCCCCTCCCCTACCTCTCGACGCTCATCGCACCCGCTCGGCGGGAGGGCGGCCGGGGCGGCAAGCTCTGACTCCTGTCGACACCCTGGACCCTGCCAACCTCACCCCCTCACCCCCCCCAACCCCCCGCCGCCCCCCCCTGTGGCCGACCCCTTGTAGGAGGACCGATTCCCATGGCCGATGCCCTCACCGGCAAGGTGACCTTCGTCGGTGCCGGCCCCGGCGCCGCCGATCTGCTGACGTTCCGTGCCGCGCGTGCCATCGCCGAGGCCGACGTCGTGATCTGGGCGGCCAGCCTGGTGCAGGCGGAGGTCCTCCAGCACGCGCGCGAGGACGCCGAGATCCTCGACTCGGCCACCATGTCCCTGGAGGACGTCGTCGCCGTGTACGAGCGGGCCCATGAGGCCGGGCTCAAGGTCGCCCGTATTCACTCCGGTGACCCCGCCCTCTGGGGCGGTACGCAGGAGCAGCTCGACCGGTGTGCCGGGATCGGCGTCGAGACCGAGGTCGTGCCCGGGGTCTCCGCCTTCTCCGCCGTGGCCGCGCTCGCCCAGCGGGAGCTGACCATCCCCGAGGTCGCGCAGTCCGTCGTCCTCACCCGGCTCGGTGGCGGCAAGACGCCGATGCCGCCCGGCGAGGAGGTGCGGGAGTTCGCCAAGCACGGGACCACCATGGCGATCTTCCTGTCGGCCGCCCGTAGCGGGCAGCTCGTGCGGGAGCTGTTGGAGGGCGGGTATCCGACGTCCACGCCGGTCGTCGTCGCCTACCAGGCGACCTGGCCGGAGGAACTCGTCGTGAAGTGCACGATCGGGACGCTGGAGGAGACCGTCAAGGAGCACAAGCTCTGGAAGCACACCCTGTTCCTGGTCGGCCCGGCCCTGGACGCGCAGGGCACGCGCTCGCACCTCTACCACCCCGGTCACTTCCACGGATACCGGAAGGCCGACCCTCAGGCGCGCCGGGCGCTGCGCGAGCGCGGGGCGAGCACGTGATGACCGAGCGGCCGGTCACGGTCGTCGGCACGGGGACGGGGGCTCCGCTGCCAAAGGACGTCCTCGCCGGGGCCGAGCTGGTGGTCGGCGGGCGGCGGCATCTGGACGCCGTACGACTGGCCGACGGCGTGGAGCGGGTCGTGCTCGGGGCGCTGGCTCCTGCCCTGGACACCATCGCGGAGTACGTCGCGAAGGACCGGCGGGTGGTCGTGCTGGCCTCCGGTGACCCCGGGTTCTTCGGGATCGTGCGGGTGCTGGCCGAGCGGTTCGGGGCGGAGCGGCTCGATGTGCGGGCCGGTGTGTCCTCCGTCGCCGCCGCCTTCGCGCGGCTCGGGCTGACCTGGGACGACGCGGTCGTCGTCAGCGCGCACGGGCGGGAGCCGCACACGGCCGTCAACGTCTGCCGGGCGCATCCGAAGGTGGCCGTGCTGACCGGGCCGGGCGCCGGGCCCGCCGAGTTGGGCGCGGCGCTCGCCCGTACCGCCCCCGGGCGGGTCCTGGTCGTGGCGTCCGCGCTGGGTGACCCCGCCCGCGAGCGTGTGGAACGGGTCTTGCCCGGCGAGGCCGCGCGGCGGGACTGGGGTACGGCGGTGAGTGTCGTGCTCTGCCTGGACGAGACGCGGGCGCCGGGCGGCGTGCGTACGGTCGCCGGGGCGGCCGCCGCGCCCGCCGAATGGGCCCTGGACGAGGGCGAGTTCGCGCACCGCGACTCCATGATCACCAAGTTCGAGGTGCGGGCGCTCGCCCTGGCCCGGCTCGGGCCGCGCCGCGGCGACCTCGTCTGGGACATCGGCGCGGGCTCCGGTTCCGTGGCCGTGGAGTGCGCGCGGTTCGGTGCCGCCGTCACCGCGGTCGAGAAGACCCCGGACGGCATCGCGCGGATCCGCGCCAACGCCGCCGCGCACGGCGTCGACGTCCACGTCGTGCACGGGGCGGCGCCCACCGTCCTGTCCGACCTCGACGATCCGGACGCCGTGTTCATCGGGGGCGGGGGGCGTGAGCTGCCGGCCATCGTCACGGCGTGTGCGCGGCGGGCGCGGCGTGCGGTCGTGGTCGCCATGGCGGCGCTGGACCGCGTGCCGGCGGCCCGCGAGGCGCTGAAGAGTGCCGGGTTCGACTGCGACGGGGTGCTGTTGCAGTCGTCCCGGCTCGCGCCGCTGCCGGGGGACGTGACCCGGCTGGCGGCGACCAATCCCGTGTTCCTGCTGTGGGGCGTCCGGCCTCCGGTTCGTACTGAAGAAGGAGTTGCCCAGTGATCGGCCTCATTTCCGCCACCGCGGCGGGGGCGGCGGCGCGGGACCGGCTGGTCGCCGCGTGGCCGGAGCGTGTGCGCGTGTACGAAGGGCCCGTCGGGGACGCCGTACGACGGGCGTTCGCGGAGTGCGAGCAGCTCGTGTGCTTTCTCGCGACGGGAGCGGTCGTACGGCTGATCGCCCCGCTGCTGGGTGACAAGGCGTCCGACCCGGGTGTGGTGTGCGTCGACGAGGGCGGGCGGTTCGCCGTGTCGCTGGTCGGCGGGCACGGCGGCGGCGCCAATGAACTCGCCCGGGAGGTCGGGGAGTTGCTGGGGTCCGAGCCCGTGGTGACGACGGCGACCGATGCCGTGGGGGTGCCCGGTCTTGACATGCTCGGGTTCCCGGTGGAGGGCGATGTCGCCGGGGTTTCCCGGGCCCTGCTCGACGGTGAACCGGTGGCGCTGCGGGCCGAGTTGGCGTGGCCGCTGCCCCCGCTGCCGGTCGCCGCCGAGGGTTCCCGCACCATCCGTGTGACGGATCGGCTCGTCGAGCGCGCCGCCGAGCGCGAGGTCGTCCTGCGCCCGCCGTCCCTCGTCGTCGGCGTCGGTGCCTCCAAGGGAGCCTCTGCCGACGAGGTGCTCGGGCTGATCGAGAGCGCGCTCGGCGACGCCGGCCTCTCCCCCAGGTCCCTCGCCGAACTCGCCACCGTCGACGCCAAGGCCGACGAACCCGGCATCGTCGAGGCCGCCGAGCGTCTCGGCGTCCCCCTCGTCACCCACTCCGCCGAGGAACTGGCCGCCGTCGAGGTCCCCAACCCCTCCGACGCGCCCCTCGCCGCCGTGGGCACCCCCTCCGTCGCCGAGGCCGCCGCTCTCGTGCGGGGCGGCGAACTCCTCGTACCCAAGCGCAAGTCGCAGCGCGCCGACGGGCAGCCGGCGATGGCGACCTGTGCCGTCGTACGGCGGCCCGGGCGCGGGCGGCTCGCGGTCGTCGGGCTCGGACCCGGTGCCCGTGATCTGCTGACGCCGCGCGCGAAGGCGGAGCTGCGGCGCGCTTCCGTGCTCGTCGGGCTCGACCAGTACGTCGACCAGATCCGCGACCTGCTGCGGCCCGGCACGCGGGTCCTGGAGTCGGGGCTCGGCGCCGAGGAGGAGCGGGCCCGGACGGCGGTCGAGGAGGCCCGCAAGGGGCAGGCGGTCGCGCTGATCGGCAGCGGGGACGCGGGCGTGTACGCCATGGCCTCCCCCGCGCTCGCGGAGGCCTCCGACGACATCGAGGTGATCGGAGTGCCGGGCGTCACCGCAGCGCTCGCGGCCGCCGCGATCCTCGGTGCGCCGCTCGGGCACGACCACGTCTCGATCAGCCTCTCCGACCTGCACACACCGTGGGAGGTCATCGAACGGCGGGTGCGGGCCGCGGCCGAGGCGGACATCGTGGTCACCTTCTACAACCCCCGCTCCCGGGGCCGCGACTGGCAGCTGCCCAAGGCCCTCGCGATCCTCGCCGAGCACCGCAAGCCGACGACGCCGGTCGGTGTCGTACGGAACGCGTCGCGGCCGGACGAGTCCAGTCGGCTCACGACACTGGGCGCCCTCGACCCGGCGACGGTCGACATGATGACGGTCGTGACGGTGGGCAACACGGCGACCCGGGACATCGCGGGGCGCATGGTGACGCCGCGCGGCTACCGCTGGCAGGCACCGCAGGAGGGCGCCAAGTGAACAGTGCGGCTCGTGTGGTCCACCCGATCGAAGTGGAGTCCTACCGGCGGCTGCGCGCCCGCCTGGACACCTCGCGCTTCCCGCCGCTGACCCGGGCGGTGGTGGAGAGGGTCATCCACTCCGCCGCGGATCTCGACTACGCCACCGATCTCGTCATGGACGAGGGCGACCTGGAGAAGGCGCACCGCGCACTGCACTCCGGCGCGCCCGTCGTCACGGACGTGGAGATGGTCGCGGCCGGGATCACCCGGCGCGAGACCGTCTGCCGCCTCAGGGACGCCGAGTCCGGGCCGGGCCTGACCCGTTCGGCGCACGCGATCCGGCTCGCCTACGAGCAGGTCGGCCCGGGTGCCCTCTGGGTGATCGGCAACGCGCCGACCGCGCTGGAGGAGCTGCTGACCCTGGACGCCGCCCCGGCCCTCGTCATCGGCCTGCCCGTCGGCTTCGTCGGCGCGGTCGAGTCCAAGGCCGCGTTGCGCGAGAGCGGGCTGCCCGCCGTGAGCAACGTGTCCGAGAAGGGCGGTTCGGCGGTCGCCTCCGCCGCACTCAACGCCCTGCTGTACCACCCCCTTACGCAGAAGAACGAGTCTCAGAAGAACGAGGAGAAATCGTGACCACCCCGCCGCCCGCCCTGCTCATCGCCGGTCATGGCACCCGGGACGATGCCGGAGCCGAGGCGTTCCGCGACTTCGTCCGGGAGCTGGGGGCCCGCCACCCCGAACTGCCCGTCGCGGGCGGCTTCATCGAACTGTCCCCGCCGCCGCTGGGCGACGCCGTGACCGAGCTGGTCGAGCGGGGCGTACGGCGGTTCGCCGCCGTGCCGCTGATGCTGGTGTCCGCCGGGCACGCCAAGGGTGACATCCCGGCGGCGCTGGCCCGCGAGAAGGAGCGGCACCCCGGGATCTCGTACACCTACGGCCGCCCGCTCGGCCCGCACCCGTCGCTGCTGTCCGTCCTGGAGCGGCGCCTGGACGAGGCGCTCGGCGCCGGGGGCCGCACGCCCGGGGACCGGGCCGATGTGACCGTGCTGCTGGTCGGGCGCGGGTCGACCGACCCGGACGCCAACGCCGAGGTGCACAAGGCGGCGCGGCTGCTGTGGGAGGGGCGCGGATACGCGGGCGTGGAGACGGCGTTCGTGTCGCTCGCGGCGCCGGACGTGCCGAGCGGCCTGGACCGCTGCGTGAAGCTCGGTGCGCGGAAGATCGTCGTTCTCCCCTACTTCCTCTTCACCGGCATCCTGCCGGACCGCGTGCGGCAGCAGACGGAGGGCTGGGCGGCCGCGCACCCGGAGGTCGAGGTGCGCTCGGCGGATGTCATCGGTCCGGAGCCGGAGCTCCTCGACCTGGTGATGGAGCGGTACGAGGAGGCGCTGAAGGGCGACCTGCGGATGAACTGCGACTCGTGCGTGTACCGCATCGCGCTGCCCGGCTTCGAGGACAAGGTCGGCATGCCCCAGCAGCCGCACTTCCACCCGGACGACGACGGCCACCACCACGGGCACGGTCATCACGACCACGGCCACCACCATGGCACCCACTCCCATGCCCACTGATCACACGCCGACCGAGGCGCACGACCTCCGCCACCACGGCGACGCCGAGGTCCGCGACGACGGCTCGGCGCTCGTCGACCTCGCCGTGAACGTCCGCGCGGACACACCGCCCGCATGGCTGCGCGAGCGGATCGCGGGGTCGCTGGGCTCCCTCGCCGCCTACCCGGACGGGCGGGCCGCGCGGGCGGCGGTGGCGGCGCGGCACGGACTCCCGGCGCAACGCGTGCTGCTCACGGCGGGGGCGGCGGAGGCATTCGTCCTCCTCGCCCGCGCCCTGAAGGTGCGCCGGCCGGTCGTCGTGCATCCGCAGTTCACGGAGCCGGAGGCGGCCCTGCGGGACGCGGGGCACACGGTCGACCGGGTGCTGCTGCGGGAGGAGGACGGCTTCCGCCTCGACCCGGCGGCCGTCCCCGAGGACGCCGACCTGGTGGTCGTCGGCAACCCCACCAACCCGACCTCGGTGCTCCACCCGGCCGCGTCCCTGGCCGAACTCGCCCGCCCCGGGCGGACGTTGGTGGTGGACGAGGCGTTCATGGATGCGGTGCCGGGTGAGCGGGAGGCGCTGGCGAGCCGCACGGACATACCGGGTCTGGTGGTGCTGCGCAGTCTGACGAAGACCTGGGGCCTGGCCGGCCTGCGGATCGGCTACGTCCTCGCCGCCCCGGAGACCATCGCCGATCTGGAGCGCGCCCAGCCCCTGTGGCCGGTCTCCACACCCGCGCTCGCCGCCGCCGAGGCCTGCGTGTCGTCCCCGGCCCTGGCGGAGGCGGCCCACGCGGCCCACCGCATCGCCGCCGACCGGGCCCATCTCCTCGCGGGGCTCGGCGAGTTCGCCCCGGCCGGACTCCGGGTCGTCGAGCCCGCCGAGGGGCCCTTCGTCCTCGTCCGCCTGCCGAGGGCGGCAGCGGTACGGGAGCACCTGCGCGCGCTCGGGTTCGCGGTGCGGCGCGGGGACACGTTCCCCGGGCTGGGAGAGGAGTGGCTGCGGCTGGCGGTGCGGGACCGGGGGACGATCAACCGGTTCCTGCGGGCGCTGGACCAGGCGATGGCTCTGGCGCGCCGCTGAGCCCGGCGGGCACCCGCTCCAGGGTGCCGTCCGGGAAGCGGACCTCCACGGTGCCCTCGCCGGTGACGGTCGCGCTCGCTCCCGTGAGCGGTGTGTGCGGGTCGGCGCTCAGCACGACGAGGGTCACCAACAGCCGTGCGGCTTCGGGCAGTTGGAGCACCGGAGTCGCCGAGTGGTGGCCCACGGCGTTCGTGCCGACGGCAGGCACGACCACCGCCTCGGCCTCGTCCCAGCCGTACAGGCCGACGACCGCGCTGGTCAGCCCGTCCGAGCGGCGGGCCAGCGCCCAGCCGGGGCCGGTGTGCGCGACCGGGGGTGCCGTGTCGTCGGCCACCGCCCAACCGCCTTCCCGCACGGGCGTGGCAGGCGGTACGTCGAGGCGGTGCACCCGTACTTCCCATGCGCCGCGCACCACGCTGACGGTCTCGATACGGCCGTCCTGCCAGGACCCGGCCCTGTGGCCCTCGGCGCCCAGGGGATGGATGCGTCCGCGCCGGGAGGGTGTGCCGTCGGGGCCCAGCAGCGCGATGTGGTTGTCGACGCCCGGTGTTTCGGGGGCGGTCGCGCTGGAGTAGGCGAACCGGGCGTAGTGCGGGCTGTCGTCGGCCGCGGCGGGCGGGGGCGGGAGGCGGTCGCTGCCGTGGTTGACCAGCCGGACGATCCCGTCGGCCGTGGTGGCGTGCAGCAGCCAGCCGGGGGCGGGCACGGCCAGGGTCACGTCTTCGGTGTCCACGGGGGCGGGTTCCTCCGGTGCCGTCCAGACGGGGTGGTCGGCAGGCAGCAGCAGCCCCAGGAAGGCCTTGCTCGCCCAGTACGGGGAGGCGGGCCCCGAGTAGCGCTGGGCGACGGGGAGGAAGGGCCCGTACCAGCCGAGCGTGAGCAGACCACGCTCGTCGGGCACACCCCGCTCGGCGAAGTGCTTCAGCGCACCGCAGGCGAGGCGGCGGGTGCGGCCCGGCGGGAGCGGGGTGGCGTCGGCGAGGGCGCCCGCCCACAGCGGGGCGGTGGTCGCGAAGCGGTAGGTGAGGGAGCGGCCCTGGTGGACGGGGGCGCCGTCGGAGCCGAAGAAGTGCTGGTGGACGGCGAGGAACTCGCGCAGCCGGGCACCGTGCCGGGCGACGGTCGCCGCGTCCGCCCGCGAGCCCGCGAGCCGCGCCCACAGCACCGGATACAGGTGCAGCGCCCAGGCGTTGTAGTAGTCGAACTTCCGCCCGTCACCGTCGGTGTACCAGCCCCCGCCCCGGTACCAGTCGTCCAGGCGGGCGAGCCCGGCGTCGATCTCGGCCCGGCTGTGCGGGGCGCCGACGGAGGCGAGGAACTCCTCGGTGATGACCTGGAACAGCCGCCAGTTGGAGTCGTTGACGTCCGCACCGACGAAGGCGCCGAGCCAGGCGCACACCCGCTGCCGTACCTCGTCGTCGAGGTGGTCCCACAGCCAGGGGCGGGTCTCGTGCAGCGCGATGGCGACGGAGGCCGCCTCGACCATCGGCTGGGCGCGGCCGGTGATGGGGGGCCAGTGTTCGGGGTGGTGCGGGTCGGTGCCGGCGGCGAGTCCGGTGGCGTATCGCTCGATGAGAGCCGGGCTGACCCGGCCGCCCGAGCCCGCGATACGGAAGGCGGCGAGGAGGAAGGAGCGCGCGAAGCCTTCCAGGCCGTCGGACCAGGGGCCGGAGTGGCTGGGCGGGCCGGGCAGGCGGTACTGGGCGAAACCTGGTGTGGCGTACGGCAGCAGCCCGTCGAGGAGTCGGTCGGCGATCGACTCCCAGTGGGCGCGGGTCCAGCCGGTGAGGGGTGAGAGCACCGGGTCGGCCGGGGGCAGGTCGGGAAGATTCGGCAGATTCGGCAGGTGCGTCGGGTCGTCGGGGGGCGACACATGCGGCGCGGTCATACGGGGGTGGGTCCTCCGTCGGTCGGTCGTGGCCGGGGTGGGGCGACACTTCGGCGCACGACGATGTGGGTGCCGAGCAGGTGGTGGCTGCCGCCGGCGTGCTCGGGGTCGCGCAGGGCGATGCGGACGGCGGCGCGGCCGAGCTCCTCGGCCGGGGTGCGCACGGTGGTGAGGGGCGGGTTGAAGTCCTCGGCGAGGGGGATGTCGTTGTAGCCGACGACGGAGATGTCGTCGGGGACGCTGAGGCCCGTGTCCGCGATGGCCCGCAGGGCGCCGGCCGCCACCATGTCGTCCCCGGCGAAGACGGCGGTGAACTCCCGTGTCTCCTTCAGGAGTTCGGTCATCGCGCGCAGGCCCGCCGCACGGCCCA
Source organism: Streptomyces sp. T12 (assembly GCF_028736035.1). Lineage (NCBI taxonomy): Bacteria > Bacillati > Actinomycetota > Actinomycetes > Kitasatosporales > Streptomycetaceae > Streptomyces > Streptomyces sp. T12. Next base: position 2,312,511 of record NZ_CP117866.1, read on the forward strand.
GACCGCAGTCGACGACGTGTGCGGCCTCGGGCGGCAGCCCGTGTTCGGCGAGCGCAGCCCGGTAGCCGGCGACACGGGCCTCCAGCGCGGTGTTGCCGGGCAGCCCGCCGAGGAAGACGATCCGGCGGTGGCCGGCGGAGAGCAGGTGCCCGGTGATCGCCCGGGCGCCCGCCTCGTTGTCGAACTCCACGACCAGCGCGGGGATCTCGGGGTCGGGCGCCGGGCGTCCGCACAGCACGAGCCGGGCGCCCGAGGAGTCGAGCGCCTGGGCGTAGTGGGCGACGCGCTCCCGGTAGGCGTCGTCCTCGACGACCCCGCCGACCAGGATCACCAGCCGCGCCCCCTCCTCCCGCATCAGCTGCACGAACTCCATCTCGCGCTGCGGATCCCCGCCGGTCGCGCCGACCACGCACAGCCAGCCCCGGTCGGCGGCCTCGGCCTCCACGCCCTCGGCGACCTGGGCGTAGAAGGGGCTGGTGACCTGGCGGACGACGACGGCGGCCATCTTGCGGCCGCCCCCCACCAGCGCACGCGCATGCGCGTTGGCGACGTAGTCGAGGTCACGCGCGGCGCGCAGCACGCGGGCCCTGGTCGAGGCGGGCACGGGATGGTTGCCGCTGAGCGCGCGCGACGCCGTGGCGATCGACACGCCCGCCCGCTCGGCGACCTCGCGGATCGTGACCCGCCGCTTGGACCCGGTGTCCGCCATGTCGTTCCCCATCCCCCGCGTCTCCTGTTCCACGAGCGGCCGTTCAGGCGTTGGCCGCGTAGTCCTTCGCGAACTCTCCGGCCATTCTGTCGCCGCCCCGGGCCCGCCACTTCTTCACCGTCGCGTCCCACTCCGACAGCGGGATGCGCCCGGCGACGATCCCGGTGACGGTGTCGTCGAGGAGGGCCTTGAGGGTGGTGCCCTGGGCGTTCTTGGTGCGGGACTGCAGGCCGAAGGAGGCGTCGCGGACGGCGTGCGGCACGACCTCGCGCTGCCAGGCGTGCAGGGCCCGTACGGCATCGGGCATGCCCGGCACGAACAGCACCTGCGGGCCCTCGGCGAGGTACTTCAGCGGCAGGTTGGTGTTGTTCTCGACCTCGCCGAGCTCGGTGGGCTCGGGGGAACCGTCCTTGGCGCGGGTGAAGTGGGTGCCCTCGACGCCGTAGTGGACGAGCTCCCACTCCTTGCTGCCGAAGGGGGCGGCGAGGAAGTCGAGGACGCGGAGCAGCATCTCGATCCGCTCCTTCTTCGCCGCCTTCAGGACGGTGTAGCCGAAGGACCGGCGGGCGGCGACGATCCCGCCGGGGGTGCCGTCGACGCTGTACGGCAGCGCCGCCGCCGGGGTCAGCTTGCCGCGCGATTCGCGGTACTTGGGCAGGTAGGCGCCGAAGCCGTCCTGCATGGAGCCGACGGTGCCGTTGTAGAAGAGGGTGGTCAGGTCGATCTGGGAGAGGGACGTGGCGTCCGGGTGGTACGAGCCGTTCTTGCGGAGCTGCGCCTGGAAGGCGATGGCGGCCTTGTAGCGTTCGTCGGCGCAGCCCGGCTGGAACGTCCCGTCCTTGGTGACCGCCCAGTTCTGCGGCGCGTTGTGGGCGGCGGAGTGCACTGCGTTGCCGAACAAGGAGCCGTTGGCGGCGCCGAGTGCGTACGTCCTCCCGCCGGTCGCCCGCTTCGCCACGGCGGCGAAGTCCTCGGACGTCCAGCCCTCCTTCATGCCGGCGTCGGTGAACATGCCCTGGTTGAGCCAGAGCGTGGAGCCGGGCAACGGGCGCTCCAGCGGGATGCCGTAGACGCGGCCGCCGATGCGGCCCATGTCGCGCCAGGCGTGGGTGGGGATGTTCGCGAGGTTGGGGTAGTCGGCGATCGCGTCGCCGGACAGGTACGGCGTGAGGTCCTCGGCGCGCCGCTGCACGAACTCGGCTTCGCGGGGCAGGACGAACCCGGAGAAGAGGTTGATGATGTCCGGCAGGGTGTCGGCGTCACCGGCCATGACCGTGGCCATCTTCTTCTGGTAGTCGGCCTGGGAGACGATCGTGTACTCGATCTTCACGCCGAGGGCGTTCTCGACGGCGGCCCAGAACCGGTTGGCGGAGGCGGGCTTGGGCGGGGTGCCGAACGACACCGACATGACCTTGACGGTGGAGCCGTCGCCCGGCGGCCGGGAGACGGACTGCACCAGCTCGGCGGGGTAGGCGGTGTATCCCGCCTGCACACCGGCCTCGGTGGGGGCGAGGTCCGGCTTGGGGCCCGCGGCGGGCGTGTACGCGGGCCAGGGCGCGAGCTTCTTGCCCGCGTTGGAGACGTCGCTGTCGCCGGAGCCGGTGGAGCAGGCGGTCAGCACACCCGGGACGGAGGCGGCGGCCAGGGAACCCAGCAGGGTGCGTCGGGACATGCGGGGCATGGGTGAATCACCTCGTGTCAGCTTGTTGGAGCTTGCTTCAGCTCTTGATGGCGCCGGTGAGCACGCCCTTGGTGAAGTACTTCTGCAGGAAGGGGTAGACGAGCAGGATCGGCACGGTGGCGATCACGAGCACCGCCATCTGCACGGTCTGCGGAGCGGTGATCGTCCCCTCGCCGGTGGTGGCGTCGGTGAGTCCGGACCCCGCGATCACATAGGTGCGCAGGACCTGCTGGAGGGGCCAGTGGTCGCTCTCCAGGTAGAGCGAGGCGTAGAACCAGGAGTTCCAGTACGCCACCGCGTAGAAGAGCCCTACGACGGCCAACGCGGCCTTGGACAGCGGCAGTACGACGGAGAGGAGCACCCGCCAGTCCCCCGCCCCGTCGAGGCGGGCGGCCTCGTACAGCTCCTCGGGGATGCCCTGGAAGAAGCCGCGCAGGACGACCAGGTTGAAGACGTTCACGAGCACCGGCAGGACCAGCGAGGCGTAACTGTCCAGCAGCCCCAGCTCCTTGACCAGCAGGAAGCTCGGGATCATGCCGGGCGGGAAGAGGAACGTGAACAGGACGAGCAGCAGGACCGGCCTGCCGCCGAAGGCGCCGGGCCGGGAGAGGGCGTAGGCGAGGGTGACGGTGCAGGCGAGGCTGAGCAGGGTGCCGGCGATCGTGACGCCCGCGCTGACGCCGAGGGCGTGGGTGACGATGCCGCCGTCGAGGATGTCGCGGTAGGCGTCGAGGCTCGGCTCGGTCGGCCACAGCACCCAGCCGCCGTTCGCGACGACCTCGTCGGTGGAGGCCAGCGAGGTCGAGACGATGACGAGGAACGGCACACAGACCAGGAGGACGACTGCGGCGAGGGCGAGTGCCTTGCCGGCCTGCGTCACCGGCTTCGGCTTCTCCATCCAGCCCGGACGGACCCGGCTGCTCACTTGTAGACCCCCTGTTCGCCGAGGCGGTGGGCGACCTTGTTGGCGGCGTAGACGAGGAGCGCGCCGATGACGCCCTTGAACAGGCCCGCGGCGGCCGCGAATCCGTAGTCGCCGCCGACGATGCCCTGGTAGTAGACGAAGGTGTCGATGATCTCGGCGGCCTCGGGGCCGACCGCGTCGCGCTGGAGCAGCATCTGCTCGAAGCCGACGGAGAGGATGTCGCCGAGCCGCATGATCAGCAGCAGCACGATCACCGGGCGGATGGCGGGCAGGGTGACGTGCCAGAAGCGGCGCCAGGGGCCGGCGCCGTCGATCGCGGCGGCCTCGTACTGCTGCTCGTCGACCTGCGCGAGGGCGGCGAGGAAGATGATCGTGCCCCAGCCGGCGTCCTTCCAGATGACCTGGGCGACGACGAGCGGGCGGAAGGCGTCGGGGTCGCCGATGATGTCGACGGTGCGCAGGCCCATGCCGTCCAGGCCGGAGTTGAGCAGTCCCGTGTCGCCGAGGACCTGCTGGAAGAGGGCGACGACGATCACCCACGAGATGAAGTGCGGCAGATACGCCACCGACTGCACGAGGCGGCGGACCGTGCTCCAGGTGAGGCTGTGCAGGAGCAGGGCGAGGGCGAGCGGCACCGGGAAGTAGCAGACGAGCTGGAGGACGGCGATCCAGACGGTGTTGAGGACGGCGTCCCAGAACGCGCCGTCCTCGAACATCCGCCGGAAGTTGCCGAGGCCCACCCAGGGGCTGCCCCAGAGGCCGTCGAAGGGGACGTACTCCTTGAAGGCGATGACGTTGCCGACCAGGGCGCCGTAGTGGAAGAGCAGGAAGTAGGCGAGGCCGGGGAGCATGAGCAGGAGGAGGGCGCGGGACTGTAAGCGTTTACGCTCCACTGATCCCCTCATCTCTCGGAGTCGGAGTGAGGGGAAGCTAAAACGTTTTCAGACGCCAGTCAACAGCCCTGACAAGAAGGGCTGTTGACTGGATGGGGATGCTCCGGTGTCAGCTCCTGCCGCGCCGCGCCAGCGCGACCGCTCCCCCGCCCGCGAGGAGCAGAGCGACCGCGCCGCCCGCGATGTACGGCGTCATGGAGTTGCCGCCGGTCTCGGCGAGGCCGTCCTCGGCGGACTCGCCCTGGGGCTTGACGTCGCCGGCCGAACCGGCGCCCGGGGCGGCGCTGGGGTCGGTGCTCGGGTCGGCTGCCTGCGCGGGCGCGTCCGGCGTTTCGCAGGTCGCCTCGGCCAGGGTCAGGGTGCCCTGGACGTCGGCCACGTTCAGCTTCAACGGGTTGACGGAGACCTTGAGTTCGAGGGCGGTGGCGGCGGCCGTACGTGATGCGGTCTCCGTCTTGGAGTAGTCCAGGCGCACGTCGCCCACGCCCGGCACCTCGACCTTCGTGGTCCCGCCCGCGGTCAGCGTGACCTTCTTGCCCAGCACGGTGACGTCACCCAGCAGGTTGGACGAGGCGGTCGGCGTCTTCCCGGCCTCGCAGGTCGCCTTGGAGGTGACCTGGCCGACCTCGATGAGGGAGAGCAGCGGCAGGCCGGGGACGTGGACCTTGGCGTGGGCGAGGTTGGTGTACCCCTCGGCCTTGCCACCGGCGACCGTCGCCTTCGACGAGGCGACCTCCGCGCTCAGCACGCTGAACGGCTTTCCGCCGTCCACGCCGTTCAACTGGGCGGTCAGGGTGGACTTTTCGGCGCTCTGCGGCGCCTGCACCTCGTTCAGGGAGACCGCGAGCGGGACGTTCACGGTCTTGTTGAGCAGGGAGACGTCGAGCCCGGTGCGCAGCACGACGGCGCTCGCGCGACCCTCGTCACCGGTCGCGTACGCGGGCCCCGCGCCGGCCAGGACCGCGGGCCCGGCGGCCAGGGCGGTGGCCGTCGCGACGGTGGCGAGACGGCGTGCGGGCATGCGGAAGTTCTTGCCGTTCAAGGTGGGGACCCCTCGGAGGAGACTTGCTCGGGACCTGCCAAGAATCGCGCATACGGGATGCCCGGTCAGCATCCTGCCGGGAGTTCACCCCTACGTGTGTTTCCCGTGCAGGTTTTCGAACCTCAGGGCACGCACGTTCTCCACAGTCACAGGCGCAACGGCCGACTCAGCCCACGATCTTCCCGTTCAGGACGATCCGTCGAGGCACCGCCAGCACCCGTACGTCGGCCCGCGGGTCGGACTCGTACACCACCAGGTCCGCCGCCGCCCCCTCCTCCAGGCCGGGACGGCCGAGCCACGCCCTGGCCGACCAGGTCGTCGCCGCGAGGGCCTCGACGGTGGGGATACCGGCGGTGACCAGTTCCGCGACCTCGGCCGCCACGAGGCCGTGGGGCAGGGTGCCGCCCGCGTCCGTGCCCACGAAGACGGGGATACCGGCGTCGTAGGCGGAGCGGACCGTGTCGTAGCGGCGTTCGTGGAGCCGGCGCATATGGGCCGACCAGCGGGGGAACTTGGACTCGCCACCGTCGGCCAGCTTCGGGAAGGTCGCGATGTTGACCAGGGTCGGCACGATCGCCACACCCCGCGAGGCGAAGAGCGGGATCAGGTCCTCGGTGAGGCCCGTGGCGTGTTCGATGCAGTCGATGCCCGACTCGACCAGGTCCTGCAGCGAATCCTCCGAGAAGCAGTGCGCGGTGACCCGGGCGCCCAGGCGGTGGGCCTGCGCGATGCCCGCCTCGACCACGTCCCGCGGCCAGGTCGGTGCGAGGTCCCCGAGGTCGCGGTCGATCCAGTCGCCGACCAGCTTGACCCAGCCGTCGCCGCGCCGGGCCTCCTGGGCGACGTAGGCGACCAGGTCCTCCGGCTCGATCTCGTGCGCGTAGCCGCGGATGTAGCGGCGGGTGCGGGCGATGTGCCGGCCGGCCCTGATGATCTTCGGCAGGTCCTCGCGGTCGTCGACCCAGCGCGTGTCCGAGGGCGAGCCGGCGTCGCGGATCAGCAGGGTGCCCGTGTCGCGGTCGGTCAGCGCCTGCTTCTCCGCGATGTTGTCGTCGACCGGGCCGTGCGGGCCGAGGCCCACATGGCAGTGCGCGTCGACGAGGCCGGGCAGGGCCCAGCCCTCGACGGTGCGGACGTCGCGGGCGCCGACGGGACGGTCGTACGAGATCCGGCCGTCGACGACCCACAGCTCGTCCCGGACGTCTTCGGCCCCGACCAGGACCCGGCCCTTCACGTGCAGCACACCCGCGCGATCGCTCATGTACTGCACCTTAATGACCGGACCCTGATGCCCGGCTAGTCGCCCTTGCCCACCTGGTCCGAGGTCTCCTCCTCCACCTCGGCCATCGCCGGGTCGAGGAGGCGGGAGAGGAAGTGGCGGGTGCGTTCGTGCTGCGGGTTGCCGATGACCTGGTCGGGGGTGCCGTCCTCGACGATCACGCCGCCGTCCATGAAGACGACCCGGTCGGCGACCTCACGCGCGAAGGTCATCTCGTGGGTGACGACCATCATCGTCATGCCCTCGTCGGCGAGCATGCGCATGACGGCGAGGACGTCACCGACCAGCTCGGGGTCCAGCGCGGAGGTCGGCTCGTCGAAGAGCATCACCTCGGGGCCCATGGCGAGGGCGCGGGCGATGGCGACGCGCTGCTGCTGGCCGCCGGAGAGGGAGGACGGGTACGCCGTCGCCTTCTCCGACAGGCCGACCCGCTCCAGGTTCTCGGCGGCGACCTTCGCGGCCGTCGCCTTGTCGCGCCTGAGGACCCGGCGCTGCGGCAGGCTGAGGTTCTCGGTCACCGTGAGGTGCGGGAACAGGTTGAACTGCTGGAAGACCATGCCGATACGGCGGCGTACGGCGTCGATGTCGACGTCCGGGTCGGTGAGCTCGGTGCCGCCGACGAAGACCTGCCCCTTGGTGGGCTCTTCGAGCAGGTTCACGCAGCGCAGCAGCGTCGACTTGCCGGAGCCGGACGGGCCGATGACGCACACGACCTCGCCCTGGCCGATCTCCAGGTCGATGCCGCGCAGCACCTCGTTGTCGCCGAAGGACTTGTGCAGGCCGCGGACTTCGATCTCCGGTCCGGAGCCAAGGGTCTTCTCTGTCACTTCACGGCCTCCTGGGCCTTGGCCTCCATACGGCGTACGACGAAGCCGAGCGGGATCGTGACCAGCAGATAGCACAGGCCCGCGACCAGGATCGGCGTGGAGTTGGCGGTCTGGCTGGCCAGGTCACGGCCGAACTTGGACAGTTCGCGCTCCTCCAGCGTGACGCCGAGGAACAGCACCAGCGAGGAGTCCTTGAAGAGCAGGACGAGTTCGTTGGTCAGCGGCGGGAGGATGATCCGGAAGGCCTGCGGGATGATGATCGAGATCATGGCGCGGGCGGGCGAGAAGCCGAGCGAACGCGCCGCCTCCATCTGCCCCTTGGGCACCGCCTGGATGCCCGCGCGGATCGTCTCCGCCATGTACGCGGCGGCCACCAGGCCGAGCGCGAGGGCCACCTTGCCGTAGGTGCCGCCGGGAATCTCCGTCCCCGGGAAGGCCAGCGGCACGGCGACCCCGATGAAGATGAAGATCAGCAGGGCGGGCAGGCCGCGGAAGATCTCGATGTAGACGCCGGCGAGCCAGCGGTACGGCCCCACGGACGACAGCCGCATCAGCGCGATCACCATGCCGAGGACCAGTCCGACGGCGAAGCCGGACACCGTGTACAGCACGGTGTTCTTCAGCGCCAGCGTGATGACGTCCGGGAACATCTGCTGGGCGATGTCCTCTTGCGCGAACTGGTTCGCCAGGCGGTCCCAGTCGGCCGCGACCGCGAAGGCGATCACGGCCGCGACGAAGACGACGTACTGGATGCCGCGCGACAGGCCGCGCTTCTGACGCCCGGTCAGGCCCTTTTTCCTGGGCTGCTTCGGCTGGAGTCGTACGTCGTTGCCGGTGGTGTCGGTCATGGGGTCAGGACGCGGCGGGCGAGGCGGAGGCGGCGGACTCGTCGTACGGGCCGATCCACTGCTCGTACAGCTTCTTGTACGTGCCGTCGGCCTTCGCTTCCTTGATCGCCTTGTTGATGGCCTCGCGGAGCTTGGTGTTGCCCTTCTTCACCGTGAAACCGTACTGCTCACCGGTGTTGATCTGCTCGGCGACCTCGAAGGCGTCCGCGTTGGCCTTGTCCTTCAGCCAGCCCTGCACGACCGGGTAGTCGATGACGACCGCCTCGACCTGGCCGGTGCGCAGACCGTTGATGACGGCGTCGGAGGACTCGAAGGAGACGGGGTCCAGGCCCTTGCTCTTGGCGTAGTCCTCACCGGTGGTCTGCGCCTGGGCGCCGACCTTCTTGCCCTTGAGGTCCGCGAAGGAGGAGATGCCGCTCTTCTTGTCGACCAGGACGGCCTGGGTGGCCTCGAAGTACGGGTCCGAGAAGTCGACGTTCTTCTTGCGCTCCTCGGTGATGGTCATGCCGGCGGCGGCGAGGTCGCACTGTCCGGCATTGAGGGACCCACCGGTCTTGAAGTTCTCGAAGGGCTGGTCGACGATCGTCTGCTTCACGCCCAGGTCGTCCGCGACCAGGTCAATGAGGGAGACGTCGAAGCCCTGCACCTTGCCGTCGATCTCCGACTGGAAGGGCGGGTACGGAAGGTGGGTGCAGGTGGTGAGCAGGCCCGCCTTGACGACTTCGACACCGCCGGCCGCCGTCTTCGTACCGCTGCCGCCGTCGTCGTCGGAGGAGCAGCCGGCCACGAGCACCAGCCCGGCCGTCGCGGTGGTGGCGGCCAGCATGCGGGTCCGGCGCCCGAGGGTCGTCTTCACGGGGAGCCTCCTGTCAGGGAACTGTGGGTTCCGATTATAAGGAGAAGTTTGAGATCCTCAAACCAAACCGATGGTTAAGGGGCCGTTCGACCTAAGAAGTCGGGTGCGGGAGGGGTGGGGAAGGGGTGTGGAGAGGGTGTCGGGCGCCCGGTCAATGCCCCGCCACCGCCCGGTTTACGCTCGTCTCCGTCGATCCCGGAGCGAAGAGAGCGAAGTGAGCCCCGCCGTGACCCATCCCTTCCTGGACCTGGCCCCGCTGAGCGCCGCCCGATTCGCCGCCATCGAGGACCGGGTGGCGCGGCTGCTCGGGACCGAGCAGGACGTCGTGATCATGCAGGGCGAGGCGCTGCTGCCGCTGGAGGGGGCGATCCGGGGGACGGCCGGGCCCGGCACCACCGCGCTGAACGTGATCACCGGTCCGTACGGGCAGACCTTCGGGAACTGGCTGCGTGACTGCGGCGCGACCGTGATCGATCTGGCGGTGCCCTTCCATACGGCGGTCACGGCGGACCAGATCCGGGAGGCCTTCGCCGAGCACCCGGAGATCGACTTCGCGTCCCTGGTGCACGCGGAGGCGGCCACCGGCAACACCAACCCGGTCGCCGAGATCGGCGAGGTCGTGCGGGCGCACGGGGCGCTGTTCTACCTGGACGCGGTGGCCTCGATCGGGGCCGAGCCGGTGCTGCCGGACGCCTGGGGCGTGGACCTGTGCGTCATCGGGGCGCAGAAGGCGATGGGCGGGCCGGCCGGGGTGTCGGCGGTGTCGGTGAGCGAACGGGCCTGGGCGCGGATGGCGGCGAACCCGGGAGCGCCGCGGCGGTCGTATCTGTCGCTGCTGGACTGGAAGGAGCGGTGGATCGACGGCGGGCGCAAGGCGCTGCTGCATGCGCCTGCTCAGCTGGAGATGCTGGCGCTCGAGGCGTGTGTGGAGCGGATCGAGGGGGACGGGCTGGAGGCGGTGATGTCCCGGCACCGGGCCGCCGCGCTGTCCACTCGGGCCGGGGCGCTCGCGCTGGGCGGGGGCTTGGAGCCGTACGTGTACGACGCCGGGGAGGCCGCTCCTGTCGCTACGACGCTTCGGGCGCCGGCGGGGGTGGTGGCGTCGGAGGTGGTGGCTCGGGCGCTGGCGGCCGATCCTGCGTTGCCGCTGGCCGCGGGGGGTGGGGCGTTGGCCAAGGAGATGATTCGGGTCAATCACTACGGGGTGGATGCGACGTCGGGTGTGGTGCGGGGGTGTCTGGCGGCGTTGGGTACCGCACTGGCGGAGAAGGGGCTGGGTGTGGATGTGGAGGGGGCGTCGCGGGTGGTGGATGAAGCCTGGCGGTAGTCGGGGGCTGGGGCCTGGCTCCTTCGCCCCCGCCGCCCCTACCCTTCCCGTCCTTGAAGGGGCTCCGCCCCTTCAACCCCGCCAGCGGAGCCCCCTGGACCCCCATCGGCCCTGAACGGGCCTCGTCCTCAAGCGCCGGACGGGCTGGAATGCCGGGGCCGGCGTCGAGAAGCGGAGCCCCAGGCAGCACCCCCGAGATTCGCCCCGCGCTGAAAGCCGTACCGCCGCCCGTCCGCCGTGCCACGCTCGCGGCATGACCACCAACACCCCGGCACTCCTCCCCGACGGCCGCCCCATCCCCCTCCTGACCGGCGACGAGCTCCCGATGCTCGAAAGCTGGCTCGCCTTCCATCGCGCCACCCTGGAGCTCAAGTGCGCGGAGCTGGGCGACGCGCAGTTACGGCTCGCTTCCGCCGAGCCGTCGGAGCTGACGTTGCTCGGGCTCGTGCAGCACCTCGCCGAGTGTGAGCGGAACTGGTTCCAGCGGGTGGTGGGTGGGCTCGACGTGCCGCCGGTGTACGGGGAGGGGAACGAGAGCGGGTACGCCCTCGATGCCGGGCGCGGGATCGGCGAGGCGCTCTCGGTGTGGCGGCGGGAGATCGCGCGGGGGCGGGAGGTGTGTGCCGGGCGGGCGCTGGAGAGCGTGGGGCGGATCGGGGACGGGCCGATGGCCGGGGTCGAGGTCAGTCTGCGGTGGGTGCTCATTCACATGATCGAGGAGTACGCACGGCACAACGGCCACGCCGACATTCTGCGGGAGCGCATCGACGGAGTTACCGGAGCCTGAATTCGACGTAATTCTTGAATTCCCTTCAAGGGCAGCTTCCCATTCTCTTCTGCCCGCTTTTTCCAGACCTAAACGCAAAGATTCCGCGAACACCAACCGGAGGAATTCGGGCAGGTCTCGTGGAAGTTACATGGCTGTGACGCGTTCCACATCGTGCCCCTTTTCGTGCGGTATTATCCGGACAGAACGGTGTGATTCACCCCCATATCGCGCCGCGCCTCACGCCCGCGTGATAACACATCCCGACCTCACACGTAACCCCTCACGGCCATGCAATTTCGAATTTCCCTCGGTAAATTCAATTCGCATGACTGCCGCACAAGCAGACCTGCAAATCGACCGTCCGGCGGTGGCTGACGGGGCCGCGCTGTGGCGGATTGCCAGAGACTCCAAGGCCCTCGACCTCAACTCGTCGTACAGCTATCTGCTGTGGTGCCGCGACTTCGCCGACACCTCGGCCGTCGCCCGCGACGAGAGCGGGGAGCCGGTCGGCTTCGTCACCGGGTACGTACGGCCGGATCGTCCGCACACCCTGCTCGTCTGGCAGGTGGCCGTGGACGACGCGCACCGCGGCCGCGGGCTCGCCGCCGCGCTGCTCGACGGGCTCGTCGCACGAGTCGGCGGCGAGTACGGCGTCACGAGCGTCGAGACCACCATCACCCCGGGCAACACCGCCTCCGAGCGGCTGTTCGGCTCCTTCGCGGAGCGGCACGGTGCCGCCCTGGAGCGCGAGGTGCTGTTCGACGCCGGCCTGTTCCCCGACGGGCCGCACGACCCCGAAGTCCTCTACCGCATCGGTCCCCTCTCCCTCTGACCTCCCCCCACGCAACGAGGAGCGATTCGTCGTGACCATCACCCAGCCCGACCTCAGCGTCTTCGAGACCCTGGAGTCCGAGGTACGCAGCTACTGCCGCGGCTGGCCCACCGTCTTCGACCGCGCGCGCGGCAGCCGCATGTACGACGAGGACGGCCACGAGTATCTGGACTTCTTCGCCGGGGCCGGCTCCCTGAACTACGGGCACAACAACCCCGTCCTGAAACGGGCGTTGATCGACTACCTGGAGCGGGACGGCGTCACGCACGGGCTCGACATGTCCACCAGCGCCAAGCGCGCCTTCCTTGAGTCCTTCCAGAACATCGTGCTGCGCCCGCGTGACCTGCCCTACAAGGTCATGTTCCCGGGTCCGACGGGTACGAACGCCGTCGAGTCGGCGCTGAAGCTGGCGCGGAAGGTGAAGGGGCGCGAGGCCATCGTCTCGTTCACCAACGCCTTCCACGGGATGTCGCTGGGCTCGCTCGCCGTCACCGGCAACGCCTTCAAGCGGGCCGGCGCCGGGATCCCGCTCGTGCACGGCACGCCCATGCCGTTCGACAACTACTTCGACGGCACGGTCGAGGACTTCCTGTGGTTCGAGCGGCTCCTGGACGACCAGGGCTCGGGCCTCAACAAGCCGGCCGCCGTGATCGTGGAGACCGTGCAGGGCGAGGGCGGCATCAACGTCGCCCGCAAGGAGTGGCTGCGCGCGCTCGCCGAGCTGTGCGAGCGGCAGGACATGCTGCTCATCGTCGACGACATCCAGATGGGGTGCGGACGGACCGGTGCCTTCTTCTCCTTCGAGGAGGCGGGCATCACCCCGGACATCGTCACCGTGTCCAAGTCCATCAGCGGCTACGGCCTTCCCATGTCGCTGTGCCTGTTCAAGCCCGAGCTGGACATCTGGGAGCCGGGTGAGCACAACGGCACCTTCCGCGGCAACAACCCCGCCTTCGTCACGGCCACCGCCGCCCTGGAGCAGTACTGGGCGGACGGGTCCGCGATGGAGAAGCAGACCCGGGCGCGCGGCGAGCAGGTCGAGCAGGCGCTCATCTCCATCACCGAGGAGAACCTCGCCGACGTGAAGGAGTACCGCGGGCGCGGGCTCGTGTGGGGCCTGGAGTTCCGCGACAAGGAGCGCGCCGGACGGGTGGCGCACCGAGCCTTCGAACTCGGGCTGCTCATCGAGACGTCGGGCCCCGAGAGCGAGGTCGTGAAGCTGCTTCCGGCACTCACGATCACCCCGGAGGAGCTGGACGAGGGACTCAGTGTCCTCGCCCGCGCCATCCGGGAAACCATCTGAAACACCACCTAGGAGGCATCGCAGCACCGTGATCGTCCGTTCGTTCAAGGACATCGAAGGAACCGACCGCCATGTGAAATCGGCGTCCGGCACCTGGGAGAGCAAGCGCATCGTCCTCGCCAAGGAGAAGGTCGGCTTCTCCCTGCACGAGACGATCCTGTACGCGGGTACGGAGACGTCGATGTGGTACGCGAACCACATCGAGGCCGTCGTCTGCGTCGAGGGCGAGGCCGAGCTGACCGACCACGAGACCGGGCGGACGCACGCGATCACGCCCGGGACCATGTACCTCCTGGACGGGCACGAGAGGCACACGCTGCGGATCAAGGAGGACTTCCGCTGCCTCTGCGTCTTCAACCCGCCCGTGACCGGCCGGGAGGACCACGACGAGAACGGCGTGTACCCGCTGCTCACCGAGCCCGAGGAGGTGTGAGAAACCCATGACCACCGGCATGACCGCAAACGTCACCGATCTCTACCCCAGCCGCGGCGCCACCGAGGTGTCGACCCCGCGACAGGACCCCGTCGTGTGGGGCTCCCCCGAAACCCCCGGCCCGATCGCGACCACCGAGCTGCAGTCCTTCGAGCGCGACGGCTTCCTCGCCATCGACCAGCTCATCACCGAGGACGAGGTCGCGGTCTACGCGCAGGAGCTGGAGCGGCTGGTCACCGACCCCGGGATCCGTGCGGACGAGCGCTCGATCATCGAGCCGCAGTCCAAGGAGATCCGGTCCGTCTTCGAAGTGCACAGGATCAGTGAGGTGTTCGCCTCTCTGGTGCGCGACGAGCGGGTGGTCGGCCGGGCGCGGCAGATCCTCGGCTCGGACGTGTACGTCCACCAGTCGCGGATCAACGTCAAGCCGGGCTTCGGGGCCAGCGGCTTCTACTGGCACTCCGACTTCGAGACCTGGCACGCCGAGGACGGTCTGCCGAACATGCGGACGGTGTCCGTCTCGATCGCGCTGACCGAGAACTACGACACCAACGGCGGGCTCATGATCATGCCCGGCTCGCACCGCACGTTCCTGGGCTGCGCGGGTGCCACGCCGAAGGACAACTACAAGAAGTCCCTGCAGATGCAGGACGCGGGCACGCCGTCCGACGAGGCGCTGACCAAGATGGCCTCCGAGTACGGCATCAAGCTCTTCACGGGCAGGGCCGGTTCGGCGACCTGGTTCGACTGCAACTGCATGCACGGCTCCGGCGACAACATCACGCCGTTCCCGCGCAGCAACGTGTTCATCGTGTTCAACAGCGTGGAGAACGCGGCCGTCGAGCCCTTCGCGGCTCCCGTACGGCGGCCGGAGTTCATCGGCGCGAGGGACTTCACGCCGGTGAAGTGATCCTCACAGCCACGCCAGCGACGCGGCCGTCTCCAGTACGTTCCGTACGGCGGCCGCGTCGCCCGTGGCACCCCTCGGCACCGCCTCCGGGGCGTATCGTCCGCCGACCAGGAGGCAGAAGTCGACGGGATCCAGGGCGAGTTCGGCGGCCACCGGCTCGTCCTCGGACCCCAGCACCCACTCCTCGCCCCCGGTGACCGAGAAGAGCACCGGGGGCGCGGTGGTGCCCAGGGCCAGGCCGAGGACGCGTACGGCGAGGCGGATCAGCTGGTGAAGGTGCTCCTGGGGCGGGGGTGGGACGGCGATGCCGAGTGCGCGGCCGATGTCGTCGGTGTGGATCCACGTCTCGAAGCCGCGCACCAGGAAGTGGTCTGCGACGGGCAGCCGCAGCCCCATCAACGTCACGGCGCGCGCTGCGAGTTCGGCGTCCCGAGCCTCGGGCGTCGCGAGCAACTCGCCCGCCTGCGCGGCCCAGTCGGCCACGGTCTCCCCGGGCGTACGGCCGTGCTCGTGCGCGATGACCTCGGCGGTACGGCGTTCCCAGGCGTCCTCCCAGCCCGTGCCCTCGTCGATCCGCGAGCCCGGCACGCGGGAGCCGACACCGAGCCGTCCTGCCAGATGCTCGTCGGCGGCGAGGAGGTGGGCGACGGTGGCATGCACGTCCCAGTCGTGCACGACCGGCGTGGCCCAGCGCCCCTCCAGCGCGGGCAGCAACGCCCTCAGCCCGGCGACGGCGGCGGCGTAGGGGGCGGCGTGCGCGGCGACGCGGGCGGCGGCGGGGCGGGTGCGGAGGGCGAGGGACAGTGCGCCGTCGGC
Organism: Streptomyces sp. T12; assembly: GCF_028736035.1. Taxonomy (NCBI): domain Bacteria; kingdom Bacillati; phylum Actinomycetota; class Actinomycetes; order Kitasatosporales; family Streptomycetaceae; genus Streptomyces; species Streptomyces sp. T12. The sequence goes on from NZ_CP117866.1 coordinate 2,327,961, forward strand.
CGACCCCGCCGGGACCTTCGGCGCCGGCCCCTCCAGCAGTCGTACCGTCTCCCGCAGCCGTGCCGCCTGAGCCGCGCAGGTCTCGCACTCGGCGAGGTGCGGCAGGACCGTCTCCTCGTCGGCCGGGGCGAGGGCGTCGAAGGCCCAGGCGGCCAGCAGGTCACGTACGACCTCGTGATCGTCGGTCATCGCACGCCTCCTCCTCCCTGTGCCCCCTGCCCGTTCTCCTGCCCGGCGCGCACCCCTCTCGCCATCATGCGCCCCTTTCGAGCGCCGGGTCCGGTGGGTCGGCCAAAGTCTCGGCCAGGGTACGCAGGGCGGTGCGCAGCCGGGTCTTGGCCGTGCCCTCGGGGATGCCCAGCTCCACGGCGGCCTGCCGGTAGGTGCGGCCCGCGAAGTAGGCGAGGTGGACGACCTCGCGTTGGGGCTGCGGGAGTTCGGCGAGGGCGGTGTGCAGCAGCAGGGAGCGCTCCCGGTCGACGACCGTCTCGTCGGGGCCGGGACCGGCGTCGGGGATGGCCTGGAGCGCCGAGTCGTCGGCTCCGGCGTCCTTGCGGTGCCTGGCCTCGCCGCGCACCCAGTCCACAGCCCGCCGGTGGGCGAGCATGGACAGCCAGCCACGCAGCGAGCCGCGGCGCGCGTCGAAGGCGTACGGCCTGCTCCACAGCTGGGCGAAGACCTCCTGCGCCACGTCCTCGGCGGCGGCCGGAGAGCGGGTGACGCGCACGGCGACCCGCCGCACCAGCCCGCCGTACGCCGTGTACACCTCGGCCAGCGCGGACTCGTCGCCGTACACCAGCCGCCGGTGCACCTCCGCGTCGGCAGGCGGCTGTACGGACGTATCGCCCGTGGACTCCACCGGCACCACCACCCCTGGTGCCTTTCCTAGCGTCCCCGACGGGCCCGCGCCAGTGGTTCAGGCGGACAGGGCGTCCAGCAGCCGGTCGACATCCTCGGGTGTGTTGTAGAGGTGGAAGGAGGCGCGCAGGTTGCCCGCGCGGTCGGAGACCTCGATCCCGGCCGCGCTCAGCTCGGGCTGGCGGTGGCCGAGTCCGGGCACGGACACGATGGCCGAGCCGGGCGCGGGCACCGGTGCCTGGCCGAGGCCGGCGAGACCGGCCCGGAAGCGGTCGGCGAGGGCGAGGTCATGGGCGCGTACGGCGTCCACGCCGAGTTCCTCCAGGAGTTCGAGGGAGCGGCGCAGTCCCGCGAAGCTGAACAGGGCCGGGGGCAGGTCGAACCGCCGGGCGGAGTGGGCGAGTTCGGTGACCGGGCCGTAGCAGCTGTCCCAGGGGCTCTCCCCGGCGACCCAGCCGGCCAGGATCGGCAGCAGCCCGCCGAAGTCCTCCGGCACGACGAGGAAGCCCGCGCCGTGCGGGCCCATCAGCCACTTGTAACAGACGGTCACGGTGAAGTCGTTCGCGTCGGCCTCCATCGGCAGCCAGGCGCCTGCTTGGGAGACGTCGATGTACGTACGGGCGCCGTGTTCGCGGGCCGCCTCGCGCAGGGCGGGCAGGTCGGCGATCCGGCCGTCGGCGGACTGCGCGGCGCTGACCGCGACGAGCGCGGTGCCGGGCCGCACGGACTCGGCGAGCCGCTCCAGGGGCACGATGCGCACCTTGAGGTCGCCGCGGGTGTGGAAGGGGTTCACGACGGAGGTGAAGTCGTCCTCGGCGGTGAGGACTTCGGCGCCCGCGGGCAGCGAGGCGGCGACCAGCCCGGTGTAGGCGGCGACGGACGAACCCGCCGCCACCCGCTCGACGGGGACGCCGGCCAGCCGGGCGAAGGCGGCCCGGGCGGCCTCCACGTCCGCGTGCAGCGGGCCCAGTGGCCTGCCCTCGGCCCGCATGCGTGCCGCCTCGGTGACAGCGGCCACGGTGCGGGCCGGGAGCAGCCCGGTGCTCGCGGTGTTCAAATAGACGTTCTTCGGGGCGAACTCGGCACGGACGAGGCTCTCGAAGGTCTCCATGGGTCCACTGTGGGCCCTGAAGACCTCTCAGTCCATTACGACTCTTTACGTGGTTTCGCTAAGCAACGCTTATAGATCGGCCCCGACCTGCGCACTTGTTCAGTGCTGCGGCACCGCGCAGCCATCCGGACCGCACGCGTCCGCGTCACCCTGCTCGATCAGCGTCAGCGGCGGCCGCTCGCCCCACGCCTGCGTCAGCGCCTGCTGGAAGACCTCGGCGGGCTGGGCGCCGGAGACGCCGAACTTGCGGTCGAGGACGAAGAACGGCACGCCGCTCGCGCCGAGCTGGGCGGCCTCGCGCTCGTCGGCGCGCACGTCGTCGGCGTAGGCGTTCGGGTCGGCGAGGACCTTGCGGACGTCGTCGGCGTCGAGCCCGGCCGCGACGGCCAGCTCCACGAGCCGCTCGTCGCCCTCGGAGAAGACGGACCGCTCCTCGGCGAAGTTCGCCCGGTAGAGGAGCTGGATCAGCTCGTCCTGCTTGCCGTGCTCCTTGGCGAGGTGCAGCAGCCGGTGCATGTCGAAGGTGTTGCCGTGGTCACGGCCCTCGGTGCGGTAGTCGAGCCCCTCCGCGGCGGCCTGCGCGCCGAGGTTCTCCTCGCCGGCCTGGGCCTGCGCCGCGCTCATGCCGTACTTCCTGGTGAGCATGGTGATCACGGGCTGGATGTCGCCCTTGGCGCGCCCGGGGTCCAGCTCGAACGAGCGGTGCACCACCTCGACCTGGTCGCGGTGCGGGAAGGCCTCGAGCGCCTTCTCGAAGCGGGCCTTGCCCACGTAGCACCAGGGGCAGGCGATGTCGCTCCAGATCTCGACGCGCATGTCTGTGGCTCTCTCCAGCTCGTACGGATACGGAGGCTCTCTCCGCCCCTGTACGTGAACGTTCAAATAGCCGCGTTCATTCCCCGGCCACGCAGAAGCGCAGGAACAGGTGGTGGTCGCCGTCGGCGGGCGGGTTCTCCGGGTCCGGGAGCCAGCCCTGGCGGGCGTAGAAGGCCTGGGCGCGCCGGTTGTCGACATGCACGTCGAGGACGGCAGTGCGTTTGCCGTCGGCCCGCCACTCCTCGACGCAGGCCGTGTGCAGGGCCGTACCGACGCCGCCGCGCCAGTGGTCGGGGTCGACGTGGAACTGGAAGAGCTTGACCGCGTCCGCGGCGCCGCCCTCCGGGGTGCGAAAGGAGGCGAGCGCGATGATCCGGCCCTGCTCGACCACGCACAGGACGTGTCCGTCGGGCCGCTCGACGGCGCTGCGCCAGGCGCCGTGCCAGTCGGTGCCGTCGTCCGGGGCGCCGTCGGGGTAGTACGTCGCCCGCGCCCGGGCGTGCAGCGTGACGATGGACTCCACCTCGGCGGGCACGGCGGTGCGGATGACCCTGCCCGGCTTGACTCGGTCGCTGATCATGCAACGGAGGACGTGACCGCCGGCGCTCCGGTTCCGAGGCGGCTGAACTGCGCCCGATAGGCGCTGGGCGTCAGGCCGGTGCGCCGCACGAGATGCCCCCGCAGCGAGTCGGCCGTGCCCAGACCGCAGCCGTGGGCCACCTGGTCCATGGGCAGGGCGGTGGTCTCCAGCAGCTCCTTGGCGCGCTCGATGCGCTGGTGGAGCAGCCACTGCAGCGGGCTCACCCCGCTCTCGGCGTGGAAGCGGCGGGTGAGGGTGCGGACGCTGACGCCGGCGTGGCGGGCCAGGTCGGTGAGGGTGAGCGGCTTGTCGAGGTTGCGCATGGCCCAGCCGCGGGTGTCGGCGCAGGCGGTGCCGCGCTCGGGCGGCAGCGGGGTCTGCGTGAACTGGGTCTGGCCGCCGGGTCGTACGGGCGCGACGAGGGCGCGCCGGGCGACCTCGTTGGCGACGGCGGCGCCGTAGTCGGTGCGGATGATGTGCAGGCACAGGTCGATGCCGGCGGCGTAGCCGGAGGAGGTCACGTACGGTCCGTCCTGCACGTACAGCACGTCGCCGCACAGGTCGACGTGCGGGTACCGGCGGCGCAGCTCCTCGGCGTGCGCCCAGTACGTGGTGGCCCGGCGCCCGTGCAGCAGGCCGGCCTCGGCGAGCTGGAAGGTGCCCGTGCACAGGGAGGCGATCCGCTTGCCGCCGTCGGCCGCCTCGCGCACGGCGGTGACGATCCGCGGCTCCGGCTCGAAGGGTTCCCCGGTCCCCGCGACGAGCACCGTGTCCGCCTCCCGCACGGCGTCGAGGCCGCGGCGCACATACAGGTCGAGGCCGCCGGTGGTGGGCACCGGTCCCGGCTCGGCCGCGCAGATGACCACCTCGTAACCGGGCCGCCCGGCCACCTCCACCTTGCCGAACAGCATCTCCGGGATGGCGAGGTTGAACATCGAGACGGGCGAGGGCGCGACGACGGCGATGCGGTGCGGGGCGTGCGGCTGGGGCATGGCCAGAACCTCCGGGTGCATGGCATTGCGGCCACTACTCTACGACGGCGGAGATCCGCAGCATGGAGGGCATGTCAACGAAGCAGACCCTCAAGGGCGACGAACTCGCCTCCTCGAAGGGCGGGTTGGAGCCCAGGAGGTCGTCCTCCGCCCTCACCCTCACCGCCGGACTCCTCGGCTTCGCGCTGGTCTGCCTCGACGCGTCCATCGTGAACGTGGCCCTGCCCGCGATCGGTTCCTCCCTCGGGGGCGGGTTGTCCGGTCTGCAGTGGGTGGTGGACGCCTACACCCTGGCCTTCGCCGCGCTCATGCTGTCCACGGGGGCGTTCTCGGACCGGGTGGGGGCGAGCCGGGCGTACGTGCTCGGCACCGCCGTGTTCACGCTCGCCTCGGCGGCCTGCGGCCTGGCGCCGAACCTGCCCGCCCTGATCGGGGCGCGGGTGGTGCAGGGCATGGCGGCGGCCGTGGTGCTGCCGGCCTCGCTGGCGCTGGTGCGGCAGGCGTACGCCGATCCGGCGCGGCGGGCCCGTGCGGTGGCCGCGTGGGCGGCGGGCGGTTCGGTGGCGGTGGCGCTGGGTCCGGTGGCGGGCGGTGTGCTGACGACGGCCTGGGACTGGCGCGGGATCTTCTTCGTCAACCTTCCCGTCGGGGCGCTGATCCTCGTGCTGCTGGTCCGCGCCCCGCGCTCGGAGCGCCGCCCGGCACCGCTGGACCTGCCGGGGCAGGTGACGGCGGTGGTGGCCCTGACGGCGCTGACGTTCGCGGTGATCGAGGGCGGCACGGCGGGGTGGGCTGCGCTGGCGGTGGCCGTGGTGGCCGCGGCCGCGTTCCTCGGGATCGAGGCGCGCCAACCGCACCCGGTCGTCCCCCTCGCCCTCTTCCGCAACCGGACCGTGGCGGTGACGGTCGCCGCGGGAGCGGCGGTCAGCGTGGCCTTCTACAGCATGGTGTTCGTCTTCTCGCTCTTCTTCCAGCAGGTGCAGGGCCGTTCCGCACTCCAGGCCGGGCTGATGTTCCTGCCGATGACGGGCCTGATCGCGGTGACGAACGTGGCGGCGGGCAAGCTCGCGGGCCGCTACGGCGCCCGGCTGCCCATGGTGGTGGGACAGGGCCTGGCCGTCGCAGGACTGCTCGTGATGCTGTACGTCGACTCCGGGACGTCTCCGGTCCTGGTGGCCCTGCTCCTCGTCCCCATGGCGTTGGGCTGCGCGCTGACGGTGCCGCCGCTGACGGCGGCGATGCTGGACGCCGTACCCGCCGAACGGGCGGGTCTGGCGGCCGGCGTCCTCAACTCGGCGCGGCAGATGGCCGGGGCGCTGGGCATCGCCGCCTTCGGGGCGTTGATCTCCGACGGCTTCGTGGCGGGGATGCGGCTGAGCCTGGTGATCAGCGCGGCCCTGCTGGCGGTGACGGGCCTGCTCAGCTTCCGTCTCGCAGGTCCTTCGGCCAGTTCGGCCTGAATTCGAGGTGGTCGTACGTCACGACACACCCCTCCCCCATCGGCGACTGCGTCATGAAGCCGACCAGGGCGGCGTCCGTCTCCTTCTCGTCCCCCAGGGTGAAGAGCCGGATGAAGGTCCAGCGCTCACCGTCGCGGGAGGCGTGGAAGGCGAAGGCCCGCTCGGTCCTGCTCACTCGCAGCCAGACCGAACTCCCCTCCACGGTGAAGGAGTTGGCGTCGTCGGAGTGACCCCGGGTGACCACCGTGCAGACGGTGGGCACGTCCGGGGAGTATTCCAGGCAGAGCTTGGCCCAGGCCCGCTCCCCGACGTGGACGTAGAGCACCCCGGCGTCGAAGGCGGCGGCGAACCCGACGGTGACGCGGGCGATCAGCTGGAAGTCGCCCTCGGGTGCGCCGAGGAGCCGCGGCGCGTCGGAGGCGGGGTCGAGGGCCTCCCCGGTGGGCGGCACGAACCGGTCCTGGCGGGGTCCGGCCCATCCGGAGAGCATGCCGTCCTCGTAGGACCAGTGGCCGTCGGGGCCATAGGTGCGGAGGGGAAAAGGCAGTTCAGGAAGTTCCACGTCCATCCCCAGAGTCTTTCAGTTTCCCCTCCGCCATGTGGCCGTTAATCGTTCAGCGTTCGAGGCGACCGTTGAAGCGGCGCGGCAGGCCGAGCGGGTTGTCGTCCCGCAGCTCCGGCGGCAGCAGCGCCTCGGGGGCGCTCTGGTAGGCGACCGGCCTCATCCAGCGCTCGATCGCCGTACCGCCGACGGAGGTCGACGTCGAGGTCGTCGCCGGGTACGGACCGCCGTGGTGCTGAGCCGCCGCGACGGCGACACCGGTCGGCCACCCGTTCACCAGCACACGGCCGGCCAGCGGCGTCAGCTCCGCGAGGATCTTCGCGCCCCGGCCCTCGCCCGCCGCTTCCTCGGCGGAGAGGTGGACCGTCGCGGTGAGGTTGCCGGGCAGCCGGGAGAGCACGGCCTGGGCCTGCGTGTCGTCGTCGTAGCGGGCCACGACGGTCACCGGGCCGAAGCACTCCTCCAGGAGCAGGTCGTAGGCCCCCTCGCTGGTCAGCTTCTCGGCCGCGACCGTCAGGAAGCCGGCGCTCACGGTGTGCTCGCCCCCGGCGCCCGGCGTCACCGGGGTCTCCACGTCGGGGAGTTCGGCGCGCTCGGCGACCCCGGCGAGGAAGTTGTCCCGCATGCGGTGGTCGAGCAGGACACCGGCGTCGGTGTCGCTGACGGCGTCCGTGAGCGACTTGACCAGGCCGTCACCCGCGGCGCCGGACGGCACCAGCACCAGGCCCGGCTTCACACAGAACTGCCCGACGCCCAGCGTCATGGACCCGGCAAGACCCGTACCGATGGCCTCCGCGCGCTCGGCGGCCGCGGCCTCCGTGATCACGACCGGGTTCAGGGAGCCCAGCTCACCGTGGAACGGAATCGGCACCGGCCGCGCGGCCGCCGCGTCGAAGAGGGCTCGGCCGCCCCGGATCGAACCGGTGAAGCCGGCCGCGGTGACCAGCGGGTGCTTGATCAGCTCGATGCCGGCCTCGAAGCCGTGCACGAGGCCGATGACGCCCTCGGGGATGCCGTGCTCGGCGGCGGCCCGCCGCAGGACGGCCGCGACCAGCTCGGACAGGGCCGGGTGGTCGGGGTGGGCCTTGACGACGACCGGGCAGCCCGCGCCGAGCGCGCTCGCGGTGTCGCCGCCGGCGACGGAGAAGGCGAAGGGGAAGTTGGACGCCGAGTAGACGGCGACGACGCCGAGGGACACCTTGTAGCGGCGCAGGTCCGGGATCGGCGGCGTCGCGGTGTCGTCGGGGTGGTTGATCACGACGTCGAGGAACGCGCCCTCGTCGACGATGTCCGCGAAGGCCCGCAGCTGGTAGCAGGTGCGGGCGAGTTCGCCGGTGAGGCGGACCGGGCCGAGCGCGGTCTCGGCGTCGGCGGCCTCGACGAGCTGGTCCTTGGCTGCCTGGAGCTTGTCGGCGGCGGTACGCAGGAAGGCCGCGCGGACCGTGCGGTCCGCCAGGGCGCCGCGCGCGTCGTGCGCGGCGCGGACGGCGGCGTCCACCTCCTGGGCTGTGGCCTCCACCGCAACCTGTTCACGCTGCTTCCCGGTTCGGGGGTCGACACTCCAGACTGGTGCTGCTGCCACCGCGGGTCCCTCCACACATGTAATGCCGCAGTACGGGGTCATCCACCAGGCTCGTTCGATATACTGAACGCTGTCTCTGATGATGAATATGCTGTCGGAGACTATTTCCCGTCCAACGAAGGGGTCAAGGGCGATGTCGGCTGGCGAGACGGGCGGCGGGGCGCAGGTCAAGTCCGCGGTACGGACGGTTGAACTGCTGGAATACTTCGCCGGACGCCCCGGCATGCACTCCCTCGCGTCGGTCCAGGAGGCCGTCGGATACCCCAAGTCCAGTCTCTACATGTTGCTGCGCACGCTCGTCGAGCTGGGCTGGGTGGAGACGGACGCGACGGGCACGCGGTACGGCATCGGCGTACGGGCGCTGCTGGTCGGCACCTCCTACATCGACGGCGACGAGGTGGTCGCGGCGGCCCGCCCGACGCTGGACCGCCTGTCGGACGACACGACCGAGACGATCCACCTGGCCCGTCTGGACGGCACGAACGTCGTCTATCTGGCCACCCGCCAGTCCCAGCACTATCTGCGCCCCTTCACCCGGGTCGGCCGCCGCCTCCCGGCCCACTCCACCTCCCTCGGCAAGGCGCTGCTGAGCACCTACACGGACGAACAGGTCCGCAAGATGCTCCCGGAGACGCTCCCCGCGCTGACCGAGAACACGATCACCGACCGCGAGAAGCTCATCGAGGAGCTCCAGCAGGTCCGCGAGCAGGGCTTCGCCGTGGACCGCGAGGAGAACACCCTCGGCCTGCGCTGCTTCGGCGTGGCGATCCCGTACCGCACCCCGGCCCGCGACGCGATCAGCTGCTCGGTGCCGGTGGCCCGGCTGACGCCCGCGCACGAGCAGATGGTGAAGGACGCGCTGTTCGACGCGCGGGACAGGCTGACGCTGGCCACTCGTAGGCTCTGACTCCATGGGTTCGTAGGCTGTGACTCCATGGATGTGGAACTCCGCGAGGTACACGACAGCGATCTGCCCGTCTTCTACCGGCAGATGAACGACCCGGAGGCCCTGCGCATGGCGGCCTTCACCCCCAAGGACCCGGCCGACCGGGACGCCTTCGACGAGCACTGGAAGCGGATCCGGTCCTCGGGCGACGTCCTGCGCACGATCCTGGCCGACGGTGACGTGGTGGGCAGCACGGCGGTGTACGGGGAGCCGGGCGAGCGCGAGGTGACGTACTGGGTGGACCGGGCGTACTGGGGACGGGGCATCGCCACCGCCGCGCTGCGCGGGCTGCTCACCGAGGTCCCCGAACGCCCGCTGTACGCGCGTGCGGCGGCGGACAACGAGGGCTCGCTGCGGGTGCTGCGCAAGTGCGGGTTCCGGGTGACCGCGCAGGCGAGGGGGTTCGCGAACGCGCGGGGCGAGGAGATCGACGAGTTCGTGCTGCATCTGGAGGGGTGACGTGAGGGGTGAGGGCCCCTCCCCCGTCCGGCGGAGTCGGATCGTCGGCGCGCAGGACGTGCCCGGCACCCGGCGCACGGGAGCGTGGACGCATGACGCAGACACTCGCTCCCACTCCGGTGCAGCCCTCCACGGGTCTCGGCCGGTCCCGTCGGCTCCTGCGCGCCGTCGCCATCGTCTCCTGCGGGCCGTATCTCGCCCTCAAGGTGGCCTGGCTCGCCGGCAGTCGCATCGGGATCCCGGACGGCAGCCCGCTGCTGGAGCACCGGGCGAGTATCGCCGTCGCCAACGGCATCACCGTCCTCATGGACGCGGCCGTGATCGTGCTCGCGCTGGTGCTGACCCGGCCGTGGGGGCTGCGCGTGCCCGCCTGGCTGCTGGCCCTCCCCGCGTGGGTGGCCACCGGGCTGCTCGCGCCGCTCATGGCCGGGTTCCCGATCCAGCTCCTCGTCAGCGCGCTCGGCGGAACGGTGGACACCACGGACGGCGCCGGGAAGCCGTTCCTCGACACCTGGGTCTTCGGGGTCGTCTACACCGGGTTCATCGTGCAGGGACTCACCCTCGGCGCGCTGTTCGTGCTCTACGCCCGGGACCGCTGGGGCCACCTGTGGCAGGGGCGGATCTGGGAACTCCCCGTGGGTGTCATCGGAGCGGCCCAGCGGATGGTCGCCGTCGCGGCCGCCGTACTCGCCCTGCTGCCCCTGACCGCCCACGTCCTGTGGGCGTGCGGCAGCACCGCCGGACTGGGCGGGACCCGCATCGCCGACCGGACCAGTGACTTCTACGTCATGGAGGTCCTGTACACCGTCTTCCTCGCCATGGCCGTCACCGGCGCTTCCCTCCTCGCTTTCCGGCGCGGCCGAGCCCTGTCCGTCAAGGTTCCGCTCGCCCTCGTCTGGGTCGGTTCCGCCGCCCTTGTCTGCTGGGCGGGCTGGTTGTCGCTGGCCCCTCTCACCGACATCACCGACGGTCCGACAGCGCTGATGAACCTCGCCTACGCTGGCGAGATGATCGTCGGCATCCTCGTCGCCTGCCTCGGCGTCCACTTCCTCGCGGAGCGCTCCGCGAGCCGGAAACGTCGTACGGCGTGAGCCAGTTCACCCGGTTCCTGTTCGGGCGGCGGGCGCGCCGGCGCTGGATCCATCTGATCCTCGGCGGCGCGCTCGCCATGCCGTACGTCTTCGTGGGCCAGCTCGTCGTCGGTCCCGCCACCGACTCCAGGTACGTCTTCAACGACCTGCTCCTGCAACTGCTCTCCTTCGCCGTCGGGCTGCCTCTCGCCGCCCTCACCGCCGCGCTGTTCCCGCTGACCCGGTCCCTGGAGGCGGGTGCCGTGCGGTCGCTGTGCGGTGTCGACGCGGGTCTGCTCGCCTACGGGCCCGCCCGGACGCGGGCCGCGAAGGGGCGTGCGGCGGCCTGGTTCACGCTGCATCTCGGGTTCGGGGGGATCATCTCGGGGATGTCGCTGGCGGTGCCGCCGTTCGCCGGCTTCCTCGCCGCACTGCCGCTGATCGTCTGGCTGGGCGGCGCCGAGGCCGTCGCGCTGCCCGAATCCCTCGGCCGGCCCTGGGTGTTGGCGCTCGCCCCGGTCGCGGGCATGGCGACACTGCTCGCGCTCGCCGGCTGCGCGGCCGGCTGCGGCGCGCTCCTCGCGCGCTGGGCGCCCGCGCTGCTCGGGCCCACGCCCGAGGACCGGCTCGCGGCGGCCGAGGCACGCGCGGCCGACCTCGCCGTGCGCAACCGGCTCGCGCGCGAGCTGCACGACTCCGTGGGCCACGCCCTCAGCGCCGTCACCCTCCAGGCGAGCGCGGCCCGCCGGCTCCTCGGCACCGACCCGGAGTTCGTCCGCGAGGCCCTCGCCGCGATCGAGGACACGACCCGGCGTACGGTCGGCGAACTCGACGCCGTGCTCGGCGTGTTGAGGGACGGCGACACACCCGGCACGGCCCCTGCACCCACCCTCGCCGCCGACCTCGACGGCCTGGTGCGCCGCACCCGCGCGGGCGGGCTGCGGGTGACCGCCACGCTCGCCGCCGACCCCGAGGCCCTGCCGCCCGTCCTGTCCCGCGAGGCCTACCGCATCGTGCAGGAGGGGTTGAGCAACGCCCTCAAGCACGCCGGTGACCGGGTGAGCGTGCGGCTGCGGATCGAAGTGGCCGACGGGCACCTGGAGATCACCGTCGAGAATCCCGTCGCCTGCGCCCCCGAGTGCCGACCCGGCGGCGGCCACGGCCTGCGCGGCATAGCCGACCGGGCACGACTGCTGGGCGGAACCATGGAGGCGGGGACGGCGGAAGCAGGGGCGGGGCCGGTAAAGACCGGCGCGGTGGCGGGCATCTGGCGCCTGCGCGTGCGGCTGCCGATGAAGGGCCCGGCATGACATCACGGCCGCCGACCGGGAGACGCCGCCCATAGGACCCCGCCACCGCACCCGCGACGGCCCGCACAACACCACGACCACCGACCCCGAGACGATCCGCATGACCCGCCCGCCGACCCTGAGGGAACACGCATGACGCCCCGCGCAGCGATCCGCATCGTCCTCGCCGACGACGAGCGCATGGTCCGCACCGCCCTGCGCGCCATCCTCTCCGCCGAGCCGGACCTGGAGGTGGTCGGTGAGGCGGCGACCGGGGCCGAGGCCGTGTCCGTCGTGCGGGAGCGGCGGCCCGACGTGGTCCTCATGGACGTCCGTATGCCGGAGATCGACGGCATCCGGGCCACCGAGCAGATCCTGGCCACGCTCGACGAACCGCCCCGCATTGTCGTCGTCACCACCTTCGAGAACGACTCCTACGTGTACGACGCCCTGCGCGCCGGAGCCGCCGGGTTCCTGCTGAAGCGGGCGGAGGCGGACGCGCTGATCCAGGCCGTACGGCTGGTCGCGCACACCGACACCCTGCTGTTCCCGTCGGCCGTACGCAGCCTCGCCGCCGAGCACGCGCGCGCGTACCCGGCCCCGCCGCCGTGGGTGGCGAAGCTCACGGGCCGGGAGAGCGAGGTGCTGCGGCTGATGGCACAGGGCCTGACCAACGCGGAGATCGCGCGGCGCATGGAGGTCGGTCCGGCCACCGTGAAGTCGCACGTCGCGGCGGTGCTGGCGAAGACCGGCACCCGGGACCGCACGCAGGCCGTGATCGCCGCGTACGAGGCGGGCTTCATGAACGCTCGATGAGAAAACAGGGCGGAAGGGAACGTTCCGCCCCATCCTGATCGTCTTCTTGAGCGGGATGAACAAAACGATCAGGCGGGCGTCCGTCTTCGTGCTGCTGCTGGTGTTCGCTCTGCTGGTCAGGGCGACCTGGGTGCAGTACTACGAAGGCCAGGCACTCGCGGACGACAAGGACAACCGGCGGAACACCATCGCGCTGTACAGCGAGCCGCTCGGCAACATCGTCGTGGGCGGCGAAGCCGTCACCGGCTCGGCGCGGACGAAGAGCGGTGACCTCGCGTACAAGCGGACGTACACCGACGGCGCGCTGTACTCGGCGGTGACCGGCTACAGCTCGCAGGCGTACGGAGCCACCCAGCTGGAGGGCATCTACCAGGACCTGCTCGACGGCAGCGACAACCGCCTGAAGAGCGTGATGGACACGGTCACCGACAAGCGGGCCGATCCGGGCAATGTGATCACGACGATCGACCCGGATGTGCAGAAGGCGGCGTACGACGCGCTCGGCGACAACAAGGGCGCCGCCGTCGCGATCGACCCCACCACGGGGAAGATCCTCGCGGTGGTCTCCACACCGTCGTACGACCCGGGGCGGATCACCACGGGCGACAAGGAAGTCTGGGAGCAGCTGACCAAGAGCGCCGACAAACCGATGACGAACCGCGCGCTGCGCCAGCCGCTGCCGCCGGGTTCGACGTTCAAGCTGGTGGTGGCGGCGGCCGCGCTGGAGGACGGGCTGTACTCGTCGGTGGACGAGAAGACGGACAGCCCGGACCCGTATCCGCTGCCTCAGTCGAGCGACGAGCTGACCAACGAGAACCCTTCCGCCCCGTGCGAGAACGCCTCGATCCGGGTGGCTCTTCAGTACTCGTGCAACAACGTCTTCGGGAGCCTGGCCGTCGACCTGGGCCAGGACAAGGTCAGGGCGATGGCCGAGAAGTTCGGCTTCAACGACGAGGAGCAGGACGTGCCGGTGCGGGCGTACGAGAGCGTGTACCCCTCCGACATGGACGGGGCGCAGACGGCCCTGTCCGGCATCGGCCAGTTCGACGTCACCGCGACCCCGCTCCAGATGGCCATGGTGTCCGCTGCCATTGCCAACGGCGGCAAGCTGGTCTCGCCGCACATGGTGTCGCAGATCACCGACGGCGGCGGCGACGTCCTGGAGAACTACGACGACAACGCGGACACCAAGGAGATCGTCAGCTCCGACACCGCCGAGCAACTCCAGTCGGCCATGCAGACGGTCGTCGAGAAGGGCACGGGCACCAACGCGCAGATCTCCGGCGCGACGGTGGGCGGTAAGACGGGCACGGCCCAGCACGGCGAGAACAACAGCAAGACGCCGTACGCCTGGTTCACGTCCTACGGGAAGGCCGACGGCAAGGAGGTCGCCGTGGCAGTGGTCGTCGAGCAGTCGAACGCGGCACGCTCGGAGGTCAGCGGCAACGGGCTGGCCGCCCCCGTCGCCCGGAAGGTGATGGAGGCGGCGCTCAAGGGCTAGAGCCGCTCGGGGCTACTTGACGCCCAGGATCTGCTCGATCGGGTTGATGGCGAAGTACACCAGGAACAGCACCGAGGTCCCCCACAGCAACCAGTGGATCTCCTTCGCCTTCCCGAGCACCACCTTGATCACGACGTAGGCGAGGAACCCCGCCCCGATCCCGTTGGTGATCGAGTACGTGAACGGCATCACGGCGATGGTCAGGAACGCCGGGATGGCGATCTCGTACTTGTCCCAGTCGATGTGCTTGACCTGGGTCATCATCAGGAAGCCGACGGCGACCAGGGCGGGGGCCGCCGCCTGGAGCGGGACGATGGTGAGCAGCGGGGTCAGGAAGAGGGCCAGGGCGAACATGCCGCCGGTGATCAGGTTGGAGAAGCCCGTGCGCGCGCCCTCGCCGACGCCCGCGGCCGACTCGATGTAGGAGGTCGCGGAGGACGACGAGGCCGCACCACCGGCGGCCGCCGCCGCACCGTCGATCAGCAGCACCCGGCCGAGGCCCGGCACCTTGCCCTGCTCGTCCAGCAGACCCGCCTCCGCGCTGATGCCGACGACCGTGCCCATGGTGTCGAAGAAGTCCGACAGGATCAGCGTGAAGATCAGCAGCACGACGGTGATGGCCGTGGTCTCGCCGAACGCGCCGAACAGGCTGAAGTCGCCGATGAGTCCGAAGTCGGGGGTGTCGACGACCTTGTCGGGCCAGGCCGGCGTGGTCAGGCCCCAGGCCTTGATGTCGGCGATCGAGTTGATGATCATCGCGACGACCGTCATGGTGACGATGCTGATCAGGATGGCGCCCTTCACCTTGCGGGCGAGCAGGGCGATCGTCAGCAGAACCCCGAGACAGAAGACGAGGATCGGCCACCCGGTGAGCGTGCCGGTGCCGCCCAGCTGAACCGGGACGGTGGTGTTCGCGGCGTCCGGGATGCGGCTGACGAACCCGGCGTCGACGAAGCCGATGAAGGCGATGAACAGGCCGATGCCGACGCTGATCGCCTGCTTGAGCGGTTGCGGGATGGCGTGCATGACGGCCTCGCGCAGACCGGTGAGCACGAGCACGCAGATCAGCAGGCCTTCGAGGACGACCAGGCCCATCGCGTCGTCCCAGGCCATCAACGGGGCGATCTGGAAGGCGACGACGGCGTTGAGGCCGAGGCCCGCGGCGAGCGCGAGCGGGAGGTTGCCGCCGACGCCCATGATGATCGTCATGACGGCGGCCACCAGGGCGGTGGCGGTGGTGAGTTGGACCGCATCCAACTGGTGGCCGAACTTGTCCTTCGCGCTGCCGAGGATGATGGGATTCAGGACAAGGATGTAGGCCATCGTGAAGAACGTGGCGAAGCCGCCGCGTATCTCACGGGCGAAGGTGGATCCCCGTTCGGAGATCTTGAAGAACCGGTCGACGCTGTTCACGCCTGGTGGCGTGGCACTTGGCCGGTCGGTCACCTTCTGGGATTCGGACATGACTCTCGCTCCTTGCTGCCTGACTGATCGGTGTGCGGATGCTGGCTGGATTGTTCCCGCGTTGAACGCGTTTCAGGTTTTCTCCGTGTTACGGAATCAGGGCCGCTCACGTGCGACGTACCACACGGCGTTCGAAGCCTCGTACGAACTGAGTATTCGATCACTGCTACGCTTCCGGACCTCGGCCGGATGATCGCTAAATGATCGCCGGACGACCACATGTCATCCACATGCCACTCACTGGGGGAGAGGTCGCCCGTGGGCACAGTCGTCGACGACGCCGCCTCCGTGGAGTTCCATGCCTTCTTCGAGCGCCACTATGCCGAACTCTCGCGCCTGGCTCATCTGTTGACGGGTGAGGCGGACGCCGCCGACGATCTGGCGGCGGACGCGTTGCTGGCGCTGTGGCACCGCTGGGACCGGGTACGGGCGGCCGACCATCCGGTGGCGTACGCGCGCGGGGTCGTGGCCAACCTGGCCCGCACCAAAATCCGCAGCGCGGTCCGGGAGCGGCGGCGGATCGCCCTGTTCTGGTCGCAGCGCGAGGAGAAGACGGAGAACCCGGACATCGCGGGCGTCGTCGACGTCCAGGGGGCGTTGCGTAGACTTCCGTTCCGCAAACGCGCCTGTGTGGTGCTGCGGCACGCCTTCGACCTCTCCGAGAAGGACACCGCACTCACCCTGGGCATCTCGGTCGGTACGGTGAAGAGCCAGACCTCGAAGGGGATGGCGGAGCTGCAACGGCTGCTCGGGACGCAGGGCGCTCCACTCAAGGTGCACGCCGCGGCGATGGCGCGCACCGGGAACGCCGGAGGAAGGAACCGATGATGCGGCGGGACGTGCACGACGAACTGCGCGCCCGGCTGCACGAGGCGGCCGAGACGCACCAGCCCGACCGCGCGCGGATCCTGGCCCGGATCGAGCGCGGCATGGCGGATCCCGCCGGGCAGACCCGCGCCGTCCACCGTGCGACCCGTCCTCCGGTGTACGGCTGGTTCCGGGTGGTGAGCGCGACGGCCGCGGTGGCCGGTGTGCTCGCGGTCGGCGGTTACGCGGTGGCGTCCGCCGTGAAGGAGGACACCCCGCAGCAGACGGTGGCCACGTCGCCGACGCCCACCCCGTCGCCGGACGCGACGAGCCGCGCGCCGGTGCCGCCCGTGAACCCCACGCCGCAGAAGCCGGATCAGACGCGCGAGCCGAGCGGGTCCCTCTCGCAGCAGCCGCCCGCGACCGCCCGGCCGCCGGCCGCCAAGGGCGCGGAGGACGGCCCGCTGTGGTCGGACGGCTCGGTGGACCCGCACAGCAACGACTTCTGGGCGCAGAGCAATCTGACGCTCAAGACCAGCGAGCAACTCACCGCGCTCACCGTCCAGTTGGAGGTCGCGCAGACCGGCGGGGTCACCTCGACCGGCGCCTGGCGCTCGCTGCCCGAGGACGACTTCACGCTGACGGTCGAGGAGAAGGACGGCTTCCTCGTCTACACCTGGGTGCTCAAGGAGGGCCATACGGTCCGCGAGGGCGAGTGGGTGTTCGCGGGACAGTACGACCATGAGCGCGGCGGCCGGGACGCCAAGGACGACAGCTATGCGATGACGGCCACGGCGGGCGGCGAACAACTGTCCGTGGCGGGCGACTTCGCAGGCCACGATGCCAACTCCCCTACAGATGAAGGGGATTCGTAAAAAAATCCCGAGCACGCGGCAACCCTTCCTTCACCCGGGGGCGACCAACAGGCGCAAAGATCCCCCACGCAAGGAATCGGGTCATGACAGTACGAGCCGAACAGCACGTCAGTCACCGCCGCAAGGTCACCAAGCGACGGGCGGTGATCGCCGGAGCCTGCGCCCTGGGCATCACGGGTGCGGCGCTCGTCACGACGACCATGCTGTCCACCGCGGGCGCCGCCGCGCCCTGGCCGACGGCCAAGGGCAAGCAGGCCGTGAGCAGCACGATCAAGGTCTCCGGTACCTATGACGGTGGCTACAAGGAGTTATACGGCAGCGGCGCCCTGGGGGGCGACAGCCAGGAAGAGGGGCAGGACCCGGTCTTCCAGCTGGCGGACGGCGCCGTCCTCAAGAACGTGATCATCGGCACCCCGGCCGCCGACGGCGTGCACTGCCTGGGCAGCTGCACGCTGCAGAACGTGTGGTGGAACGACGTCGGGGAGGACGCGGCGACCTTCAAGGGCAAGTCCTCCTCGGCCGTGTACACGGTCTACGGCGGCGGCGCGAAGAACGGGTCGGACAAGGTCCTCCAGTTCAACGGCGCGGGCAAGCTGGTCGTCAGCAAGTTCCAGGTCGCCAACTCGGGCAAGCTGGTGCGCAGTTGCGGAAACTGCTCCACACAGTACAAGCGCACGATCATCATCAACGACGTCGACGTCACCGCGCCCATGAACTCCGTCGTCGGCATCAACTCCAACTACGGCGACACGGCCGCCCTGCGCAAGGTCCGCATCCACGGCGACAGCGGCAAGAAGATCAAGACCTGCACCCGCTTCGAGGGCAACAGCAGCGGCAAGGAGCCGAAGGAGCTCGGCACCGGACCGGACGGGACCTCCTGCAAGTTCTCGTCCTCCGACATCGCATACCAGTGAGTGAACGTCGAACGGCCGGCCGCGCATCACCGTGAACGACTGGGTCTCGGCCGTCCCCACAGCTCCCACACAACCCTCGACGCTTTCCCTCACCACGGGTTCCTGCCGGGGGAACAACCACACGTTCACGTTCAACGTCCCTAGTAGTGCGTGGAAGACGGAGTGGAAGACGGACACGCCCCAGTACCTGCTGACCTGAGCCCCCCTCGGTCAGCAGAACAGAACGCCCCGCCGGTGACGACCGGCGGGGCGTTCTCCCTTGTGCCGAGGGCTAGTTCATGGTCGAGCCGATGGTCGTGGAGCCCGTCGTGAGGTAGGTCGTCGCGGGCAGCGCGCCGTTCGAGCCACGGGCGCCGTACGCCGTAGTCGCGTCCTTCGACTTGAAGGACGGGGTCGCGACACCGCTGTCCCAGTTGTTCGCCGCGCTGACGGCCTGCGACCCCAGCTTGGCCAGTCCACCCTTGTTGCTCGCGGCGAGATTGCGGGCAAGGCGTGCCTTGCCGGTGGCGAAGTAGAAGCCGGACTCGGTGTTGGCGTAGGCGGTGTTGCGGTTGAGGACGATGGCCCCGGTGTTGGAGTTCTCCGTGAAGCCGTGCAGGGTGTTGTCCCAGGCCGCGTTGTTGTTGACGACGTGCGCGACGGAGGCCCCTCCGCCGCCCAGCTTGAAGCCGTTGCCGTTGCCCTCGAAGGCGGGGTCGCTCCAGCGGTTCTTGCCGTTGCCGAAGGCCCAGGTGTGCTCGATGGTGACCGGCGAGGAGAACTGCCAGAGGTCGAGCCCGTCGTCGGAGTTGTTGTACAGGCGTGCTCCGGTGATCTTGTTACCGGTTCCGGAGCCGAACTTGACGGCGATCCCGTCGGCGTTCTGACCGTGCCCGGACGGGTCGTAGTTGCCGTAACTGTCGAGGTTCTGCACGAGATTGTTCGTGGTGCCGTCGCCGCGCAGCGTGAACCCGGAGTCGCCGTTGTTCGCGGTGACGAGGTTCCTGAAGACACCGCCCACCGACGACGTGACGACGAATCCCTGGGCCGGGGAGTTGACGAAGGTGAGGTTCTGCACGGTCCAGTAGTCACCGTAGATCCCGGTCAGCCAGGAACCGTCGGGCAGCTTCGAGCCGTCGATCCTCACCTTCTCGCTGCCGTACGCCTGCAGCGTGATGCGGACCGAACTCGTGCCGTTCGCCGTGGACTTGAGTGTGGCGGTCGGCTGGTAGGTGCCGCCGCGGACCTGGATGGTCGTACCGGCGGCGGCGTTCTTGACGGCCGACTCCAGCTGAGCGGTGGTGGACACGGTGACCGTCGTCGAAGCGGCCTCGGCGCCGCCGCCCGAGAGGCCGAGGTAGACGCCGCCCGCACCCGAGGCGACGGCGATCGCCGCGGCGATGGACAGGGTACGGGTCCTGCGGTGACGGCCGGTGCTCAAACGCACGGAGCGTTCCTTTCCTGGGGAATGGGGACGAAGCGGGCCGGAGGGGCCGCCCCGGCCCGCTTCTGGCATCCGGTCGCCGCCAGGGCCGGGAAGGTTGCCGCACCCCTCGAAAGCGAGCGAAAGTTTCGGTCCCCGTCCGTCACCTGCGCACCGATTGACGCCCTGCCGCCCACCGATGACACTCCGAGGCAGCCGAACACACAGAACCCCCCACCAGAACCCCCACACTCCCACAGGATGTGTCATGCGCCCCCGCACCGCCCGCACGCTCCTGGCCCCGTTGATCCCCCTCCTCGCCCTCCTGCTCGGCCTGCTGGCCGCACCCCCCAGTACCGCGAACCCCGGAGCACCACCCGTGACACAGCCCGTGCGCCAGGCCAAGTACGCCGGCTACCTCTTCGCCTACTTCACCGGCGAGGGCACCGCCGACGGCGAGCAGATCCGCTACGCCCTCAGCCGGGGCAACGACGCGCTGCACTGGCGGGAGCTCAACGCCGGCAAGCCGGTCCTCACCTCCACGATCGGCGAGAAGGGCCTGCGCGACCCGTTCGTGATCCGCTCCCCCGAGGGCGACAAGTTCTACATGATCGCCACCGACCTGCGGATGTACCGGAACAGCAGCGGCAGTTGGGACCAGGTCCAGCGGCACGGCAGCAAGTCGATCATGGTCTGGGAGTCCACCGACCTGGTCCACTGGACCGACCAGCGCCTGGTGAGGGTCTCCCCCGACAACGCGGGCAACACCTGGGCGCCGGAGGCGTACTGGGACGACAGCCTCGGTGAGTTCGTCGTCTTCTGGGCGTCGAAGCTGTACGCCGACGACGACCCCGACCACACCGGATCGACGTACAACAAGATGCTGTACGCGACGACGAAGGACTTCCGCACCTTCAGCGCGCCGAAGGTCTGGGACGACCCCGGCTACTCAGTCATCGACTCGACCGTGGTGAAGCACAAGGACACCTACTACCGCTACACCAAGGACGAGCGGGACCCCAGCTCCTCCAGCCCCTGCTCGAAGTTCATCACCGCGGAGAAGTCGACGAGCCTGACGGACACGTCGTACGACTTCGTCGCCGACTGCGTCGGCAGCGGCGCGATGGACCGGGGCGAGGGCCCGACGGTGTTCAAGTCGAACACCGAGGAGAAGTGGTATCTGTTCATCGACGAGTACGGCGGCCGCGGCTACGTCCCCTTCGAGACCACCGACCTCGACTCGGGCAAGTGGACCCCGTCCACCGACTACCAGCTGCCCGCCAGCCCCCGGCACGGCACGGTGATACCGGTGACGCAGGCGGAGTACGACCGGCTGCTGGCCGCGTACCCCGCGAGCCCGGCCTCGGTCGTGGACGCGACCGCGCAGGACCAGAAGGGGTACGCGATCGTCACGCAGAGCGCCGCGAAGGTCGTACTCCCCATGCGGCCGGACGCGGACCTGTCCCGCCTCGCCCCGAAGCTGTCGATCGGTGAGGGCGCCACGGTCAGCCCGCGCTCCGGCACCCGGCGCGACTTCCGCAAGCCGCAGAAGTACACGGTGACCGCCGCCGACGGCACGCAGCGCACCTGGACGGTCGAAGCGGTGCGCACCAACAGTCCCACCCTGCCCGGCCTCAACGCCGACCCGGACGTGCACTACCTCGACGGCGAGTACTGGATCTACCCGACGACGGACGGCTTCCAGGGCTGGAGCGGGACCCAATTCAAGGCGTACTCGTCGAAGGACCTGGTCCACTGGAAGGACCACGGGGTCATCCTGGATCTCGGTCCGGACGTCTCCTGGGCCGACAAGTACGCCTGGGCGCCCGCGATCGCCGAGCGCGACGGCAAGTACTACTTCTACTTCTGCGCCGAGCAGCAGATCGGCGTGGCGGTGGCCGACTCCCCGGCCGGCCCGTTCAAGGATGCGCTGGGCAAGCCGCTGGTCGCCAAGGGCGGTTCGCTGCAAGGCCAGATGATCGACCCGGCCGTCTTCACGGACGACGACGGGACGTCGTATCTCTACTGGGGCAACGGGCACGGGTACGTGGTCCCGCTGAACGACGACATGGTGTCGTACGACGCGTCGAAGGTGCAGGACATCACGCCCGACAACTTCCGCGAGGGCTCCTTCGTGATCAAGCGGAAGGGCACGTACTACTTCATGTGGTCCGAGGACGACACCCGCAGCGAGAACTACCACGTCGCCTACGCGACGGGACCGTCCCCGCTCGGCCCGTGGACCAAGCGGGGCACGATCCTGCAGAAGCGTCCCGAGTACGGGATCCTCGGCACCGGCCACCACTCGGTGGTCAACGCCCCCGGCACCGACGACTGGTACGTCGTCTACCACCGGTTCGCCCTGAACGGCCCCGGAAGGCCGGGCGGCGACGGCATGCACCGCGAGACGACCGTCGACCGGATGCGGTTCGCGGCCGACGGCACGATCGAGCCGGTGGTGCCGACGCTGGAGGGGATCAGGCCCGTACGGCGGTGAGGCTCAGCTGACGAAGTACGTCGGGTTCGGCAGCTTGTACGTCTCGTCCGCGTAGCCGCCTTCGAGGTCGCTGTACTGGTCGCCGAAGTTGGCGATGATCTCGTAGCCGAGGTCGTCCTCGATGTGCTGCCGGGTGCCGGACTTGTACTGCACGGTCGTGCAGTTCCAGGTGCCCGGCGTGGCGCACTCGGCGAGGTAGGCCGGCGGGTTCGCCTTGTCCTTGAGGAACATGTGGTCGGCGTCGAGGTTCACCTCGGCGCCGATCTTCTTCAGGTTCTCGACGGCGGCGGACCGCTGCGCCTCGCTCAGGCCCGAGTTGTAGAAGACCTCGACGCCCTTGGACTCGGCGTACCGGACCAGCTCCGGGCTGCCGAAGACGGCCGGGCGGTCCGCCTTGTTGACGTACTCGGCCCAAGTGGCGCTGTTGTACGTGTAGTTGGTCTTCTTCTCGTAGTCGAGGCTGAGCAGCAGCGTGTCGTCGATGTCGAAGACGACGGCCGGCTTCTCGCCCTTGTGCAGCGCCTTGCGGGCCGCCTTGTCGATGTACTTCCGGGCGGCCTTGTCGATGCGCGCCAGGTCCTTGGCGTAGGGGCTGTCCTTGGACGCCTGGTAGACGCCGTTCGCGTCGGGCGTGGTGCCGTAGTAGGTGTCTATGTCCTTGACCAGCAGCCCTATGTTGTAGGGCTCGTGGGTGCTGTTCGCGGTCGACTGGCCGGCCGTGGCGGCGCCGGCGCCGTACAGGGCGGCACCGGCGACGGCACAGGCGGCGGTGACGGCCGCGATACGCAGTGGTTTATGCATGACAAAGATTTCTACGCGCGTCACCCGCATGAGCGCGAGACCCGTTGCCCGATCTTTACCTGTCTCACGGACGAACGGGTCTCGCGCTTCCCCGGGCAGGTCAGTCCATCGTCGCCCCGATGGTCGTGCTGCCCGTGGTCAGGAAGGTCGTCACCGGCAGCGAGCCGTTGGACTGCCGGGCGTTGTAGGTGGTCGAGGCGTCGGTGGAGCGGAAGGCCGGTGTCGAGATGCCGGAGTCCCAGTTGTTGCCGGCCGAGACCACCGACGAGCCCTTGTTCACCTGGCCGCCGCCGTTGCTCACGGCGAGGTTCTTGCCGAGCCGGGCCGCGCCGGTGGCGAAGTAGTAGCCCCACTTGGCGTTGGCGTAGGCGGTGGTGCGGTTGATGACGATCGCGCCCTTGTTGCTGTTCTCGGTGAAGCCGTTGCCGGCGTTGTCCCAGGCGGCGGAGTTGTTGATGACGTGGGCCACGGTCTCGCCGTCGCCGCCCAGCTTGTAGCCGTTGCCGTCGCCCGCGAAGGCGGAGTCGGACCAGCGGTTCTTGCCGTTGCCGAAGGCCCACGTGTGCTCGACGGTGACCGGGGAGGAGAAGGACCAGAAGTCCAGACCGTCGTCCGAGTTGTTGTAGAGGCGGGCGCCGGTGATCAGGTTCCCGGTGCCGGAGCCGAACTTCACGGCGATGCCGTCGGCGTTCTCGCCGTGATTGGCGGCGTCGTAGTGGCCGTAGGAGTCGATGTTCCTGACCGTGTTGTTGACGGTCCCGTCGCCGGTGAGCGTGAAGCCGGAGTCGCCGCCGTTGATGGTCTTGATGTTGTTCCAGTTGGTCCCGGTGCAGGACTGGCAGACGACCGCGCTGTCCGGGGAGTTCTGGAAGGTGATGTTGGAGACGTTCCAGTAGTCGGCGGTCAGCTTGAAGATCCAGGAGCCGGAGGGCAGCGACGACCCGGCGATCTTGACGGTCTCCGAGCCGTACGCGGTGAGTGTGATCGGCGAGGAGGAGGTGCCGTTGGCCGTGGACTGGAGCGTGGCCGTCGGGTAGTACGTGCCGCCGCGGACCTGGATGACGGTGCCGGCGGTGGCGTTCTTGATGGCGTTGGACAGGTCGGTGGAGTTGCTGACGACCACGGTCGCGGCCTGGGCCTGGGTGGGGAGGACGGCCAGGCCGGCGCCCAGGGTGAGGGCCGCTGTGGCGGCGAGTGCGGTACGACGAGACATGGAGAGCGGGTCCCTTCTCGTGCGGGTGCTCGTGCGGGTGGGGGGATGGTTCACGTGCACAGGACGGTGTCGAGCCATGCGAAGACCTCGTCCTGCATGCGGTCGACGAAGACATGGCCGAGGTCGGGCCAGGTCTTCAGGTGCAACCGCTCCTCGGCGTGGCGGGAGCGCCAGACGGCGCGCAGCTTGTCGTACGCCACGCGGACGCCGTCGGCGGGGAACAGCGGGTCGAGCCCGCCGTCGAAGAAGAGCATCGGCCTGGGTGCGGCGATGCTCGCCACGTCGGGGAAGTCGAGGAACCGGGGAAGCCCGGGGTGGAGCATGTAGTACGAGGACTGCCCGCGCAGGGTGTTGTTGCCGGGCACCATCATTTCCTTCAGGCCGGTCATCCAGCAGACGGCGGCGGTGGCCGTGACCGCGTCGGTCAGCGCGGCGGTCTGCCAGGCGCGGTAGGCGCCCATCGAGAACCCGACGGCCGCGACCCGGCGTGCGTCCACCCGGTCGAGGTCCGCCAGGAATTCGGCGGCTCGGGCGTCTTCGCGGGCCATGAGTCCGGCGAGTGAGGAGCCGAGGTGGTAGAGGTTGGAGGCCAGGGCCTGCTGCTCGGCGTAGGCGAGGGGCCCGCGGTCGCCCCAGCCGAGGGCGTCCGCGCACAGGACGACATAGCCGCGCCGGGCGAGCTCGTCGCCGACGAACCGCCCGCTGAAGTACCGGTCCGCCCAGGCCTGCGCGGAGGCGAGCCGGGTGTCGTCGTACCAGGGCCGGACGAGCTTCTCCTTGCCGATGTCGAACCTGGCCCCGTGGTCGTGGAGCAGGAGGACGGCGGGGAAGGGCCCGGGTCCCTGCGGGGTGAGGAGGGCAGCGCGGACGCGTTCGTGGCGACTGAGGGAGAGGGTGACCAACTCCCTTGTGTATCCGTCGCCTTGAGGGCCTGCGGTGAACTGCGGTGCGTACGGCGTGCCGTCCTGGCGGTCGACGAGGAGGTGCTCCTCGACCTTGGCGCGGGCGGCGCGCCGCCAGGCCCGGAAGTCGCGGATCGGTGAGGTGCCCCAGGCGAGCGGGAAGTTCAGCTCGGCCTTGAGGGCCTGGTGGAAGTCGGGGAGGTTACCGCCGACGAGGTCGGCCGCCTCGGCATTCCCGGTTCCCGCCGCGAGGGCCACGGCGGCGGCTCCGGTCACGAACGTCCGGCGTCCCATCGCGTCAGGCATGCGGCCTCCCCGCGCCGGCCTGGGTCAGGACGTAGTGCTCGACCGCCGCCCGGGACATCAGCGGCCGGTACGCGTACACGTCGCCCGGGTGCCAGCCGACGTCGTCGGTGAGCCCGAGGCCGCCGGCCACCGCGTTCAGCCGGGCCGGGCGGCCGTTGAACCAGGAGCCGGTGTCGTGGAAGTGCTCGCCTCCGTAGGCGGCGACGGCGAGGGACGGCTCACCCCGCGGGTAGCTGAAGACATTGCGCTCCGAGAAGATCGCGGACTCCACCCCGACACCGAGCGCGTAGAGGGTGTCCGTGGCCCTCCCCCGGTACACGTTGTTGACGACGTGCACCTGCCCGAAGCGGACGCGGGGCCCGCGCTGCACGATGTCGGTGAACAGGTTCCGCGCGAAGGTCACCTTGAGGTGTCCGCGGTCGCGGTCGCCGCGTCCGTCGCCCGAACCGATGAGGAGCGCCTTGTCGTGGTCGTCGAAGCGGCTGTCGGAGACGGTGACGAAGTCGGAGCCGTCCTCGATGTCCAGCAGCCCGTCGTGCCGCTGCACGTGCTCGCCGTGGAAGCCGAGCGGCGCCTCGCGGTCCGGGAAGCGGCCGTCGGTGAAGGTGCAGTGGTCGATCCAGAGGTGCTTGCCGGTGATGACGGTCAGCGCGTCGAAGCGGGCGTTCCAGTTGCCCTGTGCGCCGTCGTCCGGCGACCAGCTGGTGAAGTGGTCGACGGGGGCTTCGAGATGCAGGTTCCGCACGACGATGTTCGTGCCGGTGTTGACGGTCAGGAAGACCCCGAGGAGCCGGGCGTCGTCGCCGGCCCCGACGAGCGTGGTGTTGCTCGGCACGGTCAGCTGGATCTGCGCCTTCTCCTTGTTCGACCCGGTCTGGCGGAGCTGACGCTGCTGCTTGCAGTAGTCGTAGCGGGTGTCGGACCACTCGGCCCCGTCCTCACCGAAGCAGGACATGTACTTGGCGAGGTCGTATCCGGGCGCGTAGTCCTGCTCGCCGAGCAGCGAACCGTCGGCCGCCTCATGGCCACTGACGTCGCCGACGACCCGGATCACCTTGGGCGCACCGGGGTCGCCGTGGTTGCCGAGGGCCTCCTTGAGCTCGGCGCGGGTGTGCACCGTCCAGGTGGTGCCGCCCGCCCCGCCGGTGGTGCCGGGGCCGGTGGCGGCCCAGCCGACGGGGCCGCGCTGTTCGGCGGCGACGGCCCCGGGCGCCCAGAGCAGGCACGCACCGGCGAGAAGGACGGCGGCGGCCCTACGCACCGGGCCGCCAGTCGCCGAGATACGTCCGCTTGGTGTGCGCCTCGGCTTCCGCCGCGGTCAGTTGAGGCCGGTTCTCCGGAATCGAGATGACAGCGCCCGGCCCGGAGTTGCGGTACTCCCGGAACCGCATGGTCTGCCAGGGATACTGCTCCCGCATGTTGGTGTAGGGCGCGACGGGATCGATGCCGGGCCCGATCCGGGTGTCCCGCACGACGAGGGACGGCCAGGCGGTCGTCTCGTACGTCGGCACCCACGGCCGGGCCAGCTTGTACGCCGCGTCCTGGGCACCGGAGGTGATGCGGGAGCGGACGGCGAGGATGCCGCGGGGGTTGGCGCGGGCGGTGGACGGGGCGAAGACCATGCCCTTGGGGGTGAAGTCGACGTCCCGCTGCAGCGTGTGGAAGTGGCACTCCTCGAAGACGGCGGTCGCCCGGCCGAAGACGAAATCGACGTCGCCCTCGATGTAGCAACGGTGGAAATACTGCCGGTCGAAGGCGGTCAGCGCGCTCGTCTCGACGAACAGCGTGTCCTGGTGGGCCAGCAGCCGGACGTTCTCGAAGTGGGTGCGGTCGCCGTACGTGTACGCCGCCACCGCCTGGGTGCCGGTGATGTCGGGGTGGTCGGCGCGCAGCCAGTCGTTGGCGAGGGTCAGGTCGCGGACGGTGAGGCCGGGGGCGGCCGAGGTGAAGGTGGCGGAGCCCGCGGTGCCGTACGTTCCCGAGCCGTCGGGCTTCTGCGTGCCGTTCGCGTTGTTGTAGACGATGACGGCGTCGCGCGGGTCGCAGGAGGCACCGCGCAGGGTCAACTCCGCCTTGTCGGCCGGCACATCGACGACCTCGCGGTACGTCCCCGGGTGCACGACGATCGTCCAGCCGGGCCCGTCCACCGCGTCCACGGCCGCCTGGACGGAGTCGCCGGGGCGCACGTGCAGGACACGGCGGGGCCCGGCGGCGAGGGCAGGGGTGGCCCCGGCGGCGACCAGGCCCATTCCGGCCGCGAGAAGAGTGCGCCTGCGCATCTCAGCACGCCTCCTTCCACGGCTGCCAGTCGCCGAGGTAGGCCGCGCGGGTCGCCGACTCGGCCTGTTCGTCGGTGAGTTGGGGCCGGTTCTCGGGGACGGTGATGACTGAGCCGGGGCCGGTGTTGCGGTACTCGGCGAAGCGCTGGCTCTGCCAGGGGAAGGCGTCGGACATGTTGGTGTAGGGCGCGACCGCGTCGATGCCGGCCCCGAGGTGGGTGTCCCGGACGACGAGGGACGGGCGGGCGGTGGTGTCGGAGCTGGGCACCCAGGGGCGGGCCAGCTTGTAGGAGGCGTCCGGGGCCTCGCTGGTGACACGGCTCCTGGTCACCAGGTACCCGAGCGGGTTGGCGCCCGCCGTCGAGGGCGCGAAGACGAAGCCGTACGGAGCCGACGTCAGGTCGGTCCGGTTCAGGGTCCGGAAGTGGCAGTGCTCGTACACCGCGGTGGCCCGCCCGAAGACGAAGTCGACGTCGCCCTCGACATAGCAGTGCGAGAAGTACTGGCGGGCGAAGACGGCCAGGGCCATCGAGTCGGCGTACAGGGTGTCCTGGTGGCCGAGGAACCGGCAGTGGTGGAACGCGGACCGGTCGCCCTGCACCTTGATGGCGACCGCCTGGGTGCCGGAGATCTCGGGGTGATCGGCGCGCAGCCAGTCGTTGGCGAAGGTGATGTGGCGGGCCGTGAATCCCGCGGCCTGCACGGTGGTGGTGGCGGATCCGGTGGTGCCGTAGGTTCCGCCGCCCGGCTTGGGGGTACCGGCGGCGTTGTCGTAGACGATGACGACGTCACGCGGGTCGTCGCCGGCGCCGAGCCAGGTCATCTCCGTGCGGGTCACGTCGACGGCGACGGTCTCCCGGTACGTCCCCGGGGCGATGACCAGCGTCCAGCCGCTGCCGGTCGTGGCGGTCACGGCGGCTCGGACGGAGGTGAAGTCGCCCTGGCCGGACGCGTCGACGTACAGGGTCTGTGCGGTCAGGCGGGCGGCCGGTGAACCGTACCGGCCGAAGGGGTGCGGTCGGGCGCCGACGGCTCGGGCGGGGACCGACGCGAGCGCGAGGGCGGTGCCGGCTCCGGCGCTCGCCAGCAGGAACCCCCGTCTGGACAGGGGGAGTTGGCGGTGGGGCGAGGGCATGCGGGTGCTCCTTCGCGGTGCGGCTCTTCGGGGATGTTGCGGGGGACTACCTCGCCGTGGGGGGTGGTGGGGCCGGGGCGGCGTGCCCCGGCCCGGTGCGGGTGGGCCGGGTCAGCGCAGGTGGCCGGCGCCCGCGCAGTGGTTGAGGATCCCCGGCAGCGCCTTGGGGTTGTCGACCTTCGTGCGCAGGGTCGGCTTCCACCCGGCGCCGGACTGGAGGGTCTCCGCGGGGATCTCGGCGTTGTGGACCGCGATGAGATCCGTCAGTTTGCCGTTGACGTAGTTGTTCTCGGCGGTCAGCGGCGACTCCTTCCACTTCTTCAGCACCTTGCCGACGCTCGCGCCGGCCGGCAGCGTGATGGCGTTGTCGCTGGCGTAGAGCTGCGAGGAGATGCCGATACCGAAGATGTAGTAGTCGTCCTTCTGCTCCTCGGTCACCACGTAGTGGTTGTTGTAGACGTCGACCTGTCCGAACCGCACCCGCGGGGACCGCTGGAGGATCCCGTCGAAGCGGTTGTGGTGCATGGTGACCTTGAGCTTGCCGGAGTCGATGGCGGCGAGGCCGTCGCCGTTGCCGATCAGCATGTTCTTGTCGTGGTCCTGGAAGCGGTTCCAGGACACGGTCACGTAGTTGGAGCCGCGCACGATGTCCGTCAGCCCGTCGTGCTGCTGGAAGACCTTGCCGAAGTAGACCGGCCGCTCGCTGTCGGGGTAGCGCCCGTCGGTGAACGTGTTGTGGTCGAGCCACACGTGGTCGGTGCCGTAGACGACCACGGCGTCGTACTCGGAGTTCCAGGCACCGGTGGCGTTGTCGTCGGTCGGGTCCCACTTCGGGAAGCAGTCGAGCGGGGCCTCGATGGTGAGGTTGCGCAGGATGACGTTCGAGACGCCCTTGATCTGGAGGCTGCCGCCGAGGATGCCGGAGTTCTTGCCGACGCCGACGATGGTGGTGTTGCTGGGGATGTTGGCCTTGATCTCCGTGTCCTGCTTGGCGGCGGAGGCGACCCGCGCGTCCTCCTGCGGACCCATGGCGACCTTGTCGTTGCCGTAGACGGCCGGGTCGTAGTCCTTGAGGTACTGCTGGAGGTCGTACCCGTCGGTGACGAAGGCCTCGCAGCCCTGGGAGACGGCGTCGATCATGCCCTTGACCTGGATGATCTTCGGCGCGTCGCCCCCGTCCTTGAGCGCGGCCTTGAACTCGGCCCAGGTGGTGACGGTGTAGACGTGCTCGGCATCGGCGGCCGACCCCCCGGTCGTACCGGCACCTTCCGAGCCCCAGCCGTCGCCCGCGCCGAGGACCTGGCGGCCGAGGTCACGGGGGCCCGCCTGGGCACTGGTGCCGGTGAGACCGAGGACGAGCGCGGTGCAGCCGATCAGCACAGCTGCCTTCGTCGTGGCATGCCCATGCCATACCTGTGGGTTCATTGTGCGGCTCTCTCTTCTGCGGTCGGGGTGGTTACGCGGCGGCCTGCGGCCAGGTGACCCAGGACTCCGGGATCTCCTCGTCGAGCCGGCGCACGTCCTGCGGGGCCAGCACGCGGGTGCGCAGCAGTTCCCGCGCCACGAGACGCGCCACGGCGATGGCGCCGGGCGGATTGAAGTGCGTGTTGTCCTGCTCGGTGGCGGTCCAGTTGAAGTGCGTCTTGGTCCCTTCGACCCCGAGCTGCTGCCACAGCGCGAGGGACAGGGCCTGGATGTCGAGCAACGTGACGCGCTCCTCCTGAGCGAGCGCACGCATCGCTGCCGGATAGTCGCCGTGGGTCGGCAGGGCCTTG
Source organism: Streptomyces sp. T12 (assembly GCF_028736035.1). Lineage (NCBI taxonomy): Bacteria > Bacillati > Actinomycetota > Actinomycetes > Kitasatosporales > Streptomycetaceae > Streptomyces > Streptomyces sp. T12. The sequence continues at coordinate 2,358,373 of NZ_CP117866.1, forward strand.
CCGCCGGCGTCGAACTTCCGGCGTTCGACGGCGGTGGCGAGGACGGGCCGGGCACCCCGGGCGCGGGCGCCGTCAATGTAGAGGCGCAGGTAGTCCTGGTACGTCGTCCAGGGCTCGGTGTACCGGGTGGGGTCGGTGGCCTTCTCGTCGTTGTGGGCGAACTGGATGAGAAGGAAGTCGCCCGGCCGGATGGCCCCGAGGATGACGTCGAGCCGGCCTTCGTCGACGAAGCTCTTCGAACTGCGCCCGTTCACCGCGTGGTTGGAAACGGTCCGGTCCTTGTGCAGAAAGAAGGGGAGCGCCATGCCCCACCCGGTCTCGGGGGCGGCGTCGGCGTATTTCTGGGCAGCGGTGGAATCACCGGCGATGTAGAGGGTGCGAGTGCGGCGGCCGGAGCCGGCGTGAGCGGTACCGGTGGCCGCGAGAGCGAGCGGGACGGCGGCCATGGCCGCCAGGCTTACCTGTCTGCGGGTGAGCGACACGGGGAAGTGCCTTTCTCAACAGGGCTGATGGGTGAGTCGTTCAGGGGTGCCTTCAAACGTGGGGGGGGGATTGCGACGCCCCAGGGGCGCGGGGAACTGCGCGACCAGCCACACACAACCCGCAGCCGGCCGCGCACAGGACCACCCGAGCTCTTAGCCGTTCCTTTCCTTCCACTCGGTCTGAGCCTCATTGAGCTGGTCGGCCATCGTGTCCAGGAACTCCTTGGCGCTCATGTCCCCGTTGAGCACCTTCTGGAAGTTCGGCTCGTTGTCGGCCTTGGAGATGGAGTTCCAGTCGGGCAGGTAGTACGGCAGCTGCACGATCGTGGTCGACCCGTCGTTCAGGGCCTGCGCCGCGAGCTTGGTCGGCTCGGCCTTGGAGATCCAGGCGTCCTTAGCGGCCTCCGTGTTGGACGGGATGGCGCCGGCCGATTCGTTCCACTTGGAGTTCGACTCGTGCGAGGCGGCGAACTCGATGAACTTCCAGGCGGCTTCCTTGTTCTTGGAGCTCTTGAACAGGCCGAGACCGTCGACCGGGTTGGAGACCTGGACCCGCTTGCCGTCCGGACCCGTGGGCTGCGGGATACCGCGGAAATTCTCGACCCCGAGCGCCTTGACGTGGTCCTGGTAGGAGCCGAGGTTGTGGTTCAGCATCCCGATGGTGCCGGAGTCCCACTGGGCGACCATCTTGGTGAAGTCGTTGTTCAGGTCGGCGGCCGGGGTGACCTTCTTGTAGAGGGCCGCGTACTTCTCCAGCGCCTCGACGTTCTTCGGGTCGTTGACGGTCGTCTTCTCACCGCCGGCGTCCCAGAAGGACGTGATGCCGGACTGTCCGTACATGGCGTCCAGCGCCTGGGCGATGGAGCCGGCGCCGCCGCGGATGGTGTAACCGAACTCGTTCTTCTTGGCGTCGGTGAGCTTCTCCGCGGCCTCGTAGAACTTGTCCCAGGTCGCGGGCTCGTCCAGACCCGCCTTCTTGAACAGGTCGGTGCGGTAGTACAGGACACCGTTGTTCGCGGAGGTCGGAGCCGAGTACAGCTTGTCGTCACCGCCGCCCGCGGCCTTCATCGACGTCAGCATGTCCTCGTTGAGCTTGCCGTTCAGCGAGGACTTGGCGAGCCGGTCGTCCAGCGGCTCCAGCGCGCTCTGCGCGACGAACCCGGCGAGCATCGCCGCGCCGACGCCGCCGACGTCCGGCAGGCCGCCGCCCTGGATGGCGGTGTCCACCTTGGACTGGTAGTCGGTCGACGGGATCCCGACGTACTCGACCTTGATGTCCGGGTTCGCCTTCTGGAAGTCGGCGATGACCTCCTTCCAGATGTCGGTGCGGACACCGCCGTTGTTGTCCCAGAAGACGATCTCTCCCGTGCCGCTGCCCTCGTCGCCCGAGTCGCCGCTCGTGCCGCTGTCACCACAGGCGGTGGCGGTCAGGGCGAGGACGGAACCCAGAGCGACGGCCACGGCGGCGCGCCTGCTTCTGTGGATGCTGATCTTCATTGCTCGGCTCTCTTCTTCTGGATCCAGCGGAGATATGCAGTTGTGGGGGTCTCAGTGGCGCGCGTACGGCGCCCAGCCGTCCGTGCCCCGGAGGTAGTGCGCGATGGTGTGCCTGCTCGCGTCGGCGGCGCTCATCTGCGGCCGGTCCGCGGTCACCTCGGATCCCGGGCCGAAGTTCCGGTACTCCGCGAACCGCGCGTCCTTCCACGAGAACCCGCTCATGTCGGTCCAGGGGGAGGACTTGATCGCGGCGGGCAACCAGGTGTCGCGGATCAGCACCTGTGCGACGGCGTTCGGCTCCCCGCCCGGATGCCACGGCCGCCCCAGGTGGAAGCTCCCGGGCGGTGCGTCGCTCACGATCTGCGAGTCGGTGATCAGGAACCCGTACGGGTTGCCGGTCCAGGTCGAAGCGGCCGTGATGTACCCGTTGTTGGTGTCCGAGCCCCGGCTCAGCGCGCGGATGACGGACCGCTCAATGACGGTGGTCGCCCGCCCGTACACGAAGTCGACGTCGCCCTCGATGTAGGAGTCGCGGATGTAGACCCGGTTGATCACGTCCAGCTTGGGGCTGTCGGTCATGAGGGTGTCCTGGTTGCCCAGGAAGGAGGTGTTCTCGAAGACGATCCGGTCCCCGGTCGTCTTCATCGCCAGCGCCTGCTCGCCCTTCAGCTCGACCGCGGCCTCGTCGAAGTCGTTGTTGAAGGTGAGGTTGCGGACGGTGACGTCGTGCGCGGCGATCCTGACGGTGGCGCTCCCCGTCGACCCTCCGTACTCGGCGGGCGTGTCGTAGACGATCACAGTGTCGGACCGGTCGCGCCCGGTTCCCTTGAGCACGATGTTCGGCTTGGCCGCGGGGATGAACACCTTCTCGCGATACGTCCCCGGCGCCACCGCGATGGTGACCGGCACGGCGTTGCCGTCGGGCACGGCGTCCACGGCGGCCTGCACGCTCGGGTAGTCGGCCGGGACGTGCAGGGTCGTGCCGATCCGCTGCTGCGGTCCGGAGAACCTCTTCACCAACGCCGGTACGGCGGCGGCCGGATCGAGCCGGTAGTCGTAGAACTCCCGCGGATCGAAGGCCGTCCCCCACGCGTCCTGACGTCCGCTGACGTTCTTCAGGATCGAGCCGCGCTGCACCAACTCGGCGGTGGCGTCGGCCTGGTAGGGGTGCTGGACTCCGTCGTAGTAGCTGTTCTCGATGACCATCCTGGTCCGTCCGCGCGACCAGTTCCCGTACGTCCACGTCGGGTCGCCGTCGGCCACCTGCGCCGAGAGGTAGTTGTTGTAGAGATGGGCGTAGGCGCAGTTGTCGGCGGACGGGTTGCGTTGCTTGGTTCCCGTGAACCAGTTGTGGTCGATCGTGATCTCCGTCTGGACGTTGGTGGTCCAGCCGATCCCGAACGCCTTGTTGTGGCTGGTGAACTGGTTGGAGGAGACGGTGATGTACCGGCTGTCCTTGCGGATGTCGAGCAGTCCGTCGCCCATGTGCGTGAGGCGGTTGTGGTCGATCCAGACGTGGTCGACGGTGTCCATCTGGATGGCGTCGAAGTCGGTCGTCTTGCCGTCCCAGTCGCCCTCGACATAGGAGTCGCGGATCGTCAGGTTGCGGATGATGACGTTGCTCGTGCCGGGGTTGAGGTGCAGCTCGCCGTGGACGATCTCGCCGGTGTCGCCGACGCCGACGAGGGTCTTGTTCGAGGTCACGACGATGTCCGAGCCGAAGGGCGCGACGGCGATCGCCCCCGACACCCGGATGACGTACGGCTCTTCGGCCGCCGCGTACTTCGCGAGCGAGGCCTGGTCGGTGACGGTCACGACCTTGCCGCCCGCGCCCCCGGTGGTCCCGCCGGCCAGCGAGGCGAAGCCGTGCGGCTGATCGGTCCAGCGATCAGCGGACGTGACAGTCGGGGCGGTCGAGGCGGTCAGGGCGGTCGGAGCAGGGCTCACGGCCTGTGCCTCGCCGACCGCCCCGAGGCACAGGGCGGCCACCAGGCCGAGCACGGCGGCCACGACCCTGCCGTACCCCGGTCTCGGCAAGCGCTTGCTATGGAGGTGCGTCATTGCGGCTCCCAACAGGCGTACGGGTGGGTTACAAGGAGGTGATCCGGAACTGCGTGAAGCTCGCCGCGCCGGCGTGTCCCGAGCCGGTGGGCGTGAGGGCGAACAGGCCGAGCAGGGCGCCGACCCAGCGCCAGGGGGTGGCCGCGAAGACCGGGCCGGACGGGCGCGGGCCCTCCCCGATGTCGTAGTGGAAGCGACAGCGCGCCCCCGCCCCGATCTCGATCCGCAGCCGCACCCGCCCCTCAGGCGCGAGCCGCGCGTGTGCGGCATCCCGTTCCTTCTCCGCGACGGCCTCGGCGAACCGGTGCACCACGTGCACCTCTGCGTCCGTGCCCCGCTGGAGCCCGATCCAGCCGAACGCGTCCCCGAGCACCGCGAGCCCCGCCCGCGCCCCCGGCTCCTCGCTGTCCAGCCGCAGCTCGACCTCCACCGCGCACGGCGTGCCGGGCAGCCGCTGCGTGAGCACGTTCGGCAGTTTGCGCAGGTCGTGGGCGTCAGCCGAGCGGACGCAGGCCAGCTTCAGGCCGTCGCCGGAGTGCTGGGTGGCCCAGCCGTCCTGCGGAGTGGCGGTCCAGGACCACTGGCGGCCGAAGCGTCCGCCGGGGAAGTCGTCGTCGGTGGCGGGCGCGGCGGGCGGCTGCGGCGGCAGGTCGGGGGTGCGGTGTACGGCGACGGGGGCGCCGTCGTCGCCCAGCACCGGCCAGCCGTCGGTGCCCCAGCGCATCGGCTGGAGGTGGACGACCCTGCCGTACGCGCCCCGCTGCTGGAAGTGCAGGAACCAGTCCTCACCGGAGGGGGTGCGCACCCAGCCGCCCTGGTGCGGCCCGTTGACGTCGGTGTCCTTCTGTTCGAGGACGATCTTCTCCTCGTACGGCCCGAAGAACTCGCGCGAGCGGAAGGCGCCCTGCCAGCCCGTCTCCACTCCCCCGGCGGGCGCCAGGATCCAGAACCAGCCGTCGTGCCGGTAGAGCTTCGGGCCTTCGAGGGTGAACCAGCCCGGGATCCGGTCACCGTCGACGATCAGCTTGCCCTCGTCGAGGAGCTCGGTGCCGTCTGGGTGCATACGGTGGCCGGTGACGCGGTTCTTCACCCCCGACCGGGACTTGGCCCAGGCGTGCACGAGGTAGGCCTCGCCACGCTCGTCGTCCCACAGAGGGCAGGGGTCGATCAGGCCCTTGCCCTCCTTGACCAGGTGCGGGCGGGTCCAAGGGCCGCGGATCTCGGGGGCGTTGACCTGGAAGATGCCCTGGTCGGGGTCGCCCCAGAAGATCCAGAAGCGGTCGTCGTGGTGCCGGAGGGAAGGGGCCCAGACTCCGCAGTCGTGCCGCGGTGCCGCGAACTCCTGCGCCGGTTCGAGGTGGTCGACGGCGTGGCCGACCAGGGTCCAGTTGACCAGGTCGCGGGAGTGCAGGAGGGGCAGGCCCGGGGCGCGGCCGAAGCTGGAGGCGGTGAGGTAGAAGTCGTCGCCGACGCGGACGACGTCCGGGTCGGACCAGTCGGCGTTCAGGACGGGGTTGCGATACACGTCGGCCGTCACGGGCTCACCGCCTTGCGGACCAGGGCAGCCGCTTCGAGCCGGCTGATACGGCCGTCGGCGACGACGGTGACGATCCGGCGGACGGCGGTCTCGCCGGGCGGGATCGGCAGCCGTTCCTCGGCGGCGAGGGAGGAGCCGACGCCGGGATACTCCCCGGCGCGCACGAACCACGGATCCCGGCGGGTCTGTTCGGTGGCCCCGGCGAAGACCAGGGTCCAGGTGGAGCCCGCGAGAGCCACCCAGGGGGCGCGGGTGCCGTGCACCTCTTGCTCGCCCTCGCGGTCGACGGTGAACACCTCCGGCGCCACCGCCTCCTTGCGGGCCCGCCAGAAGAAGCCGCCGTACGCCGCGCCGGGGCGGCCGTTGGTGGCGGGGCTGCCGATCGACAGCGGGCCGGAGGTGACGTTGGTCAGGGAGAAGGTGAAGTCCAACGCCCAGGCGAAAACGGTGAGTTCGGTGGTCGCGACCGTACGGCGCTCGCGCAGCAGCTCGGCCCCCGCCGCCACCCACCGCAGTTCCTCGACGAAGCCGTCGGGATCGCGCAGCTGGAAGGCGGTGTGGCGCTGGGCGCCGTGGTTGTCGAGCTCGGTCGGGCCCTGGTCGCGGACGTAGGTGCGTCCGCCCCAGAAGTTGTGCCCCTCGACGTCGGGAACGGCGACACCGACGCCGAGGTGGTGGATGTGGTCGGCGGGGCTGAGTTCGGTGACCGCCGTGCCGGCCAGGGTGGTGACGGGGTGCAGATACGGGCGTGGGGAGAGCCGGGCCGGGAGTTCGGGCCGGGTGACGTACCGGCCGACCGGTCGGCTCGCGACGCGCAGCACCGCGGTGTCGTGGGGGGTCATCAGGTGCTCACCTCTTTCGTTCGTGCCGGAAGGGCCCAGGGGGCGCCCAGCTCGGAGTAGAGGGCGAGGGTGTCGGCGGCGGCCGCGACGAGGCCGTCGATGCCGGGCACGACCCGGCGCTGCTCGTCGGGGAGCAGCTGCCAGGCCTCGTCCGGCAGCGGGGCCGGGTCGGGGGCCCGTCGAATCGCTTCAACGACCTTCATGAAGGCGCCGGTCGCCTCGGGCGTGACCAGCAGGTCGGCGCCGTCGGTGAGGTGCTCGACGAGGTTCTCCAGCAGGTCGGTGCGGCCGTACTCGTACTCCTCGGGGCCGTGGTTCGCGCGCTGGAGCAGGACGCGGTCCTGCTTGTACCAGAAGGTGATCCGGCCGTGTTCGCCGTGGACGACGACGTACGGATCGTCGGGGTCCTCGGCGCACAGGGTCGCGGCGACGACGACCTCGGGGCCGTGCGCGGTGGTGACGCGGACGCAGGAGGTGTCGTCGGACTCGATGTCGTTGGCGCGCAGCAGCTCGGTCTCGATGGCGGTGACGTCCTCCGCGTGGGTCGTGCCACCCAGCGCGAGGGCGGTGGCGACGGCGTGCGCGAGCGGGTTGGTCAGCACGCCGTCGATCACGTCGACGCCGTTCAGCCGCCGCTTGCCCGCCCAGGGAGCCCGCCGGTAGTACGCCTCGGGGCGCGCCCAGGCACCGGCACCGCCGATCCCGACGATCTCGCCGACGGCGCCCTCGGCCATCAGCGTCCGGACCGCGGGCACCGCTCGCGAGCCCAGCGACTGGAAGCCGATCTGGCAGACGACCCCGGCCTCGGCGACCCCGTCGGCCATGCGCCGGAACTCGGCGTACGACGGGGCGGGCGGCTTCTCCAGCAGGATGTGCACACCCCTGCGCGCGGCCGTCAACGCCAGGTCGGTGTGGGTCGGGATCGGCGTGCAGATCACCGCGACGCTCGCGCCGGTGGAGTCGAGGAGGGCACCGAAGTCGGCGGACTGCTCGGGCGTCCCCAGGCCGGCCGGGAGCTCGTCCTCGCTCAGCGGGGTCAGCTCGCAGATCCCCGCCAGCCGGACGATCCCCTTGTCCTGGAGCCGGCGGATGTTGTCGAGGTGCCAGCGGCCGTGGCCGCGCGCGCCCGCCAGGACGATGGGTACGGCCGTGCTCATGGGATCCTCCCTGCGCCCGCGCCGCGTGCCACCTCACGGTCGGCCGTGGCGGCGCTGTCGATCTTTGTGTGCAGGGTAGGTGTCCAGCCGACGTCGGCCGTGAGATCACGCTCGCTGCCGGAGTTGTACGCGTTGTGGATGGCGAGCAGGTCCACCGGATAGCCGTTGAACAGGGTGCCGGACTGGTGGAAAGCGGTGCCGTTCCAGCTCTTGACCAGGTCGGCGGCCTCGACATGTCCGGGCGTGGTGAAGGCGTTGTTCTCGGCGTGGATGCCGGACTCGGTCGACACGCCGATGGAGTAGCGGTAGTCGTGGGCGTCGGCCGGGACGACGTACCGGTTGTTGTAGAGGTGCACCTGCCCGAAGCGGACGCGGGGCGCGCGCTGGACGACGGACTCGAACTCGTTGTGGTGCAGCGTGACCCGCAGCCTGCCCCGGTCGCCGGTGGCCGTGTCGCCGTTGCCGATGAGGATCGCCTTGTCGTGGTCGGCGAACCGGCTCCAGGAGACGGTGACCAGGTCGGAGGCGTTGGTGATGTCCAGCAGGCCGTCGTGGCGGAGGTAGTTGCGGCCGAAGTAGGTGGGTTCCTTCTCGTCCGGGTGGCCCTTGTCGCTGAGGGTCACATGGTCGACCCAGACGTGGGTGGCGCCGCGCAGCCAGATGTTGTCGTACGCCGTCTTCCAGTCACCGAGGCCGCCGGTGTTGGGCTGCCAGACCGGGAAGCAGTCGTAGGCGTCCCGGAGTTCGAGGTTGCGGACGATGACGTTTTCGGCGCCTTCGAGCTGGAGGCTCGCGCCCTTGAGGACCGCGCTGTCGCCGAGTCCGACGATGGTGGTGTGGGAGCCGACGGCCAGCTCGATCCGCTCGGCCTGCTTGGCGGCCGATGCCTGGCGGGCCTCCTCCTGCGGGCCGCTGGGCTTGGCGGAGCCCCAGGTGCGGGGGTCGTAGGCGGCCAGGTACTTCTTGGTGCTGTAGCCGTCGGTGGCGTAGTCGGCGCAGTCCAGGTGGTCGCCGTCGTCGTCGGTGTTGGCGTCGATCGTCCCCGCGATCCTGATGATCTTCGGGGTGGCGCTGCCGCCGTCGAGGGCGCGGACGAGCCCGGCCCGGTCGGTGACGGTGTACACGTGCGCGTCGTCGGCGGCGGCGCCTCCGGTGGTGCCTTCCCCCTCGGAGGCCCAGCCGTCGTTCGCGGGCAGGGTGTCGCGGCTGACGTCCCGGGCCTCGGCGTGGGCCGGGACGCACAGGAGTCCCAACAAGGCGCCGACAACAGCAATCTGACGTCCTCTCATACCGACACCACCCCCCCACGCCGACCGGCGAACAACCACTTCGGAGCGCCCACGGCCCGCCGAGCGGCCACGCGGACCTCGCGACCGGTCGAGCCCACCCCCGTGCGGGCTCGACCGTCGTCCGCGGGCAGGCTGCTGCGACTGATTTCCCGGGCCCCGGCGCGGGCCAGGACGCACAGCAGTTCCAACAAGGCGCCCACAACAGCAATCTGACGCGCCCTCATACCGACACCACCTCCGCACGCCGACCGGCGAACAACCACTTCGGAGCACCCACGGCCCGCCGAGCGGCCACGCGGACCTCGCGACCGGTCGAGCCCACCCCCGTGCGGGCTCGACCGTCGTCCGCGGGCAGGGCGCATGTCACGGTGATCCGACGGAGCCTCATCCCTTCACCGCCCCCGCGCTGAAGCCCGTGATCAGCCACTTCTGGATGAAGGCGAACACGAGCACGACGGGTACGGCCGCGATGATGCCGCCCGCGGCGAGCGCGCCCAGGTCCACGCTGTCCGCGCCCATCAGGGTGTTGAGGCCGACCGGGATGGTCTGCTTCTCCGGGTTGTTGAGGAACATCAGGGCGAACAGGAAGTGGTTCCAGGAGTGCACGAAGGCGAAGGAGCCGACGGCGATCAGACCGGGGCGCAGCAGCGGCAGGACGACGATCCTGAAGGCCATCATCCGGTTGCAGCCGTCGACCCAGGCCGCCTCCTCCAGGGAGTACGGCACGTTCTTGATGAAGTTGCTGATCAGGATCATCGACAGCGGCAACTGGAAGACCGTCTCCGCGATGATGACGCTGCCCAGCGAGTTGATCATCTGCAGCTCGGCGAAGGTCTCGAACAGCGGCACCAGGAGCAGCGCGCCCGGCACGAACTGGGAGCAGAGCAGGGCGAGCATGAAGGCGCGCTTGACCTTGAAGTTGAAGCGCGCGAGGGCGTAGCCACCGGCCAGGGCGACGAGGGTCGTCATCAGCAGGGTGGCGACGCCGACCAGCACGCTGTTCTGGAAGTAGGTGCCGAAGCTCCGCTCCGTCCAGACCTTCTCGAAGTGGTCGAAGGTCATCGGCCAGGGCACGAGCGAGGTCGAGCCGGCCGGGCGCAGCGAGAAGAGCAGGATCCAGTAGAAGGGGATCAGGGTGAAGAGCAGGTAGATCGACAGCGGAAGGTAGATCTGCCAGCGCGGGACCTCGTCCCAGGAATGGTTCTTCTTCGACGGACGCGGCGGTTCGGGGGCGGCACGCATGGGGGCGGGCGCGGCCTTGGTGGCTTCCTTGACGCTCACTTGTCCTCACCTCCGAACTTGCTCAGCCGCAGATAGACCATCGAGCAGAAGAGCAGGATCACGAACGCGACCGTGGTCAGGGCGGACGCGTAGCCGAAGTTGTGCGCGTCGACGCTGGTGTTGGCGATGTAAAGCGGCAGGGTCGTGGTGACTCCCGCCGGGCCGCCGCCGGTCAGCGTGTAGAGCAGGTCGACGTTGTTGAACTCCCACACCGCGCGCAGCAGCGTGGACAGGACGATGGCGTCCTTCAGATGGGGCAGCGTGATGTGCCAGAACTGCTTGATCCGGCTGGCCCCGTCGACCTCGGCGGCCTCGTACAGGTCCTTCGAGACGGACTGGAGGTCGGCGAGGATGAGAATCGCGAAGAAGGGCACGCCGCGCCACAGGTCGGCGACGATCGCCGCCGGGAACACGGTGGAGGTGTCCGACAGCCAGCTGGTGCCGTAGGAGCCGATGCCCACGTCCGCGAGGTAACGGGTGATGCCCGTCTGGGAGTTGTAGAGGAGCACCCAGATCGCCGAGGTCAGCACGCCGGAGACGGCCCACGGCGAGAACACGAGCGCCCGGCCCAGCGCCCGTCCCGCGAACGTCTGGTTGACGATCAGCGCAAGAGCGAGCCCGAACAGCAGTTGCAGCCCGACCTCCACGACGACCCACTTGGCGCTGAAGACGAGCGTGTCCCAGAACAGCGGGTCGTCGGTGAAGGCGTGGACGAAGTTGTCGAGGCCCGTGAAGCCGTTCCGCCACGGCTTGGTGGGGTTGTACTCCTGCAGGCTGTAGTAGAAGACGCTGATGACCGGGTAGGCGATGAAGCCCAGCATGAGCAGGGCCGCCGGGGCGATCAGCAGATACGGGAGCCTGCGCGGCGTGGCGGAGGCACGGCGTCGCCGGGGTGGCGCGGGCGGTTTCGCCACGGCTGCGGCTTGGGCCATGACTGTTCTCCGTTCTGGTACGTCGTGCGTGCGTGCGTCGAGCTTGCGTCGTGCGTGCGTCGAGCTTGCGTACGTTGTTCGGGAAGCGCTTTCTCCCTGTGCAGAGGTGTGCGAGGTCGTACTGCTGGTACTGCTCGTACTGCTTGCCTACTGCTTGACTACTGCTTGCCGGTCAGCCCGCGTAGGGATCCGCGACCTTGCCCGGGCGGGCGAGGAACTCGAAGTCGCAGCCGGTGTCGGCCTGCGTGATCTGCTCGTTGTAGAGCGCGCCGTAGCCGCGCTCGTACCGTGCGGGCGGCGGCGTCCACTCGGCCCGGCGGCGCTCCAACTCCTCGTCGTCCACATGGAGATGGAGCGTGCGCGCCTCGACGTCGAGGGTGATCAGGTCCCCGGTCCGCACGAGGGCCAGCGGTCCGCCGATGTACGACTCCGGTGCCACATGCAGCACGCACGCGCCGTAACTCGTGCCGCTCATCCGGGCGTCGGAGATCCGCACCATGTCCCGTACGCCCTGCTTCAGCAGGTGGTCGGGGATCGGCAGCATGCCGTACTCGGGCATGCCCGGACCGCCCTTGGGCCCGGCGTTGCGCAGCACGAGCACGCTGTCGGCGGTGATGCCGAGCGACGGGTCGTTGATGGTCCGCTGCATCGTCTTGTAGTCGTCGAAGACGACCGCGGGCCCGGTGTGCGCGAGCAGGTGCTGCTCGGCGGCGATGTGCTTGATGACGGCGCCGTCCGGACAGAGGTTGCCGCGCAGCACGGCCACCCCGCCCTCGCTCGCGACCGGGTTGTCCCGGGTCCGGATGACGTCGTCGTTGTGCACCTGCGCGCCCTCGATCTGCTCGCGCAGGGTGTCGTACGACACCGTCGGCCGGTCCAGGTGGAGCAGGTCCGGGATCCGGGAGAGGAACCCGGGCAGGCCGCCGGCGAAGTGGAAGTCCTCCATGAGGTACGTCTGTCCACCGGGCCGTACGTTGGCCAGCACCGGGACCGTGCGGGCGATGCGGTCGAAGTCGTCGAGCGTGAGCCGGATGCCGGCCCGCCCGGCCATGGCGATCAGGTGGATGACGGCGTTGGTGGAGCCGCCGAGGCCGAGAACGGTGGTGACGGCGTCCTCGAAGGCCTCCTGGGTGAGGATGCTCAGGAGCCGCCGGTCCTTGTGGACCAGGTCGACGATCGTCATACCGGCCTTGGCTGCCATCCGGTCGTGCCCGGAGTCGACGGCCGGGATGCTGGAGGCACCCGGGACGGTCACACCGAGGGCTTCGGCGGCGGCGGTCAGCGTGGACGCCGTCCCCATCGTCATGCAGTGCCCGGGAGAGCGCGCGAGCCCGTTCTCCAGCTCGCCCATCTCGCAGTCGCCGATGAGGCCGGCGCGCTTGTCGTCCCAGTACTTCCACATGTCGGTGCCGGAGCCGAGGACCTCGCTGCGCCAGTGGCCGGGCAGCATGGGGCCGGCGGGCACGAAGACGGCGGGCAGGTCGACCGAGGCCGCCCCCATGAGCAGGGCGGGCGTGGACTTGTCGCAGCCGCCCATCAGTACGGCCCCGTCCACCGGATACGACCGCAGCAGCTCCTCCGTCTCCATCGCGAGCATGTTGCGATAGAGCATGGGGGTCGGCTTCTGGAAGGTCTCACTGAGCGTGGAGACCGGGAACTCGAGCGGGAAGCCCCCGGCCTGCCACACCCCGCGCTTCACGGCCTGCGCGCGGTCCCGCAGGTGCACATGGCATGGATTGATGTCGGACCAGGTGTTGAGGATCGCGATGACCGGCTTGCCCAGGTGCTCCTCGGGCAGATAGCCGAGCTGGCGGGTGCGGGCCCGGTGGCTGAAGGAGCGCAGCCCGTCGGTGCCGTACCACTGGTGGCTTCTGAGTTCCTCCGGGCGCTTCACGGGCCGTTCCTGCGAGGGCGTCACAGGGACCACCCGGCGGCTATGGCGGCGACCTCGGCGCGCTCGTCCTCGGGCAGGTGCCGGCTCGGCGGGCGGACGTCACGGCGGCACAGGCCGAGGGAGGCGAGGGCCTCCTTGACGACGGTGACGTTGTTGGCGGAGCCGTTCGCGGCGCGCAGCTCCTCGAAGCGGCGGATCTGCTCCCAGACCTTCATCGCGCCCGGGTAGTCACCGGATCGAAGCGCTTCGATCATGTTCAGCGAAACGGACGGGGCGACGTTCACGAGTCCGGAGGTGAAGCCGGTGGCGCCCGCCGAGAAGTACGAGGGCGCGTACGGCTCGGCGAGGCCCGCGACCCACACGAAGCGGTCGAGCCCCGCGTCCCGCGCGAAGGCGGCGAACTTGGCGGCGTCCGGGACGGCGTACTTCACGCCGATGACGTTCGGGCAGTCGTCGGCGAGTTCGGCGAGGCGCGCGCCGCTGAGCTGGGCGTTGCGGATGTACGGCACGACGCCGAGCTCGGGCACGGCCTCGGCGATGGCGCGGTGGTAGTCGACCCAGCCGTTCTGGGAGACGTACGGGTGGACGGGCTGATGGACCATCACCATCTGGGCGCCGAGCTCGCGGGCGTGCCGGGCGGAGGCGATGGCGGTGGGCACGTCGTGGCCGACGCCGACGAGGATGACGGCGTCGCGGTCGCGGACCTCGTCGATCGTCAACTCGGTGACAAGACGGCGCTCTTCGGGGCTGAGGGCGTAGAACTCACCGGTGTTGCCGTTGGGGGTGAGGGTGGTGACGCCCCCGTCGAGGAGACGACGCAGCAGCGCCCGGTGGACGTCCTGGTCGACACGGCCGTCCTCGGCGAACGGGGTCACCGGGATCGCCACCACGTCGGCCAGGGCCGTCCGTTGGGTCTCGAACGTCGTGGTCATGCCGGACCGTCCTCTCCCTGGGCCTCGACCTCCGCGTCGGGGAAGGCCCGCTCGACGAACGACGCGATGTGGGCGTGCAGGGCGCGCGCGGCGCCGTCCGCGTCCCCTTCGAGCGCGAGCCGCAGGATCTCCCGGTGCTCGCCGGCCTCCCGCTCCCAGGAGGGCGAGGCGGCCCAGGCGACGGCGGAGACGAGGGCGGCCTGGTCGCGGACCTCGTCGAGCATCCGGCCGAGCAGCGGGTTGCCGCACGGCAGGTAGAGGGCGCGGTGGAACTCCCGGTTGGCGAGGGAGCGTTCAGCGGTGTCGCCGGCCGCGTCGGCGCGGGTCAGGGCATCCCGGGCGGCATCGAGGGAGGCTCCGCGCCGGACGGCCCGCTTCAGGGCCTCGGGTTCCAGGAGCAGCCGCACGTCGTAGACCTCGCGCGCCATGTCCGCGTCCACCATGCGCACCGTGACGCCCTTGTACTGGCTCATCACGACCAGCCCGGTCCCGGCCAGCGTCTTGAGCGCCTCGCGCACCGGGGTCTTCGACACCCCGAACTGAGCGGCGAGCTCGGTCTCGACCAGGGCCTGACCGGGCGTCAACTGCCCCGTGAGGATGCGGCGTTTGATCTCCTCCAGCACGTACTGCGTGCGGGAGGGGATCGGCGTGGGCACAGAGGTCATGCGCGCCTCTCGGATCTTCGCGGGATGGCTCTCGCGTATGGGATCTCACGTATCGCGTCTCATATATGACGTACGAAGTACGACGCGATGAAGGTAAGAGGGGGCGCATGTTTCGTCAATGCTTCTTACAAAGGAAGTTGAGGTTGCCTCAGACGCGCAGCACGTGACCTTCGCGCGCGGTGACGGTGGACCCGCCGAAGGCCTCGGCAGCGCGTACGGTCGCCGCTTCCGGGGTGAGCGTGGGCCCGACGTGGGTGACTACGAGCTCCCTCACACCCGCCCGGCGGGCGGCGGTTCCGGCGTCCTCGGGCGTCAGGTGCACCTGTTCGCCCTCGCGATGCTCGTCGATGTCGGCCTCGCACAGGAACAGGTCGGCGTCGCGGGCGAGTTCGGTGAGCGCGGGGCAGGGCCCGCTGTCCCCGGAGTACGCGAGAACCCGCCCGCCGCTCTCCACCCGCAGCCCGTACGCCTCGACGTCGTGCACGACGGCACGCGAGGTGAGGAGCAGGTCGCCGTGCTGGACGGTGTGGCCGTCGCACAGGGGCCGGAAGTCGAGGATGCCGCTCAGGAACCCGGCGTCCGCCCGGCCGAGGAAGGCGGCGAGGCGCTGCGCGCAGTCGCCCGGCGCGTAGACCGGAATGGGCGCGTCCGGAGTGAGCCCGCCGTAGGCCAGGCCGTAGAAGGCGGCGAGCAGATCGGCGTTGTGGTCGGCGTGGAGGTGGGAGATCCAGACAGCGCTGAGCCGTGCCGGGTTCGCATGCCGCTGCAACTCCGCGAAGGTCCCGGTCCCGGCGTCCACCCACACTTCGGCCCCTCCCCCTCGCACCAGATAGCCGGAGCAGGGGCGGCCGGGGCCGGGGTGCGGGGATGCCGTGCCGAGGACGGTGAGGGTGAGGGTGGGAGGCATGCGGGGAGCGTATGTCCCCGCCGCCTCGGTGTTCCCGGGATTACGGCGCCCAGCCGGGGTTCCGCCCGCTCAGCCCCACCGCGCGGTCCAGCAGGGACGCCTCGTCCGGCACCGGAACGACCGGGCCGAAGATGCCGCCGCCCCGGTCGGAGTCGGCGGCGGCGCGGAGGAAGTCGTACGACGCCTGGAGGGCGGCCGGGTCCGGTGCGTACGGCAGGCCCGTCGCCACGGCCAGGTCCCAGCCGTGGATCACCAGTTCGTCGGCGGCCACCGCCGCCGCCACGGCAGCGGGCAGGTCCACACCGCCCGCACGGGTCATGCCGACCCACGCGTCCGGAGCGCGCCACGCCTCGGCCAGTTCGTCGAGCACCTTGGGCAACTCCGCACGCCAGCCCGGCCCGATGTCCGGTACTGCGGCCTCGGGGCTGGTGTCGGTCGTGACGCCCAGGTCCTTGCGCCCGGCATCACGGAAGGCGACGGCCAGCCCGATCAAGTGCCCCAGCAGGTTATGCACCGCCATGTCCGGACAGGGCGTCCGCGCCGACAGCTGATCGTCGATGACACCGTCCGCGAGGCGGGCCACGATGCGGGCCTGCGGTCCGAGGTCGAGGGTCGTGTCGGTCATGGGCCGGCTCCTCACAGATGGGTTTCTGAGGGGTAGACCGGCGGGAGTGACGAAACTAATCGGCGGCGCTCGCGAGATTCATCGGCCGGGGGCGGGCCTTTGACGTAGGGGGCGCGCCGCCGGGCGGAGGCCGAGGGGCCGAGGGGCCGAGGCGAGAGGAGGGGGCCACATGGGCAGGCCGAGGGGCCAACGCCCGACGAAGAGGGGCCGCATCGAACAGGCCGAACGGCCGACGCGGGAGGAGGGAGGCCACCCGGAGCAAGCCGAGGGGCCGCCCCGGGAGGGGGACCATCCGGAGCAGGGCCGAGGGGCCAACGCCCGACGAAGGGAGACCACCCGAAACCGACCAAGCGGCCGACACCGGACGAAGGAGAGGCACCTGGAGCAGGCCGAGTGCTCGCGCACGGGTAAACAGGCCCGGTCCCCACTGCCCTGGCCGGTTGCGGCCGACGGCTCATCGCGGGTCGGCGCTCCCACGGGGCACGGCGCGCCGGTGATACGACCCGGCTCTACACGCCCCGCCCCCAGCGATCCCGTCCCACGCCCCGACTCCGACGGCCCTCCCTTTCTGAGCGGGCCCGCCCAGTGATGTACTGCATGAGAAGACGATTCACCACACGGATTCCCGCCCGGCCCTGGTTCGCATGCCCGGCCCCGGCCCCGGCTCAGTCCGTCCAGTCCGCTCCCGTGATGCCGTCGGGATGCCCCGTCGGCCACTGGACCAGCTCGATCCGGTTGCCGTCCGGATCGGTGAGCCATGCAGTCAGGAAGTCGTCCGAACCGTCCGGCGATACGGGCGCCTCGGCGTCGATGCCTTGCGCGGTGAGTTCGCCGAGAGTGGCCGCCATCGACTCCACCTTGATGACGAAATGGTTGAGGACGCTGCTGTTACCGGCGGCGGCCTTGTATCCCCCGGCGGGATCATGGATAAGTTCGATGCTGACGAACTCGTCGCCGGGGAGCTTCAGCATGGTCAGGCTTCCGAACGGGGTGTCGGGGGCGCTCCCGACCACCTCATAGCCGACGGCCGTGTAGAACGCGAGCGATCGTTCGAGGTCGGCCACGCGAAGGCCGAAGTGCAGGGTCCTCATCGATTCCCCTTTCCGGACAGCCAGAACGGCCCGCCGGATAACCCGACGGACCGTCACACCACTCCGAGCAGAACGTCAGCCGACCGGCTCCGCGGCAATGGCGGCCGACGTCTCCGTGGTCCTGAACTCTTCGGACTCGACACCCTCATCCCGCTGCTTCTTCAGCGCGAGTTCCCGGGCCGTCTTTTCCGAGAACAGCCTCATTTCCGCCTCGGTCCGGAGATCGAACACCATTGCCTCCTTCGAACTTTGTCCGGTCGCGGCTCCCTTGGTCACCGCGAGCACCTCTTTGCCTGAACATTACCTTGCGACCCACCCCCGCGTCACGATCAAATCGCCTTCCCACACAGGGAATTGGCGCACTGTTCACCTGGGTCAGAACACCGTGTTGGCGTTCTTGGAGGTAGGTGGGATCACCTGGAGGACGTCCCAGTGTTCGACGATCCTGCCGCCTGCGTCGAAACGGAAGATGTCGATGCCGGCGTACTCCTCCTCGGGCCAGGTCTGGTGGCAGTGCAGGATCACGTGGTCGCCTTCGGCGAAGGCGCGCTTGACCTCCACCCGCTTGCCCGGGTACTCGGCGGCCATGCGCTCGAAGTAGTCGATGAACGCCTGCTTGCCGTCGCCGACGTGTGGATTGTGCTGGATGTAGGTGTCGCCGGCGTACTGGTCGATGGCCTCGGCGGGGCGGCACTGGTTGAACATCAGGTCGTAGAACGCCTGAGCCGTGGCCTTGTTCTTCTCCGGGTCGCTCATGATGCCACCGTAGGGTCGGGTGCCGGGTGCGGCACGGTGAGTGCGTCGAGCAAGTGGTCGGCCCCGACCGGGACGGACAGAGTCCGGCCGGCGAGGTCGGCGGGGGTTTCGGGGTGGGTGGGATTGACGCGTACGAGGCGTGCGTGGGGGATCTGGCGGGTGAGGTGTTCGCCCGGCCACCGGATGACGCCGGGGGTGTTGAATCCGGCGCCGAATTCGAGGATGAGCAGGCGGGCGTCGGCGGCGGTTCCCAGCCAGTCCTGGAGACGGCGGCCTGCGGGGAGATAGGGGGCGTCGACGAACTCGGGGCCGATGCGGACGTTGATCTCCACCTCGCCGCCGCAGGGGTGTGCGGTGCGGCCGTCGTGGCTGCGGTCGGTGGCTGGAGCAGGACGAAGTCTCCGTCGGCGATGACCTTGTGGACGGTCTTGTAGACGAGGTTCCTGCCCTGCTCGGCCCACTTCGCGGCGGCGGCGCCGAAGCCGTCGAGGCCGTCGGCGGCCTCCGGGTTGTACTGGTCGTACGTCTCGGTGGAGATGTAGTCGGTGAGCACCGAGTAGTCGGCACCGACCAGGACCTTCTGCGCGAACTCGGCGACCAGGGCCCGGTTGGCCTCGGTCTCCGCGGGCGCGGTGACCTCGGTGGGGCCGTCGGTCTGCGAGCGGCCGGAGGCGGTGTCCTTGACCATCGGGGTCAGGGCATCCCAGTGCTCGGCGAGCTTGCCGTCGGCGTCGACGCGGAAGACGTCGAAGGCGACCAGCGGGTCGGGCCCGAAGCCGTGGTACGTGCCGTGCAGGGCGACCAGGTCGCCGTCGGCGATCACCCGGGCGCCTTCGTAGCGGAAGCCCTCCGGCAGGCCGGCGACCAGCCGGCGCAGGGCGTCGGGGCCGATCTTGCGCAGACCCCTGCCCGAGGACGCCCAGGCCCTTCGACTGACCGCCGACCATCTCGCCGCCGAGTTCCAAGCCCTCGGACGCCTGCCCCTGGAGATCCACACCGCGGCCTTGCGCCACCTGCTGGCCGTCCTCGTCCTGCGCCTGGCCCACCTCACCGTGCCTGCGGGCAGCCCCGCCCCCGAGCCCGACGCCACCTACCTGCGCTTCCGTGACGCGGTGGAAAAGGACTACGCCCGCACCCGCCGGGTCGAGGACTACGCCGACGCGCTCGGCTACTCGGCCCGCACCCTCTCCCGCGCCACCCTCGCCTCCGCCGGACTCGGTGCCAAGGAGTTCATCGACCGCCGCGTCGTCCTCGAAGCCAAGCGCCTCCTGGCCCGCAGTGATCAGAGTGCCGCCCGAATCGCCGACCGCCTCGGCTTCTCCAGCGCCACCCACTTCAGCAAGTACTTCCACCAGCGCACCGGCCAGACCCCGATCGCCTTCCGCGACACGGTCCGCGGCCACCCCCCGAGGTGAGATTCGTCCACACGCCACCCACCCCACACCGCCGCACACCACCCCGAGCCCCATGACGCACAGCGCGAAAAGCGCGCCGTCTAAGGCACTTCCCCCATCCGCACGCCCCCGCCTCAGACGCACCATGGCGTGCCATGACGACAACCACCACCTGGGCACTCGTGCGTGTCCTGCGCGACCGCAACTCCGCCCTCTACCTCGCCGGAGTCGTGGTCTCCGGCTTCGGCACCTCGGCGTTGTGGCTGGCGTCCGGCGTCTGGGTCAAGGACCTCACCGGGTCCGACGGCCTGGCGGCGCTGTGCATGCTCGCCATGTGGGCGCCCACCCTGGCCGGCCCGCTCCTCGGCACGCTCGCCGACCGCACCCGCCGCAAACCGCTGCTGATCGGCGCGAACCTCCTCCTGGCCGCCCTCCTGCTCACCCTCTTCACCGTCGACTCCCCCGCCCGCCTCTGGCTCCTCTTCGCGGTCCTGTTCGTCTACGGCGCCGCAGGTGTCGTGCACGACGCCGCCGAGTCCGCCCTCGTCGCCGGCGCGATCCCCGCGTCCCTGCTCGGCGACTTCAACGGACTGCGCATGACGGCCACCGAGGGCATGAAACTTCTCGCCCCGCTGGCCGGCGCGGGCGTCTACGCGGCGTACGGCGGCGCGAGCGTCGCCCTGCTCGACGCCATGACGTTCGTGGTCGCGACCGGCCTGTACGCCTGCCTCCGCGTCCGCGAGAGCACGCCCGAGCCGACGGGCGGCGGCTGGCGGGCGCAGACCGCCGAGGGGGCCCGCTACCTCTGGACACACCCCCGGCTGCGCCCTCTCGTCCTGGCCGGCGGCACCACCATGCTCTTCGCCGGTCTCAACGGCGCGATGATCTACGCCGTGATCGACGGCCTCGGGCACGACCCGGCGTACGCCGGTGTGCTGTACGCCGTCCAGGGCGCCGGCTCGGTGGCGATCGGGCTGCTCTCCGGGCCCGCGCTGCGCCGCCTCGGCGAGCGCCGTTTCGCCGCGTACGGCATCGCCCTGACGGCCACCGCGGCCGGCCTGCGGGCGATCCCGTCCGACCCGGTGGCCCTGGTCTGCGGCGCGGCGATCGGCGCGGGGCTGCCCTGCGTGCTGATCGCCGCGCTCACCGCCGTACAGCGCGAGACACCGGACGCCCTGCTCGGCCGTACGGCCGCCACGGCCAACACACTCGTCTTCACCCCGAACGTCATCGGGCTGGCCGCGGGGGCCACGCTGGTCGAACTGCTCGACGTGCGGCTGCTGTCGGCCGCCGTGGGCGTGGCGTGGCTGGTGGCCGCGCTGCCGCTGCTTCAGAGCGCGGCCAGCGCCTCCCGCACCGCCACCAGGTCGCCGTCCGACGCCAACCCCGCGTGATAGAGCCGGATTTCCGTGGCCCCCAGCTCACGCGCGCGTGCCGCGTCCGACGCCAGCGTGCCCGGGCTGCCGCCCATCCCGGAGACCACACCGAAGTTGGCGGCGATGACCGCGCCCTCGCGGCCCTGCCCGGCGAAGGGCGTCAGCAGAGCGGGGCCGCCCGCGCAGGGCACGACCACGCCGTCCGCCACGGAGAGGATGTGCTCGGGGTCTACGCCCGGGTTGGCGCCGACGTGGTACGTCACGGGGTCGGCGTGCAGCAGGATCTGGAAGCCGTCGGGGGCGGCCGCGCGGACCGCCCGGACCGCCGTCTCCTGGAGTGTGCGGGCGGTTTCGTCGCGCCACGCGCGCGTGGCCGCCGCGTTCGACTCGCCGAGCAGCTTCTCGACCCCGGCCCAGCCCTCGTCGGCGACCGTGCCCTGCCACAGCGGTTCGAGGGCGGCGCGTACGGCGGCCGCCAGCTCGTCGGCGTCCACGCCCTGGTCGCCGTAGCCCTCCTTGCACGTCGGGCAGAAGCAGAGCGCCATCAGGTACATCCCGGCGTCGCCGAGCGGGACCCCGCCGGTCTTGTCGTGCGCGTGCAGGTGCTGCAGCCCGTACCAGCCGAGGGACTCCAGCTCGGTGCCGCGCGCCCCGGGCCGTACGGCGGCCTCGGCGGCCAGGTCGACGAGGTACGCGCGCGTGGCGGGCTGTGCGATGCAGGGGGCCCAGGGGTAGCGGTCGCCGTAGGCGTTGACGACCGAGGTGTCGGGGTGCTCGGCGCCCAGGCGGGAGTTGTGCGCCAGGACCACCCAGGTGTGCACCTCCAGACCGGCGTCCGCGAGCGCGGCGGCCGCCTCGCCGAAGGCGTCGCCGGGCGCCCAGTCCCCGGCCGGGTAGGGGCGCGGCTCCCGGCCCTGCCACCGGTCGTCGGTCGGATACAGCACGGATGCGTGCTCGGCGGTGACGATGCGGTGGCGCGGGTGGCGGGGGGTGAGGGCGCGGGTGGAGTGGTAGGCGGCGGCGAGCGTCGCCTGCCGTACGCCGAGGGCGGCGATTCTCCCGGGCGCCTCCGGGTCTCCGTTGACGTCCCAGGGGTAGACGAATGCCGACGCCTTCACTTGGTTTCCTCCGGCTCCTTGTGCAGCAGCGCGTATCCGCGCTCGATCACCTCGGCGAGCTGCTTGACATGATCCTCGCTCGGCTCGTGCAGCGGAGGCCGCACCTCCCCCACGTCCAGCCCGCGCAGCCGTACGCCGGCCTTGACGAGGGCGACGGCGTAGCCGCGGCCCTGGGCGCGCAGTTCGACGAACGGGCGGTAGAAGCCGTCCAGGAGGCGGTTCACCGTGGTGTCGTCGCCCGCCTCCAGCGCCCTGTAGAAGGCGAGGGCGATCTCGGGGGCGAAGCAGAACACGGCGGAGGAGTAGAGCGGGACGCCGATGGCCCGGTAGGCGAGCTGGGTCTGTTCGGCGGTCGGCAGGCCGTTGAAGTAGAGGAAGTCGCCGGGCACCTCGGTGCGTACGGCGCTGACGATCCGCTGCATGAGGTCCAGGTCGCCGAGGCCGTCCTTGAGCCCGATGACGCCGTCCGTGCGGGCCAGCTCGACGACGCCGTCCGGGGTGAACACGGCGTTGTCGCGCTGGTAGACGATGACGGGGAGCGCGGTCGCCGCGGCGACCTCCCGGTAGTGCCGCAGCAGCCCCTCCTGCCCGGCGACGACGAGATACGGCGGCATGGCGAGCAGCCCGTCCGCCCCGGCCGCCTCGGCGAGCTGCGCGTACCGCACGGCGAGGGCGGTGCCGTATCCGGCGCCCGCGACGACCGGCACCCGTCCCGCCGCCTCCTCGACGGCCGCGCGCACGCATGCCTGGAACTCCTCGGGCGTGAGCGCGTGGAACTCCCCGGTGCCGCAGCACGCGAACACGGCGGCGGCCCCGGCCTCGATGCCTCGGCGCACATGGGTGCGGTACGTGTCGAGGTCGACCGAGCCGTCGGGGCCGTAGGCGGTGACGGGGAAGAACAGCGGCCCGCCGGGGATGCCGAGGCGTGCGGCGAGGGGGGCTGGCGTCACGGGCTCTCCCTAGAACGAGACGGTGAGTGCAGGGTTCTGATCAGAGTTTACGGTTATGAACACGGGCTGCACCACCCTTGACGACGAGGGGTGGTGATCCTTAACTAGTCCATGAATGTGAATACCGTGCACGCATGCGGCCGCTGATTGAAGGAGAACCGAGGATGCCAGCCCCCCGCACCGTTCTGCTCACCGGCGCCGCCGGCGGCCTCGGCACCCTGATGCGGGGCCTGCTCCCGGCGTACGGCTACGAGCTGCGGCTGCTCGACCTGCGCCCCGTCGAGGACGAGCCGGACGCGATCGTCGCCGATCTCGCCGACAAGGACGCGGTGCGCGAGGCCGTGCGGGGCGTCGACGCGATCATCCATCTCGCGGGCATCTCCCTGGAAGCCCCGTTCGAGAAGATCCTCAGCGCGAACATCGCGGGCACCGCCAACCTGTACGAGGCCGCCCGCGAGGAGGGCGTGCGGCGCATCGTCTTCGCCTCCTCCAACCACGCCGTCGGCTTCACGCCCCGCCCCCAGAGCGACGACCCCCTCATCCCGGTCGACACCCCGCGCCGCCCGGACACCTTCTACGGCCTGTCCAAGTCCTTCGGCGAGGACCTCGCGCAGTTCTACTGGGACAAGCACGGCCTGCAGACGGTCTCCGTCCGCATCGGCTCCTGCTTCCCCGAGCCGACCAGCGTCCGCATGCTCTCCCTGTGGATGAGCCCGGCCGACGGCGCCCGCCTCTTCCACGCGGCCCTGACCGCCGAGGACGTCGGGCACACCGTCGTCTACGGCTCCTCCGCGAACACGCGCCTGTGGTGGGACCTCGCCACCGCACGGGCCCTCGGCTACGAGCCGCAGGACGACTCCGAGCCGTACGCCGAGAAGCTCATCGCCGAGCAGGGCGACCTCGAACCGGACAACATCGCGCACGCCTACCTGGGCGGCCACTTCGTGAGCGACCCGCCGATCTGGCCGTACTGATCCGACCGTACAGATCCGACCGAAACACGGCGGAAACCAGGCGTTCGCGGGAGCGGGCGGGCACCGAACGGGCCCGCCCGCTCCCGCATTCGGGCATCAGAGCTGCCCGATCTCACGCCCACCTTCACGGCCGCGCAGGTCCGAGGCGGGCACCCACAGTGCCAAACGGGCAGAAACGGGCAGTATCGGATCGACAACAGGCCTGTTCAGCACCCCACCTCCGCTGTAGAACTTCCCCCATGGGCCCCACCGGGCCCGAACGGGCAACTCCGGCTTGACGCCTCCCAGGCGATCAAGCCAAGCACCACAGCACGGAAGCGGGTGTCGACGATGACGACGGCCAACACAGCGAGGACCGCCGAAGAACGCCAGCGCGAGATCGTGCAGGCTGCGCGTTCCACCGGCTCGGTCGACGTCACCGCGCTCGCCGTCGAGCTGGGCGTGGCCAAGGAGACCGTGCGCCGGGACCTGCGCGTCCTGGAGGAGCACGGCCTGCTCCGCCGCACCCACGGCGGCGCCTACCCCGTGGAGAGCGCCGGCTTCGAGACGACACTCTCCTTCCGCGCCACCAGCCACGTTCCCGAGAAGCGCCGGATCGCCGCCGCGGCGGCCGAGCTGCTCGGGGACGCCGAGACGGTCTTCGTCGACGAGGGCTTCACCCCGCAGCTCATCGCCGAGGCCCTGCCCCGGGGCCGGCCGCTCACCGTGGTCACCGCGTCCCTGCCGATCGCAGGCGCGCTTGCCGAGGCCGAGGGCATCTCGGTCCTGCTGCTCGGCGGCCGGGTCCGCTCCGGCACGCTGGCGACGGTCGACCACTGGACCACGAAGATGCTCGCCGGCTTCGTCATCGACCTGGCGTTCATCGGCGCCAACGGCATCTCCCGCGAACACGGCCTCACCACCCCCGACCCGGCCGTCAGCGAGGTCAAGGCGCAGGCGATCCGATCCGCGCGGCGCACGGTGTTCGCGGGCGCCCACACGAAGTTCGGGGCCGTCAGCTTCTGCCGCTTCGCGGAGATCGGCGCGCTGGAAGCGATCGTGACGAGCACGCTGCTCCCTGCGGCCGAGGCCCACCGCTACTCACTGCTGGGACCGCAGGTCATCCGCGTCTGACGCCCGAGCCGCACCCCACACACCCCGTCCGAAGGACCGGCCGTCCAACCGACCCACCCCGTACGGCACACCCATCCCCACTACCGCCCCCTTTGTAACTAAATGTCCAGGAGTACCTCATGCGAACCCAGAGCCGACGCACGCCACGCGCCTCCCTTGCCGTGGCAGCCGTAGGGACGCTGATCACTTCACTCGCCGCCTGCTCGGGCGCCGGCGGATCCGGATCAACCGGCGGCGACTCCATCAACGTCCTGATGGTGAACAACCCGCAGATGGTGGAGCTCCAGAAGCTCACTGCAGACAACTTCACCAAGGACACCGGCATCAAGGTGAACTTCACCGTCCTGCCGGAGAACGACGTCCGCGACAAGATCAGCCAGGACTTCGCCAACCAGGCGGGCCAGTACGACGTCGCCACCCTGAGCAACTACGAGATCCCGATCTACGCCAAGAACGGCTGGCTCCACTCCCTGGACTCCTACGTCAAGAGCGACACCGCCTTCGACCAGGACGACATCCTCACGCCCATGACGCAGGCCCTCACCGGGGAGGACGGCCAGCTCTACGGCGAGCCCTTCTACGGTGAGTCCTCCTTCCTGATGTACCGCAAGGACGTCATCGAGAAGGCGGGCCTGACCATGCCCGCCAAGCCCACCTGGAAGCAGGTCGCCGACATCGCCGCCAAGGTGGACGGCGCCGAGTCCGGCATGAAGGGCATCTGCCTGCGCGGCCTGCCCGGCTGGGGCGAGGTGATGGCACCGCTGACCACGGTCGTCAACACCTACGGCGGCACCTGGTTCGACAAGGACTGGAAGGCGCAGCTGGACTCCAAGGAGTTCAAGGAGGCCACGCAGTTCTACGTCGACCTGGTCCGCGAGCACGGCGAGTCCGGCGCCGCACAGTCCGGCTACGCCGAGTGCCTGAACAACATGACCCAGGGCAAGACGGCGATGTGGTACGACGCCACGGCCGGCGCCGGCTCCCTGGAGGCCTCCGGCTCCCCGGTCAAGGGCAAGATCGGCTATGTCCCGGCCCCGGTCGAGAAGACCGAGAGCTCGGGCTGGCTCTACACCTGGGCCTGGGGCGTGCAGAAGGCGTCCAAGAACGCCGAGAACGCCTGGAAGTTCATCTCCTGGGCCTCCGGCAAGGACTACGAGAAGCTCGTCGGCGAGAAGATCGGCTGGGCCAACGTGCCGGGCGGCAAGCGTGCGTCGACCTATGACATCCCGCAGTACCGCAAGGAGGCGGCCGCCTTCGCGGACGTCACCCGTGACGCCATCGCGAATGCCAAGCCCGATGACCCGGGCGTGCAGCCCCGGCCCGCGCCCGGCATCCAGTTCGTCGGCATCCCCGAGTTCACCGACCTGGGCACCAAGGTCTCCCAGGAGATCAGCTCCGCCATCGTCGGCCGCCAGTCCGTGGACAGCGCGCTGAAGAAGTCGCAGGAGCTCGCCGAGGCCGTAGGGAAGAAGTACGAGGGATCATGAGCGTGACCACTCCCCCCACCCGAGTCGCCGCCGCCCCCGTGCGGCCGGAGACCCGGCCGCCGAACCGCATGCGCGCGTGGGCCACCCGGGCCCCCCTGCTGCCCGCGCTGATCTTCATGATCGCCGTGACACAGCTGCCCTTCGTGGCCACCCTGGTGATCTCGTTCTTCGACTGGAACGCGCTGTACCCGGACGACCGCCACTTCGCCGGCGTCGCCAACTACTCGGAAGTGCTGAGCACACCCGAGCTGCGCGAGTCGGTGGGGACGACCGTCCTGCTGACCGTCACGGTCGTGCTCGTCAGCCTGGTGCTCGGACTGGCGCTGGCGCTGCTGCTCGACCGGAGGTTCCGGGGCCGGGCCGCCGTGCGCACGATGCTCATCGCCCCCTTCCTGCTGGTGCCGGTCGCGGCAGCGCTGCTGTGGAAGCACGTGCTGTTCAACCCCGAGTACGGTCTCTTCAACGGCATCCTGAACTGGATCGGAGGGGACGGGGCGGCCCAGCCCGACTGGATCTCCGAGATGCCCCTGATGGCGGTCGAGGCGTCGCTGATCTGGCAGTGGACGCCGTTCATGACGCTGATCCTGCTCGCCGGACTGCAGAGCCGCGACTCTCAGCTGCTCGAGGCGGCCCGCATGGACGGCGCGAACGACTGGCAGGTGTTCGTCCACATCACGCTGCCGCACATGCGCCGCTACATCGAACTGAGCGTGCTGCTCGGCTCGATCTACATCGTGCAGAACTTCGACGCGGTGTACACCATCACCTCCGGCGGCCTGGGCACCGCGAACCTGCCATACACCATCTACCAGACCTTCTACCAGGCGCACGAGAACGGCCTCGCCTCGGCGGCCGGCGTCATCGTCGTCATCGGCTCGCTCATCCTCGCGACCTTCGCCCTGCGCGTCGTGTCGTCCCTGTTCCGTGCGGAGGTGTCCCGCTGATGACCACGATCACCACCACCGCACCACGGTCCCGCGGCCGGTTCCAGGGTGCCGCCCTGGGAGTCGTCGCATGGCTGGCCGGCATCCTGTTCGTGCTGCCCATCCTCTGGATGGTCCTGACCTCCTTCCACTCCGAGGCGGACGCGGCGACCAACCCGCCCTCCCTCGCCGCCTCGCTCACCCTGGACAGCTACCGCGAATTCTTCGGCGTGGGCGGGGGCGCCAGCCCGTGGCCCGCACTGATCAACTCGATGACGGCTTCGGTCGCCTCGACGCTGCTGACTCTGGTCCTCGCACTGCCGGCCGCGTACGCGCTGTCCATCCGGCCGGTGAAGAAGTGGACCGACGTCATGTTCTTCTTCCTGTCCACCAAGATGCTGCCGCTGGTGGCCGGCCTGCTGCCGATCTACCTGTTCGCGAAGAACACCGGTCTGCTCGACAACATCTGGGCCCTGGTCATCCTCTACACGTCCATGAACCTGCCGATCGCGGTGTGGATGATGCAGTCCTTCCTCGCCGAGGTACCGACCGCGATCATCGAGGCGGCGCAGATCGACGGCGCGAAACTGCCGACGATCCTGTGGCGCGTGGTGGCCCCCATCGCCCTCCCCGGCATCGCCGCAACGGTCCTGATCTGCTTCATCTTCAGCTGGAACGAGCTGATGTTCGCCCGCGTACTGACCGGCGTGGTAGCGGAAACAGCCCCAGTCTTCCTGACCGGCTTCATCACCAGCCAGGGCCTGTTCCTGGCGAAGGTGTGCGCCGCGTCGCTCGTCATCTCCCTGCCGGTGCTCGCCGCGGGGTTCGCCGCCCAGGACAAGCTGGTCCAGGGCCTGTCGTTGGGAGCCGTGAAATGAAGGCCGCCGTCATCGAGTCCGTGGGCAAGGCCGTCGTCGCCGAGGTCCCGGACCCCACGCCAGGACCGCGCGACGTCGTGGTCGAGGTCGCGGCGTGCGGCCTGTGCGGAACCGATCTCCACATCCTCCAGGGCGAGTTCGCCCCGAAGCTGCCGATCGTGCCCGGGCACGAGTTCGCGGGCAAGGTGGTCGGGGTCGGCACCCAGGTCACGGAGCTGTCGGTCGGCGACCGGGTCGCGGTGGACCCGTCGTTGTACTGCTACGAGTGCCGCTACTGCCGTACGGGCCACAACAACCTCTGCGAACGCTGGGCGGCGATCGGCGTGACCACGGCGGGCGGCGCGGCACGCTACGCGGTGGCGCCGGTGGCGAACTGCGTGAAGCTGCCGGAACACGTCCGCACCGAGGACGCGGCGCTGGTGGAACCGTTGTCGTGCGCGGTCCGCGGCTACGACGTCCTGCAGTCCCGCCTCGGCGCCCACGTCCTGATCTACGGCTCGGGCACGATGGGCCTGATGATGCTGGAGCTCGCCAAGCGGACGGGGGCGGCGAGCGTGGACGTGGTGGACGTGAACCCGGCACGGCTGGAAACGGCACGGCGGCTCGGCGTCTCGGCGTCCGCCGCGAACCCGGACGAGCTGGACCGCCCTCAGGGCTGGGACCTGGTGGTCGACGCCACGGGCAACGCGGCGGCGATCCAGGACGGCCTTGACCGGGTCGCGAAGGCGGGCACGTTCCTGCAGTTCGGGGTGGCGGACTACGCGACCCGGGTGACGATCGACCCGTACCGCATCTACAACCAGGAGATCACGATCACGGGTTCGATGGCGGTCCTGCACAGCTTCGAGCGCGCGGCGGAGCTGTTCGCGACCGGGGTCCTCGACCCCGAGATCTTCATCAGCGACCGCATCCCGCTGGAGCGGTACCCGCAGGCGCTGGAGCAGTTCGCGTCGGGGGTGGGCCGCAAGATCGTGGTGGTGCCGTAGAGCCGTCTCCTGTCCGACGGCACGACCGTCGGGCAGGAGGTCATATCGGCAGCGAACCGTAGAGGGCGGCGCCCGTGGCGGCAAAGGTCACGCCGGCCCAGCGGGGCAGGGGGCGGCTGCGCAGTCCTGCCGCGTAGGAGACGGCCGTCGCCGCCATCGCCGGCCACAGGATGCCGAAGGCGGCGGAGGACGGAGCGAACTGGCTCCGGACGGCGGCGACGACCACGTAGGCGACCGACGCCGCCAGGGCGACCACCGGGAAGTCCCTGCCCAACGGACTCCAGTCGTCGGTCACCATCCTTTGACGCCTGGCCCGGCCGGGAAGCGCGGCTGCCACCATCGCCGCGACCACCGCCACGAAGGCGGCCGTGGTCCACAGAGCCGCGGGAACGACCAACAGGGGACTGGGATCCACGGATCCTCCTCGACGGACGACGGCGCGAACTGCAAGCAGGACCTCGGAACACCGACCCGATTGGCCTCAGGGTAAGGGAACGGTAAATCGGGCTCGCTCGTTCTTCCGGGCATGACAGCTATGACCCCCGGCTCGAACATCCCTCTCTCCGCCGCGCGCGTGACGGTGGACGTCGCCGCCCCGGTGCGGCTCGACGTATCGGGCCTGCTGCTCACCGCCGACGGCAAGGTGCGCTCCGACGACGACTTCATCTTCTACAACCAACCGAGCGGCCCCGGCGTGACGTACCGCTCGGGCGGCGGCACCAGCCCCGACGCGATCACGGTCGACACGTCAGCCGTTCCCCCCGGCATCGAG
Source organism: Streptomyces sp. T12 (assembly GCF_028736035.1). Classification (NCBI taxonomy): domain Bacteria; kingdom Bacillati; phylum Actinomycetota; class Actinomycetes; order Kitasatosporales; family Streptomycetaceae; genus Streptomyces; species Streptomyces sp. T12. Next base: position 2,388,292 of record NZ_CP117866.1, read on the forward strand.
AAGATCGTCGTCACCGCCAGCCCGGACGCCGCCGGCCAGACCTTCCAGGGCATCGAACCGACGGCCACCATCCGCAACGCCGACGACAACAGCGTCCTGGCCACCTTCACGCCCCCGCAGCTCGGCACCGAGACGGCACTGGTGATCGTCGAGGTCTACCTGCGCAACGGCGCCTGGAAGGCCCGCGCGGTCGGCCAGGGCTACGCCAACGGCCTGGCCGGCATCGCCACCGACTTCGGCGTCACGGTCGAGGAACCGGCCCCCGCCCCCGCCGCCCCCGTGGCCCCGCCGCAGCCCACCATGCAGCCCCCGGTCGCCCCGCCGGCCCCGCCGATGTCCACTCCCCCGGCGCCGCAGGCTCCCGCCGCTCCCCCGGCCCCGCCCGCGCCTCCCGCGCCCGGCGCCGGCAAGATCAACCTCGACAAGGGCCGCGTCAGCCTCCAGAAGAACCAGACCGTGTCCCTGGTCAAGGGCGGCCGCCCCCTGCTCTCCCAGGTCAAGATGGGCCTCGGCTGGGAGCCGGCGTACCGCGGCAAGGACATCGACCTGGACGCCTCGGTCATCGCGTACGGCCCGCAGCGCAACCACATCGACAGCTGCTACTTCGGCAAGCTCCAGATCGTGCAGGGCGCGATCCGCCACTCCGGCGACAACCTCACGGGTGAGGGCGGCGGGGACGACGAGGTCATCACCGTCGACCTCGGGCGCCTGCCGCAGGAGGTCACCGGACTCGTCTTCACCGTCAACTCCTTCTCCGGCCAGAAGTTCACCGAGGTCGCCAAGGCCTACTGCCGGCTGATCGACGCCGCCTCCGGCGAGGAACTCGTCCGCTTCGACCTCACCAACGCCGAGGCGCAGACGGGCGTGATGATGGCGAAGTTGATCAAGCAGTTCTCCGGCGAGTGGGAGATGACGGCCATGGGCGACTTCGTGAAGTCCCGCACCGTGAGGGGGATGGTCAAGCCGGCGGCCCAGGCGCTGTAGACAGCCGTACGACGTCCAAGGGCGCCCCACCCCACAGGGGGCGCCCGGCGGCGCATCAGCGCTCACGTCTTCGTGGCCCCCGCCGCCAGATCCCGCGCCTGCCATCACGAGCGCGTAGTCGGCGTTGTACAGCACGTTGAGGTTCGCCAGGGCGACCTGGAGGGTGACCTTGTCCGGGTTGATCATGAGTAGCGGCGCACGTGAAGACGCCGCGCCGGTACGAGCAGGTGCAAGCCCCGACGAGCCATCAGGCGGTATCAGGCGGAAGCCCGCACGACCAGCTCGGGAATGACCCAGGCATCCACGCCACTCATCGGCTCGTCGCCCGCTCGCAGCCGGGCCACCTGCTCCACGGCCAGCCGTCCCAGCCGCCGTTTGTCGATGTGCAGGGTGGTCAGGGCGGGCTCCACCAGCTCGCCCAGCGACAGTCCGTCGAAGCCCAGGACGGCCAGGTCGTCCGGCACCCGCCGACCGCGACGCCGGGCGGCCCGCACGGCGCCGACCGCCATCAGGTCGTTGAAGCCGAAGACGGCACTGATGTCGGGCCGGGCGTCCAGCAGTTGCTCCATGCCGGCCTCGCCCCCGGCCACGCTGTGCTCGGGACACAGCGCGATCCAGCTCTCGTCGACCGGCAGGCCGTGCCGCCGGGCCTGCTCCAGGAAGGCCTGTCTGCGAGGGCCGGGTCCGTGCACCCCGTCGAGCATGCCGATCCTGCGGTGACCGGCGCCCACCAGGTGTGCCATGCCCTGCGCGAGACCGGCGGCGGCGTCGATGCCCACGGCCGCGAAACGCGTCTGCTGCGGGCCACGCTCCAGCAGCACCAGCGGTACGCCCCCGAGGTGCCGGGCGAGCACGTCGTCCGGGCTCTTGAAGTAGCCGATGACCGCGTCCGCCTGGTGGGACAGCACATCGAGCGCCTCCCGCTCCCGGGCCTCGTCGATGCGGGAGTCCCATACGACGACCTGCCACCCGCGCTTCTCGGCCGCCTCCAGCACGCCAGCGGCCACCTCGGGGAAGAAGGGGTTCATCAGGTCCGGGATCACCAGACCCGCCGTCACGGCCCCCTTCTGCACGAGGCCGCGCGCGAACCGGCTGGGCCGGTAGTCCAGCAGCCGCGCCGCCTCCAGCACCCGCTCCTTCGTGGCCGGGTCGATCTCGCCCTTGTCGTTGACCGCGCGGGAGACCGTCTGCCGTGACACTCCGGCCAGCTTCGCGACATCGTGGATCGTGGCCCGGCGGCGGGTGCCGTCAGGCTGCTCGACACTCGGCTCCCGCTGCTGATCGTCCGCCCGCACGCGTGCACTGTATCCGGCCAGGTGCGCGCGGCGGCAGGGCCCGGTGCCGCCGGGTGATCGACGAGGTGGGCATAGGGGCATGTGGAGTCCCTGCCGCATGAAGACCAGGCCTCGACGTCGGGAACGCGGAAACCTCCCGCCGGGACGGCACTCACCGTAATCTCGTCCCGGGGCTTGTGAACGAGGGGCGGGCATATGGCTGTTGGTGCCGGGGCGGCGTGCTTCATCAGTTACGCGCGGGACGACCAGGCCTGGGCCGAGTGGGTGGCGTGGCAGTTGGAGGACGCCGGGTACGAGGTGTGGCTGGACACCTGGTCGCTCCGTCCGGGCGCCGACTTCATGGCTGAGATCCAGGCCGCGGTCAGCCGGTCCGAGGTGATGCTGGTTCTCGTCTCACCGTCGTATGCGCACAGCCGGCATGCCCGGGCGGAGCTGGAGTCCTTTCTTTCCGCGGGGAAGCAGCCGATCCCTGTCCTGTTGCACGACGGCCCGGTCCCGGACGGTCTCGGCGTCCTTGGTGAGCGGCAGTTCGTGCGTCTCGCCGGTCTCGACGACGACCGGGTTGCCCGTTCGGTCCTGTTGCGCGCCGTCGACCCCGAACGCCCGCCGGTCGGCGGTCGATTGCGCCGCCTCGGTGCCACCAGCCCCCGGCTGCCGGGCAGTCGGCCCCGCGTGTGGAACGTGCCCGAGCGCAACGACCGGTTCGTGGGCCGGGTCAAGCTGCTGAAGCGGCTGCGGGCCGCGCTGACGGAGCGGTCCCGGGCGGTCCTCGTGGGGGACCCCGGCATGGGCAAGACCCAGCTGGCCATCGAGTACGCCCACCGGTTCGCGGGAGAGTACGAACTCGTCTGGTGGATCGGACCGGGCCAGGGGTCCATATCGGCCCAGCTCGGCGAGCTCGCGGTGCGGCTCGGGGCCGCCTCCCGCGACACGGTGCCCGGGGAAGCGGCCAGGGCCGTCACCGCCGAGCTGCGGACGCGCAACCGGTGGTTGCTGGTCTTCGACGACGTACTCGACGTCGGCCGACTGCCCGAGGAGCTCAGGGGGGACATGGGCAACGGCCAGATCCTCGTCGTCTCCCGTGAGCGAGACCGTACCGACGTCGGAGAACCCATCGAGGTGGGCCGGCTCACGCCCGAGGAGTCCTCCGCCCTGCTGCGCACGCTGGTGCCCACGATGAGCGAGCAGGACGCCGAGGTGGTGGCGGCCGACATGGGGGACATCCCGTTGGCCGTGGGCATGGCGGCGGGTTCCCTCAGCCGTGGCATCTCCGTGAGCGCCTATCTCGAGGCGCTTTCGGAGGACGGATCCGTGGAGAACCCGCCGCAGGTGCTCCAGCATGCCGTGCGGCTCGGCCTGGACCGGCTGGCTGCCGAAGACGAGCGAGCGGTCGCGCTCCTGTCGGCCTGCGCCCTGCTCGCACCGCAGCCTTTCCAGCTCCGGGACTGCGTACGCGTACCGGACTGGACCCCGAAGCCCCTCGCCGTACTGCTGCGGACCCCCCAGGCGAGGGAGTCGGCGCTGCGCGCGGTGAACCGGTACGGACTCGGCCACGGCGGCGACGGCGCCCTGCGCATCCACCCGGCCGCGCACTCCGCGCTCCGCGACCTGCTCTCCCCGGGCGACCGAGCGACCGCTGCTCTCGGCGCCCAGGCTCTGCTGGTGGCGGCTCTCCCCTCCCTGCACACGCCGTCGGAGGCCTGGGCGCCGCTGCTGCCGCATCTGCTGGCGGTGGCCCCGCAGGACCTGACCAGGCGCGAGGGACTCTCGGCGGTGTGCGTGGGGTGCACCCGACTGGTGCTGGACGGTGAGGCCGCGACCGCCGTGCCCCGGCTGACGGAGCTGCGCGAGGCCGCGCGGTCCCGGCTCGGTGCGGACGACGCGACCACGATGGAGATCACGTCGTACCTGGTCGACGGCTTGCAGGCAACAGGAGAGCCCCGGGCCGCCCTGCCGCTGGCCGAGACCCTCCTGGCCTGGGAGCGGCGCACCTTCGGCGACACGGCGCCGACGGCACTCGAAACCGCCGCACAACTGGCGGCACTGTTCTCCGACGCGGGAGACGCGGCAGCAGCCGTGGAGCTCGGCATGCCGACCCGTAAGCAACTGCGGGAGGTCCTCGGGCCGGACCACCCCCTCGCGCTCAGTCTCTCCGCCACACTGCTGGTGCCGATGGGCGTACTCGGCACCAGGGAAGAAGCCCGGACCCTCGGGGAGGACACCCTGTCCCGGCAGCGGCGCGTGCTCGGTGCGTACCACCCCGAGACGCTCCGCACAGCCACCTACCTGGCCGCCCTGTACGCGAACCTCGGTGACCTGGAACGGTCCCTGAACCTGCGCGACGTCGTCCTCCACGACCTCAGTCTCACCCTCGGCCCCCGCGATCCGGCCGCCTTGCGAGCCACTGCTCCACTGGCCGCTCTGCTGATCCGCATGGAGCGCCACGAGGAAGCCCAGCAGCGTCTCCACTTCACCTACACGCGCCAGCGGGAGACGCTGGGCGCCGATCACGTCGACTGCCTGAGCACCTCCGGTCTGCTGGCCGGCGCGTATCTCGCCGTCCACGACGTCGACACCGCGCTGACCTGGGCCAGGCGCGCGTACGACGGGAATGTGCGCTTCTGGGGCAGGGACGGTGCCGAGACCCGTCAGACGGCGGAACTCCTGGCCGTATGTCTGAGTGAGAGCGGTCGGACGGACGAAGCCCGGGAGGTGCTGAAACAGCACTTCCCCGTGGCTTGGCCCGTGGCGGGCGCGGACCGGATCGTCGCCGAGCTCCTCGACGGCTGGTCCCAAGCGACCGGCGACCTCCCGGCGCCGGACGGCCGCACCATCAGGCCGCCCCAGCCGTCCGAGTCCCGGTCCGCGCGCCCTTCGGTGAAGCGTCCGGGCGGAGAGTGCGTGCTGGTCAGCCATGTCGAGGCCGACCGCATATGGGCCGACTGGGTGACCTTCGAGTTGGAGCAACTCGGCTACGCGGTGGTGACGGAGGTCGAGGACACTCACCTCGGGCGGCCGTGGCCCCGGGTGTCGGACATCGTCCTCGTACTGCTGTCCCCCAGCTATCTGGCGTCGATGACTGCCACCGCCTGGACCTCCGAGGAGTGGAGCGCGCTGCTGCACGGCGGCTCGGACGACGGGCCGCGCCTGGTGCCGCTCTTCGTCCGGCCGGTGGAGACCGACCGGCTACCGCCTCCGCTCCGGGACCGGATCACGCCGGCCTTGTACGACCTCGACCCGGACGCCGCCCGCGACCTCCTGCGGTTCGCCCTGGAACCGGAGCGCGACGCCCGTCCTCCCGTGTTCCCCGGAGCGACCGGTCCCGACGACGACGGCCAGGCGCTGCTGACCCGGCAGCTCGTCAACGCGCTGGCGCGCACCGCCATTCTGCAGAGCCGGGACAGCTTCCACTCCTTGGTCACCCCGCTCGGCGTGCGCGTCCGGGACGAGGTGTCCTCACGGACCAGGCTCTTCGAGACCGTCCGCAGCCTGAAGGCCCGTCCGGGCGGTCTGACTCAGCTGGTGGACGCCCTCGAAGCGGTCGAACCGGAGAGTCTCGCGGTGACGGAGGCCCGCCACATCGTCGGTGAGATCGAGCAACGCCGGGCGAACCGGTGAACGCCGCTGTTCCGCCGGATGCGGCCGGCGGGGGCCCGCCGCCGGTGCCGTACTGGTTCTTCACCGGCTACTCGGACGACCGGAGCATGTTCCCGCTGGTCGAGCGCTTCCACAACGACGTCCAGAAGCAGGTCAAGCAGATGCTCGGCAACGCGGTCCCCGGCAAAGGATTCGTGGACTTCCAGGACATCAGGCCGGGTGAGCGCTGGGAGGAACGGGTCGTCGCGAACGGCGTCTGCACGGCCAGGGCGATGCTGGCCCTGTACTCGCCCAGCTATTTCCAGAGTCACTGGTGCGCCCATGAATGGACGGTGTTCAACGCCCGGCTGAGCCGCCGCGCGAACCTCATCGACTCCCCGTTCCTCATCGGCGTGCTCTGGCAGAGGATCGGCCTGAAGTTGCCGGAGCCCAGCACCGCGTACCAGTACGTACGCCTCGGGGCCGGCACCATGTACGAGCAGCGCGGGCTGGTGTCGATCGTTCCGCGTGACCAGGGTCCGGTCCACCAGGAGTACGAGGACGTCGTTCACGAGGTGGCCCGCCTCCTGGTCGAAGCCCACTTTGCCGCCCTCGCGCCCATTCGGGTCGAGGACATCGCCACGCTGCGCCCGCAGTTCGGCGCCGAGTCCTCGCTGCCGGTCGACTATGTGCTCGCCTACACCGACCGGGACAGGGACCGCGGCTGGGGCAAGTGGGCGTACAGCCAGCTCCACCCGGGACACGACGTCGACGTTCTCCCCGCGGAGTGTTTCGGCCGCGCACCGGCAAGACTTCTCAGATCTTCGTTGCTCCGCGCGAAGCGCGTGGTCCTGCTGCTGTCCCGGGACAGCCTCACCGACCGATGTCTGAACAGAACGGTCCTGGAGGAGATATACGCGGACCCGGACCTCGAGCCCGATCTACCGCGCCTCGTACCGGTGTTCATCGACCACGTTCCCCCGGAGGAAGTCCCCGCCGGACTGACCCCGCAAGACGTCGCCGCGCTGTACGACATCCCGGATCCGCTGTCTCAGCGCGAAATCCTCCTCACCGCCGTCAACGCCCCGGTCACCGCGCCGGCAGTCGCCAGGAAGGCCCCGCCCGCCTTCCCGTCCAATGCCGTCAGCTCCTTCGAGAGCAGACTGGTCGACAAGCTCTCCGTGGCCTCGTCCCTGATCGACGGGGACATCCGGACCATCTGGTTCGAGGCGACCGGGTTCGACACCGCCGAGGAACCCAAATCGAACCTGCCCACGCGCCCCTGGCTCCTCGCCGTCGTACGCATCGCCAGGAAACGGCCCGACGGCTACGAGCGTCTCGCCCGCGCCCTGGAAGCCATCGACTCCGAGAGTCCCGAGAGCATCGAGGTTCGCAAGCTCGTCGACGGCCACACTCCTTAGAACAGCGCGCTGTACGCATTCAGCGCCGGCTGGCCGCCCAGATGGGCGTAGAGCACGGTCGAGTCCCGCCCGATCTCCCCGCGGCCGACCAGGTCGATCATCCCGGCCATCGACTTGCCCTCGTACACGGGATCCGTGACCATCCCCTCCGTCCGCGCCGCGAGTCGCATGGCCTCCAGCGTCGACTCGTCGGGGATGCCGTACGTGCCCGCGTGGTACCGCTCGTCGAGCTCTACGTCGGCCTCGGTCAACTCGCGTTTGACGCCGATGAGTTGGCCGGTGCCGTGGGCGATCCGGGCGATCTGCTCACGGGTGGTGGCGGGCTTGGCCGAGGCGTCGATGCCGAGGACGCGGCGGGGCCGGCCACCCGCCTCCTCCAGGGCGGCGAAGCCGGCGACCATACCGGCCTGGGTGGACCCCGTCACCGAGCACACGATCACCGTGTCGAAGAAGACCCCCGACTGCCTCTCCTGCTCGGCCACTTCATACGCCCAGCCGGCGAACCCCAGCCCGCCGAGCGGGTGGTCGGAGGCGCCGGCCGGGATGGCGTAAGGCTTGCCGCCCGACTCCTCGACCTCCCTGAGCGCCTGCTCCCAGCTCTCTTTGAAGCCGATCCCGAACCCGGCCTTGATCAGCCGTACGTCGGCTCCGGCGAGCCGGCTGACGAGGATGTTGCCGACCTTGTCGTAGACGGAGTCGGGCCAGTCCACCCAACTCTCCTGGATCAGCACGCACTTGAGACCGGCGCGGGCGGCGCAGGCGGCGACCTGGCGGGTGTGGTTGGACTGCACGCCGCCGATCGAGACGAGGGTGTCGCAGCCCTGCGCGAGCGCGTCGGCGACCAGGTACTCCAGCTTGCGGGTCTTGTTGCCGCCGTAGGCGATCCCGGAGTTGCAGTCCTCCCGCTTGGCCCACAGGGAGGCGCCGCCGAGGTGCTCGGTCAGGCGCTGCAGAGGGTGCACCGGGGACGGACCGAAGAGGAGGGGGTAGCGCTCGTAGGAGGAGAGGGACATGGGGCGCCTCCAGGGGCAACGGCGTCAGTCGGAGTCGGCCAGGTCGGCGAGGGTGCGCCAGATCTCCGCCGTGACACGGATCGCTCTGTCCACGTCACCGGCGGCGCACGCCTCGATCAGCCGCTCGTGCAGCCCGGCCGACCGGCAGGTCCCGCCCTCGCCGAAGCGCCGTCGCTCCAGGCGGCGGATGAGCGGGGTGTAGCGGGCGACGGTGGCGGCGGCCGCGCGGTTGCCGCTCACCCGCACCAGTACGTCGTGCAGCTCGTCGTCGGCCCGCAGGGCGAGGTCCACCTCACCCGCGGCGACGGCGGCGGCGAAGCGCTCGTTGGCGGCGCGCATGATCTCCACGTCCGCGGCCATCAGAAGGGGCACGGCGACCCGCGTCGCCAGCTCGTGCATGGCGCCGACCACGGCGGCCGCGTCCCGTACGTCGGCGGCCACGACCGGCGTCACCCGCGTGTAGCTCTGCGGCTTGCTCTCCAGCAGCCCCTCGTCCACGAGCCGCGAGAACGCCTCGCGCACCGGCGCCCGGGACAGCCCGAGCCGCTCGGCGAGATCGGCGTCCCGCACCACCGCGCCGGACTCGATCTCCCCGGCCACGATGGCGTCCCGGATCGCTTCGTACGCCTGGTCCCTGAGCAGGATCCTGCCTACGGGTCGTATCGCCTCCACGGGCTGAAATGTTAGATGTCAATTCGGTGTCCGGACAAGGGTGTGGCCCGCACCCCCCGTGAAGTGCGGGCCACGCTCAGGGCACAGGCCTGTGTTCCAGGCAGGCTGTGCCTCAGACCGCCCAGGGCCAGTCGGCGCTCCGAGCGCTCTCCAGCAGCGGAACCATCCGGAAAGCGGCGTCCGACAGCCCTGCGAAGGTGTGCCGGTTCGCCTTCCCCGACGGGCCGTGGCCCGCCCGGTACCCGGCGAGGTTCCAGGTGTAGACCGGCACGTCGGCGGGAACCTGCTCGGTCGGGTCGCCGTGGTGGCTGTACGTGTACTGCTCGTCAGTGACGATCAGGACCCGGTCGTGCTTCCTGTAGTGGCGGCGGACCGCCTCGGTGGTGTCGGTGCCGCCCAGGCCACCGAAGCGGCCAAGGATCTTCAGCACCGACTCGCCCCCGCGGAACTTCACCGGGGCGCTCGTGGAGCCGAACTCCACCAGGTCCGCCTTCTTCGCCCGCAGCGCGAGCGCCGTGCCGAAGATCGCAGCCGCGTCGGCCCGGTTGAGCTTCGACCGGTCGGACAGCGGGCCCCACATCGAGCCCGAGCGGTCGACGAGCACCAGCGTCCGGCCGGGCAGCGCGGGCACGTTGGCCAGCGAGTGGCCGAGCGCCTGCTCCAGCGGGTACGCCCAGCGCAGCGACGGCGCGTGCTGGTACGCGGCGAGGTACCGGAAGGGGAACTGCCGCGAGCGCGCGACCTCGGCCGGGTCGCTGATCCGCGCGGCGACCTGGGCCGCCACCTCGTCGGACACGCCTGCCTCGTCGAAGTTCCGCAGGTTGCGGGTCAGCGCCATGGAGCCCATGGACGGGATGACGGCCTCCCAGGCCGCCCTGTCCATCGGCCCCTGCAGCCAGCCCGCCAGCGCCTCCCACGTCATCCCGGCCGCCGCGAGCCGCTCGGCACCGCCCTCGGACGTGACCACCGCACGCCGCTCCTCGACGGGCAGCGCCATCAGCTCACGGTGTGCGACCAGCGTCCGGTCGGACGCGGGCGGCACGGCGGTGTCCGGGTTGTGCCGGCGGTCGAGGGCGTACTGGAACAGCTCGCCCTGCCACGGCCTGTCCGGGTCGGGGGCCGCGTGCACCAGGTTGAGGACGTCGCCGAAGCGGTAGCCCTTGGACGCGGTGTCGTACTTCAGCAGCGACTTGCCGCTGTAGAGACGCCGTACGGCGTCGGCGACGCCGCGCTTGACGGGCTTGGGCACGTTGCGGCCGTACGTCGCCGTCCAGTACGCGAGCAACTCGCCGGGCTCGTCCGGCCGCTGGAGCACGGAGGCGATGACCTGCCGGTTCGAGGGGCCGTCGGTGGCCTGGGCCGCCAGGCGTGCCTTCACGTACTCGGCAGCGCCGACGAGGGCCGCCGTACGGAGGTTGCCCTCGCCGCGCAGCCAGCCGAGCAGGCCGGCCGTCCACACCGGGTCGGTGACGGCGAGCTCGCGCACGAGTCCCGCGAACCGGTCGTCGCGGTCGGCGCCGGCCTCGTAGAAGGTCTGCTGCGAGACGAAGTTGGCGACCGACAGAAGGAAGAGCTCGGAGCGGGCGTCACGCTCATGACCGCGGCCGCCCTCATAGGTACGGAGTACACGCCCTGTCGACGTCACTCGCGAAGTCGGGCGCGCCTTGGCGGCCCGCGTGTTGAATCGCGCCATGTTGAATTCCCCCGAATTCACTGTGGGTTTCGGAGGGAGGCACGGCAAAAGGAGGGTGTCCGAGGTCGAAGTCGACTGCGGTTGCTTATAACTGGCGCGTCTTCCGTTCCGCCACACCGACCCGAAGTCGATGACGGGATTCGAACCCGCACGAGGGGTGTACCCCCACCAGCTCCCGAAGTATCCGCTGCCTGCGCACCGGGCACCCACCTTGAGCTGCGCCTCCCGAGATCAAGTCGGCAGCGGCATGGGATTCTTTTAGGAGAAGAAGTAGCCGCGGCCTGCGCACCGGGAGGTGCATGAAGTTGTGGTGTCCAGAGATCGAGGTCGGCGGAACCGACGTGGTGCTCTGCCACTGAGCTACACCGGCTCGTGGAACCGGTGGCGGGATTCGAACCCGCGGCCTCCCCATTAAGAGTGGAAGTAAGTCCTGCCTTCGCACCTGGACGTTCATCACTCTAAGAGGGGTGCCGCGGGCCGGGCGAGCGAATTAATTACCCGCGCTTCTGCCGCTTCCAGGGCCCGGTGATGGCGAGCATGATTCCCGGCGTCTGGATGTTGGCGAACAGGGTCCTGCCGTCGCAGGAGAAGGTGACGCCGGTGAACTCGCTGTACTCCGGCTCCTCTTCGGTGCCGACGTTCAGCTCGTTGCGGGCGATGGGGTACGTGCGGCCGCTGTCGGTGGCGCCGAACAGGTGCTGGATGCCCTCGCCGTCCTCGGCGATGACCAGGCCGCCGTAGGGGGAGACGGTGATGTTGTCGGGGCCGTCGAAGGCGCCGTCCTTGGACGGGTCGGGGTTGACGCCGAGGAGGACCTTGAGGGTGAGGGTGCGGCGCTTGGGGTCGTAGAACCAGACCTGGCCGTCGTGCTGGACGGGGCTTTCCGCACGGGCGTACGAGGAGACGATGTACGCGCCGCCGTCGCCCCACCACATGCCCTCGAGCTTGCGGGCGCGGGTGATCTCGTCGGCGGCGAACTGCTTGCGCACCGGTGTGGTCCGCGCGTCGCGGTCGGGGACGTCCACCCAGTCGACGCCGTAGACCGTGCCGATCTTCGTGGCGCGGGAGAGGTCGTCGACGAACTTGCCGCCGGAGTCGAAGCACTTGGGCGCCTGGAGGACACCGGCGTCGTCGGCGAGCGTGCGGAACCTGCCGCGGCCGTACGCGAAGCCCTTCGGCGGGGTCCAGCGGAAGAACAGGCCGTTGGGCGAGGCGGCGTCCTCGGTGAGGTAGGCGTGGCCGCGCTTGGGGTCGATGACGACGGCCTCGTGGTCGTAGCGGCCGAAGAACTTCAGCGGCTTGGGGTCGCGGTTGGCGCGCCGGTCGATGGGGTCGACCTCGAAGACGTAGCCGTGGTCCTTGGTCATGCCGTTGGTGCCGGCCTTGTCGGAGTTCTCCTCGCAGGTGAGCCAGGCGCCCCAAGGGGTGCTGCCGCCCGCGCAGTTGGTGGAGGTGCCCGCGATGCCGACCCATTCGGCGACCTGACCGCCGGGGCGGACCTCGACGACGGTGCAGCCGCCGGCCGCGGCGGGGTCGTAGACGAGGCCCTCGGTGAGCGGGACGGGGTACTTCCAGTTGGCGCGCGGGCCCTTGAGCTCGTGGTTGTTGACGAGGAGGGTGGTGCCGCGCGGGCCGTCGAAGGTGGCCGTGCCGTCATGGTTGGAGGGGGTGTACTCACCCGACTCCAGCTTCGTCCTGCCGCTGTAGGTGATGACCCGGTACTCGAACCCGGCGGGCAGCGCGAGGATGCCCTCGGGGTCCGGGATCAGCGGTCCGTACCCGACGCCGCCACCGTGGGCGTCCGCGGGCTCCTCGCTCGCGGTCTCGGACTCCGTGGACGCGAGCGCGTTCGGTGCGGTGGCCAGCACGCCGGCGCTGCCCGCCAGCGCGACACCGGCACCGGTGATCGCGGATTTCCTGGCGAAGTCCCTGCGGGTGAGCGACATGGTGTCTCCTGTGACGGTGGGTGCCGTGGAGGGTGGCGGACTTCGGGACGGCGCAACGGTCCCGCCCATGTCTGAACAGGAGTTGAACTCCGGGGGGCCTCAGGGCACCAGGTTCCATGAAACAACGCCGGGCACGGGCAACGCCCTGAGGGGCGCGGGACCCTATCGATATGCGGCGCCGCCGCGTGGGCGCGACCAGCCATACCCCGGCCGCACCCGCAAGACAAGCTCAGCCCCCCTGCTGCGACCGCGCCTTGAACGCAGCCTTCCGCGCTTCCTTCGCGATCTTCTTGTCCGGATGCAGCCGCCCCATCGCCTCCAGCACATCCGCGGTGGCCGGATGATCGACCCGCCAAGCCGCCGCGAAGAACGAACTGTGCTGCGCGGCCAGCCCCTCCACCAGAGCCGTCAGCTCCTCGGAGTTCCCCTCGGCCGCCAGCTGGGCGGCAAGGGTGTCGACGGTCAGCCAGAACACCAGATCCTGGGACGGCGCGGGAACGTCGGCGAACCCGGCCTCGGTCAGCCACACCCGGGCCAGCCCGCCCAGCTCCGGATCGTCGAGGACCTCCCGCAGCGCGGGCTCGGCCTCCGCGCCCACCAGGGACAGCGCCTGCTGGCAGCGCAGCCGCCGCAGCGGCGCCCCGGCGTCCAGTCCCCGTGCCGCGGCCAGCAACTCCCGTGCCGCGGCCAGGGATTCACGCCGGGCCAGCCACTGCTCGGTCTCGGCCTGCGCGGCGCTCTGCGGGAACGTGGCCGTCCCGTCGAGCAGCGCGTCGGCCCCCTTGTCCGCCAGGTCCCCGACCGCGGGCGCCTCGAATCCGGCCTCCAGCAGCCGGGCCCGCAGCCCGTACAGTCCGAGCGGGGTCAGCCGCACCATGCCGTAGCGCGACACGTCGGTGTCGTCGACGGCGGCCGACGGATCCTCGCCGGGGCCTTCGGCGTCCGCCATCAGCGCCTCGTCCACCGGCTGGTACTCCACCAGCCCGACCGGCTCCAGCAGCCGGAACTGGTCGTCCAGGCGCATCATCGCGTCGGACACCTGCTCCAGCACGTCGTTCGTGGGCTCGCCCATGTCGCTGGGCACGATCATCGACGCGGCGAGGGCGGGCAGCGGCACGGGCCTGTCGCCCGGGCCGTCCTCGGTGGCCGTCAGCAGGTACAGGTTGCCGAGCACTCCGTCGAGGAACTCCGCCTCGGCCTCCGGGTCCCAGTCCAGCGAGGAGAGGTCGACCTCGCCGCCCGCGTCCATGGCGTCGACCAGGTCGTCGAGGTCGGGCACGCTCGCATCCGCGAGCACCGTCTCCAGCGCTCCGGTCCACACGCCGAGTACGTCCTGCGGCGAACCGCCGGTCAGCAGGGCCAGTTCCGCCCCGGCGGTGACGGTGCCCGCCTCCTCGTCGACGACCTCGACCAGTCCGGTGTCGACGGCCACCCGCCAGGCCTCGCTCGCGTACGCGGCGGCGTCGTCCCCGCTCAGCCCGAGCAGCTCGGCGGCGGCCGGGAGTTGCTCGTCGACGAGCCCGCCCCCGGCGTCGACCCGGGTGTCGGGCCCGGCCCAGCGGGCCAGCCGCGCGGCCCGGGCGAGCAACGGCGTGGACAGCGCGTCCCGCGCCAGCTCCGCTTCGGGGTGCAGCCGCACCGGCGGCAGTGGGGAGCTGTCTGACATCGGCTGGTTCTCCTAGGGCGTTCTGCAGGGCCGTACGCATCACGGCTCAGCCGCTACACATCACGGCTCAACCGCTCAGCCTAGACGGATTTCCACCCATGCCGCCCGGTTCATCTCCCGGTCGGGAGCTGTACATGGCCGAAACCTTGACAAGTGGCTTGAGCAGGCAGGAGATTGACGCGCGTAGAAACCGGGCGGACATCTGTTCACTGTATTTTCTACGCGCGTCGCCACCGCCCCACCGGTCGCGCCTGCACCCACCGTTCCACGCACCACCCTCGTCCCGGCGCTCATTCACGTCCCCGGAGGGATCCCGTTGCCGAGCAAGAAGACCGCGCGTCTCGCCGCGCTCACCGTCGCCGCCGTCTGTTCCGCGGCCTCCACCGTTGTCCTCACCGCGCCCGCGCACGCGGACTCCGTGCGCATCCATGACGTCCAGGGCAGCACCCGAATATCCCCGTACGCCGGCAAGCAGGTCACGGACGTGGCCGGAATCGTCACCGGCGTGCGCACCTACGGCTCCTCCAGAGGCTTCTGGATCCAGGATCCGGACGCGGATGCCGACCCGGCCACCAGCGAGGGCGTCTTCGTCTTCACCAGCTCCGTCCCGAAGGTCGCCGTCGGCGACTCGGTCCTGGTCTCCGGCACGGTCGCCGAGTACGTCCCGGGCGGCGCCTCCTCCGGCAACCAGTCGCTGACCGAGATCACCAAGCCGACGGTCACCGTCGTCTCCAGCGGCAACGCCGTCCCGGCCGCCACGGTCGTCGACGAGGACTCGGTGCCGGACGCGTACGCCCCGGCCGGCGACACCGCCGCGAACGGCTCGGTCAACGGCCTGACGCTCCAGCCGTCGAAGTACGCCCTCGACCACTACGAGTCCCTGGAGGGCATGAACGTCCAGGTCGCCGACGCGCGCGTGGTCACCGCGACCGACCCGTACAGCGAGCTGTGGGTCACGGTGAAGCCGTGGGAGCACCGCAACCGCCGCGGCGGCACGGTCTACGGCTCCTACGAGTCCCAGAACACCGGACGCCTGCAGATCCAGTCCCTGGGCGCCACGGCCGACTTCCCGGTCGCGAACGTCGGCGACACCCTCGCCGGCTCCACCACCGGCCCGCTGGACTACAACCAGTTCGGTGGCTACACCCTCGTCGCGAGCGAGCTCGGCACGCTCAAGAGCGGTGGCATCAAGCGGGAGACGACCCAGAAGCAGGGGCGCGGCGAGCTGGCGGTCGCGACCTACAACGTCGAGAACCTCGACCCGTCCGACGCCACCTTCGCCGAGCACGCCTCCGCGATCGTGAACAACCTCCAGTCGCCCGACATCGTGTCCCTGGAGGAGATCCAGGACAACAACGGCGCGAAGAACGACGGTACGGTCGCCGCCGACCAGACGGTGCAGAAGCTGATCGACGCGATCGTCGCGGCGGGCGGCCCGGCGTACGACTGGCGCTCCATCGACCCGGTCGACAAGGCCGACGGCGGCGAGCCGGGCGGCAACATCCGCCAGGTGTTCCTGTTCAACCCCGAGCGGGTCTCCTTCACCGACCGCGCGGGCGGCGACGCGACGACCGCCGTCGGCGTGACCAAGGCGAACGGCAAGGCGGCCCTGACGGTCTCCCCCGGTCGTATCGACCCGGCGAACGCCGCCTGGACCAACAGCCGCAAGCCGCTGGCCGGCGAGTTCGTCTTCCGCGGCCGCACGGTCTTCGTGATCGCCAACCACTTCGCCTCCAAGGGCGGCGACCAGTCGCTGCACGCGCAGTACCAGCCGCCGACCCGCAGCTCGGAGACCCAGCGCCACCTCCAGGCGAGTGCCGTCAACGCCTTCGTCAAGGACATCCTGGCCGTCCAGAAGAACGCCGATGTCGTCACGCTCGGCGACATCAACGACTTCGAGTTCTCCGGCACCGCCGAGCGGCTGGAGGACGGCGGCGCGCTGTGGTCGGCGATCAAGTCGCTGCCCAAGAGCGAGCGTTACTCGTACGTCTACCAGGGCAACGCCCAGACGCTGGACCAGATCCTGATCAGCCCGTCGATCCGGCGCTCCTGCGACTTCGAGTACGACAGCGTGCACGTCAACTCGGAGTTCAACGACCAGATCAGCGACCACGACCCGCAGGTGCTGCGGTTCCGCCCGTAACCTCCGGTGAGTCTCAGGGCTGGCTGAAAATGCCGTTCAGCCAGCCCTGCCAGGCGGCTTCGCACTCCTTGATGTCGGCGCCCGGCGTGAAGTCGTGCAGGGAGATGCCGACCGGGTAGCCCCAGTGGTTGCGCCCGAAGAAGCGGGTGAGGCCCCGGTCCGTGCGCAGCCCGATGAAGTACGGGTTGCGGAAGTCGACCACGGCGTCGAACTCGTCGGGCCCGTGAACCGTCACCCGCGTCCCGGCGGCCACGTCCTCCCCGACTCCGAGCGCCCGCCCGACGGCGGCGAGGGCGTCGGCGGCCTTCGAGCCCTCGGGCCCGTCGAACGTGGCGAAGGCGGCCGGCCGGGGCGCGAAGTGAACCAGGTACTCGCGCAGGGTGTGCAGATAGAAGTCGGTGTGCTTGGCGGCACCGTCGTACTGGTTGTCCCAGTCGTCGACGAAGATCCCGCTGTGCACGTACCGCACCCAGGCGCGCCGGCCCTCGTCGCGCGGTTCGATGGTGTAGTCGAGCTGGTTGGCGGTCTGCTCGGCGATGCCCTCGACGTCCTCGACGCGGTTGGTGTAGCGGTGCGGCGGGTCCCAGGCGGTGACCGTGGACCCGAAGGGTCCCTTGCCGCCGACCTTGGGCTCCGGCGGCTCCATCGGCCACAGATAGCCACCGGTCCCGGTGGTGACCGCCTCCCACACCTCTTGAGGGGTGGCGTCGACCTCGAACTCGCGGGCGATCTCGAATTCCTTGGACATGATGGGCTCCTGAGTCCTACTGCTCGATTTCCTGGGCGGGCTGATCCTCGACCGCGGGATCGGCCGTGGGATCGGCCGTGGGATCGGCCGTGGGATCGGCCGTGGGATCGGCCGTGGGTTTGACCGTCGGATGTACGGCGACGACGATCCGGTGATCCCGGCCGCCCTCGGCGTCGGGCGCGTCGTACTTGCGGATCAACGCGCTCACGCCCGCCGTCAACTCCTCGATGAACGCGGCCCGTTCGGCGGCCGAGGCGAAACGGACCTCGCCGTCCAGCGCATACGTCGCCAGCCGCTTGCGGGCCTTCGCCGCGCCGGTGATCAGCGAACCGACGTCCCGCACGAGCCGGGCGCCGAGCGCGAGCAGCCAGCGGGCGGAGAGCTGGTCCCGGAAACGGTCCGGGTCCGGCTGCACGGAGGCGAGCGCGAGCGGCGAGATCACGTACGACGCGGCGGTCGCCCGCATCAGCCGCTCGGTGACATTGCCCTTGCGCCGCTCACCGGCCAGCTCGACCAGGCCGTGCCGCTCCAGCGCCTTGAGGTGGTAGTTCACCTTCTGCCGGGGCAGCCCGACCTTCCCGGCCAGCATGGCGGCCGACGCGGGCCCGGCCGCCAGTTCGGCGAGCAGCCGGGCCCTTATGGGGTCCAGGGAGACGGCTGCGGCCTCGGGGTCCTCGATCACGGTGACGTCCAGCATGGATCCACCGTCCCACCGAAAACTTTTTTTGTCCAGACGGTTCGACTTGTCGGTTGGAGGTCTGGTGTACGGCCGTCTCGTCAGAGTCAGTCGGGGACGAGGCCGAGGGCGTAGTCGTACCGGCTGACCGTGCTGCTCTTCAGCCCCGGCCAGTTCTGCACGCGGTGCCACAGCTCGGTCGCCGAGCCGATGCCGTCGCCCGGGGCGGCGAGGGCGTCGATGTGGGCCTGGGCGCTCTCCCACTCGGCGTAATTGAGGACGCGGGTGCCGTCGGTGCTGAGGTGGAAGTGGCCGGAGATACCGCCGGGATGGGGGTTCGGCTCACTCTCCAGCGCCTCGAAGACGGCGTCGACCCAGGCGCGCTGCCGGTCGGGGTCGGGGCCCTCGAACTCGATGTCGACGACCACGATGCAGCCGGGGACACGCGGGTCGCCCTCGCGGCGGGCGCTGCGGTAGTGCCGGTAGCGGCCGAGCCACAGTCGCTCGATGCCCGGTACGGCGGTGTCGATCTCGTCGTTGCGCTTTTGCCGGTGGACCTTCACGAAGGCCTCGTACGCCTGCTCGCTCGCCCACTGTGAGTAGTGCAGGAGGGTGGAGGCGTCATGGCCGGTGTAGACGTAGTAGCCGAGCAGGTCGTCCGCGGGCCAGGAGCGGCCCTCCCAGGTGCCGGCGATCGCCTCGACGCTCTGCTTCTGCCGGAGCGGGGTGCCCACTCGCCAGGTACTGAAGAAGGGGGCGCCGACCTCGGGGCGGGTGAGGTCGGGGTGGGTGTCGGTGCGGCGGGTCATGGGGGCCTCCGGGAATCGGCGGTCGATGCGTGCGCCGATCACCTTTCGACCTCAACCGGACTTGAGGTCAAGTGGGACCATGGAGGACGAGGGTTCACTGGATCGCGCAGCGCGGCGCGGGACCGGTGACCGGTCCCGCGCCGTCTTGCCGCCCACTGCCTGCTGCCCAGTGCCCCTACTCGTCCCGCCGGCGCCTCAGTGATGGCCGTGGCGTCGCCGGCGCAGCACCTCGGTCGCGACCACCGCTCCCACCGCCGCCCCGACGATCAGTACCGGCCGCGGGTGCCGCAGCCCGGCCTGAACGACGGTGCGGACGGGGCGCGGCACGCCGTGCTCCACGGTGTGGCCCGCGTGCGTCGCCTTGTCCTGGACGGTGTGGCCCGCGTGGGTGGCCCTGTCCTGCACCGCGTGACCGGCCTGAGTCGCCCGGTCCTGCACCACATGACCGGCCTGGGTCGCCCGGTCCTGCACGACATGGCCCGCCCGCGTCGCCCGGTCCTGCAGCGCGTGGCCCGCCTGGGCCGCGCTGCTGCGCAGCTGCACAGTCATCGCGCCCGCCTTGTCCTTGAGGTCGGCGGCCCGCGCCTGGGCCCTGCCCTTCACGTCCGCCTTGCCCGCCAGCTCGGCCACGGTGTCGCCGAGTTCGCCGCGCGTCTGCTCGATCTGCCGCCGCAGCTCCTCGGGCCCCTTGGCCCCGCCGGCCGCCTTGGCGGCTCCCGCCTTCGCGGCTCCCGCCTTAGCGGCCTCGCCGCCCGTGCCCCCCGCTGCCTCGTCCGTCATCGGTGCGCCCTTCCCTTGATCTCCTCGACATCGGCCCTGACGCTGCCGAGGGCCTCCTCCGGCGTGGGCGGAGCGGCGCGCCGCAGCTGGGCGCGGCCGGTCACGGCGAGCAGGCCCGCGACGGCGAACAGCACCGCCGTCACGATCAGCGCCGCGGCCCACACGGACAGCGTCAACGAGAGCGCGGCGGTGGCCGTCCCGGCCAGGAACAGCAGGCCGGCGTACGCGACGGCGCCCGCCGCGCCCAGCAGCCCGCCGCCACGGCCGGCACGCCGGCCCTTCTCGGCCAGTTCCTCCTTGGCGAGGGCGACTTCCTGCCGCACGAGACGGGAAAGCTGTTCACTGGCCTGTCCGACGAGTTCACCCACCGAGTGGCGCTCGTCCCGCACCCGCTCGGGGGCCGTGGTCCCGGTCACCGTGATCCGCCTCCTCTCGGTTCGGAACACCCGGGTACCCGGGCCGGCCCCCGCTATCCCTTCCGTCCGCCACCTGGTCCGCGCTCGCCCAGCCGGGCCAGCTGGGCCTGGAACCAGTCGAGGCGGGCCTGCAACAGCGCGGCCTCGGCGGCGAGTTCGGGCACGCCCAGGCCCTCGGCGTCCCCGAGCCCGGCCACCGCCACGGACGCCGTCCCCTTCCCGGCCACCACCCGCAGCCCCTCCCCGCCCAGCCGCGCGAACCCCGCGAGCGAGACCGACGTACGGCCGCGCAGGCAGCCCGCGCAGGCAGGGGCGAGGGCCGTCCAGCCGGGGCGGCCCCAGCCGGCGTCGGCCAGGACGGCGGCGACCGCACCGCAGGCGCACGGGCCGACCGTGGCGGTGCGCACCCGCTGACGGGCGTAACGGAAGCCGCGCTCGAAGCGGATGTACCGGCCCAGCACGGTGACCTCGAGCAGTACGGCCGCCCGGTGCTCGGCCGTGCACAGCAGCGCCTCGGCCACCGTACGGTCGTGCACACAGTGGAAGCCGCAGTCGCAGCGGCGGCTCGGCGCCCGGTGCCGCAGGCCGTAGACGCAGGACGCCTCGGCCAGGACTCCGTACGGCAGCGCGCCGCCCAGCGACACACCGGTGAACCCGGCCCGGGTGCCGTCCTGGGACAGCAGCGGGTGGGCGATCTTGTATCCGGTCGGCGGCTCCGTCGGGCGTTCCTCCGGAAGCCGCAGCCTCATCGGGCGGCCGGGACCTCTTCGGGCGCCTTCAGTTCCTCGATCTCTTCGGGGAGCTGGAGTTCGGGTTCTTCCTCGCGGGTCTGCGGCCGCTCCTGCGCGACTCCGGTGGCGAGTGCCTTGCCGAGCTTCATGACGCCTCCCATGACCAAGGGTCGATGACCGTCCTGGCCATAGTGACCCATGACGCCCGAGTTTGGACATAGGGCCTGCGTAGGGCCCGGCGGACACTCACCCCGCAGCAACACTTACCAATACCTGGTAGAAGAATTAAGTGGAGCTTCACTTTCAGCCCGCCGAGACTACTTCCATGACGACGACGCCCTCCGCCGCCCCGCCCTTCGGCCGCGCCCTGTGCGCCATGATCACGCCCTTCACCGAGGCGGGATCGCTCGACCTGGACGGCGCGCAGCGTCTCGCCGACCGGCTGGTGTCCGAGGGGTGCGACGGGCTGGTGCTCTCCGGTACGACAGGCGAGTCGCCGACCACGACGGACGCCGAGAAGTCGGATCTGATCAGGGCCGTGCGGGAGGCGGTGGGCGGCCGGGCGTCGATCGTCGCAGGGGTGGGCACCTTCGACACCCGGCACACCGTCGAGCTGGCTTTGGCGGCCGAAAAGGCGGGCGCCGACGGCCTGTTGGTGGTCGCGCCGTACTACAGCAAGCCCCCGCAGGACGCCGTCGAGGCGCACTTCCGCGAGGTGGCCGACGCCGCCGGACTGCCCCTCGCGCTGTACGACATCCCGGGCCGCACCGGCACCCGCATCGAGCCGCAGACACTGATCCGGCTCGCCGAGCACCCGCGGGTCGTGGCGGTGAAGGACTGCTCCTACGACTTCCTCGGCGCCCAGAAGGTGCTGTCGCGCACGGAGTTGGCGTACTACGCGGGGTGCGACGAGCACAACCTCGCGCTGTACGCGGTGGGGGGCGCCGGATACATCAGTACGGTCGCCAATGTCGTCCCCGCCCAACTACGGGCGGTACTCGACGCGTTCGAGGCGGGCGACACCCCCGTGTCCGCCCGCCTCCAACAACGTGCCACGCCGCTCATCGAGTTGATGATGTCGGCGGGGCTGCCCGGCACGGTCACCGCCAAGGCCCTGCTCCATGAACTGGGCCTGCCCGCGGGTCCCGTCCGCGCACCGCTGCGGCCCGCCGGCCGCGAGGCGGTCGACGGACTGCTGGCGGCGTACCAGGAGTTGGTCACCGACTGATCAGCGCTCGGCGAAGACGGGCTCCCAGCGCCCGGCGTCCCCGTCGTTGCCCGTGCGGAAGCCGGTGAGGGGAACGGTCTTGTCGCTGCCGATGGTGACCTTCACGAGCCGCTGGCGGAACTCGCTCTTGCCGTCCTTCGCGATGTCCCAGGCGATCAGCGACGTGTCACCGACCCAGGCGAGCAGCTGCTGCCCGCGCACCTCGGTCTTCCGGCCGGTGCGGGCGTCGATGACCCAGGAGGACGTCTTCCACTTCTCACCCGCGAAGTCACCGGCGACCAGTCTGCCGCTGGGCGACTGCCACGCGTCGACGAACCACTCCAGGTGCTTCTGGTCCGCCGGTACCTCGACCTCGGCGCCCGTGAAGTCGTAGAACTGCTTGCCGATGTCGCCCATGGGGTTCCCGGCCCAGACATGCCTGCCATCGGGGCTGAGCGCGAAGTCCTGGCGGGCGTTGATGAAGCCGTCGCCCATGGGGTCGTTCGGGTCGCCTGCGAGCTTGACCTCGCTCCAGGAGCCCTTGCCGGAGACCGCGTCGAGGACGTAGAAGCCGGTACGGCTCGACGGCTGCTTCTGGTCCCAGCCGTCGGAACCCTGCATCTTGACCAGCTGGTCGGGGTTCTCGCCGTAGGTCGTCGCGACCAGCTTCAGACCGTCGCGCGAGAACGAGAGTCCGGCGACCTTGTGGTCGAGCTGGATCCACCGGGCGACCTTGCCGGTGGCCAGGTCGAGCATTCCGATCCGTGAGGCGGGCAGGTTCCGCTCCAGGACGGCGGCGGTCTTCATCCCCGGGGCGACGGCGACGTAGGACCACTGGGTGGTCTTCACGTATTTGTCCGTCTTCTGGTCCAGCAGCCAGTAGTCGCGGACGCGTTCGGCCCGGTCGGCGGAGTGCTTGACGGTCCGGGGGACGTAGTACGCGGCCAGCACCGTGTTGCCGGCCGAGATCAGCTCGCGGGGCGGCGACTGGTCCGGGTGCGCGATGTCCTTGCTCTTCTGGACGACGTCCGCGGGCCGCACGTCCTCCTTCCCGGAGTCCAGCAGCGGCACCGCGACGCCGATGGCGACGACGGCAGCGGTGGCCGCGGCGACGGAGGCGATCCGCCGGGTGCGTCGGCGCCGGCGCACCACCAGGACCCGGTCGGCGAACCCCGGTCCCGTCGACGTCTGTTCGTCGGCCAGCTCCCGCAGGGAGTCACGCACGAGTTCCTCGACATTCACGGTCGCACCTCCACGGGCGAGAAGTCACGGGACGGCTGCGACTCGACGTCGGCCGGGCCCAAGGCCGCCAGCTCGGGCGCGAGCGCGCGCAGCCGGGCCAGCGAACGGTGGGTGGTGGACCGTACGGTGCCCACGGAACAGCCCAGGACGCGGGCCACATCCGCCTCCGGCAGGTCCTCGAAGTAGCGCAGCACCAGCACCATGCGCTGCCGTGCCGTCAGCCGGGCCAGCGCCCCGCGCATCAGCAGCCGTAGCTCCGCGGCGGGCGCGGCGTCCGGGCTCGCGCCGGTCTCGGGCGGCTCGGCGACGGTGAGTTCACGCCGACGCCACTTCAGCCGCCAGCGGCTGATCTGCTGCCGGTACAGGACCTGACGTACGTATGCCTCCGGCTCGTCGATGCGGTGCCAGCGGTCTGCCGCCTTGACCAGGGCGTTCTGCAGAAGGTCCTCGGCGGCGTGCCGATCGCCGCCGCTCAGCAGCACGGCGGTCTTCAACAGCGCGGACGACCGGTTCTCCACGAACTCCCGAAAGCTGTCCTGCGCTTCGGCATCCATCGTCACCTTCTCTTCCCCCGGGCCGGCCCCGCGCCCGCCTCTCCTACTCCTGGTGACGCGTGCGGCGGGCCGCCGCTATGCCGACACACAGAAAAAAATTCCGGGAACGGCCCGGGGCCCGTACCGCATCCTGTGCGGTACGGGCCCCGGCCCGCGCTGCATCGGGTACTGCCCGGTGCCGCCCGGTACTGCTGGGCGCGCGATCAGCCCCACTTGTACCCGTCACCGAAGAGCAGGAAGTGCTCCAGCACATCCTCCATCGGATCATCCACCTGCCCGACGTTGACCAACCCGATGCGGGGTCCGTTGTGCGAGCCCGTGTTGGTCTCGTCGGCGTACGCGGTCCCGGCCGGCAGCCAGCACACCGCCCCCGCGGCCAGCGTGCCGACCACCAGGCGGAGTACGACCCTGGTCCACGCGTTCGTCTTCACTCGACCGGTCATCGGCCCTCATTTCGTCGGTTCGGCATGTGATCGGAAACTGCGTCCACCCGTTCATCTGCCTGGACCGCGATGAGGTCACGAGGAGTAACCCGTACGTGAGCGCGCCGGGTTGCCGCCGGCAGGCGTCAGTTGTGGCTGTGCAGGATCTCGTTCAGGCCGCCCCACACCGCGTTGTTCGGGCGGGCCTCGACGGTGCCGGTGACCGAGTTGCGGCGGAAGAGGATGTTGGAGGCGCCGGACAGCTCGCGGGCCTTGACGATCTGGCCGTCGGGCATGGTGATGCGGGTGCCGGCGGTGACGTAGAGGCCGGCCTCGACGACGCACTCGTCGCCGAGCGCGATGCCGACGCCCGCCTCGGCGCCGATCAGGCAGCGCTCGCCGATGGAGATGATCACGTTGCCGCCGCCCGACAGCGTGCCCATCGTCGACGCGCCGCCACCGATGTCGGAGCCGTCGCCGACGATGACGCCCGCGGAGATACGGCCCTCGACCATGGAGGTGCCGAGGGTGCCGGCGTTGAAGTTCACGAAGCCCTCGTGCATGACGGTGGTGCCCTCGGCGAGGTGCGCACCGAGGCGGACCCGGTCGGCGTCGGCGATGCGGACGCCCTTGGGGGCCACGTAGTCCGTCATCCGCGGGAACTTGTCGATCGAGGTCACCTGGAGGTGCAGGCCCTCGGCGCGGGCGTTCAGGCGGACCTTCTCGACGTCGTCGACGGCGACCGGGCCGAGGGAGGTCCAGGCGACGTTGGCGAGGAAGCCGAACTGGCCCTCCAGGCTCAGGCCGTGCGGCTTGACCAGGCGGTGGGAGAGCAGGTGCAGGCGCAGGTAGACGTCGTGCGCGTCGATCGGCTTGTCGTCGATCGAGGCGATGACCGTGCGGACCGCGACGACCTCGACGCCCCGGCGGGCGTCCGGACCGATCGCCTTCGCGGCACCCTCACCGAGCAGCTCTACGGCGCGCTCGGCGGACAGCCGCTCGCTGCCGGAGGGACCGGGCTCGGCGACGAGCTCGGGCGCGGGGAACCAGGTGTCGAGAACAGTGCCGTCGGCGGCGATCGTGGCGAGGCCGGCGGCCACGGCGCCGGTGGTGCGAGGAGCAGTCGTGTCGGTCATGAGGGCAACCTAACCGGCGGGGGGCCGCCCGGGCCAACCGGCGGGAGGGGCGTCTCAGGGTACGGTCCGCCCGGCGTGAGGTGTGGCCGGCCGCCGCGGGGTTCGCCCAGGACGGCACAGCACCTCAAGGAATCACGCGGCGCAACACATCCCGCGCGTACCCCTCGTCGTACGGCACCTCGGTGAGCAGCACCTGCAGGCAGATCCCGTCCATCAGCGCCACCAGCGCCCGCGCCGTGACCGCGTCCGTACGGCGGGACAGCCGGTCGGCGAGGTCCTGCGCCCACTCGGCGGCGACCGGGCGCAGGGCGGGGCGGCGCAGGGCGGCGAGGTAGAGCTCGTACTCCAGCTCCACGCCGGTGCGGTCGCCCGCGAGCCACTCGCCCATCCAGGCGGCGAGTTCGGTGGCGAGGTCGGTTTCCGGGTCCTCCAGCCCCCCACGCGAGGCGATCACCTTGGCGAAGCCCTCGCTCGCCTGGCGCAGGGCGGCGACCATCAGGTCGTCGAGGGTCTTGAAGTGGTACGTGGTGGAGCCGAGCGGCACGTCCGCCTCGGCGGCGACGGTGCGGTGGCTCAGCCCCGCGATGCCCTTCTCCCCGACGACACGGATCGCCGCGTCGATGATCCGCTGGCGTCGCTCGGGGTCGTAGCGCCGGGGCATCAGTGCGCCCCTCCCAGGTTCAGCACGACCACGCCGACGATGATCAGCGCGATCCCGGCGGCCTTCACGGCGGTCATCCCCTCCCCCATGAAGACGATCCCTATCGCGGCGATGGCCGCGGTGCCGACGCCGGCCCAGATCGCATACGCCGTGCCCACGGAGACGGTCTTCAGCGTCTGGGCGAGCAAGGCGAAGGAGACGACGTATCCGAGCCCCGTCAGCAGCGACGGCCACAGCCTGCTGAAGCCGTCGCTGTACTTCATGGCGGTCGTGGCGGCCACCTCGGCCGCGATGGCTCCGGCGAGCAGCAGATATCCCATGTGTACGATCGTACACAACGTTGCGTACGGGTGTACACAACGGCTGCCCGGCTCCGGATGACGGGACCGTCGCGGGCGCCGAGAGATCGATGTGCATACGGCTCGTTCCAAACCCCTGCTCCAACGCCCCTGTAACCACTAGTGTTTCAGCGTTCACATACCGGGCCTTCGCAGCCGCGGCTGTCGTCACGTGATGCCGCTGGAGGATCAGCGCATGCCAGAAAACAAGTCCCGGCCGCCTCAGGAGCAACCTTGGGAGAACGGCTGGGCCCCGGACACCTCCCGGGCACCGGGAACGCGCCGCCTCTGGCTGGCGGGCGGGATGGCGGTGGCGACGATCGTCGCCTGTTTCACGGCAATTGCCGTGACGGACAGGGCACCTGACGCGCAGACGCGCTCGGCACCGGCCGACGACACCGCGTCGGTCCCCGGCCTGATCTCCTTCGCCACCCCGTCGCAGACACCCCCGGAAGGCAAGAGTGGTCTGTCGACAGCCGAGGCGACGACGAAGGCACCCCGCCGCCCGGATGCCGACACGCCCAAGCCCGCGCCGGAGCCGAAGCCGAAGCCGTCCAAGTCGACTTCCGGCGAGGGCAGTTCACCCGACGCCCCGAAGCCCCCGGCCACCACCTGGCGGTCCGTCCGCTCGGTCAACTATCCCGACCGCTACTGGCACCCGAGCGGCGGCTACGTGAAGCTGGACGCGGTCAGTGGCTCGGAGAGCCGCGCGGACTCCACCTTCGAACTGGTCAAGGGCCTGGCCGACGCCTCCTGCTATTCCTTCGCCACGGCCGACGGCGCCTACCTGCGCCACCGCAACTTCGTCCTGCGCTCCGAACGCAACGACGGCTCGGCCCTGTTCAAGCAGGACGCCACCTTCTGCGCCCGCTCAGCGGCGTACTCGGGCGCGGTCATGCTGGAGTCGGTCAACTACCCGGGCCGTTTCCTGCGCCACGAGAACTTCCAGCTCCGCCTGGATCCGTACGAGCACAGCGGCCAGTACCTGGCGGACTCGGCGTTCCGGTTGGTGGCGGGGCTGGCCTGAGCCCGGACGCGCGAGTGGCCCCCGGCGAAACCGCCGAGGGCCACTGCACAGTCGTACGGACGAACTCAGACGTTGAATCCCAGCGCCCGAAGCTGCTCACGACCGTCGTCCGTGATCTTGTCCGGGCCCCACGGCGGCATCCACACCCAGTTGATGCGCAGCTCGCTGACGAGGCCGTCCGTGGCGGACTTGGCCTGGTCCTCGATGACGTCCGTCAGCGGGCAGGCCGCCGAGGTCAGGGTCATGTCGAGCGTCGCGATGTTCGCGTCGTCGATGTGGATGCCGTAGATCAGGCCGAGGTTGACGACGTCGATACCCAGCTCGGGGTCGACGACGTCGTACAGCGCCTCACGGACCTCTTCTTCCGAGGCCGGCTTCATCTCCACGGTGTCACTCATGCCGTCTTCCTTTCGGCGTCGGCTCCGCCCAGCACCTGGGCCGTCGCGTCCTTCCACGCCATCCAGCTCAGGAGGGCGCACTTGACCCGGGCGGGGTACTTGGAGACTCCGGCGAACGCGACCGCGTCCTCCAGCACCTCCTCCATCGCGTCGTCCGGCTCGATCCGGCCCTTGGACTGCATCAGCTCCAGGAAGGTCTCCTGGATCTTCTGGGCGTCCGCGAGGTCCTTGCCGACCAGCAGTTCGTTCAGTACGGACGCCGAGGCCTGGCTGATCGAGCAGCCCTGGCCCTCGTACGAGACGTCCTCGATCTTGGTGCCGTCGTACTTCACGCGGAGGGTGATCTCGTCGCCGCACGTCGGGTTCACGTGGTGTACCTCTGCGTCGCCATCCCTCAGACCACGCCCGTGCGGGTTCTTGTAGTGGTCCAGGATGACTTCCTGGTACATCGAATCCAGCTTCATGCGATCGCTCGTCCCGTCCCGTCAGCCGAAGAAGTTCCGTACGTGCTCCAAGCCGTCCACCAGAGCGTCGATCTCGGCCGGCGTGGAGTACAGATAGAACGACGCTCGCGTGGTCGCAGGAATTCCGTAGCGCAGGCAGACCGGGCGGGCGCAGTGGTGGCCGACCCGGACCGCGATGCCCTGCTCGTCGAGGACCTGGCCCACGTCGTGCGGGTGGATGTCGCCGAGCGTGAAGGAGATCGCGGCGCCGCGGTCCTCGGCCGTGGTCGGGCCGATGATCCGCAGGTCCGGGACCTCCCCCAGCCGCTTCACCGCGTACTCGGTGAGCGCGTGCTCATGGGCGAGGATCCTGTCCATGCCGATCGAGTTGAGGTAGTCGATCGCCGCGCCGAGACCGATCGCCTGCGAGATCGGCGGCGTGCCCGCCTCGAACTTGTGCGGGGCGGGAGCGTACGTCGACGAGTGCATCGACACCGTCTCGATCATCTCGCCGCCGCCCAGGAACGGGGGCAGGTCCTCCAGCAGCTCCTGGCGGCCCCAGAGGACGCCGATGCCGGTC
Organism: Streptomyces sp. T12; assembly: GCF_028736035.1. Lineage (NCBI taxonomy): Bacteria > Bacillati > Actinomycetota > Actinomycetes > Kitasatosporales > Streptomycetaceae > Streptomyces > Streptomyces sp. T12. The sequence goes on from NZ_CP117866.1 coordinate 2,416,869, forward strand.
GGACCGCACATCTTGTGGCCGGTGAAGGCCACGAAGTCGGCCTGGAGCGACTGCACGTCCAGCGGCATGTGCGGCGCGGCCTGCGAGGCGTCGATGCACACCAGCGCGCCGACCTCCTGCGCACGGCGCACTATCGCCTCGACCGGGTTGAGGGTGCCCAGGATGTTCGACACTAGCACGAAGGAGACGATCTTCGTCTTCTCCGTGATGACCTCGTCGATGTTGGACAGGTCGAGGCGGCCGTCGTCGGTGAGACCGAACCACTTCAGCTTCGCGCCCGTGCGCTGCGCGAGCAGCTGCCACGGCACGATGTTGGAGTGGTGCTCCATCTCCGTGATGACGATCTCGGTCTCGTGGTCCACCCGGTAGGGCTCGTCGGCCCAGCCGAGCATGTTCGCCACGAGGTTGAGCGACTCGGAGGCGTTCTTGGTGAAGATCACCTCGTTGCGGCTGGGCGCGTTGATGAACTCCGCGACCTTGTCGCGCGCGCCCTCGTACAGCGCCGTGGCCTCCTCGGCGAGGACGTGCACGCCACGGTGGACGTTGGCGTTGTGCTGCTCGTAGTACTCGGAGAGCACGTCGAGCACCTGGCGCGGCGTCTGCGAGGTCGCCGCGTTGTCCAGGTACACGAGCTTCTTGTCGCCGTGGACGACGCGGTCCAGGATCGGGAAGTCCTTGCGGAGCGCCTCGGTGTCGAGGAGGCCCGGCAGCTGTGTCACGCGGATGCGCCACCCTTCGTGTAGGCCTCGTAGCCCTCGTTCTCCAGCTTGTCCGCGAGCTCGGCGCCGCCGGACTCGACGATGCGGCCGCCGGAGAAGACGTGGACGTAGTCGGGCTTGATGTAGCGCAGGATGCGCGTGTAGTGCGTGATCAGCAGGGTGCCGACCTCGCCGGTCTCGCGGACGCGGTTGACGCCCTCGGAGACGATGCGAAGGGCGTCGACGTCCAGACCGGAGTCCGTCTCGTCGAGGATCGCGACCTTCGGCTTGAGCAGCTCCAGCTGGAGGATCTCGTGGCGCTTCTTCTCACCGCCGGAGAAGCCCTCGTTGACGTTGCGCTCGGCGAAGGACGGGTCCATGTTGAGGCGCTCCATGGCCTCCTTGACCTCCTTCACCCAGGTGCGCAGCTTGGGGGCCTCGCCGCGGATGGCGGTGGCGGAGGTGCGCAGGAAGTTGGAGACCGAGACGCCGGGGACCTCGACCGGGTACTGCATGGCGAGGAACAGGCCGGCGCGGGCGCGCTCGTCGACGGACATCTCCAGGACGTCCTCGCCGTCGAGGGTGACGGTGCCGCCGGTGATCGTGTACTTCGGGTGACCCGCGAGGGAGTAGGCGAGGGTCGACTTGCCGGAGCCGTTGGGGCCCATGATGGCGTGCGTCTCGCCCTGCTTCACGGTGAGGTCGACGCCCTTGAGGATCTCCTTCGTGGCGTTGTCGGCCTCGACGGTGACGCGCAGGTCTCGGATTTCAAGCGTTGCCATGGGTGCCTCAGGACTCCTGGTTGAGGGAGACGAGAACATCGTCCCCTTCGATCTTTACGGGGTATACGGGGACGGGGCGCGTCGCGGGGAGGCCGGACGGCTTGCCGGTGCGCAGGTCGAAGCTGGAGCCGTGCAGCCAGCACTCGATCTGGCAGTCCTCCACCTCGCCCTCGGAGAGCGAGACGTTCGCGTGGGAGCAGATGTCGTAAATGGCGAACACCTCCCCCTCGGTCTGCACGACCGAGACCGGCGTGCCGTCGAGTTCCACCCGCTTGGGGGTGTCCTCCTCCAGCTCGCTCAGCCCACAGGCGCGTACGAAAGCCATCAGACCGTGGCCTCCAGCTCCTCGTCGATCTTCACGAGGAGGCGCTCTTCGATGTCGTCGACGCCGATCTGCTGGACCAGCTCGGCGAAGAAGCCGCGCACGACCAGGCGACGGGCCTCGTCGGCCGGGATGCCGCGGGCCATCAGGTAGAAGAGCTGCTCGTCGTCGAAGCGGCCGGTCGCGGAGGCGTGGCCGGCGCCGACGATCTCGCCGGTCTCGATCTCCAGGTTCGGCACGGAGTCGACACGGGCGCCGTCGGTCAGAACCAGGTTGCGGTTCATCTCGTACGTGTCCGTGCCCTCGGCCTTGGCCTCGATGAGGACGTCACCGATCCACACGGCGTGCGCGTCGTCGCCCTGGAGCGCGCCCTTGTAGGCGACGTTGGACTTGCAGTGCGGGGTGTTGTGGTCGACCAGGAGGCGGTGCTCCTGGTGCTGGCCCGCGTCGGTGAAGTAGAGGCCGAACAGCTCGGCCTCGCCACCGGTGCCGGCGTAGGCGACACGCGGGTGGAGGCGTACGAGGTCGCCGCCGAAGGTGACCACGAACGACTTGAAGGTGGCGTCCCGGCCGATCAGCGCGTTGTGCTGGCCCACGTGCACGGCCTTGTCGTCCCAGTCCTGGACGGAGACGACGGTGAGCTTGGCGCCGTCGCCCAGGATGTAGTCGACGTTGGCGGCGAGCACCGCGTCACCGGTGTGGTCGATGACGACGACGGCCTCGGCGAAGGCTCCGAGCTCCACGACCTGGTGGCCGTAGGCGACCCCGCCCTCGCCGTGCACGGCGATACGGATCGGCTCGGTGAGGACCGTCTCCTTGGGGACGGTGACGACACCGGCCTTCTCGAACGCCGAGTACGCCTGGGCGGCGACGCGGTCCACGGGGGTGCCCGCCTTGCCGAGGCGCGCGTCGTCACGGCCGACGGTCTCGACGGTGACGCCCTCGGGGGCCTCGACGGTGACCTGGAGGCCGTCGCCGGTCGCCACGGCGGTGCCGTCGTGCAGCCCGCGCAGGCGCTCCAGCGGGGTGAACCGCCACTCCTCCTCGCGGCCGTGCGGGACCGGGAAGTCCGCGACGTCGAAGGACGGGGGCGCGCTCATGCGCGTGGCGACGGTCGACTCGGCGGCCACCGCGATCTGGCCCGCGGTGGTGGACCCCACGGGGATGTTCTGAGCCTCAGCCATGGCTGTCGGTCTGCTCTCTTTCCTACGTCAGTTGAGATCCTCGGCCCGCCCGCGAGGCGGGCCGCTACTGCTGGGGGGCGGGTCTTAGCCGACCGCGCCTTCCATCTGCAGCTCGATCAGCCGGTTGAGCTCGAGGGCGTACTCCATCGGCAGCTCCTTGGCGATGGGCTCGACGAAGCCGCGCACGATCATCGCCATCGCCTCGAACTCGCTCAGACCGCGGCTCATCAGGTAGAAGAGCTGGTCCTCGGAGACCTTGGAGACGGTGGCCTCGTGGCCCATGGACACGTCGTCCTCGCGGACGTCCACGTAGGGGTACGTGTCGGAGCGGGAGATGGTGTCGACGAGCAGCGCGTCGCACAGCACGTTGGACTTCGAGCCGTGGGCGCCCTCGCCGATCTCCACCAGACCGCGGTAGGAGGTACGGCCGCCACCACGCGCCACGGACTTCGACACGATGTTGGAGGACGTGTTCGGCGCCATGTGGACCATCTTGGAGCCGGCGTCCTGGTGCTGCCCCTCGCCCGCGAAGGCGATGGACAGGGTCTCGCCCTTGGCGTGCTCGCCCATCAGGTAGACGGCCGGGTACTTCATCGTCACCTTGGAGCCGATGTTGCCGTCGATCCACTCCATGGTCGCGCCCTCGTAGGCGACGGCGCGCTTGGTGACCAGGTTGTAGACGTTGTTCGACCAGTTCTGGATGGTCGTGTAGCGGCAGCGGGCGTTCTTCTTGACGATGATCTCGACCACGGCGCTGTGCAGCGAGTCCGACTTGTAGATCGGGGCCGTACAACCCTCGACGTAGTGCACGTAGGCACCCTCGTCGACGATGATCAGGGTCCGCTCGAACTGGCCCATGTTCTCCGTGTTGATCCGGAAGTAGGCCTGGAGCGGGATCTCCACGTGGACGCCCGGCGGGACGTAGATGAAGGAGCCGCCCGACCACACGGCGGTGTTCAGCGACGCGAACTTGTTGTCACCGACCGGGATGACGGTCCCGAAGTACTCCTTGAAGAGCTCCGGGTGCTCCTTCAGGGCCGTGTCGGTGTCGAGGAAGATGACGCCCTGCTCCTCCAGGTCCTCGCGGATCTGGTGGTAGACGACCTCGGACTCGTACTGGGCCGCGACACCGGCGACGAGGCGCTGCTTCTCCGCCTCGGGGATGCCGAGCTTGTCGTAGGTGTTCTTGATGTCCTCGGGCAGGTCTTCCCAGGACTCCGCCTGCTTCTCCGTGGAGCGTACGAAGTACTTGATGTTGTCGAAGTCGATACCGGAAAGGTCCGAGCCCCAGTTCGGCATGGGCTTCTTGTCGAACAGCCGCAGGCCCTTGAGACGAAGCTTGGTCATCCACTCCGGCTCGGACTTCTTCGCGGAGATGTCCTTGACGACATCCTCGCTCAGACCGCGCTTCGCAGAGGCGCCGGCTTCGTCGGAGTCGGCCCAGCCGTATTCGTACTTACCCAGACCCTCGAGCTCAGGGTGGGCAGTCTCCTCGATGGGGAGAGTCATGCGGGGTTCCTCCCGGCCGTGCTTGCAGATGCGTTGTCGCTATGAACTTGCGTGTGGGAAATCTTTGGGATGAACGTCGTGCAGACGCCGTCGCCGTGCGCGATGGTCGCCAGTCGCTGGACGTGCGTTCCGAGCAGCTCGGCGAAGATCTCCGTCTCCGCCTCGCACAGCTGTGGGAACTGCTCCGCCACGTGGGCGACCGGGCAGTGGTGCTGGCACAGCTGCTCGCCTTGTTGCGGGAGGGGTGCGCTGCGCGCCGTAGCAGCGTACCCGTCCACGCTCAGGGCCTTGGCCAGGGCTTCGGTGCGCTCGTCCGGGCTGACGGCCTCGATCGCCTTGCGGTACGCGCTCGCCTGGGCGGCGATCCGGGCCCGGGCGAAGGCGGCGACCGCCTCCTGCCCGCCCTCGCGCTCGGCGATCCACTTCAGGGCGTCCGCGGCGAGCTTGTCGTACGACTGGTCGAAGGCGTCGCGGCCGCAGTCGGTGAGCGCGAAGACCTTGGCGGGACGGCCACGCGTACGCGTGCCGTACACCCGCTGCTCCCGGGCCTCCACGACATCGTCCACGACCAGCGCGTCCAGATGCCTGCGTACGGCGGCCTGGGTCAGTCCCAGCCGGCCGGCCAGCTCGGCGACGGTCGACGGCCCGTGGTCCAGGATGGACCGCGCGACCCGGTTGCGCGTGGAGCGGTCCGAGCGCAACCCAGCCGCGAGCTCCTCCTGAGGGGTCCCCATGGGGGTCTCCCGAGCCTCGCCGACGTTTTTCACAACGCCATTGTTGCGTAATTCCTCAAAGCCAGGCAAGCCGCGTCCGGATCCCTCGACGGTGCCCTGCGTCACTTAGGCATACCTAATCTGACCTGCGGAAATGATCTTTGATCGATCAATTCGGTGGCGCCGCCGGGCTCCCTCCGGGACACTCCCGAACCATGTCGACACCCCCTCCGACCGGCCCTCTTGTCACCCGAGACACCCTCGCCGCACAACTGCGCGAGCTAGGCGTCCGAAGCGGTGAAACGCTCCTCGTGCACTCCTCCCTCAGCTCCCTCGGCTGGGTCTGCGGAGGAGCCGTCGCGGTCGTCCAGGGACTGCTCGACGCGCTCGGCCCGGACGGCACGCTGGTGGTCCCCACGCAGACCGGCGACCTGTCGGACCCGGCGGTCTGGAGCAACCCGCCGGTGCCCGAGGAGTGGTGGGACACGATCCGGGCGACGATGCCCGCCTACGACCCCCTCGTCACGCCCGCGCGCGGGGTCGGCGTCGTCCCGGAGACCGTACGGACCTGGCCGGGCGCCCTGCGCAGTGCGCATCCGCAGACCTCCTTCGCCGCCCTCGGCCCGCGTGCCGCGGAGATCGTCGAGGGGCACGCCCCCGACTGCCGCCTCGGCGAGCGCAGCCCGCTGGCCCGGCTGGAGGCGCTCCACGCGCGCGTGCTGCTGCTCGGCGCCGGTTACGACGCGTGCACCGGCTTCCATCTGGCCGAATACCGCATCGCCTCGCCGCTGGTGAAGGTGGGGCGGCCGGGGCCCACGGGCTGGGAGGTGGTGACCGAGCTGTCGATCACCTCGGACCGGTTCGACGAGCTGGGCCATGACTTCGAGCGGGACCGTCCCGTCGTACGCGGGAAGGTGGGCGCGGCCGACGTAAGGCTGTTTCCGCTGGCGGAGGCGGTGGCGTACGCGCAGCGGTGGCTGGAGATACACCGGCCCCGCGCCGAGGAGATCTGAGCCGGGCCGTGGGGGGGGAGATCCGAACCCGGCCGCTTGGGTCACCGGCCGCGTACCTAGACTCTGGAGCCATGCGAACTGAGCCCGTGGTCCAGGTCCAGGCCCTGGTGAAGCGGTACCGCGACAAAACCGCGGTGAACGGCCTTGACCTGGTGGCCCGGGCCGGTGTCACCGCCGTCCTCGGACCCAACGGCGCGGGCAAGACGACGACCGTCGAGACCTGCGAGGGGTACCGGAAGCCGGACTCCGGCACGGTGCGCGTCCTGGGCCTCGACCCGGTGAGACAGTCCGGCGAGCTGCGGCCGCGCATCGGCGTGATGCTGCAGTCCGGCGGCGTCTACTCGGGCGCGCGGGCGGACGAGATGCTGCGGCATGTGGCGAAACTGCACGCGCACCCCCTGGACGTCGACGCCCTCATAGAGCGGCTCGGCCTTGCCGGCTGCGGCCGGACCACGTACCGCCGTCTCTCCGGCGGTCAGCAGCAGCGGCTGGCGCTCGCCATGGCCGTGGTCGGCCGCCCGGAGCTGGTGTTCCTGGACGAGCCGACCGCCGGGCTCGACCCGCAGGCCCGCAGGGCGACCTGGGACCTGGTCCGGGACCTGCGCGCGGACGGCGTCTCCGTGATCCTCACGACCCACTACATGGACGAGGCCGAGCAGCTCGCCGACGACGTCGCGATCATCGACGCCGGCCGCGTCATCGCCCAGGGCTCCCCGGAGGAGCTGTGCCGGGGCGGCGCCGAGAACACCCTCCGCTTCGGCGGCCGCCCCGGCCTGGACGTGGGCTCCCTGCTGAAGGCCCTGCCCGCCGACTGCGCGGCCGCCGAGCTGACGCCGGGTTCGTACCGGGTCGTCGGCAAGGTCGACCCGCAGCTGCTCGCGACGGTGACGTCGTGGTGCGCGCAGCACGGGGTGATGCCGGAGAAGATCTCCGTGGAGCGGCACACCCTCGAAGACGTCTTCCTGGAGCTGACCGGCAAGGAGCTGCGTTCGTGACCACCGTCGGTACGGGTGCGTACACCCCGAAGCCAGGGGCGGCCCCCCTCCCCCGCATGATCGGGGCCCAGGCGGCGCTCGAGACGAAGATGCTGCTGCGCAACGGCGAGCAGCTGCTCCTGACCGTCGTGATCCCCACCCTCCTGCTGGTCCTCTTCAGCTCGGTGGACATCGTCGACACGGGCGCCGGCGAGGCCGTCGACTTCCTGACCCCGGGCATCCTCGCGCTCGCCGTGATGTCGACGGCGTTCACGGGCCAGGCGATCGCGACAGGCTTCGAGCGCCGGTACGGCGTGCTGAAGCGGCTGGCCTCCTCGCCGCTGCCCCGCTGGGCCCTGATGACGGCGAAGACGGCGTCGGTGCTGGTCACGGAGGTCCTGCAGATCCTCCTGCTGACGGTGATCGCCTTCGCGCTGGGCTGGTCGCCGCACGGCAGCCCGGCAGCCGTCGTCCTCCTGCTGGTCCTGGGGACGGCCGCCTTCTCGGGTCTGGGCCTGCTGATGGCCGGCACCCTCAAGGCCGAGGCCACCCTGGCCGCCGCCAACCTGGTCTTCCTGCTGCTGCTCGTCGGCGGCGGGGTCATCGTGCCGCTGGACAAGTTCCCGCCCGGCGCGCAGGACGTCCTCGGTCTGCTGCCGATCTCGGCCCTGTCGGACGGGCTGCGTGACGTGCTCCAGCACGGGGCCGGGATGCCCTGGGGCGACCTGGGGATTCTGGCCGTGTGGGCGGTCGTCGGGCTGGCGGCGGCGGGGAAGTTCTTCCGCTGGGAGTAGACCGGGGCAGGCCTCCCGGGGACCCTCGTGAAAGCGTGCACAAGCGGCCGCCTACGATAGGGCGCGTGCCAAACGTGACCCGCGCCGACGCCGTAGCGGCCGTGCGCAACCCGCTCGCCTTCATCGCCGCACGCTGGACCCCGACCCCGAGGACGGTCCAACGGGCGGCCCTCTCCGCGCTCGTGATGTCGGTGCTCATCGTGGTCACCGGCGGTGCGGTACGGCTCACCGGTTCCGGCCTCGGCTGCCCGACCTGGCCCAAGTGCACCGACGACTCCCTCACCGCCACCAGCGAGATGGGCTTCCACGGTGCCATCGAGTTCGGCAACCGCATGCTGACGTACGTGCTGTGCGCCGCCGTCGGCTGGGCGATCATCGCCGCGCGCTCCGAGAAGCCGTACCGGCGCGGCCTGACCCGGCTGGGCTGGGCGCAGTTCTGGATCGTGATGAGCAACGCGGTGCTCGGCGGCATCGTCGTCCTGGTCGGCCTCAACCCGTACACGGTCGCGGCCCACTTCGTGGCGACGTCCGCCCTCATCGCGGTGGCCACGGTGATGTGGCAGCGCACCCGGGAGGGCGACGCGGCGCCGCGTCCCCTGGTCGGCAAGGCGGTGCAGCAGCTGGTGTGGGTCCTGGTCGGGGCCTCGGTGCTGCTGATCCTGGTCGGCACGGTGGTCACCGGCGCGGGCCCGCACGCGGGCGACTCCAGCGAGGTCGAGCGGATGCCGGTCGACTGGGAGAACGTCACCAAGCTGCACGCCGTGCTGGCCTGGATCGTGGTCACGCTGACGTTCGCCCTGTGGTTCGTCCTCAAGGCGGTCGACGCCCCGAAGGGCCCCCTCAACCGCACCCGCGACCTCTTCCTGATCCTCCTCGCGCAGGGCGTCATCGGCTACGTCCAGTACTTCACGGACCTTCCGGAGGTCCTGGTCGGCCTGCACATGTTCGGCTCGGCCGTGACGTGGATCGCCGTGCTGCGCGTGCTGATGTCCCTGCGGGAACGGCCCGAGGCGGAACTGCCCGACCTGCCCGTTCAGTCGTACGAGGCCACGAGCGCGTCGATCGCCGGCCCCAGGTAGGCCCGGGTCAGACCGGCCCTGCGCGCCGCCCACTCCTCGGTCGGCGGCGCGGCGTCGTCGTCGTAGCGGCGCCTGCGGATGTCCTCGACCACCTCCACGGACGCCCCGAGGCCGGGCAGCAGCTCCAGGGCCTCCCGCTTGGTGATCAGGCGGCCGTCGCGCAGGGTGACACTGGCCCGCGCGAAGGTGATCAGCCCCAGGGCGACCCAGACGTCCCGCGTCCACAACGGAGCGTTGTCGACGGCCGGCCGCCAGAAGTCGCGCTGGTCGCGTACGACGAAGTCGCCGAGCTCCCGGTCCGAAACCGGCGGCAGCAGGGCGGCGGGGGCCCGCCCGTGCAGCACTCGTCCGAAGGCGTGCAGCTCGCGCCGGGTCACCGCGGTCACCGGCCGTCTGAACAGCTCCTCGTGTGCCCAGGTGAGATGGCGCCGGCCGGGCTCACCCGCCGTGTCGGGCGTCAGGTACGTGCAGTGCAGCTGCGCGGCGAGCGGCTCGGCCCTCAGCCGGGCGTGGAGCTTCGCCAGCCGCCAGACGGTGCGGGGCGTGAGCGGGCCGTCCAGTACGGCGATCAGGTCAAGGTCGCTGCGGCCCTCCTGGTAGTCGCCGCCGGCGAGCGAGCCGTGCGCCCAGACGGCGAGGGGAGCGAGCGGCTCCAGCTCCGTGAGAAAGCGGTCGAGTAAGGCATCCGTCAGCATCCGCCCAGTCTGTACGGCTCACTCCAGCCCGTACACCCGGCGCGCGTTCCCCGCCGCCACCATCCCCGCCACCCGTTGCGCGTCCGCCAGCGACCACGCCCCCTCGGCCACCCAGCCGCCGAGCACCCGGCCGAGGGCCTCGCGGAAGAGCTGGGCGCCCACCACATGCAGTTCGGGCAGGCCCTGTGCCCCGCTGGAGAAGAGGATCTTGCCGAAGGGGGCCAGTTCCAGGATCTCGGCGAGGATCGTGGCCGCGCGGGCGCCCGTGCGGATGAGGGCGGCGCCCGAGTCGGCGTAGACGTGCGAGAAGACGCCGGCCAGGTGGGCGGCGTGGCGGTGGTACGGGTAGCCGTGCAGCAGGATCAGGTCGGTGCCGAGGCCGGCCGTCGAGCGGACGAAGTCCGTCAGCAGTACCGGGTCCGTGCGGTCGATGCGCAGGCCCGGCTCCCCGAGCCCCGCGTGCAGCTGGAGCGGCAGTCCGGACGCCACGGCGATCCACAGCAGGTGCCGTAGCAGCACCGGGTCGCTCAGCTCACCGCCGACGGTGCGGGCCGCCAGCCAGCGTCCCGCCGCGCCCCGCACCTCCCCCGGTCCCGGCGGCTCCGGCGCGAGGGCGAGGCCGTGCCGTACGCCCGCCACGGAGGTGAAGGCCACCGCGTTCCCCGCGGCGCCGTGCACCGACTCGGCGAGGTTGGCCAGGAAGGACTCCACGGTCCCTGAGGTGTCGGCGACCTGTTCGGCGAGGAGTTCGAGGCGCACGATCTCGTGGGCGTCGGCGGACGCGGCCGACGCCATCTCCGGGGGGCCGGTGAGGTCGCCGGGCAGGCCGGTGTCGATCAGATACGTCGTGATGCCGCTGCCGCGCAGCAGACGCCGGCCCGCCTCCAGTACGCCGAGTTCACGGCGCCTGGCCAGATAGCGGGCGGGCGGGCAGTGCGGTTCCAGGCCGAGCAGCGGGGGGCACCAGCGGCGTACGGCGAAACCGGTCTGGGTGTCGAAGAGCGTGGTGCCGGGAGCCGGTGGGCCCTCGGTGCGGGCCAACTGGGCCTCGAAGGTGCCGAGGCCCAGTTCCGTGCGCAGTACGCCGTGGCAGTACTGGTCCACGAGGGACGGCGTGTCGATCATCCGGGCTCCCCGTGGGCTGGACCGTGTGTTCCTCACAGGTCCTAACGGGTGAACCGGGCATCAGGTGTTGGTGTCACACACCCCATGCGAAACGTCGACAGGTATCAGCCGTTGCTCGGTCCACCGATCTGGATGCCCGCCATGCGGCTCCACTCGTACGGGCCGGTCTTCACCTTGGCCGCGAACTCGCCGTCGAAGGACTCGTGGCGCGTGACTCCGGCCTTCTCGACCGCCTTCTCGGCGATCTCGTACGACGGTGCCACCAGGTCGCCCCAGCCGCCGTCCTCACCCACGAGGACGATCCGGGCGCCGCGCTGTCCGATGTACGCGACCTGGGCCTCGGCGCCGCCGTGGGACTTCGCGAAGGTGTTGATCTGCTTGGCCAGCTTGGCCACCTTGTCTGCCATGGCCAGGATGCTACCGACGAGTAGATCGAATGGCGACGGGCGGGGCGAGTGACCCGTGCCTCAGAGCGCCTACCTCAGGAAGGGATCCACCGCGACCGCCACGAACAGCAGCGACACATACGTGATCGACCAGTGGAACAGGCGCATCTCCTTCAGCTTCGCGCCCGTCACCTCCGCCTTCGCGCGGTTCTGCAGCGCGTGCGCCTCCCACAGCCACCAGCCGCCCGCGCCCAGCGCGACCGCGGTGTAGAACCAGCCCGTGTAGCCGAGCGGCTGCAACAGCAGCGACACCGCCACCATCACCCAGCTGTAGATGACGATCTGCTTGGCGACGACCTTGTTGGAGGCCATGACCGGGAGCATCGGCACGCCCACGCGCGCGTAGTCGTCCTTCACCTTCATGGACAGCGGCCAGTAGTGCGGCGGCGTCCAGAAGAAGATCACCATGAAGAGGATGAGCGGCGCCCAGGTGAGGGAGTTCGTGACGGCCGTCCAGCCGATCAGCACCGGCATGCAGCCCGCGATGCCGCCCCACACGATGTTCTGCGACGTACGGCGCTTGAGGATCATCGTGTAGACGACGACGTAGAAGAGGAGCGCGCCGAGGGAGAGCCAGGCGCTCAGCCAGTTGACGGTGAGGCCGAACAGCAGCGTCGAGACGACCGCCAGCGTGATGCCGAAGGCCAGGCACTCGCGCGGGCTGACCATCCCGGTGACCAGCGGGCGCTGCGAGGTGCGGTCCATGAGCGCGTCGATGTCACGGTCGATGTACATGTTCAGCGCGTTGGCGCCGCCGGCCGAGAGGTAGCCGCCGATGCAGGTGAGGAGCACCAGGCCAAGGTCGGGCACGCCCTGCTCGGCCAGGAACATCACCGGAACGGTGGTGATCAGCAGCAGCTCGATGATCCGCGGCTTGGTCAGCGCCACGAACGCCTTGACCCGGGCCCCGATCGGCCGCCGGCTCGGGCTCTGGCTCGTCCCGATAATCCCCGCTGGACGGGATTCAACGGCCGTCACGCACACCCCTGACAGAGACATCCCAGCAAGCCTCCCCGTGTGAAGTCCCGGTAAAGGCTCGCGCGTACCACGCCACTGTAGACGTTGCCCAGACCCGGACATTCGCGGGGGTCGGGTCGTGTTGGGCGGCGCTGTCGGAAGAGCTCCCCGGCACTCTGTTGAGCACTCGGACGAGCGGCTGCGTATTCAGTTGCCGAATGCGATCCAGCCCAGTGGGGAGGCGGATCCCCGCGAGTCCCGGCAGTCTGGAATGACTCGAAAAGACGCACGTACTTACGGGGGTAGGCTCGACCACGGCCGGGGCGCCCCGTGCACCGGCATTCGACATGCGTGACATGTGGAGAGGAGCCCTGACCCAGGGTGAGCACCAAGCCGACCACCACAGACCTCGAGTGGACCGAGTTGGACCAGCGGGCCGTCGACACCGCCCGCGTCCTGGCCGCCGATGCCGTACAGAAGGTCGGCAACGGCCATCCGGGTACGGCGATGAGCCTGGCGCCTGCCGCCTACACCCTCTTCCAGAAGGTGATGCGGCACGACCCGGCCGACCCGGAGTGGGTCGCGCGCGACCGCTTCGTGCTGTCCGCGGGCCACTCGTCCCTGACCCTCTACACCCAGCTGTACCTGGCCGGCTTCGGCCTGGAGCTGGACGACCTGAAGGCGTTCAGGACGTGGGGTTCGAAGACCCCCGGTCACCCGGAGTACGGCCACACCAAGGGCGTCGAGACGACGACCGGCCCGCTCGGCCAGGGTGTCGCCAACGCCGTCGGCATGGCCATGGCCGCCCGCTACGAGCGCGGTCTGTTCGACCCGGAGGCCGCCGAGGGCACCTCGCCCTTCGACCACTTCGTCTACGTCATCGCCGGTGACGGCTGCCTCCAGGAGGGCATCTCCGCCGAGGCGTCCTCGCTGGCCGGCCACCAGAAGCTCGGCAACCTGGTCCTGCTGTGGGACGACAACCACATCTCGATCGAGGGCGACACCGAGACGGCCGTCTCCGAGGACACCGTCAAGCGGTACGAGGCGTACGGCTGGCACGTGCAGCGCGTCGCCCCGAAGCCGGACGGCGACCTCGACCCGCACGCGCTCTACAACGCGATCGAGGAAGCGAAGAAGGTGACGGACAAGCCGTCCTTCATCGCCATGCGCTCGATCATCGCCTGGCCCGCCCCGAACGCGCAGAACACCGAGGCCGCCCACGGCTCGGCACTCGGCGACGACGAGGTCGCGGCCACCAAGCGTGTCCTCGGCTTCGACCCGGAGCAGAGCTTCGAGGTCTCCGAGGCGGTCATCGCCCACACCCGCCAGGCCCTCGACCGCGGTCGCCAGGCGAAGGCCGAGTGGGAGAAGCAGCTCCAGGAGTGGCGCAACAGCAACCCGGAGCGCGCCGCCGAGTTCGACCGCGTCAGCAAGGGCGAGCTGCCCACCGGCTGGGAGGAGAAGCTCCCGGTCTTCGAGCCCGGCAAGGGCGTCGCCACCCGTGCCGCGTCCGGCAAGGTGCTCCAGGCCCTCGGCGCGGTCATCCCCGAGCTGTGGGGCGGCTCCGCCGACCTGGCCGGCTCCAACAACACGACGATCGACAAGGACAGTTCGTTCCTGCCGGCGGACAACCCGCTGCCGGAGGCGAACCCCTACGGCCGCACGATCCACTTCGGCATCCGCGAGCACTCCATGGCCGCGGAGATGAACGGCATCGCGCTGCACGGCAACACCCGTATCTACGGCGGCACCTTCCTCGTCTTCTCCGACTACATGCGCAACGCCGTGCGTCTGTCGGCGCTGATGCACCTGCCGGTGACGTACGTGTGGACCCACGACTCCATCGGGCTCGGCGAGGACGGCCCGACCCACCAGCCCATCGAGCACCTCGCCTCGCTGCGCGCCATCCCCGGCCTCAATGTCGTCCGCCCGGCGGACGCCAACGAGACCGCGGTCGCCTGGCGCGAGATCCTCAAGCGCTACACGAAGGTCTTCGGCAAGGGCGCCCCGCACGGTCTGGCGCTGACCCGTCAGGGCGTGCCGACGTACGAGCCCAACGACGATGCCGCCAAGGGCGGTTACGTCCTCTTCGAGGCGTCGAACGGGACTCCCGAGGTCGTCCTCATCGCCACCGGTTCCGAGGTGCACGTCGCCGTCGAGGCGCGCGAGCAGCTGGAGGCCGACGGTGTGCCGACGCGGGTCGTGTCCATGCCGTCCGTGGAGTGGTTCGAGGAGCAGGACCAGGGGTACCGGGACAGCGTCCTGCCGCCGTCGGTGAAGGCGCGGGTCGCGGTCGAGGCCGGGATCGGTCTGACCTGGCACAAGTACGTCGGGGACGCCGGCCGCATCGTTTCCCTGGAGCACTTCGGTGCTTCCGCCGACGGCAAGGTCCTCTTCCGCGAGTTCGGCTTCACTGCCGAGAACGTGGCCGCGAAGGCCCGGGAATCCCTCGCCGCTGCCCAGCGCTGACGCTCATATACGACACGTAGGAGATGTAATTCCATGACAGACGCACTCAAGCGCCTCTCCGAGGAGGGCGTCGCGATCTGGCTGGACGACCTGTCGCGCAAGCGGATCACGTCCGGCAACCTCGCCGAGCTGATCGACCAGCAGCACGTCGTGGGCGTCACCACCAACCCGACGATCTTCCAGAAGGCGATCTCTTCCGGGGACGGTTACGAGCAGCAGCTCGCGGACCTCGCCGCCCGCAAGGTCACCGTCGAAGAGGCCGTTCGCATGATCACGACGGCGGACGTCCGCGACGCCGCCGACATCCTGCGCCCTGTCTTCGACGCCACCGGCGGCCAGGACGGCCGGGTGTCGATCGAGGTCGACCCGCGGCTGGCGCACCACACCAAGGCGACGGTCGCCGAGGCCAAGCAGCTGGCCTGGCTGGTGGACCGGCCCAACACCCTCATCAAGATCCCGGCCACCAAGGCGGGCCTGCCGGCCATCACCGAGGTGATCGGCAACGGCATCAGCGTCAACGTCACGCTGATCTTCTCGCTCGAGCGCTACCGCGAGGTCATGGACGCGTACCTCGCGGGCCTGGAGAAGGCCAAGGCCAAGGGCCTGGACCTGTCGCTGATCCACTCCGTGGCGTCCTTCTTCGTGTCCCGCGTGGACACCGAGATCGACAAGCGGATCGACGCGCTGGGCACCGACGAGGCCAAGGCCGCGCGCGGCAAGGCCGCCGTCGCCAACGCCCGGCTCGCCTACCAGGCGTACGAGGAAGTCTTCTCGACCGACCGCTGGAGCGTGTTGGAGAACGCGGGCGCCAACAAGCAGCGTCCGCTGTGGGCCTCCACCGGCGTGAAGGACCCGGCCTACAAGGCCACCCTGTACGTCGACGACCTGGTCGCGCCGAACACGGTCAACACCATGCCGGAGGCCACTCTTCAGGCCACCGAGGAGAGCGGCTCGATCACCGGCAACACCATCGCCGGCACCTACGCGCAGGCCCGCGCGGACCTGGACGCCGTCGAGAAGCTCGGGATCTCGTACGACGACGTGGTCCAGGTGCTGGAGGACGAGGGCGTCGAGAAGTTCGAGGCGTCCTGGAACGACCTGCTGAAGTCGACCGAGGCGGAGCTCGAGCGCCTCGCCCCCTCGGAGGGCTGATCCCTTGCCACCCTTTACCGTCACGGAAGCGAATCCGCTTCGTGACGCCGCCGACCGACGGCTCCCGCGTATCGCGGGGCCGTCGGGCCTGGTGATCTTCGGCGTTACGGGCGATTTGTCACGTAAAAAGCTGATGCCCGCCGTGTACGACCTCGCCAACCGGGGTCTGCTGCCGCCGGGCTTCTCGCTGGTCGGCTTCGCCCGCCGCGAGTGGGCCCACGAGGACTTCGCACAGGAGGTCCACGACGCGGTCAAGGAGCATGCCCGCACCCCCTTCCGCGAGGAGGTCTGGCAGCAGCTCATCCAGGGCATGCGGTTCGTCCAGGGCACCTTCGACGACGACGACGCCTTCGAGCGGCTGCGCGGCACCATCGAGGAACTGGACAAGGCGCAGGGCACGGGCGGCAACTTCGCCTTCTACCTGTCGGTGCCGCCGCGCTCCTTCCCGGTGGTCATCCAGCAGCTCAAGAAGCACGGCCTGGCCGACCAGACGAGCGGCTCCTGGCGCCGCGCGGTCATCGAGAAGCCCTTTGGCCACGACCTGAAGTCCGCCGAGCAGCTCAACAAGGTCGTCCACGAGGTCTTCGCCCCGGACCAGGTCTTCCGCATCGACCACTACCTGGGCAAGGAGACCGTCCAGAACATCCTGGCGCTGCGCTTCGCCAACACGATGTTCGAGCCGATCTGGAACCGGTCCTTCGTGGACCACGTGCAGATCACCATGGCCGAGGACATCGGCATCGGCGGCCGCGCCGGCTACTACGACGGCATCGGCGCCGCCCGTGACGTCATCCAGAACCACCTGCTCCAGCTGATGGCCCTGACCGCCATGGAGGAGCCCGCCTCCTTCGACGCGGACGCGCTGGCGGCGGAGAAGACCAAGGTGCTCGGTGCCGTACGGCTGCCGAAGGACCTGGGCCGGGACACCGTGTTCGCGCAGTACGCGGCCGGCTGGCAGGGCGGCGAGAAGGCGGTCGGGTACCTCCAGGAGGAGGGCACCGACCCCAAGTCGAAGACCGACACGTACGCCGCGATCAAGCTGGGGATCGACAACCGCCGCTGGGCGGGCGTCCCCTTCTATCTGCGCACCGGCAAGCGGCTCGGCCGCCGCGTCACCGAGATCGCGGTGGTCTTCCAGCGCGCCCCGCACTCCCCCTTCGACACGACGGCCACCGAGGAGCTGGGCCAGAACGCGATCGTGATCCGCGTCCAGCCCGACGAGGGCGTCACGGTCCGGTTCGGCTCGAAGGTGCCGGGCACCTCGATGGAGATCCGGGACGTGTCGATGGACTTCGCGTACGGCGAGTCCTTCACGGAGTCCTCGCCCGAGGCGTACGAGCGGCTGATCCTCGACGTCCTGCTCGGCGACTCCAACCTCTTCCCGCGCACCGAGGAGGTCGAGCTGTCCTGGAAGATCCTCGACCCGATCGAGGAGTACTGGGACAAGCACGGCAGGCCCGCCCAGTACCCGTCCGGCACCTGGGGCCCCGTCGAGGCGGACGAAATGCTCGAGCGAGACGGACGGAGCTGGCGTCGGCCATGAAGATAGACCTCACGGACACCACGGCCAGCAAGATCAACAAGGCACTGGTGCAGGGTCGCCGCGCCATCGGCACGCCGGCCGTCGGCATGGTGCTCACGCTGGTCATCGTCACGGACGAGGAGAACGCGTACGACGCCCTGAGGGCCGCGAACGACGCCTCGCACGAGCACCCCTCGCGCACGCTGGTGGTCATCAAGCGCGTCTCGCGCTCGCCCCGCGACCGTACGCAGTCCCGGCTGGACGCCGAGGTGCGGGTGGGCGCCGACGCGGGCAGCGGCGAGACGGTGGTGCT